>CAWFIB010000031.1:0-79284 GCA_963815775.1 uncultured Acidobacteriaceae bacterium | reverse complement strand
CATCGGCGCTAACCGCGGTGCGCTGATTTGAAACTCTTCGTGTGTTGGGTTGCCGTTCATTGCGGTACAAACCACAGCCTATTAGGGTCGAGCCGCGCAGCCTGTGATCCAATAAGCCCTTCGCGCTGCTTGGCGACAATCACTTCATCCTCGCCAGTCCACTCAGAATCCTTGCGCAGTCGCCTTGAATAACCCGGTGCTCCGCTCATCACCACAACCCCTCGGCCTTCTCCCGCGCGCGCCGCTCTCGGTTCTCCCGCTGAACCCGCACCGCACACTCTTCGTCCGTCTCCGCGGGAACGTAAACCTTGCGCTTGGCCGGCATTTTCACCTCGTTGTAGCCCTGCCGGAGAAAATTCTCGATTCGCATGATGTACTGATCCTCGGGGTCGGGATGTTGCCGCGCGTATTCCTGCACCAACCCGAGCAACCATTCAGCCGCAGCCAGCTTCCCGCCCTTAGCCTCCGCCTCGCGGTCAATCGTGTCCTGGTAGAGATAGCCGTAGGACGGCGGAACTTGGGTTGCATCCTGGTTGGTCCAGCTTGGATAAGCCTTGCAAGTTTTCAGTGCCCACTCGGAACCGTCAAATTCGCGCTCTTCCGTGGCGGGTGTAGTGCTGGTTTCCGATGGGGGGTGGATACGGGGTGCATCCATACCAGAACCAAAACCAGAGCCTATACCTAAACCTAAACCAGAACCTAAACCTAGACGCTTGTCGCATCCATTTGCATCCACCCTAGGATGTATTTGGAGTCCATTGATATTAAGGAACTTATTCAATAAGTCGGCTGGTGGCTCCAATCCGGCTATTTCGTTCGTTCCGCGGCGAGCTTTTCCGGGTAGTCGTCCCGGCTTATCAATGCCAGTCCAGTAGCCCCAGGCGCGCCCTCCCTGATCGTTCCATCGGAATAGAAGTTTTGCCTCTTCGAGTGCGCCCAATATAACCCGAACATCATCAACCGTTATGTCGCTGCGGTTGTATGAGTAGCAGTCAGCCCAGATACGCTCTGCCGTGCATTCAAATGACCCGTTGGCCAGCGCAAGAGGTAGCATCCAAACGTACTCTGCCCTCAATTCCTTCGGGACCTTGCGGAGTTTCTCGGATCGCCAAATCCCATTTCCGTCTACAATTCGTTTTGGCATTTCGCTCTCAAATACCCCCCGTTTGCGCTGGTTTTACCCCTACAAAACCCTGCATCACCCCCAAAATCATCCCGCGATACCCCCTCTTTGTGGGTAGATAAGCAGCGCCGACCATCGGCCTTGCACCGGCGAGAGCCAGGCGTGTGTTGTCCATCTCGGAAGGCCGCCAAGTTGGCGACTGGCCCCCGTGTATCATCCTGTGTCATTGGCTCGCTCCCTGCGCCGCTGGGTGCCCTTCCTCTGCGGGTCTGCAGCAAATGTATGAGCTGTTGCTTCCGCTCCGGTGAGACCGCACGCTTCCGCCTAATTCCGGCGGCGCGAATCGCCAGCTTTACCTGTTCTGGGTTGTCCGGATCGAATGTCGCAGCGCCTTCTTGATCCCCATCCTGGGTGATGGAGAGCCCGGCCTTTAGCAGCGCTGTGCGGGTACACCCCCAGTACTGTCGGCGGGGCGGTTCCGGCATCACCAGCACGCCGAGCACACCCTTGTCATGTTTGAAAATGTGTCCGAGCTTGCCGGGGATGATTTTCGTGGCGTCTTCGATGATTTTCGTGTGAAGACGATTGGCGCGTGCGAGAGCCGAGAGTTGGTCGTTCTCGTCGTCGCGGATCAACGGGTGCCTCCAGCCTCTACGGTTGACGTTCCCGCAGGACTGCGTCTGCCGGTCTTCGATGAACCGACATAATTCGGCTTCCTCGATGAAAATTCTGTTTCCAAAACGCACCTCGCGCAGACGACCTAGTCGCAGATATTGGCGAAGCGTTTGTGGTGTGACTCCAATGGTGGACGCGGCTGCAGAGAGCTTTACCAGTGTCGGCATATTCCTTCCTTCTCATTCTTGGACTCGCAGCGCGTAAGCGACGCGAGTGGGTTCGCACCTTCAGCAGCGCGGGTACGATGCACTGCTGCTAAGTTCAGAATGTCTTGGGGACTATGCCAGAGTGTGCTATTGAGCGATGCTCGACTGGGACAACTTACTTCGTACTATAGCGAGCCTTTTTATCTCATTTTCTAGATTATCACTCGACGCTGCAAAAGGGGGGAGTTGAGCTAGATTTTTTTCGCGGGTCTTTTATAGCCCGCGTCTTGTAGACGAATCGGCACGGGATGCTCGTCGCAATAACCTTCTCGACTGCATCGAGAGCGGCACTGACACCAAGAAATGCTTGGCCGATTTTAGGAGCCAGCCATCACCGTCCGGTGGACTTCCCGGCAGCGCCGGGGACTCCGCCGGCAGGACGGTCCACCTCTTCGTGACTGGCTCGGCCAGTGTGAAGCCTACTCCGCGGAGCCAGACATTACCGCGCCTGTAGAGTGCCAAGACGATTCTCCAGAGCCGCTCGCACGGAAGGAATGACCTTGCGCTGGTCTAGGTACTCCAGCAAGTCCTTGATGGGGTACAGGCAGGTTCCCTCAATCTTGAGGTAGTTTGGCCCGATGCCCTCGTACCGCCAAGCACGCAAGGTCCCAGGCTTCAACCGCAGGTACTCGGCGCATTCCCGCGTGTTCGAGTACTCGCGCTCGCGTAACTCCTCAGCAACCCAGCTTGACCGGATTCAGTGGGGAGGTGCCAACGCTCCAGATGGTCTGCGTACTTCCTGAATCTCAAGGCTATTGTAGGGCCGTTCCCCGAATTGTGTCAAGCAAATAATGCATGTCTACCACTTGTACTCCAATTCGCGAGGAACCAACCCCGACCGTTCTATCCTCGCTTGCGTTGCTTCTCGGATACGCCCTGATTGTAGATGCGCAGAATGTTCATGGCGCGATCCAGAGCGGCGTCGGCCACAAAGGACGACTTGCTGCGGCGCTCGATTGCTGCCGCCTGCTCGATAGCATCATGCTCCTCGGGGTCCAGGTAAATCCAGAGGGGCCTGTTGAGCCTCTCTTCTCCGCGCTTACGACGGGATGCTACACGTGAGGATTTCTTCACTGGGCGTGGTGCCGCTTGATTTCGCATGTTTTCGTATCCCTTAACTTGTACTAAGCTAGCAGTTCCGCGCGAGCATTACAAGGAAATTACCATCTGAGCGACAGATGCTTTGCCGCTCATCGCTCGGCCAGCGCGGGGTGACAGCGGTCACTTACAGACTCCCGCTTTAGTTGTAAGACAGACAGCATGAGTTCTAGCCCAGTGGCAAACTTCGTCAGCCGATACAGTACCCGTCGCTACTTGGATCGATCCGCCAGGCTCGTACGGAATGCAGCCGCGATCGCGGCACTGATGCTACCTTCGCTTGCCCCGGCGCAGCAGCAGAGCACGACGAGCGTCGCGGGAGAAATCTACAAAAGAGCATCACCTGCTGTCGTTTCGATTGAGCTCCTCGATGACAAGGGGGATGTCGCGAAGACCGGTTCCGGATTTCTGGTCAGTGAAGACGGCAAGATACTCACGAATTTCCACGTAATCGCCCACTCAAAGAGGGCAACAGTACGGCTGGCAAACAAAGATGCCTATGACATTGTTGACGTGCTGGACATCGACAAGCGAAAGGACATAGCACTCCTGAAGATCAAGGCCGTCGACCTGCCGTTCCTAACGCTCGGCCGGTCAGCGGGAATCGAAGTCGGTGAGCCCATCTATACGCTCGGCAACCCACTCGGTCTATTGGAGAATACCCTCTCGGAAGGCATCATAAGCGGCATTCGCATGGGCGACGGCTATCGTTACTTTCAGATTTCGG
The DNA here is from genome assembly GCA_963815775.1 of uncultured Acidobacteriaceae bacterium. GTDB lineage: Bacteria > Acidobacteriota > Terriglobia > Terriglobales > Acidobacteriaceae > CAVVDY01. Next base: position 75,455 of record CAWFIB010000031.1, on the reverse strand, counting down.
CACCAATCAGCCACGGGAGTTCAGGAGGACCCGTATTCAATTCCAGAGGAGAGGTCATCGCCATCACTGCTGCGACACTGGAAGAGGGACAGAATCTCAACTTCGCAGTACCCATTGACTACGCTCGGGGAATGATGTCGGCCACGCAAACGAAACCGCTATCCGCGATTTACGAGCCGGAGCCGGCACCAGAGAAGCCCGCAATCGCTGCCCAGGGCAAGAGCCCGGCCGAAGAGATGCGACCCAGTAGCCTCGTCTATCTGGAGGGCAAGCTCAAGAAGTGGACAAAGGTTGATGCTGACAGGTTGTTGGGCGAACCCCTCAGGCATCGCGACGGTCGCCATCCAACCCCCCGGAGGACCTCTACGCCTACAACGATCCGACAAATATGTTTCGCGAACTGGAGCTGGTGTTTGATAGGAAGACCGGCTACTTGGACAGCGTTCTCGCTCAGCCCTGGAGAATGACTTGGAACGAGTGCAAGCAAATCTGGGGTAGCAATGCTCGGATCATCAAATACGCAAACGGTACGCGCTCACATAGCTATAAGGACCGACATCTGAATGTCCTCGTGGACGGAACCGGGCAGGTCGTGACGATTGGCGTCTATTGAGCGGTGCCCAGCAGGAACCCAACGGTTTCGAGCAAGTGTCCCGAAAATGACAGTTGAGGTCACTACGGTAGCCGGATTCCGCGACTTTACCATCGTTGAAAACTTGGTGTCCCGAGCACAGTCCCATAACTAAGGCGCTTCCCTTTGGCCTTGGCGTTTCGCAAGACGGCGCGAACTCTCTCGCGAATCAGGTTCACGCTCAAGCTGCGCGAACCGCTGACACGGAGCACACAGCGCGGCATCGGACCGCTGCTCGGACTAGGTTCCTGCGGCCAACCTTCGGCTGACTGTCATCCGGCTGCACCCAAGCTGCGCACCGATCTGCACTGCGCTGAGTCCCTGGTTCCGCGAGCTTGCGGATTTTGCTGCCGCTCACGACAACCCTTGGACGGCCGCCGACCCTGCCTTCCCGCTTCGCCCTCGCGAGACCGGCCAGAACACGCTCACTGATTCTTTGGCGCTCCTGCCGCGCGATACACCCGAGGATGGCGATCACCGCGTCACGAAATGGCCCGATGCTGTCGAGGTACGTCTCCGTGAAGGATCTGTAGCCGACGCCATAGCTGGTGAGCAGTTCAAGGTATCGTAACGTCGCTAGCGCCCCTTCTCGTGTGAGCCTGTCCAGGGACCAGAACACCAGCACATCAAATTCGCGCCTAGCTGCGCTCTCTAGCATCTGCTGAAACCGCGGCCGGTCGCTGCGCTTGCCGGATGCATGGTCGATGTACTCTGCGGCGATCTGCCATCCCTGCTTCGCGCAGAACTCCCGTAGCTGCTGCAACTGGTTTTGCGTGTCCTGCCTGCCGTCCTTTGTGGAAACGCGCGCATACAGGGCAACTCGAAACTGCCTTTCGTTTGTCATGGGCCAACGATGCGCCCGGTCCAATTCGATGTCAAGAGAAATCTGCACTAAAACAGTTGTTTTTGTGCATCTATTTCCAAACCGGGTAAATGCTTTTGTTCGGCGGGGCTATGGGTTGGAATTTTGGCGGGGTTTTTGTGCACATCCCGTCTCGGCTCGATGAGCGAGACGCCGTTAAACGGGAATGGGCCGCACATAACGCAAAAAAGCCTTTTATTCAGCTGGACACGCGCGGTTCTTGGAGCTAGCTTCATGGTAGAGGCGGAATGGTGGAGACGGGCAAGGCCGCGAACAGCGGCCGAAGACGGTCTGTAGTGGTTGCTTGGTGTGTAGTTGGGCTGCTTTTAGTGGCGGCCTGCGCGTGGATGTGGTCTCATGGCCGCCCGAAAAGCTGGAATAGCCACGCAATCGTTGCTACCTTCGATAGTCTCGAAGACCACCCAGACGAAGATCGACTCGTAGTGGTCTATGTTCTTCATAACAGGAGCGGAAGGGACTACCGATTGTCTTGGAAAGAGCGGGATGAGTTTATGACTCGGTTGAAGGATCCTTCGAGCTTAAACCGTGAGGATTTGGTTCGGTACAACGAAATCAACCCAGCCGAAGGAAAGCTAGTTGGCCTGGAGGATCTGCCGTTGTTCATACCGGCGGGCGAGAGCGCTCCATTACACGTTTGGTTGTGGTATCCATACACTCATCACGCCGGCATTACACCTGGAAAAGGTACACCGATGAACTGCGCCGGATTTGCGTTGTTCGACGACGAGGCCAAGTATCGCATCGACATGCCGGCGGGCTGGTGAACAACACTCGCGTCCGCAACAAACGATTCCTGCCGAACGGCTAACAGAGAAAAGACACCACCGATTCGCGTGGTTCGCGTAGGGGCACTAGCATTCGTAACGAATCGGACGCCGCACAAGGAAATTGTGTGTTGCTGTTTCATTCAGTAGCATTGCCCAATGTCAACATTCACGCCCCGGTTCGTTGTTATCACGCTCATGCCGTGCCGCATGTGCAACTACCCCGCCAGCTTCAGCCACCTACTGCTTGAGGAGCGCCCGTCCCAGCGGGAACTTGCGGAGCGGCCATTTCCGGTATCTTGCGGTCATTGCGGACTGCAAGAGAATCGCCCTGGGCGGGACGCCTTTTTACAAGAAGTGGTTGAATGGACCCTTGAAATACATTCACCGCTCCGCACTTCTTGCACATAAATTCGTACACCATCGGAATCAGTTGACCTATATACATACAGCGCCCACACTCAAGGCAGTTCACTTCCCCGTAGGGTAGCTCCGGGGATGGTGTAGCAAACTTTTTACTTGACTTGTGTGTTTGGGACATCACTGAATTGCTCGGTGTGGCGGGCGTATAATCGCGCCGCGACTGATTTGGGTTGCTATTACATGGCCAACGTTTATCTTGTCTATACGGCAGAGTGCCCGGATTGCCACACAGCCACCTTTCTGCTTCATTCCACCCTAGAACAAATATTTCTAGGTCTAAGAGTGTCATCCAAGGACGACTGGCGCATTGCGCTTCTATGCAGTCAATGCGGCCTTGCGACCGAATACGGCGTTGCCTCTCTTCCTCGGGGCTTGACAGCGGGTCGCAACCCGCGTCCAACGGCAGAACCCAGCAAGGTTTTTTATGCTGCGATTGAATGCGATGAGCCAGACTGCGACACTCCAATCCTAGTGCACGCATTACGCGGTAAGGGCGTGACTCAAGAAGCCTTCCGAAAAGAAATCGAAGGATGTAGGATGCCCAGCCTGCGTTGTGCAGCCGGTCGTCACCAAGCCGCACAACCTGTACGCCTCCGGGAAGAACCGTTCCTCGTCCCGCTCCCATGATTACCTCCCGACTCCCACCTCGACAACCCGGCGCGGAGCCGCCACAGTGAAAACCGAGCCAGTGCGACTGTGGCACGCGCTGTTCTTGCGGGTGAAACTCGCGCCACTGTTACTCGCTTCACTCATTTCAGTGTTTCTGCCTTTCGGTCTAGCCTTTCGGGTTGTGGCCGGCATCGCCTTGAGCAATACCTAGCGCAGCCCTCGCGGAGTAATACGGCATGTCCCGTAGCAACTCCGCTATTTTCTTTCCCGTTTCCAAGCTCATCATTTTCCTCCAAATCAAGTCCTACTACGTCTGCGGCTCGGCGGTTCCCGCGAATCAGCAACACACAATTAGCCCACTACCGTTTTGTGGCGCCGGTATCGTGTGGGGCTCGGAACGGGATCATCGGCGACCAACCCCGGAGTGCCGCTTAGACCGAGAGCATCGCCGATTTTGGTTGCGCGGGGGTTGCGGATTTTGCCGGACTTTGCCGGAATTCTCCGACTGAGAAGCTATATCCTGCTTGTTTTCAGGGGCCGTTTCCGAGTTCCTAAACCGTTGGTCGGCAGTTCGACTCTGCCCAGGGCCTCCATTCAAGTCTCTGAGCCCAGCAGAAGCCGCTTCCACCATCGAACCATCCAAAATGTTTGCGACTACACGTAATCGAATAGCGTCATGAAGCCAAAGTCCATGTGCAACTGCTGGTGGCAGTGAAAAAGGGTGAGCCCCGGATCGTCCGCGACGAAGGCAATCTCGATCTCCTGATAGCCTCCCAGCATTACGACATCCTTCATCACGCCGGCGGTGGATTGGCCGGCAACTTTCGTCAGCTCGAATGTGTGCCGGTGCAGGTGGACGGGGTGAATGTCGTCACTCGCATTGCGCATGCGTATGCGATAGCGTTTCCCTTCGCGCAGATGAAAGGTTGCAGGTTCAGGTGCGCTGGTCATGGGATACGCCACGCCATTGATGGTCCAGCGGTTGAAACCCTTGTCGGCGGCATTGTCTTTGGCGAAGAGCATCTCGAAGCTCTCGTCGGGTAGGGGCGCGGTGCCGCTTGCAAAGCGCGCGTAGTTCCACTGGAACGGCGGAGGCGCAATCCACTGCGGTTTGCCGGAACGTCCGGCGTACTCCACGACAATCCCCATACCATGATGGCGGTCGTCATCGGACAGGTCTCCCATGATCCAGATACCCGGATGGTTCATCTCGACGATAGCGGAGATGCGCTCCGCAGTTCCCAGCCAAAGCACCGGAACACTCACCGGCTTTGCAATGGAGTTGCCATCCATGGCGACAACATGGAACGTGTGACCGGGCAACGCAAGGCTCCGGATTTCGGTGGCGCTGCCGTTCAGAACATGAAAGAGGACGCGCTCACCTTGCTTCACGCGCACCGGCGCCCCATGTCCGAGCATGCGGCCGTTGATGGTGAAAGCGCCGTAGCCGACCTCGTACCCGTGTGGCATACCCTTGGCAAGCGATGCTTGCATGGCCTTTTCGCCTTGCTCTTCCAATTCCTTCACCCTGGCGGAAGGAGACAGGAAGTTCTGAGGCATGTCGCCGCCACGGCTCAGCGTGGGCTCGAATTCTTTCAGAGTGAGGAAGACCTCGCGATCGTAGCGCCCGGAATTCTGCTTCGGTTCGATATACACCGGACCAACCTGCCCGGTGTACTGTCCGGCATAAAGGTCGGCGCCTGCGCGATTGTGGGTGTGATAAAAGCGCAGCCCTGCGGGATTCGGTGTGAAGCGGATGCGGCGCTTACCGTGGGCCGGGATATACGGTGTGCCTTCTTCAGCCGCTCCATCTATGTCGGTGGGAACCTTCTGGCCATGCCAATGCAACTGCTCGGGAACGTCGGTGTCGTTGATCAAGTCGATGGTAACGGGCTTGCCTTCCTGGAAACGCAGTAGCGGTCCGGGGAATTGCCCGTTGTACGTGACCGTAGAAATAATGCGGTTGGGAGCAAGTTCGATGGGCGTGACGGCGATGCGGATGGTGTAATCGGCCACGGCAGAATTGGCCGCCTCGCTCTGCGGCTGCCCCCACTCCATCGCTTCTTGCGCAATGCTCCCGGATGGCAACAGGAGCGCGCCCGCCGCTAATCCAGTGGTCATTAGAAACCGGCGCCGGGATTCGCTTTGCTGGGTCACAGGTCCTCCTTCCAACAGCTTGCCGACAACTCTCGTACCTTGCCTCTCGCCCATTCTAAAGGGGACTTGCGGTCTTGAGGTCGCCGCCGGAAGCAAACCCGCTGGCTGCCTGGCTGCGTCCAAATACCTATACCGTCGACTTATGGTCTTTCGTTGGCGTCGATCAGCGTTTGCCATTACAAGCGGAACCACGACGGGTGGAGGTGAACAGTGAAAGGTCCCGAAGCAACCTGGAAAGCCCACGAGGAGCACGGTAATCTCCCCATGCGAAGCAACCTGCCCGACAGCGTCTTCGCCTTTCCGAAACAGCGGAAAGAGCCGATGACCGATGCAACCCATGTACGCAATGCTGTCGCCCGATTTGATCAAGTCACCGATGTGTCCGACGAGGACCGGGCCTTGGCATTCGCGAACATCGAGAAGGCCGCGCGTCACTACGACGTCGACCTCTCCGAAACCAACTGGCACCAACTTGGGGCCCATCCGCAGCAGAACCGCGAGGAGGCCGCCGCGAAAGCCGTTGAGACAAAACGCGAGCGCGGCGAACTTAAATCAGCAGCGGCTAAAGCGGTTGAGACCAAGCGTGAACATGGCGTGCTGAAGAAGGAGGCAGAAAAAGCGGCTAAGACCAGGGCGGAGGAGCGAAAGGCGTCTTAGTTACGTTGGCGCCTGGCTGGATGATACTGAGTTGCGCGACCAGCGGGAGCGGCTGGACGCCCCGCCAAGATAACCAAGTAGTTAATCTACTTCGGGTGACAGTTTACGAGTAAAATCCCTCGCACGCGGCCGGTCTTTGAGCCACTCGTCTACGGCCGCGTAAGCGAGGACACTGTGCATCTTTATTGGTGTGCCGACTGCAAAACTCCGGGATGTAAACGGCGCCAGATCTTTAAGGACGTGCCGTACGATTCCACCTCCTCCGACGAGCCGACCCTCCAGTTCAACTTCGCGGCGAAGTTTCAGATGCGCTGCAAAACGTGCGGGCAGACCCACATCTACCAACTGCACGAGATCGATGATTTCAAGTCGGCGGAGGCCTTGCCGGTGGAATTCGAAGTCGTGCGTTAGGGCGTGTGCCCAAACTTGCGCGCCCGCTCTTCTCCACACAATACGCGCAGCGCGCCTTCGGTTAGCGCCTGCAGCTCATCTTCTCCCGCGTAGATGGTAATGGGAGCGATCCACTTCACGTATTCACCGAGCGCCGACACCAGCCGCTCGGAGTGCGCCATGCCGCCGGTGAACAAAATCGCGTCCACCTTGCCGCAGAGCACGGCAGCCATCGCGCCGATCTCTTTCGCGATCTGGTAGGCCATCGCCTTGAAGACCGTCGCTGCGGACTCGTCGCCGGAATCGATGTGGCGCTCGACCTCCACCAGGTCCTTGGTTCCGAGATACGACTGCAAACCTCCCTCGCGGCAGAGCAGCCCTTCAACCTGTTTCTTCGTGTACTTGCCACTGAAGCACAAATCGAGCATCTGCATTGCGGGCACACCGCCGGCGCGTTCGGTGGAGAAAGCGCCTTCCTCACGCGAATTGGTGGCGTCGGCCATGCGGCCGTTCTCATGCGCCGAAACTGAGATGCCGCTGCCCAGGTGCGCCACAATCAGCCGCAGGGACGCGTAAGCCTTGCCCTGCTCGCGCGCATAGCGCTTGGCGACGGCCTTGGAGTTCAGCGCGTGCGACAACGACTGCCGTTCCAGCAGTGCAGTTCCTGAGAGGCGCGCAATCGCAGGCCACTCGTCGACGCTTACCGGATCGACAATGTATGCCTTGACGCCTGCCTTGTCGGCCAGCGAGCGCGCGAGATAGGCACCCAGATTCGATGCATGCTCGCCACGCCTCGCGAGCCGCAGCTCCTCCAGCATCTCGGCATTGACTTCGTAGGTGCCGCTGGCCAGTGGAGGCAGCAGCCCACCGCGTCCGACCACGGCGCTCAACTCGCCAATGTCGGTTCCGGCTTCTGTGAGCGCCGCCTCAATCTGCGCCGCTCGGAACTGTTGCTGGTCGAGGATGGAGCGGTCGCGAAACTCGGCCATCTCGGCTTCGCTGTGCCGGAGGCTCTTCACCAGCACAGGCCGTTCGTTCAGAAAGAGTGCGAACTTGGTTGAGGTTGAGCCGGGGTTGATGGCAAGGACGCGGAATTCAGCGGCGGGCAAACAGCACCCCCAAGGCAATGGAGTTCACCTTGTCATCCACGCTCTCCACCCGCGATGGAATCAGGATAGGTGTCTTTGCTCCTACGACCACATGCGCGCATTGCGAGCCGCCCAGATACTTGACCGCCTTGCCCAGCAGATTGCCGGCCTCGATGTTGGGAACGACCATGCAGTCGGCGTGGCCGGCGACGGGATGGGTGATCCCTTTGGCCCGCGCCGCCGATTCCAGCAGGGCACAGTCAAGCGCCAGCGGCCCGAAGAGATCGACCTCACCGAACTGCCCAGCCTCAGCCATCTGGGTAAGACGAAGCGCATCTTCGGTCGAAGGCACGGACGGACTCACCGCCTCGGTCGCGCTCATGATCGCCAGCCTGGGACGCCGCAGTCCCAGGCAGCGCATGACCTCGATGGCGTTCTCCACAATCTGCTGCTTCTGCTCCAGGCTCGGCAGGATGTTCAGGCCGCCGTCGGTGATCCCCACCAGGCGCGGCTCGCCGGCCAGGGTGTCTTCGTACAGCAGGACGTCGCTCAGCAGCCGGCCTGTGCGCAGGCCCGTTTCCTTGTTCAGGACGGCATGCAGCAGCTCGTCGGTGCGCAGGTGTCCTTTCAGCAGGACATCGACATGGCCGGCACGCGCCATTCTCACCGCGTCGGCAGGAGCGTCATCTGTGCCGACAAGTTCACCTTTGGAGAGCAGGGTCGAGAGCGCCAAATCTTCGGCCTTGCGACGAATTTTGTCGAGATTCCCCAGGAGGACGGGAGTCGCAATCCCCAACTGCAAAGCCTGGTCCGCCGCCGTCAGGGCAACTTCGTCATCGGCGACAACAATTGCCAGTCGCCGGGGCCCCGTCTGCCGGGCCTGGGCGCGAAGCTGGGTGAAGCTGGTAATCCGCTGGAGATCGAGCACAGCTCTGGTAGCAATCATGTCTGCTATCTTCGGGCGGCCAGAGAGCTACTTTCAGTGCGGTGCGTCACAGCTATCACGGGCGTTTCCGGCAACCGAACCCGTTCCGCTAACGCCTGGGTTGCCAAAGCAGAACATTTTGTGGGCCAGTTGTGCTCTGGCGTGCTATGTTTCGGCAGCGCACAACCGAACGTGCGCCTCCAACAAGGGAGAACCTCAGAGGAGAGCCAGATGTCTCTTCAGTATGTGGAACCATCGAGCATGATCTTTCCGCCACCGGTAATTTTTGCCAGAGGCGGTGGGACCCAGAGACCCGGAACAAGAAGTATCGGACAGGGCGCCGGCAAGCCGGCCAGGAAGGCAGCGAAGAAGGCAGCGAAAAAAGCGCCTAAAAAAGCAGCCAAGAAGGCCCCCAAGACCAAGAAGAAGTAGCTTCCCTATTCAGGCCAGGGCGGCGGTAGGTTCGACCGCGCCTCCGGGCGACGCTACGCGTCGCCTTTGTTTTTTCCTGGCCGGTGATCGACCTCACAGATGTGTAGCAGTAGCCTCGGCTAGACTGCGGGGTCATGCTGAACCAAAAGCAATTTCGTGAACGCGCCTCCCGCGAGCTGCGCGAGATCGGCAACCAGGTGCTCGGGCTGGTCACCGACCGCGAGCTGTACCGCCGCCTGGAGAGCGAGGTCCTGCAACCAAATCCCGATCTGGCAGGGAACAACAACGCCTTCCTGGAACTCTTTCGCGGAGCCTACGCCGACGCCACCACCATGCGTTTGCGCCGGCTGTCGGCGCCGGAGGCAAATCTGTCGCTTCGTCGCACCATCGTGCAACTCGGCGACTATCCTGAGCTATTTCATCAGAAGGTCAATGCCCGCGAGCTGGCCGATGATGCGGCCGCACTCGACAAGATGGCTGCTCATCTGAAGCAGCAGATCGAGCCGCATTTCCTGGCACGTGAGCGAACCCCGGGTGCTCTGGCTCCCGCACTACGCGAGCTCGATGGCGCACTGGATCTGCTCATCGAGCTGCTCAAGAAGTACTACTGGGTGCTGTGCGACGGCTACCTCGATGTCGAGCCCAAGCTCAGCAGCGATCCGCTCGCCATCTTCCGTAAAGCGTGGGTGAAGTAGACCCTCACCACACGCGGCAAACCTTGTCGCTGGGCTTCACCATCGGCGACCCAGGCTTGCACCCAAAGGCCTTGCCAAACTCCGGGATGTTGACCACCACACCGTTAATACGGTACTTCGCCGGAGAATGCGGATCGGTCACCGCGCGCAGCCGTGCATTCTCCGGCCGGTCGTTCTCACAGGCCCACTGCGCGAAACCGATAAAAAAGCGCTGCTCCGGCGTGAGATCGTCGATGGGATGGAGTGGCTGGCTTTTGGTTGCGTCTTCCCACGCTATATAGGCCAGGATCGTCCCTCCCAGGTCGGCAACGTCTTCGCCCTCGGTCAGCTTCGAGTTAATGTGCACGTCGTCCACGACCACATATTTCCCGTACTGATCGACCACGCAATCCGCGCGCTTGGTGAACTGCTCGGCATCCTGCTTGGTCCACCAGTCCTTAAGATTGCCTTTGGCGTCGTATTGCCGGCCTTCATCGTCGAAGCCGTGCGTCAATTCATGCCCGATGGTCGACCCGGTGTCGCCGTAGTTGGGCGCGTCGTCCATCTTCGGGTCGTACAACGGAGGCTGCAGCACGCCCGCCGGGAAGTTGATGTCGTTCATCTGCGGGTTGTAGTAAGCGTTCACCGTGGGTGGCGTCATGTCCCACTCGGTGCGGTCCACCGGCTTGCCGATCTTGTTGATCTGCCGATGGGTCTCGAACTCGGTGGCGCGCAGGCTGTTGCCGTAGAAGTCGTCGGCCACAATGTTCACCGAGCTGTAGTCGCGCCACTTGTCGGGATAGCCGACCTTGTTGCGGATGGCGTGCAGTTTGGTGAGCGCCTGCTGTTTAGTCGCAGGACTCATCCAGGTGAGCTGCTGAATGCGCAGCGCCATGGCGTCTTCAATGCGCCGCGTCATGTCGAGCGTCGCCGCCTTGGTTTCGGGCGAGAACGTCTTGCGCACGTAGACCTGGCCCAACGCTTCGCCCAGGTCGTCGTCGACATACTGCACGCAACGCTTCCAGCGCGGTTGCAATTCCTTGGCGCCACGCAGGTATTGCCGGTAGAACGCGAAGTCTTCATTCACCCACGGAGACGAAAGATATGGCGCCTGCGAGTTGGCCACGTGAAAGCGCAGATAAGCCTTCCAGTCTGCCAGCGACTCCGACTTCAGTTGGCTGTTGACCTCTTCGAAGAATGCCGGCCACCCCACGTTGAGCACGTCCGCCTGCGGCACTTTGGCCGTCGCCATGAACGCCGTCCAGTCAAAATTGGGCGCAATTTTGTTCAAGTCGGCAGGAGACATCTTGTGCTTTTGCTTGTAGGGATCGCGGCGCTCTACCCGGGTCAAGGACGCCTTTGCCAGGTCCGTCTCCATGCGCATGACGGCAGCGGCGTTCTGTTTCGCCACCTCGGGCGAATCACCCAGCAGCTCGAAGACTTTCGTCACATGCTGAACATAGCGCTCGCGGGTTTCTTTGGACTTGGCGTCGTCCTTCAGGTAATAGTCGCGATCCGGAAGCCCGAGGCCGCCCTGCGCCACTTCCAAGATCATGGCATCGGAGTTGTCCGGGTCCTGCTCCGGCCCGGAACGGAAGAGCACGCTTACTCCCGCCATTTGCAGATTGCCGATCAACGGCGCCAGTTCATCCGTGCTCTTCAGGTGGGCGATGGCCTCAAGCTCCGGCTGCATCGGCTTCGCGCCCAGGCTCTCGACTCTGGCCTCATCCATGCACGCCGCATAGTAATCGCCAATCTTCTGCGTGACCGCATCACGGTCTTTCTCCGCCGCCGCCTGGTCGAGAATGCCGCGCAGATAAGCGAGGTTATCCTCGTAGAGTTTGCTATAGACCTCCCACGATGTCTGGTCCGGTGGGATGGGATTGTTCTTCATCCAGCCTCCGCAGGAGTAGGTGTAGAAGTCCGCGCAGGGATCCACGCCGCGGTCCATGTCATTCAGGTTGAGGCTGGGCGAGTACGGCAGGACCGGCTCGGCGGCTTTGGCAGGAGAGCTTTGTTGGGCTGTTGCTATCAAGGGGAACGCTAACAGGGCAATAAGAAGGGCTTTGATACGCAATGCAACCTCCGGAGAGAGAACCCGAGAGCATAGCAGAGCGTGCGGGCTTTGGCCCAATCATGGGGATGAAACGCGTGCCAGGCAATCTGTATAGCACCTGGGATAGCTATAATTACAACGTGAGTCAGCCGAACGTCCGCAAACTCGCCGAAGCCAACTTTCCTACACGCTGGGGACAGTTCCGCATTTACGGCTTCGAGGGCGAGTTTCCCGCCAAGCCCAACGGCAACGCCGCCGATGGCAAGGCCGAACCCCGCAAGGAGACCGCGGTCGCGCTGGTCATGGGCGACATTCACAGTGCGCCGCCGCTGGTGCGCATTCATTCGCAATGCCTGACGGGCGACGTCTTCGCTTCCATGCGCTGCGATTGCCGCCAGCAACTGGAACTGGCCTTGTCGATGATTGCCGACGCTGGCGCCGGCATTCTTCTCTATGAGAAGCAGGAGGGCCGCGGTATCGGGCTCATGGCGAAGTTGCAGGCCTACGAGTTGCAGGACAGGGGTCTCGACACTATCGAAGCCAACGAGCAGTTAGGTTTTGACGCCGACTACCGCCAATACGCCCTGCCCGCCGAAGCGCTGAAGCAGCTCGGGGTGAAGCAGGTGCGGCTGATTTCCAACAATCCCGACAAGGTGGCCGCGCTGGAGAATGCCGGCATCGAAGTGGTCGAGCGCGTCTCTGCCGAAGTCGAACCCTACGAGAGCGCAGAACACTACCTGCGCACTAAGAAAGAGAAGATGGGGCATTTGTTCACCGGGCGGTAGGTAGAGCGGCGCTCCGGGCCGCCACCCTTCGTTTCTGGGGAGCGGCGAAACGCCGACCTAAAGGTCGGCTCTACCCATCTCCTCCATCAGTTCCTTCCGGTTCTTCACCGGCAACCTCTGAATTGCCGCCCTGGCTAACGCGAGATACACATCTCGCGCTTCGGGTGTGCGCTGCAATTCCGCCAGGTGCTTGCGCACAGTCTTCACATCCCCGCGCGCCAGCGGCCCACTGAAAGCCATGGCCCCATCTTTCTCGAGATAGTTCCGAAGAGTCTGCGAAAGCAGAGGCCAGATCATCTTCTTGGCCTTCCTGGGCGGAACGCCCGCCGCCTCGGCGACCTGTTCCATGGCGCTCATCAATGCGATCACCAGCGGCGAGGCAAAAGCTCCGAAAGCGTGGTAGAGGGCCTTGTTCCGCTTCTGGATTTCGAAGGGTTCGCCGCCGAGGTTTTTTGCGATGGCTCGTGCAGTCTGCGAAGCTTTCCGGTCGCCTTCGATGGCGAAGGCGACGCCGCGCCAGGTGGGCTTGCGTCCCCGCACGAACGTCATCATGGGATGCGCCGACGCAACTTTGGCGCCTCGTTTCTTCAGCGCGGAAAGCTCGTCGCTGGTCATGGCTCCGCTGGGATGAAGTACGATCTTTCCCTTCCATGACTGTGACGGCGCCAACTGCTCGGCCGTTTCGGCGATGGCGTCGTCAGGCACCGTGAGCCAGACAATATCGCTGTCGAGCGAAGCCCGTCCCATGAAAACGTGTTGTGCCTTCACCCGTCGCGCCAACGCGCGTGCGGCTTTTACCCCGGTCGATGTGGCGCGGGAGACGATCTGCCGAATGGGATAGCCGACCCGCGCGAGTTCCACGGCAAGCGCAGTGCCGAGGTTCCCCGGCCCGACGATGCTGACGGAGGGCAGAGGCTTAGGGATGCTCTTTTTCGCCACGCCGCGAGAATAGCAGAGAGAGCAGCGGCGTCTCACCACAGGGGCACGGAGGCACCGAGGTTGTGGGTCTATGTAGGTCTAAGTATGTCGAGCCAACGATGAAATTCCCCATCGCGAAGCGCTTTTCGTTTGTCATCACGAGCGCAGCGAGGGATCTGTTCTCGGTGGCGACAGGATAAGCGTGATTGGCGCGGTCGGCTTTCCCCACTCCTCAGCCAGGTCGTCCCACGTTGGATTGTCGCGCTCGATCAGGGCCACGCGTTTGGCGCGATCGAGTCCCTTGATTTGTTTCTCACGACGGATCGCATTGCCCACATAGCGGAACTCTTCGTAATAAACCAGCCGATTGATGTTGTATCGCTTTGTGAAGCCTTCGATCTGCCCGCGCTTATGCTCGAGGACGCGACGGAAGATGTCGTTGGTAACCCCGGTGTAGATTCGTCGGAACAAGCTGGCCATGAGGTACACGAAGAAGCGCCATTCACGTGGCATGATTCGCTCCGCTGCGAGCGAGAGCAGATCCCTCGCTTCGCTCGTGATGACAAAACAAAAAAAGTGATGACAAAACAAACAAGCAGTTCGTGACGACAACCTGTCGCTGATGATGAGGACGAGGCAGAAGCATCATAGGTCCCGCCCGCTTTCCCTGCGTTCTCCGTGCCTCCGTGGTGAGACTCTCTTCTTACCGCCGCAGCATGTTCCTGGCGATGAAGAACACATTTGCCGGGCGCTCGGCCAGGCGGCGCATGAAGTAGGGATACCACTCCGTCCCGAACGGAATATACACGCGCAAGCCGTAGCCTTCGCGCACCAGTTGCTCCTGCAGATCGCGGCGCACCCCGTAGAGCATCTGGAACTCATAGTCGGTCGGCGGAATCTTCTCCGTCGTCGCGAACTGCTTCATGGTGGCGATGATCTTCTCATCGTGCGTAGCCAGCCCGTGATAGATGCCGCTCTTCAGCAGCATCTTGGCCAGCTTGACGTAGTTGGCATCGACATCCGCCTTCTTGGGGAAGGCGATGTCCGCCGGCTCGTTATAGGCGCCTTTGCACAGGCGGATGCGAATGCCGTCAGCCACCAGTGTCTTCACGTCGTCTTCGCTGCGGTACAGGTACGACTGAATGACGGTACCAATCTTCTTGTCATGTCCGGGAAGGCGGTGCAGCCCGCGCACGAAGTCGATGGTCTTCTGGGTATACGGCGAGCCTTCCATGTCCACGCGCAGGAAGTTGTTAATGCTCACTGCGTGGTCGACCAGTTCGGTCACCTGCCGGAACGCCAGATCGGCATCGACATCGAGCCCCATGTGCGTCAGCTTGAGGCTGATATTGGCGTTTAGCTGGCGCGAGGCGATCTCGTCCAGCATCCGGTGATAAAGCTCAGCGCTGTGCTTCGCCTCGTCGGCGTTGGTGACGTTTTCGCCCAGGTTATCGATGCTGACCGTCGCCCCGGAAGCATTCACCGCCTCGGTGGCGCGGATGACGTCTGGCAGCTGCGTCCCCGCGACAAAGCGGCTGGAGAAGCGCAGGCCCATGGCGGAGTTTTCGGCGAAGTGGCGAAGCGGCTTGTTTTCGGAGAGGCCGATGAACAGCGACCTTAGCATGTGGGCCTCGTGCGGAAGATGGGGCAGATGAAGCGATAAAGGATGAGATTCATGCGATGGCTCAAGTGACACAGTGCACCCCTGATTACACTTCCTTGTAATACGCGCCGGGCCTGCCAGCTAGGACGCGCGTCACAGGGCAGAGGTGCATCGGCCAAACCGATGATGATAAACGGGGTTTGCTGTTGCGACAAACATGGGCTTTCCGGTTTGTCATCCCGAGGGCCCTTTCTTGATTGTCATTACGCGCGCCGTCGTTTGGCGCGAGGAATCTGCTCTCGCGTCCGGGCGCAAGCGGTTCCCCTGAGCTGAGCCGCTGGTCGCGCCAGCGAGAGTAGACCCCTCGCTTCGCTCGTGATGACAATCAAATGAAATAATAGGCGGACCATGCGCCGCGTCCTCGTCGCCACTTCCAACCCGGGCAAGGTCCGCGACCTTGTCGGCGCAGCCTCGGCACACAACATCGAGATCGCTACGCTCCCCGGATTTGCCGCGATCCCAACCGTCACAGAAGACGGCGCGACCTTTGCGGCCAACGCCCGAAAGAAGGCCGAGCACTACAGCAAGTACGCTGACGGGGAGTTGGTCATCGCCGACGATTCCGGGCTGGAAGTGGATGCCTTGCATGGCGCGCCTGGCGTGCGCTCAGCCCGCTATGCGGCGGATGAGGTTCATGCTCCCGAAGACGCTCCCAACTCCGACGACGAGGCCAACAACGCACGCCTGCTGTGCGAACTGCATGACATCCCCGACCAATTCCGCACGGCGCGCTTCGTCTGCGTCATTGCCGTCGCCCGCAACGGCCACAGCCTGGCGGCGTTTCACGGCAAAGCCGAAGGCATCATTCTTCATGCCCCGCGCGGGGAGAACGGTTTCGGCTACGATCCGCTGTTCTTCTTCCCCCTGATCAACAAGACCTTCGCCGAGATCACCGCCGAAGCGAAGGCGCAGTATAGCCATCGCGGCGCCGCCTTCCGGCAATTTCTCGATTGGGCCGACCACCTGCGCGAGCAGCATCCTCACAAGGCCCAATGAGGCGTGGCCGAATCTCCAGGGCCGTTTTTGGCATCCTCACAAATAGCTGTGACCAACATCACCCGCCCCTGGCCGCACCGGTCGGGTACTCTGGAGAGGCCTCATTACGAGCGAGCGGTTTGCGCTGTCGGGTTTCGCAAAGTTCAAGGTACGTCACCAGGTTTCTTGACTTGCTCTGTTAGCGAATTTGATAATCAAAGGTTCGCGCATTCATCTCTGCGAATCATAAGGAGTTCGGCGTCGTGGCTTCTACCGCCAGTCCTATCGAATCCAGTTCGGCAACGGTTCATCATGGCGTGGCCCCGCTCAGAGCGGGCCAGGGCTCTTCGTTCATTCTGCGCAGGCTGCACTCGCTCAGCGGCATCGTTCCCATCGGGGCCTTCCTGATCGAGCACCTCATCTCGAATTCCGAATCCATGCGTGGGGTACAGGCCTACAACGACCAGGTGAAGTTCCTCACCAGCCTGCCCTTCGTGCATGTGCTGGAGTGGGTTTTCATCTTCATTCCGCTGCTCTACCACGGACTGTATGGGGTCTACATCTGGTATCGCGGCGAATCGAATGTCGGCGACTATCCCTGGACCGGCAACTGGCTGTATACCGCGCAGCGCTGGACGGGCCTGATCGCGCTGGCCTACATCGCCTATCACGTCATCGATATGCGCTTCACCGGCGTGCATCTGATGAACGGCGGCTACGGCTACGCCTTTTCCAAAGTGTGGTGGGAGTTCAAGGAACCCTTGGCCATACCGGTCTATCTGGTCGGCATTGTCGCGGTTTCGTGGCACTTCTCTTATGGAGTGTGGTTGTTCGCCGCGAAGTGGGGATTCACGGTTGGCGAGCGGGCACGGCGCAAGTTTGGTTATGTTTGCCTGGCGCTGGCGATCGCGCTGGTCGGTATCGGCGTGTATTCCATCGCCGGCTTTGTGCGGACCCCAGCCGACCAGGTCCCGGCAATTGCGCCGGATACGTCGTTCTTCTAGGTAATTGTGTTTTGCGCAGCAGGTCGACAGGGTCGGTTCTGATGACTAATTGCTAGTTGCTAATTGCTAATTGCTGATTACTTACTATGGCACATCCTAAGATCATTGTTGTCGGTGGGGGACTGGCGGGACTTGCGGCCACCATCAAAGTTGCGGAGATGGGCGGTCACGTCGACCTGTTCTCCATCGTTCCGGTCAAGCGGTCTCACTCGGTATGCGCGCAGGGTGGAATCAATGCCGCCAAGAACCTGAAGGGCGAAGGCGACTCTACCTGGCAACACTTCGACGACACCATCTATGGCGGCGACTTTCTGGCCAATCAGCCATCGGTGAAGCTGATGTGCGAGATGGCGCCCGGTATCATCGACCTGCTCGACCGTATGGGCGTGCCGTTTAACCGCACGCCGGAAGGGCTGCTCGATTTCCGTCGTTTCGGCGGAACGCTCTACAACCGCACCGCCTTTGCCGGGGCCACCACCGGCCAGCAGCTTCTCTACGCGCTCGACGAGCAGGTGCGCCGCTACGAGTCCGAAGGCAAGGTCACCAAGTACGAAGCCTGGGAATTCCTCTCCGCCGTGCTCGACAACAACCGCGAATGCCACGGCATCTGCGCCATGGACCTGCACACCATGCAGGTGGCGACCTTCCCGGCGGAAGCGGTCATCATGGCGACCGGCGGCATCGGCGCTATCTTCGGCAAATCGACCAACTCGGTGGTCTGCACCGGGTCGGCGCAGTCGGCGCTGTACCAGCAGGGCGCGTACTTCGCCAACGGCGAGTTCATCCAGGTGCATCCGACATGTATTCCCGGCGAAGACAAGCTGCGCCTGATGTCGGAATCGGCGCGCGGTGAAGGCGGCCGGGTGTGGGTCCCCAAGACGCCGGGCGACAAGCGCGATCCCAAGAGCATTCCCGACAGCGAGCGCTGGTACTTCCTGGAGGAGTGGTATCCCAAGTACGGCAACCTGGTGCCGCGCGATGTGGCGACCCGCGCCATTCACAAGGTCGTCTACGAGCTCGGGCTGGGCATCGATGGCCAGCCGATGGTCTACCTCGACCTTACGCACATCGACCGCAAGGTCCTCGACCGCAAGCTGGAAGGCATCCTCGAGATCTACGAGAAGTTTGTCGGCGACGATCCGCGCGACACGCCGATGAAGATCTTCCCCGGCATGCATTACACCATGGGCGGCCTGTGGGTGGACTTAAAGCAGCGCACCAACATCGGGGGCCTGTACGCCTGCGGCGAAGCCGACTACTCCATCCACGGCGCGAACCGCCTGGGCGCTAATTCGCTGCTGTCGTGCATTTATGGCGGATTCATCGCCGGGCCCGATGCCATGGAGTACGCACGCGACGTCCACAAGAGCGGCCGCACCCCGGCGCACCACGTCTTCGATGCGGAGAAGAAGCGGCAGGACGAGATCAATCACCGGCTCTTGAATAACGATGGGACGGAGAACCCGTTCCTGCTGTGGCGCGAGCTGGGCGACACCATGACCAAGAACGTGACCGTCCTCCGCTACAACAAGAACATCAAGGAGACCGACGCCAAGCTGGTCGAGTTGCTGGAGCGCTACCGCCACGTCAACCTGAGCGATCGCAGCATGTGGGCGAACACGTCGTTCGTGTTTGCACGGCAGCTTTACAACATGCTGCAACTGGCGCGCGTCATCGCCCAGGGCGCCGAGATGCGCAACGAATCGCGCGGCGCGCACTATAAGCCGGATTATCCGGAGCGCGACGACGCTAACTGGTTGAAGACGACGAAGGCATACTTCGCCGCCGATGCCGATGAGCCGCGCTTCGAGTTCGAGGCGGTCGATACATCGCTGATCACGCCGCGGCCGCGGCGCTATGACGCAGCGACATAGCGCAGTGGCAGGATTTGTGTCAGGGCACGACTTTAGTCGTGCCGAACGAGTTGGTTTAGGCGTGGGCTTTAGCCCCTGCCGTCCGGGTTTTGTCATTGCGAGCGCCTGGTTGTGGCGCGAGGAATCTGCCCTGACTTGAGCAACGGCGGGTCTGCCGGGGACTAAAGTCCCCTCGGGATGACAAGGGAAGAACTCATTGCAATCGGCACGACTGAAGTCGTGCCCTGACGCGAAGGGGCAGCACAAGAAGCTAATTGCTAATTACTAATGATCATGGCTACTAACGGCAAAACTATCGTCATCAAGATCAAGCGCCAGGACAAGGCCGACTCCAAGCCTCGCTGGGAGGAGTTCGAGCTGCTCTACCGGCCTGGCATGAACGTCACCTCTGCGCTGATGGACATCGCCGCCAAGCCGGTGACCCGCGACGGCAAGCAGACCACGCCTGTCACCTACGATTCCAACTGCCTGGAAGAGGTGTGTGGCTCGTGCGCCATGCTGATCAACGGCCGGGCGCGCATGGCCTGCTCGGCGCTCATCGACCAGCTCGAACACCCCGTCACCCTGGAGCCCTTCTCCAAGTTTCCAGTGATTCGCGACCTGTCGGTCGATCGCAGCGTGCTGTTCGAGAACCTGAAGCGCGTCAAGGCGTGGGTCCCGGTGGACGGCACCTACGATCTCGGCGTAGGCCCGCGGCAGTCAGCCGCTGACCAGGAAGAGGCCTATCCGTTGTCGCGCTGCATCTCGTGCTGTTGCTGCATGGAGGCCTGCCCGCAGTTCAACGAGAAGACGGGATTCGTCGGTGCGGCGACCATCTCACAGGTGCGCCTGTTTAATACCCACCCGACAGGCAAGGCGCTCAAGCTCGATCGCCTGAAGGCGCTGATGGGCGACGGCGGCATCCAGGAGTGCGGCTATGCGCAGAACTGCGTTGAAGTTTGCCCGAAAGATATTCCCCTGACCAAATCTATCGCCGACGTTGGCGGGCAAGTGATGTGGCAGGCGATCAAGGACTTCTTCAGGACCTAAGCCCAAAGGGCGTGGGATGACAGGCCAGGACCCTTCGACTTCAGGGCAGGCTACGCGAAGCGGAGTCCTGGGCACTGGTTGATTAAAGCTTCGAGCCCCAGGGGAAGAACCGAGCACCGGGCATCACTTCCTGCCACTCTCGTACAGTTCCACCGTCAACGTATTGGGAAACTTTTTCTCCTCAACTCGCCGATAATCCGGCGCGACCGCCGCCCGGACACTCTTAGACTCAGGTCTGTCCCCCCAAGCTACGATCCATAGCCGGGAGCTCGGCAAGGGCTTGCCTGAGGTTCGATGGCTCTCAATGTCCTCGATGAACGGGTCTGGCTCAAGGTAAGTGAAGTTCGGCGAAGCGGCCGTGGCCAACTTGCCGGCATAGTATCGCACCGGCCAATCCGCTCCCGGGGGGCAGCCGACGATCAAGTCTCCGGTCTCGACGCGCTGCAGCAGATATTCGCTGAGGCCGCGCCAATCGTCCTTCGGCTGCGCGTAATACCAGCGCAGCGAAAACGCGGAGAGTCCCACGATGAGGACGCAGACTGCCAGGCGGAGACTCGCGGGCCGTATCTTCGCCAGCCCTGCGGCTGCGAGCACCACCAGTGGCGGCAGGCATATCAGGAAGTAGCGTGGCAGGAACAGCGGATACAAAAACGAAACCGGGAAGAGAATTGCGACAGGCAGCACGAGACACCATGCCGGCACTAGAAGTCTCCACCTGTCCTCGGAGGGCCCGCGCTCCAAAAGTGCGCCACGCAGAGCCACTCCGCAACACAGCACATAGATAAGGGCGAGAGCTTTCCTGAATGTGCCCAGGTCTGCTACCAGAAAGTAAAGCAGTTGCAGCAGGTCGGACGCTTTTGTGGCCGGAACCCAGGCCAACTGCGCCGATCGCTGGAACGCCATGTAGTACAGCGCCGGCGAAATGAAGAGCAGCGTCAACCAGACAGGCAAGACGAACTTCTTCCATCGTTCCGCATTTCTTCGCAGCCAAAGCAACGATATCCACTGGGCGAACAGAAAGAAGACCGCGAAAAAGTGGACGTATACCGCCAGCGCAGAAACAACGACATAGCCGGCTGCGTTACCTTTCCCGGAATCACCGATCCGAAGGAAAAACCACAGTGACAGCGTGCATAGCAAGACCAGCAAACTGTAGCCGCGAGCTTCCTGCGCGTATGCCACGTTAGCTGCGTTGACCGAGAGCAGCAGCGCAGCCAGCAGGCCGGTGGTTCTTCCCGAGACTACTCTCCCGACCGCATAAATCGCGGGTATCACCGCCACCGCAAAGATGGCCGACAACAGGCGTAGCCACACTTCACCATCGCCAAAGTGAATCCATCCCCGGACCAGCAGGTAGTACAAGGACATGTTGCCCTCGAACCCCCACAGGGTGTGCAGGAAGCCCGGGAGAGGCATCCGCGCCAGGCGGATGGTCACGATTTCGTCCCACCAGTAGCTCTTCTGCCCGAGATGGAGGAGGCAGAGACAGGCGCCTGCTAGAGTGATGGCCGTTGGAGCAGCAGCCCAATGCAGTGACAGCCTGGGACGGCTCGGAGGTGGGCCGGCGACATCGCTCTTCATTGTTCGGTCAGCAAGACTTTGGCTTGGCTTTTCAGTATCGGCAGGTACTGTTGTAGAACACTCCAAACAATGCGGTCGTCGATCTCGGCATAGCCATGGATAAGAATGTTGCGAAAGGCAATGATTCGCTGGTATTCACTGATGCGAGATGCGGTTTGGGAGTCAATTTTGGCGAGCTGAGTTAGAGCTTCACCCAGGATTGCCAATTGACGCTCGACGGCTGAACGAAGCATGGCATTGGAAGTGCAGTCGGAAAAGGTTCTTTCCTGAGCGAACTCCAGCGCCAAGTTAGCTGCGCGAGTTATGTCGTAAAGATACTTTAGCGACTCAAGCCGCATAGAGTACCGTTCGAGTCTTATCTACAGCCTGGCGAAAGTAGGGGTTCTTGATAGCGGAGTCCACCACCAGATCCACTGGCCGCTGGAACAAGCATTGGAGATCTTCCAGCAGGCCGAAATACGCGTCCGCATAGCCGTCCAGGGGAAGCTCTTCGAAGGAAACCAGGAAATCCAAGTCGCTACTTGCGGGATCGAACGCCGCGCTAGTCGCAGAGCCAAAAAGCTCGATCCTTCGCACCTGATGCAGGTGGCAGATGCGCGCGAGCTCTTGACGTTTGGCTTCGATGAGGCCGTTCATTCAGCTCAATGTTATCGCAAGAAGCCCGGATTCCGCCGTCTGACTTCCGACTGAGGATGTCCCCTCATTTACAATCCCATCGCACACTCTCTCGCATGGAGATCACCATCTGATGCGGAACCTCATCCGGGTCGTCGCTGCACTTATTGCGCTTTCACTCACAGCTTTTGCCCAGGCATCGTCGGGCAGCCAGTCTGCCCCAGCCAAAGCGTCCCAGACGAAGCCGGGCAAGCCTGCCTCGCATTCGGTCACCGGCCCGCAGGCAGCCGCAGCGGCGCGCGCCATTCACAACTCGGCGCTGGTCATCGACACTCACGCCGACACCCCCGGCCGCTTTGTCGACGAGAACTTCGACCTGTCGCAGGATGCCGGCAAAGGCTACATGGACTTCGCCAAGATCAAGGCTGGCAACCTGGGTGCTGAGTTTTTCTCCATCTGGGTCGATCCCAAGATCTACAAGGGACATGAGATCAAGCGGGCGCTTGACATGATCGATTCCGTCTACGAGCAGGCGCGGCTGCATCCCGACAAGATGATGATGGCCTTCAGCACGCAGGACATCCTCGCTGCGCATCGCCAGCACAAGCTCGCTGCGCTGATGGGCGTCGAAGGCGGCCACGCCATCGAGGGCGACATGCGCGTGCTGCGCGACTATTACCGCCTGGGTGTGCGCTACATGACGCTCACCTGGTCGAACACCAACCAGCTCGGCGATTCCAGCGGCGATCTGGATGACAAGACGGTGCAGCACCACGACGGTATCACCGACTTCGGCCGGCAGGTGGTGCGCGAGATGAACCGCATGGGCATGATGGTCGACATCTCGCACGTGGCCGATCGCACCTTCTATCAGGCGCTGGTCGCCAGTCGCGCTCCGGTGATTGCTTCGCACTCCTCGTCGCGGGCGCTGACCAACGTTCCCCGCAACATGACCGACGACATGCTGGTCGCGCTGGCGCGCAACGGCGGTGTGGCGCAGGTGAACTTCTACTGCGGCTTCATCTCGCAGAAGTGGGTGGACACCTCGAAGAAGCTGAGAGAAGAGAAGGACCCCGACTACATGAAGGTGCAGCAGCTCTTCATGGCCGAGCACACTCCTCAGCAGATGCAGCAGTTGTATGCCGCCGAAGCGGTGCTGGCGAAGAAGCTGCCGCGTCCGCCGCTCAGCGATCTCATCGACCACATCGATCACATGGTGAAGGTTGCCGGCATCGATCACGTCGGAATCGGCTCCGACTTCGATGGCATCGACTGCTCGCCGCAGGGAATTGATTCCGCCGCCGACCTGCCCAAGATCACCGAGGCGCTGTACGAGCGCGGCTACAGTGAAGCCGATCTGCGCAAAATTCTCGGCGGCAACCTGATGCGCGTCTTTGGCCAGGTCGAGAAGATGGCCAAACAAATCCAGGCGGAAGAGCTGCACAAGGACACGCGCAAGGAAGTGGCGCCCAGCGCACAATAGCGGCCCTTACCACGGAGGCGCCGAGACACCGAGATCATGATTCAAAATCCTCGGTGCTTCGCGTCTCTGTGCTTGCCGAATGGCTTAAGGCTGCGTCCTGTGCTCAAATAATTCTCAGGAGAACTCATGCGCAACATTCTTATCGCTGCTCTGGTCCTATCTATGAACGGCTTGATGCTTGCCCAATCGACCGGCGCCAAGGCCCCAACTGCTCCGGCCCCGCCGCCCCAGCCGACCGCCACCATCGAGACCAGCATGGGCAACATCCATTGCACGCTGTTTCCCGATAAAGCTCCGGTGACCGTGGCCAACTTCATCGGCCTGGCCACGGGCAAGAAGCAGTGGACCAATCCCAAGACCGGCAAGGTGGAAAAAGGTGTCCCCCTCTATGACGGAACCACCTTCCATCGCGTGATTCCCAACTTCATGATTCAGGGCGGCGATCCCGAGGGCACGGGGGCGGGTGGCCCCGGCTACAAGTTCAACGACGAAACCAGCGGCCTGAAGTTCGACGTGCCGGGCCGGCTTGCCATGGCGAACAGCGGTCCCAACACCAACGGTTCGCAGTTCTACATCACCGAAGTAGCCACGCCCTGGCTCGACGGCAAATACAACCTGTTTGGCCAATGTGAAGACCTCGACTTGGTGACGAAGATCGCTAGCGTGCCTACCGGAGCGAACAACAAACCGCTTGAGCCGGTGATCATCAAGCACATTGCCATCGTCGAGCCTCATCATTCGACGGCGACGCATAAGCCGGCTACGCACACTACCAAGCCGAAGACGACTTCTCATTCGCAGTAAGCAGGATTCGCGTGGCAAGGGCGGGAGTGCTCCTGCTGTGAGCCGGCTCATCATCGACGCGCGGTGGCTGTACACCGGACTGGCAGCCTATACCGGTCAGCTTATCCGCGCGCTGCATGAGTCCGGGGATTTTCCCGTTACGCTCATCACTTTGCCTGAACACAGCCGGACACTCTCTGAGTTTGGATACGAGATGGTGCGGTCGAATGCGAGGCTGTATTCCTTACGCGAGCAGTTCGGCATTGCCTGGGCGGCACGAAAATACGAGGTGCTGCACGTGCCGCACTACAACGCTCCGCTGCTTCGCCGCGGGACGTTGCTGGTCAGCATTCACGACCTGAACCACCTTCTTGACCAGACCATGGGCCGCAGCGTGAAGAGTCATCTCTATGCCCGGCCGATGCTGCGACATGTAGCCAAGCGGGCCGACCACATATTTACTCAGTCCGAATATTCCAGGGGCACCATCGTCGAGCACCTGGGCGCCGAACCCGGCAAGATCACCGTGACCTACACCGGCGTGCCGCCGCATATCTATCCCGAGCCGCGCGACGAATCGCGGTCGCGGACCAATCAGGCATTCGGCTTCGATGGCAACTACCTGCTGTTCGTCGGCAATCTGAAGCCGCACAAAAATGTCCACGGACTGCTGAAGGCGTTCAGCATTATCCGACAGCGTGGGAGTCTATCTCACACCTTGCTGATCATCGGCGAGGACCGGCATTGGCGTCCGCTACTGCAACGCGGAGCTGCCGGCCTAGGGCTGGCCAGCCAGGTCGTCTTCGCCGGCGGAGCCACGGACGACCAGGTGCGCGCTGCGTATTCCGGCGCCGACCTGACGATTGTGCCTTCGTTCCAGGAAGGACTGGGTTTGCCGGTCATTGAGTCAATGGCTTGCGGCACGCCGGTTGCATGTTCCAACGTTGCGTCGCTGCCGGAAGCGGCGGGCGATGCCGCGGAATACTTCTCGCCCTCGGATCCGGAAGCGATTGCCGCTGCAATCGATGCCGTCATATTGAGCAGCGAACGCTGGGCGCAACTGCAAAAGGCAGGTTTTGCGCAGGCCGCACGCTTCGACTGGCGTGAGTGCGCGGCAAGACACTTCCCCATCTACCGCCGTTTCCTCTCAGCCTCGTAGTTCCTTACGACCGAGAAAACTTGGGTTTGCGGAGATTCGCGTCAGGGCACGACCTCCGGTGGTGCCGATCAGCCCTCCTTAAATGCCGTTGTCGCCCTGAGCGGACGTTAGTCCGCGAAGGACTTTCGGTTTTGTTGCGCCGTAAGAGCAGTCCCTCGCGGACTAAAGTCCGCCCGGGTGACGATAAAAGAGAAGCTTTCTCGGCACGACTGAAGTCGTGCCCTGACGCGAATCTTTGCAGACTCAAACTCTTCTGTACAATCGGCAGAGTAAGAACGCCAGGCCTCACACCCAAGGAGAAACCGTGGCTTCCAGAAAGTACACGAAGATTCCCGGCAGCGAGCGCAAGCCGATGCCGGATGCCAGCAAGTCTGGCGCAACCGATCCCAACGCAGTGATGCATGTCACCGTGGTCCTGCGGCCGCGCTCGGGCGGCAAGAAGCCTCTCAGCCTGGATAAGCTCATCGCCAAAGGGGAGATACTTACGCGCGACGAGTATCAGACGCGCTACGGAGCCGACCCCGCCGACGTGGCGCAGGTCGCGGCTTTCGCCAGCGGGCATGGGCTTGCGGTGGCGCAGGTGAACACGGCGGCCCGGACCATGCTTCTCAGCGGGCGCTGTGCCGATTTCGCCAAGGCATTTCAGGTCTCGCTCGACCGGTATGAATCCCCGAGGGGCAGCTATCGCGGGCGTACAGGGGCGGTGAACATCCCCGCCGACCTATCCCACATTGTGGTAGCTGTTCACGGGCTGGACGACCGCCAACAGGCGCAACCGCACTTTCGGCTGAATCGGGCCAACCCGCATGCGGCGGCTTCGGTCTCCTATACGCCGCTGCAGATTGCGTCGGCCTACAAATTTCCTTCGGGTGACGGAAAGGGCCAGACCATCGCCATTATCGAACTCGGCGGCGGCTACACCCAATCGGACCTGCAAACCTATTTCAAGGGCCTGAAGCTGGCGATGCCGCAGGTGATCGCCGTTTCGGTTGACGGCGCACAGAACCAGCCCGAAGGCGATCCCAACGGGCCGGACACCGAAGTCGCCCTCGATATCGAAGTGGCGGGAGCGGTCGCCCCGGGCGCGATCATCGTCGTCTATTTCGCGCCCAACACCGACGCCGGTTTTCTTGACGCCATCAACCAGGCCGCGATGGACAACGTCCACAAGCCTTCGGTGATCTCCATCAGTTGGGGCGGGCCGGAATCGACGTGGACAGCGCAGTCCTTGCAAACCTACAACAGCGCGTTGCAGGCAGCAGCCGCCATGGGTGTTACGGTGTGTGTTGCCTGTGGCGACAACGGATCGAGCGACGGCGTAAGTGACGGCAAGTATCACGTCGACTTTCCCGCTTCGAGTCCGTACTCCATGGCCTGCGGCGGAACCTCGCTGCAACTGAGTGGCAGCAATATCTCCAGCGAAGTCGTATGGAACGACGGCGCTAGCGGCGGCGCTACCGGAGGCGGTGTGAGCGACACCTTCCCGCTGCCTTCCTACCAGTCGAAGGCCAACGTCCCGCCCTCAGCCAACAAAGGCAAATTCAAAGGCCGCGGCGTGCCTGACATCGCCGGCGATGCCGATCCGGCCACCGGCTACGAAGTGCAATCCGATGGTTCCAGTTTCACTGTCGGCGGAACCAGCGCGGTCGCTCCGCTGTGGGCGGGCCTGGTTGCGCTGTTCAATCAGTCGCTGGGCAAGCCGGTGGGCTATCTCCATCCCAATCTCTACCAGACTGTGGCGACGACGAAAGGCAGCTTTCGCGACATCACCTCGGGCAACAATGGCCACTTCAAGGCGGCGACGGGATGGGACCCGTGTACGGGATGGGGCAGCCCCGTCGGTACCGCGATCCAGGCGGCACTAACGCCGGCGACCAAGAAGAAGAAGAAGAAAAAAAAGAAGTAGGCGGGGCTCTCGACAAGAACGGCATCCCTTTTCATTTCCAGGGGGAAAGACAGGGGCTTCGTTCCTTGGAGAGCAGAGATTATGCGCTGGTGGGCAGCCGATGCGTGTGGTGCGCTTCCCATCGAAAGCAACATGGGTGTAGGTTCCTCGTGACCGCTCAGCCGAGATGAACGATTCACAGAAGCCAGACGAACACTTTTCGCGGGGCGAATTGCGCTATCGCATCGCCGACGCCATCAACGATCGCCTGAAGGCCATTCCTTATCTGCATGCAACCGCGAAAGCCGCGGCCCATTGGCTGCAACATAGGCAGGACCTGCGGCGAGTGAAAACCGCGCGAAAGAACCCACCGCCGCCGTCGACGGCGGTGACTAAGCCTGACCATCCTGGTGAACTTCCGCTACCGCCGTTGGAGATGCGCCGCCTGGTCGGGCCTACGGATCCCACAGTGTATGACAATCCCAATGGCGATCTGGTCTATCCCTGGCTTTCGCCGGAGACCTTCCGGGCGGTGTTTGATTTTGGTTGCGGTTGCGGCCGTGTCGCGCGGCAGCTCATTCTGCAGCGGCCCAATCCAGAGCGTTACGTCGGCGTTGATCTCCATGCCGGAATGGTCCAGTGGTGCAACGATCACCTGCAGCCGCTGGCGCCGCACTTTAGCTTTTATCATCACGACGTTTTTAACGTCGCCTTCAACCCTGGACCTGACAAGCCCCTGACTGCGCCCTTTCCTGTGGCCGATACGCAGTTCACGCTAGTCAATGCGCTTTCCGTCTTCACTCACCTGACCGAGTCGCAAGCGGCGTATTATCTGCGCGAATGTGCGCGCATCCTGCATCCTGAAGGCGTGTTGCACGCTTCGTGGTTCCTGTTCGATAAGTCCGATCATCCCATGATGGATGAAAGTTCCAACGCGCTGTACGTCTCATATGCCGACCCATCGGCGGCGGTGATCTTCGACCGGAAGTGGGTGCGCGATACCGCCCGCGCCCTGGGCCTGACGATCTACCACGTCATCGCGCCGGGGATCCGCGGCTATCAGTGGATTGTGCTTATGACGCGCCGCACCGGCTTGCCCGAAGTGGAGCTGCCAGACGACAAAGCTCCGCGAGGCGTGGTGAATCCGGTGCCGGGATAGGCGTGAGTCCCGATAGGGACGGCATCTGAATTGAGCAACCAACGCGAGTGCAGAGTTAAGCCGAGGGCTGTCGTCGCTGGCCCTTCCGCCTCCCGGAAAGCAAAGTCCTCACAACAAGTAAAAGTAGCGGAGCCCGATGTCAGTGTGCCCCAGCCGCTACCGGCTGGTCCTGCTTCCAGATCAGCCTGCGCAGCGCCTCTTTGTCCTGATTGAGCAGCTCGCTGATGCGCGCCGGATTCACCGCGGCGACGATGATCAGGCCGGCTTCGGTGTTGACGTCTCCAAAGATGCCCAGCCGCTGCAGCTTGAGCGCCTGGTGCTCGTTGTCCTCGGTCGGGCTCAGGTAATGCACCTGCACCGTCTTGTAACGATGGATGAGGAACAGGTGCGCCAGCGTCATCAGGCGCCGTTTCCGCAAACCGGGATCGTAGGTGTTCATGTCACGGATGGACAGCAGCTTGTGTCCGCGGCGATCATAAACGTCGGCAAAGATAATGTTGCCGACCTTCTCCTCTGCGTCGTTCAAGATGCTGAGCTCGATGAAGTCGGACCCGGCCGCAACCGGCCGCAACTGCGCACGCCAGCCGGCCGGCATCTGGTTGTGCTCCGCCCAAATCTGCAGCCAATCGCTCAACACCTTCGGCGGGACTTCGGTCTGCACCAGGTGCTGGTGCTGGGTCGATCCCTTGCCCATGGCTTTGGTGGTAGCAGTTCTGCCGGACGCCGCAGCCAGAGCAGCGTCGAGGCGCGGGCCTCCAACCAGGGTTTGGGGGGTGCGATACGGCGACTCCAGCAGCCGCAGCTTGCGCTGCAACCGCGCCAGCGACAACATGCCGTCGTCCCGCAGGGCAGTGGCGAACTCCTCCGCTGCCAGGCCGTCGATCTGGTGCCCGCCATAGGTGATGAAGTTGAAGACATAGCCAAGTTTGCCCAGCTCTTCGGGGAACTGCTTCATCTGCTCATCGCTCATGCCCGTGGTGTCCCAGTTGAAGGACGGCGACAGGTTGTAGGCCAGCATCTTGCCGGGAAACTCAGCGTGGATGGCCTTGGCAAATTCCCTGGCCTCCTCCAGGTTGGCGGTTTTGGTCTCCATCCACAGAATGTCGGCGAACGGCGCCGCCGCCAGCGACTTGGCGATGGCATATTCAATGCCACCCTGCACCTGGTAGTAGCCCTCAGGGGTCTTGGCGATCTCGCAGTCCCATTCGACATCGACGCCCAGCGCTTTGGTCATCTCGCGGGCTTCGAACCAGGAGTAGCGCTCGGATTCGTCCAGCCACTTCTCCGGAGTGACGTCAAACCTCGCGCCCTCACTCACGCCGAAGGCAATCGCTTCCGCCACGGCCTGGCGATACGTCTTGAGATCGGCTTCTTCCTGCCACTGGTCAAGAAACTTGCCCACCACCTGATCGAGCATGGTGTCGAGCACCATGTCGGGGTTCTTCTTGTAAGCGGCGGCCCCTTCGGCGATCAGCGGCAGCAGGCCGGTGCGCTCCAGCCACTGGTCGGCCTCGTCGTATTCGGACTGCGACATGGCAAACATCAAGTGGCCGCGCACCTCTTTCACTCCCGCCGCGTAGAACTTGCGGTGAATGGCGAGGAAGACCGCCTTATAAGTCGGCACGTCCAGGTTGGTCACGCCCAGGATGAACGGCTGATCGCGCTCGTCAGCGCAGCCGTCCAGCAGATTGGCGGCCTCCGCATCGGTACGCGCCACGATGATGCCGGGGACCTGCATGACATCGAGCTGGAAGCGCGCGGCGTTGAGGCGCTGGACCTGCTCGTTCTCCGAAACCAGCACCTTGCCGCCCTGGTGCCCGCACTTCTTCACGCCCGGCTTCTGGTCTTCGATGTGATAGCCGGGAACGCCCACTTCGACAAAGCGGCGGATGAGGTTGCGCACATGGGCGTCGCCGCCATGTCCGGTGTCGGCATCGGCGATGATGAAGGGGCGGAAGTCGTGGATCGGGCTCGCGGCGCGCTGCTCGGGTGTCATGCGCGAGCGCAAGTAGTGCTGGTTCTTGTCCGCGGTGACGAGCGCGCGCACGATGCTGGCCGCCTCATCAGGAACCTGGCTCAGCGGATAGCTGGCCAGATCGGACCCGGGATCTTCCGTGATGCTGCCTTTGGCCGAAGTCGCCCACCCGCCAAGATAAATGCCTTCAATGCCGTGGCGCTTGATGGCGACCGCCTGGCCGGGCGAGTACGGGCCAAATGTGGTGATCGACCTGCCGCTGTCAAACAGCTCGCGCAGCCGGGTGTAGAACGCCTCCGCGGCGTCGCGCGCGATGGGATATTCGGCGGTGATGGTGCCGCGCTGCTCCACCACCTGGCGGGGCGAGTACAGCCGCACGATGTCTTTGAATCGGGGGCGGACAAACCACTCGGTCATCTTCTGAACCCGTTGCTCGAATGTTTCCATGGCTGGCCTCCTGGCGCATCTGGGTCGCGTCGGCCGACGCATTAATATTTCAGCAATGTACGCGCAGGAGCCCAACTTCTCAATAGCCCCTTGGGGGCAGATAGATGCGGCAGTTTTCGGGTATCCTGCTGCGCCCTCTTATGTTACGAAATGGGAAAAATCGCGCGAGGAAGTGGGTCACGTCCAGGTGTGACAAGAGCGGGAAAACTCGGCTTTGGCGCGATTCGCGTCTGGGCACGACCTTGCAGGCTGCTAAAAAAACCGGTGTAACGACGTTTTGAAGGGGCGCCTTCGCTGCGCCTTGCAGTCCCTTTATTTTTGAGATTGCGAGCCGACACCTGTCGGCGAGCGATCAACGTTTTCGACTTTTTCAGCAGCCTGCTTGGTCGTGCCGACCAAGCCCTAAAATGACTTGGCTTTAGCCCTCAAAGCCCGGAGGGTGTGCGATCACAACCCAGGACGAAGCACAGCGGAGTCATGGGTAAGCGTTCGATCAAATTTCCGAGTCCCTCGGGGACGATGTGCCGCCGGCTAAAGCCGGCTCAAAAGACTTCGAATTGCAATGCACCCAGCCTTCCGCTTCGCTTCAGGCTGGGCTGTCATCACACGTCCTTCGGGCTCAAGGCGCGCAGGCCACCATCTCCTTCACCATCTCCGGCAGCGCCTCACCCGCCCTGGCCAGCACAACTTCGTCAAAATAGCTCTGATTGGCCGGCTCCTCGGGACCGACATAAATCGTGCGCGCGCGGTTGCGACGCGCCAGGCGCACGAAGCTCGCAGCCGGCTCGACCACCCCCGACGATCCCACCGTCATCAGCACGGTGCTGCGATCCAGTTCGCCGAAGATGCGGTCCATCTCGTAGGGCACCTCGCCAAACCAGCAGACATGAGGACGCAGCAGCGCTCCGCAGCTTTCGCACTTGGGGAGCTTTGCCTCGTGCGCATCGCTGTCTTCGAAGGGCTGGCTCGAGCACAGCTCGCGCGAGCAGCGCGTCATCATCAGGCGGCCGTGCATGTGCAGCACACGCTGCGATCCCGCTTGCTCGTGCAAGGAATCGACATTTTGCGTGCAAAGAAAGAAGCGATCGCCAAGCTGCCGTTCAAGCTCGGCCAGGGCGAAGTGCGCGGGATTGGGTTTCACCTCGAGATGCTTGCGCCGCCGCATCGAGTAGAACTGCCACACCATCAGCGGGTCGGCGTGAAAGGCCTCCGGAGTTGCGATCTGCGTGGCGGGGTATCCGCGCCAGATGCCGCCCGCTCCGCGAAAGGTCGGCAGCCCGCTTTCGGCGCTGACGCCCGCGCCGGTGAGTACAAAGAGACGATCGGTACTGGAGATGCGCATTCGTTTTTCAGGATATAAGGCCGGCGATGTTTTATGGCGAAGGCGGGTGCCGCACGCATTCGTGATTTTCGAATGTGCGGGATGCAAGCGACATGCTGCCATCGTCGGGGTGATTCCG
This sequence comes from uncultured Acidobacteriaceae bacterium, assembly GCA_963815775.1. Lineage (GTDB taxonomy): Bacteria > Acidobacteriota > Terriglobia > Terriglobales > Acidobacteriaceae > CAVVDY01. Next base: position 42,971 of record CAWFIB010000031.1, on the reverse strand, counting down.
CCGCCCCTGCCAACCCCGAGCAGGAGTTTTGAAATCCAACTCGTGGGCCGCTGCTGCGGTCGTGCGAGGCAAGAATCGGCAAACGGATCGCCATTCTGAGAAATGTTAGGGGGCCGGCAGCGGTGCTGCTGGTGCTACTGGTCCTGCTCCAGCCCGTGCCTTCGCAGGCCTACGCGGTGCTCACCCATGAGCAAATCATCGACATGACGTGGAACGACAGCATACGTCCCCTGCTGCTCAGCCGCTATCCCAGCCTGACCGAGTACCAACTGAACGAGGCCCACGCTTATGCCTACGGGGGCGCGGCCATACAGGACCTGGGCTATTACCCCTTCAGCCACGAATTCTTCAGCGACCTGGCGCATTACGTTCGCAGCGGAGACTTCATCGCCAGCCTGTTTCGCAATGCGCGGAATGCCAATGAGCTGGCCTTCGCCATTGGCGCTCTGTCCCACTATGTGGGAGATAACATCGGGCACAGCGAATGCGTCAATCCGGCCACCGCCATCGAGTTCCCCAAGCTGGCCAAGAAGTACGGGGACTTTGTGACCTACGACGAAAGCCCGCATGCGCATGTGCGCACCGAGTTCGCCTTCGACATCGACCAGCTCCGCCAGCATCGTTTCGCGCCGGCCGCCTATCTGGAATACATCGGGCTGCGCGTCCCGGCGCCGCAGCTCGAGCGCGCCTTCTACGACACTTACGGATTACATCTGCGCGAAGTCCTGGGGCCGGTCTTCCCCGCCACGCGCTCTTATCGGGGGTCGGTGCGCCATTTTATTCCGCGCATTGCCCATGCGGAGACGGTATTGCACCGTCACTCCCCGCCCGATGTGTCCAACGACGCATTTGCAGTATTCGAGAGCAACCTTCAGAACGCAGCTTATGAAAAGCGATGGGATGGAGGGCAGAAACATCCGGGATTCGTCGCCCATTTGCTGGCCATGGTGATCTTCGTTCTTCCCAAGATCGGGCCGCTGTCTGACCTGGCTATACGCGGTCCCAACCAGCAAACCCAGCAGTGGTACATCCAGAGCGTGAATGACGCGCTGGCGGAGTTCCGCCATATCCTGCACAACTTGAACGAACATCCGGGCGCCACCATCGCCCTTGCCAATCGCGACCTCGACACCGGCGCACTGGTGCGCCCCGGCGCTTATGCGCTGACCGACAAAACTTACGCCAAGCTGCTGCAACAGATCACCGCCGACCCGGACCGGCACGTGCCCTTTGGCATTCGGCGCGACCTTGTCGCCTTCTACTCTTATCCCGACGCACCCATCGTGACCAAGAAAAATCACCACGCCTGGGAGCAAGTCCAGAAGGAACTGCTCACGCTTCAACAGATGCCGGTGCGACCTCGATCCGAGCCGGACGGCGTCGCAAACGGTCTCGTCGAAACGCCGTGAGCGCACACTAGGTGTGCGTCGATGGGGAATAGCCGCGATTACATCAACACCCTGCCTGGGTTAATGAGTGTAATGGCGACCTATGGCTACTGCTCGACGACAGCGCCGGCGCAACCGACATTGATGAGACCTGGTTTGAAGCTTTCGCATCATAGCTTGGGGAGGTGCACCATGTCCGATACCAAGAAGGACCCAACGAGTTCACAGTCGCAGCCTACCAACAAACCTGATTCTGACGATGCCGCTGTCTCCGAGCGGTTGGAGAAAGAGGCAGATGAGATGGCGGGCAGGGCTACGAGAACCGAGAAGCAATATGACGCAGATCACGATATTTTTACAAAGTGAGAGCTGGAGCCATTGATAGGCGTGTCTGCAGAAGATAAGCCCGCGATGCTTTTCCCATAAGAGCCGGGTGCCCAGGTTCGCCCCCGTTCTTGGGCTAACCTGGGTTATCAGTTTCTTCCACCAGACGGATAGGCTTCCGACTCCGCGCGCAGCCCAAGATTGACCCTTCATTTGCTATAACAGGCCCATGCGCCTACAGGATTACGCGCCCCGCCCCGCGCATCTCAAGTGGCTGCTCGATTCCGATCCGGCCATCCGCTGGCAGGTCATGCGCGATCTCACCGACGCCGCCCCAGACGTGATTGCCGCCGAGCGCTCTCGTGTTGCAACCGAAGGCTGGGGAGCCCAACTTCTCGCCGCCCAATCTCGCGCGGGCAACTGGGGCGGGCCGAACGAAGACCGTGGCCTGCTGACCACCCTCTACAGTCTCATCGCCCTGATGGACCTCGGTCTCGACCCCGCCGGCAAGCAGGCCCGCAAGATGATCGACCGCGTCGACAAGCGACTGGTGTTCAAGCCGCTCGACAACCGGCCCTTTCTTCACGGCGAAACCGAGCCTTGCATCAACGGCAGAATCCTCGCCCTCGGCGCGTACTTCAAGGAACCGAACGATGCCCTGGCACGGCAGCTTCTGAGCGAGCAACTCGAAGATGGCGGCTGGAATTGCGAAGCGGTACTGGAAAGCCCCAAGCGTCCCAAAAGCCGCCGCTCTTCCTTCCATACCACCATCTGCGTGCTTGAAGGGCTGCTCGCATATGAACGAGCGGGGCGCAAATCGGCGGCCGTCACCCGGGCCCGCAAGCGGGCGGAAAACTATCTGCTCGAGCGCCGCCTGCTCCGCTCGCTTCGCACCGGCGAGATCATCGACCAACGCTGGCTCCGCTTCTCGTATCCAACATTTTGGCACTACGACGTTTTGCGCGGACTCGACTATCTGCGCAATGCCGGCATTAAGCCCGACAGCCGCGTCAAGGAAGCCATCGAGGTTGTGATTGCGCGCCGCCACCAGAACGGGCGCTGGCCGCTCAACTTGCTGCATCGCGAACGTATTCCATTGCAGATGGAGACGGAAGTCGGCCGCGCCAGCCGCTGGAACACCCTGCGCGCCCTGCGCGTTCTGCGCTGGTACAACAATGGCACGTGGTAGTTGTGCCTTGCGCAACGGCTCAGTCCGCATTTTTGCCCGGTGGAAGCCCGCCGCATTTATGCGGGGGAAAGAGTTCCCATTATCCCAGCCTGCCGCTTCGCTCAGGCTGGGCTGTCATCGCACGCCCTGCGGGCTCAAGGCGCGTTACGCCGCGACCATCTCCTTCACCATTCAGTGCTGCTCACTCGCCCTTCAGATACTTGTCAAACCACGCGACCGTGCGCTCCAGCGCGTCGATCTGGTTTTCGCGCTTGGCGAAGCCGTGGCCTTCAGCGGGATAGTAGTGCGCATCCACCGTCCGCCCTTCCTTTTTCAGGATCTCGACCACCTGCTCGGCTTCTTCCTTGGGCACGCGAATGTCGTTCTCGCCCTGCAACACCAGCAGCGGAGCCTTTTCGTCGCGAATGTACTTGATGGGGGAATTCGCTTCATAGACCGCGCGATCTTTTTCGGGATCGCCCAGCAGCGTCTTCTCATACTGCTGCAACATCGGGTCCTCGTGTTGCAGCATGGTGTACCAGTTAATGATGCCGTACATCTCGACGCCCGCAGCCCAAACGTCGGGCGTCTTGCCGACGGCCATCAGGGTCATGAAGCCGCCATAGGATCCGCCGGTGATGCCGATCTTCCTGGCATCGACATATCCGGTGTCGATGAGGAACTTCGTGGCATAGACCTCGTCCTGCAAATCGCCGCCGCCGAGGTCCTGATAATTTGCCTTCTGGAAGGCGAGGCCATAGCCGGTGGAGCCGCGCACATTGGGAGCGATGCAAACATATCCGCGGGAGGCCAGCGCCGCTGCGGTTGCGCTGAAGCTGGCGAACGTCTGTCCGGTGGGACCGCCGTGCGGCAGAACCACCGCCGGGTTAGCGCCGTTACGCTTCAGGTTGTAGGGCATCCACAGGAAGGCGCTGATCATCTTCCCGTCGAAGCTCTTGTAGTGAACCAGTTGGGCGGCCGGCAGATCATTTGGATTCAATCCAGCGACAGCCGAGTAACTCAGTTGCCGCGGCTTCCCCGAAGCCAGGTCATAGACCCAAAGGTCGGAAGGCCGCTGCGTGTCCTGGTGGCTCAGCAGCAGCGACTTGCCATCCGGCGAGAACGAGCTGGGATTGCCGGCAGGTGAGGTCAGGCCGGAAGCCATTTGCACGGGCGACGATTTATCCAGTGGCGATGTGGTAAAGGTATGCGGTGGTGAGGCCGTCGGCATTGATCACATAGGTCGCGGTTTTGCCGTCCGGTGAAAAATCTCCCGAGAAGCCTTCCCATTGCGTGTCGGTGATCCACTTCATCTGCTTACTGGCGACGTCCAGCAACGCCGCGTTATGGTAGCCGCCTTTCTGGTTCGAAGTGATGAGAAGGGTTTTGCCGTCCGGCGAAACCGCAGACGCGTTGATCAGCACCTGGCCCTGGTGCGGCGTCAGCTCTTCCTGCTGACCAGTTGCCACCTCGATGCGAAACACGCTGGCATCGGTAAATCCGACATAGATGCGGTTGGCATAGACAAAGCGCCCGTCAGGACTCCAGCCCACCAGCGACCAGAGGTGGTCCTTGCTTTGCTCATTGGTGAGCTTCTTCAACTGGTGCGACTTCCAATCGATGATGGCGATGTCAGTGCTGGCGGCGGTCTTCGGCTTGTAATTGCACGCCAGTTGCTTGCCGTCAGGCGAGAACAGCGGACTGTTCTCAGAAATTTCTGGAGTATTTGTCAGGTTCACCGGCGCGCCTCCATTGCTGGGCACGGCGAAAATGTCGTAGTATTCGCGGCCGCCGAAGTCCTGCTCATAGACAATCCACTTGCCGTCCGGCGACCAGTTCTCGCCGTATTGCCGGTCGTCGGAAACGGTGAGCTGGATCGGCCAGCCGCCACTCGACGGCACCAGCCACAGATTATTGCGGCCGGTCATATTGGTCGTGAAGACGATGCTCTTGCCGTCCGGCGACCAGGATGGCGACGATACGCGCCGGCTGAAGAAAAGGTCATCGATCGGCACCGGGCTAGCTGACGGATTCGACTGGGCGGTGATCGACTTGGGATCGGTGGGCTGCCGGTCGTCGGGAGAATCGGCCGCAACACAAAGGACGCTGCACAACAGCGCGAAGGTGAGAGGAATCAACAGGCGGCGCCGCATAGTATCTCCTGGTTGGTATGACGTCTCGGCGTTTGGGGTGCGAGGTGTCAGGCTTCAGATTTCAGTTTCCTGGTTCTGACTGCTGACACCTGATACCTGACGCCCGATTTTATATACTTATGTGTTCTGCCGCCCGCGATTTCGCGCAGATTGCATCCGTCCGGCCGGTAGCGAATCTACAACAGTAGAATCATAAGAATCAGGCCCATTGCCCAGGTTGGCCCAAAAGAAGGGCGAACCCGGGGCACAGGCCAGGAGCTTTTTACCCTTGTCCACTGCACTGATCAATGTTGACAGCGAGAAACTGGAACGGGTGATGGATTCGTTCCGCCGCTGGGGGTATCTGCAAGCCAATCTCGATCCGCTCGGCCACTTCAAGCCGCTGCCCAATCCCGATCTCGACATAACCGGCGAAGAGGCTGAAGCCGCACGGCGCATTTATGCCGGCTCCATCGGTGTGGAGTTCATGCACATTGCCGATCCCGAGAGGCGCCTCTGGGTCGAGGAGCACATGGAGACGGACGCCGGCCAGCACATCGACCAGGCCCGGGTGCTCGATCAACTGGTGCGCGCCGATGTCTTCGAGCAAACCATTCATTCGCGTTATATCGGAACCAAGCGCTACTCGCTGGAAGGCAACACCGGGCTGATTCCGCTGCTGGACGAAATTCTCGACACCGCCTCCGAAGAAGGGGCGGAACAGGCGGTGCTGGCCATGAGCCATCGCGGCCGCCTGAACGTGATCATCAATATTGTGAGCCGGCCGGCGGCGGAGATCTTCGCCGGCTTCGAAGACGTCGATCCGCGCAGCGTGCTGGGCGGCGGCGACGTGAAGTACCACATCGGCGCAACCGGCCTTTTTCATGCCGCCAACGGGCGCCAGGTGCGCATCCACCTCGTCTCCAACCCCAGCCATCTGGAAGCCGTCAATCCGGTGGCGATGGGCCGCGCTCGCGCCAAGCAGACCCGCATTGGCCGCGACGGGAAGCTGCGGGTGGTGCCCATCATCATGCACGGCGACGCGGCGTTCGCGGGGCAGGGAATTACCGCCGAGAGCCTGAATCTGGCCTGCCTGCGCGGATACAACGTGGGCGGAACGGTTCACATTATCGTGAACAATCTGATCGGCTTCACCACCAACCCTGAGGAAGACTACTCCGGCCGCTTCTCGTCGGATTTGGCCAAGCGCCTGCCGATCCCTATCTTCCACGTCAACGGCGAAGACGCTGACGCCGTCGTCCGCGTGGGCCGCATGGCGATGGAGTTTCGCAACGAGTTCGGTTCCGACGTCCTGGTGGACCTGATTGGCTTCCGCCGTCACGGGCACTCTGAGGTCGACGACCCGACGATCACCCAGCCGATTCGCTACCGCAAGATTAAAGACCATCCGCAGCTCTACGAAATTTACGCCCGGCGCACCGGTCAGGACCCGAAGCCCTTCATCGAGAAGTTTCAGGCGGAACTGGATGCTGCCCAGGCTGCCGGCAAGAGCATGGCGAAGAAGCCGGTAATGCGCGAGCTGCCCAGCTACTGGAAGCCGTTCCATGGCGGCGAATACAAGCCCGAGTACGAGATCGACACCGGTCTCAGCGGCGAACGCATCCGCGAAATTACCGACGGGCTGGTGAAGTATCCCGAAGACTTCCACATCCATCCCAAGGTGCAGAAGCTGCTGGAGCAGCGGCACGAGATGGGCTATGGCAAGCGTCCGCTGGACTTCGGCATGGCTGAGGCCCTGGCCTTCGGCTCGCTGGCGACGCAGGGCGTCCCCATCCGGCTCAGCGGTCAGGACAGCCGCCGCGGCACCTTCAACCAGCGCCACTCGGTGCTGATCGACGTCGTCGACGAACGCGAGTACGTTCCGCTGTGCCACCTGGCCGCCAACCAGGCGCGGGTCGAGATCTACAACTCCCAACTGGCAGAAGCCGCGGTCATGGGTTTCGAGTACGGCTACTCGCGCGACTTTCCCGAAGCGCTGGTAATGTGGGAGGCGCAGTTCGGTGACTTTGCCAACGGGGCGCAAATCATCATCGACCAGTTCATCGTCGCCGGCGAAGACAAATGGAACCTGCTGAGCGGCCTGGTGCTTCTGCTGCCGCACGGCCATGAAGGGCAGGGGCCGGAGCACTCCAGCGCGCGCATCGAACGCTATCTGCAACTCTGCGCCCGCGACAACATGCAGGTGGTACAGCCTTCGACTGCAGGGCAATACTTTCACCTGCTGCGGCGGCAGGCGCTGCGCAAGTGGCGTACGCCGCTGATTGTCTTCACCCCCAAGAGCATGTTGCGCCATCCCGAAGCGGTGTCGCCGGTCAGTGAGCTGGAGCGTCCGCGCTGGCAGAACGTCATTGCTGACGAGACCGCACTCGATGCCCGGCGCGTGCTGTTTTGCACCGGCAAGATCGGGCACGAGCTGAGCATCGAACGCAAGAAGATGCAGGGCCTGAAGCCTGCCATCCTCCTGCTCGAGCAGATGTACCCCTTCCCGGAAGATGATCTGCGCCAGGTGCTGGGGCGCTATCCGAATGCAACCGAGTTCCTCTGGGTACAGGAAGAGCCGGCCAACATGGGGGCGCTGTCATTTGTCGTGCCGCGGCTGAAGCGCATTGTCGGCGCAAAACTGCGCAGCATCAAGCGCGCGGCCAATGCGACCCCTGCTACGGGTTCAGGCAAGGCGCACGAGCTGGAACAGAAGACGCTCATCACGCTGGCGCTAGGCAAGTCGGAATGACCTCAGGCTCATTATTGCCGGCAGGGCTCGCCTCTGCTGCCGAAGAACTCCGAGCCCCGACGAGGTGACGGCTTCACCTCGGGTCAACTATAACCAAAAGTCAGCACAGTTTCCTATGAACTTCTGGATAATACTGTGTTCTCGCCTATAGGAATTGGTATTTGCTCTCCCGAACCGTCCGTAACCTGTTGTAAATATTAGGCCGTAATCAGGCTCCGATTGGCGACCGTCTTGCACTAGCCTACGCGGGGTTGTTCCGCCATTTGTCCTTTGCGAACGCCCAGAATTTAAGCGCAAACGTAAGAATCTCTAACTAGCGAAGCGGAGAGAGCGATGAATAGAAGGATTTTCACAATACTTACGCTGCTGAGCGTCGTGTTGCTGCTGTCGGCACTGTCCTTCGGACAGGCCATCAGCGGTGACTTGACAGGCGTGGTTAAGGACGCGTCGGGTGCCTATGTGCCAAGCGCCGACGTGGACCTGACAAACCTGGCCACAGGCTTTAAGCAGTCGACCAAGACGAACGCGCAAGGCGAGTATCGTTTCTCCAACCTGCCGGTTGGACACTACTCGATTGACGTGAGTGCTCCCGGCATGAAGGGCGGTTATCGCGACGTTGAAGTTGTACTCAACAAAGTTGCGACCGCCAACGTAACCACGGCGGTGGTTAGCGCCGGCACCACGGTGGAAGTTAACGAACAGGCGGTGGCGATCGATACCACAACGCCCACCATTTCGACCACCTTCAATGCGAAGCAAGCTGCCGAGCTGTCCACCACTTCGACGGGCAGCAGCGGTAGCGGCGTGTTGAACCTGTCGTTGCTCGATGCCGGCGTTGCCAGCACCGGCGGCCTGGGCGCAGGCTCTGGCCCGTCAGTCGGCGGCCAGCGTCCCCGCAATAATAACTTCACGGTAGAAGGCGTGGACAACAACAGCCTTTCCGTAACTGGTCCACTCATCACCATCCCGAACGATGCAGTGCAGAGCTTCACCGTATTGCAGAACCAGTACTCGGCGGAATTCGGTCACTCCTCGGGCGGCCAGTTCAACCAGACGATCAAGAGCGGCACCAACCAGTTCCACGGCACGGTTTACGAGTATTTCCAGAACCGCGACCTGAACGCGATGGACTCGCTGGTGAAGCAGTCGCAGGGGACCGGGCCGTACAGCCAGCCGCGCTATGACAACAACCGTTATGGCGGCAACGTCGGCGGACCGATCATCAAGAACAAACTGTTCTTCTTCAGCGATTGGGAGTACAACACGCTAGGTCAGGCGGGCACGCCGTCCACGGCTTGCGCCCCGACCTCGGCCGGCTATTCGATGCTCGGGAACCTGTTCCCCGGCAGCACCGGATTGCAGCAGTTCCAGAAGTACGTTCCTAATGGTGGCGGTTCGGCTTCGGTTTGCAACTCAACCATTGCCGTCGCTCCCGGTTTTCAGGCAACCGGTAGCGATGCAAACGGGACCGCGACGTTCCCCACCGGGGCCACGGTATACAACATTCCGGTCGGCGATGTAGGGTTCATCGGGCCCAGCTACAACAACTGGCTGAACACCGCCAATTCGATCGACTACAACATCTCGGAAAAGGACCAGTTGCGTTTGCGTCTGGCCTACACCAAGAACAGCGGGTTTGATACTTCGGCTCAGTTGCCTCAGTTCTGGGTTACCCTGCCGCAGTACTACTGGCTGTTCACGGGCAGCGAGTATCACAACTTCGGTCCCAACGTAAACAACGAGTTCCGTTTCGGCTTCAACCGCTACAACCAGAACTTCCCGGTGGGTAACCAGACCTACCCGGGATTGGGAACCTTCCCGAACATCTTTGTTTATGAATTGAACGGAATCGACATCGGTCCCGATCCCAACGCTCCGCAGTACACGATTCAGAACCTGTACCAGTTGGTGGACAACGTGAGCTGGGTGAAGGGCAAGCACAACTTCCGTTTCGGTGGTGAGTTCCGCTGGATCATCAGCCCGCAATCGTTCACACAGCGCGTGCGCGGCGACTACGAGTGGAACTTCATGTCCGACTACCTGAACGACTACGCGCCCAATCCTAACATCGGTGACTTTGCCGAGCGCTCTGCCGGTTCCGTGACCTACTACGGCAACAAGCGGGCCGTGTACCTCTATGCCAACGACGAGTGGCGCGTCACACCGAACATCACCGTCAATTTAGGCCTTCGCTGGGAATGGACGGGCAACTCTCAGGCGTATCAGAACCAGTCGTTGAACGCCATCTCCAACGTGCCTGGGTTGATCACCTTCGGTAACCCCACCACTCAGACGACGAACTTCATGCCGCGCATCGGTTTGGCATGGGCTCCGGATCCGAACACGTCGGTCAATGTCGGCTTCGCCATGGCGAACGACGTTCTCTATGACAACCTGGGGATACTTTCGCAGCCGCCGCAAGTGCAGCAAACCAACGACACGGTATCGCCCGCACAGTGTCTGATTTCGCAGTGTAATTACACCCTGACCAACTTCCTGGCCAACGGCGGACTGCCGAACACTCCGGTGACGATTACCGATCCGGCGACCGCTCGTGCTGCGACGAGCGCCTACATTCCCAACCAGCAACTGCCGTACTCCGAGACTTGGACGGCGGGCATACAGCACATCTTCGCCAACAAGTACACCCTGGAAGCGCGCTATGTCGGCACCCGCGGCATTCACCTGCCGGTGCAGGCACGCCTGAATGTCCAATCACCGGTGACGGCTACAACCCACCTGCCGACCTTCACCAGCAACCCGGGCCAGGCCTATCTGGATTCGCTAGGCACGACGCTTGATCAACTACAGGCGGTCGGCAATCTGATACCCGCCTGGGACAGTGCCGGGTTCAATGGCAACTACGTCGTCGGCTTCATGCCTTGGGGCCAGTCGAACTACAACGCCTTGCAGTTGTCGTTCAAACGGACCTTCACCAACGGCTTGCAGTTCGATGCGGCCTACACCTGGAGCCACACCATGGACAACTCCACCGCGGACGTGTTCTCGACGGTGCTGACACCGCGGCGTCCGCAGAACTTCAGCTGCTTTGCTTGCGACTACAGCACGTCAGCCCTGGATCGCCGCCAGCGCGCAACCCTGGCGCTGATCTACGACGTGCCGTGGTACAAGAACGGCAACTGGTTCATGAAGAACATCGTAGGCAACTGGCAGGTATCGCCGATCTACACCTTCCAGTCGCCTGAAATGGTGACGGTACAGAGTAACGCCGATGCCAACCTGAACGGCGACTCGGCCACTGACCGGTCCGTCTTTAACCAGGCCGGCATTCCGGGAACCGCGTCCACCGTGACCGCGTTGACCAACTCGGCGGGCGCGACGGTTGCTTACCTGGCGAATACTCCGACCGCGCAGTACATCCAGGCTGGCCCTGGAGCCTACGCGACGGCGGTTCGCAATACGCTGTACTCCAACGTAATCAACAACTGGGACTTCTCCCTGATGAAGCGCGTCAACATCACAGAGCGCCAGTCGCTGGAGTTCACCTTTAACGCACTGAACATCTTCAACCACGCGCAGTATGTGCCTGGCTACATCAGCGACGTTGCCCCGATCGGGTATACCAGCGGTGTGGTCAACAACGGCGTGCGCGTCAGCAGCCCGACCTTTGCGCAGTGGAACCAGCTGTTCACCAACCACCCGCGCAACATCGTGCTGGTGATGAAGTACAGCTTCTAACCTTAACTGAGGTTTGAATGCTTCCGGGGAGCCTTCGGGCTCCCCGATTTTCATTGGTGCGATGGGAGAGTGAGGTCTTTTAGAACAGCTTCCGCAACTCGCGGCGAAGGATTTTGCCCGAGGCAGTTCGGGGGATGCTGGATACGAAATGAATTTCGCGCGGCAGCTTGTAGCTCGCCATGCGCTCGCCCAGGAAGGCCAGCACCCGGTCCGTAGTCTGCTGGGTTTCCAACTGGTCTGGACGCAGGACAACGAAGGCACAGGGGGTTTCTTCGCCGTCGGCTGCGACGCGCGACACCACGCCGCAGTCGCGCACCGCGGGATGCTCCAGCAGCACGCTTTCCACTTCTGCGGGCGCGATGGAGAAGCCTTTGTACTTCATCATCTCCTTGCGGCGGTCCACCACGTAGTACTGGCCCTGCTCGTCAAAGCGGACGATGTCGCCCGACCAATACCATCCATCGCGCAGCACGGCATCGGTCGCCTCGGGAGACTTCCAGTAGCCCAGCATGAACTGAGGCCCGCGCATCACAAGCTCTCCCAGTTCGCCCTGCCTAACCTCGTTGCCGCTCTCATCCACAACCAGGCAATCGGTCATGGCGACAGGGCCGCCTATCGAGTCGGGACGATATCGTGGCGGGTCGAGAAAGCCCAGGTGCGTGACCGGCGAGGCCTCGGTCATGCCGTAGCCCTGCCGAATCGGGACCCCGGTCAAGCTCTGAAACCGCCGCGCCAGTTCTCCGGCCAGCGGCGCTGCTCCGGATTTCACCCATCTTAAGTGATGGTCCATGGGGAACTTTTTCTGCTCGGCGGCGTGGCAATAGGCCAGCAGAGCCGGGGGAACGCATAGGGTGATGGTGACTCGCTCCTGCGCAATCAGCGCCAGCGAGCCGGCGCAATCGAAGCGCGGCATGAGCACCAGGGTGCATCCGCGAATTAGCGACAGGTTGAGCCCGATGGTCAGTCCATAGATGTGGTACATGGGCAGGAAACACAGCATTACATCGGCGTCTGTGATAGCGCCTTCCTCGCCCGGAATCAGCGTCTGATAGACATTGGCGACAATATTGTGATGGGTCAGCATAACGCCCTTGGGCAGACCGGTGGTTCCGCTGGAGAAAGGAAGCGTGGCCAGAGCGAGCCGGGAATCGCGCTCCGGAACCGGAAGACTTACCCCCGGGCGCGCGGTTAGCAGTGAGGCGAAGGGTTGGCTGCCTGCGCAGTGCTGACGCGTGGTAAAGATGTTACGCAACTGACTGACGCCGGAGAGATTCATCTCACAGAGCAGGCCGCCATCCGTGATGAGGGCGACGGTGTCGCAGGTATCGAGCTGGTAGCACACCTCGCGCTCGCGATAGGTTGGATTCAACGTAGTGGGAACGGCTCCGGCCAGCAGCGCTGCGTGGAACGCTACCCCGAACTCCCAGCAGTTGGGAAGAAAAATACCGATGCGGTCTCCCGGCCGTATGCCGTTGGCGACCAGGCCACGAGCGGTACTCTCCACCCGGTCGGCATATCCGGCATAGCTGATTCGTACTGCGGGCGTGCAGGAGGTGTCGATAAGCGCGATCTTCTCGCCCCGCGCCTGACAGGCGGCGATAACCACGTCGTGCAGAAACTTGCCCTCGGGGTTGTCGTACAGGCGGGTGCGTTTTGTGTCGTTGAAGGTTGGCATCATAAGGGTCGCGGGAGAGTGTAGCAGGAGAGCGCGAAAACCTGAACCGCCGGCGCAACGCCGCAGTTGATATGCTTTGTTCAATCTGGTTATGCGGGAATTTCTCCTTCTCTGTGGAAGCCTGACCCTGCTTGCCTGGGTCTACCTGTTGCTGTTTCGCGGCGGCTTCTGGCGAGTGGACCGGTCATTGGCCGAGCGGCAGGCAGACTGCCCGGCCGCGGGTCCAATTGCAGTCGTGGTCCCGGCGCGCAATGAGGCCGAGCATATCGGACGCGCCGTCCGGTCGCTGGCCAATCAAAGCGTGCACGGGCTCCACATCTTCGTTGTCGACGATCACAGTAGCGACGGAACGGCTGCCGCCGCGCGTAGCGCCGTCGCCAGCATCGATGAAGGAAAGCTCACCCTCATCTCCGGCCGTCCTCTCCCCCGCGGCTGGACCGGCAAGTTATGGGCGGTGCAGCAGGGAATTGACGCTGCCATGGAATTGGATCCGCAATTCCTGCTGCTCACCGATGCCGATGTCGAGCACGGGCCGGACAACGTCGCGACTCTGGTTTCCATTGCCGAAGGTCAGGGCTACGACCTGGTATCGTTCATGGTCAAGTTGCACTGCCGGAGCGTGGCCGAGAAGTTGCTGGTCCCGGCATTCGTCTTCTTCTTTTTCATGTTGTATCCGCCGGCATGGATTCGCTCGCCTCAACGACGGACCGCAGGCGCGGCCGGCGGCTGCATGCTGGTTCGCCCGGAGGCGCTGCAACGCGCCGGGGGAATCGCCGCCATCCGCTCCGAGATCATCGACGACTGCGCCCTCGCGCGGCGGATGAAGCGGTCCGGCGGCCGGGTCTGGCTGGGTCTCACCCCGGGCACCCATAGCTTGCGCCAGTATGGGAGCTTCGGCGAAGTCCAACGCATGATCGCGCGCACAGCGTTCAATCAGTTGCGACATTCTGCAACATTGCTGACGGGAGCAGTGTTCGGCATGGCGCTCGTCTATCTCCTGCCTCTGGTTCTCCTGTTCAGCGGCGAGTGGCGCCTGATGCTCCTGGGAGGCGCCGCGTGCCTGCTCATGTTGATCGCCTATCTCCCCATGGTTCGTTTCTATGGTCTGAGAGCTGGAGGGGCACTCACCTTGCCGCTTGCTGCCCTGTTCTACGTAGCATCCACGGTGGATTCGGCAATGAAGTTCTGGAGCGGCCGTGGCGGCGAATGGAAAGGACGGTCCCAGGACCAGGGTGCCTCAGTGTGATGAGTCGCAGTCTCCTGTCGTGAACCAGAAGTTGTGGTGGGCGAAACGCTTGATTTCCGGGATGAGCGTGGCCGTGCGCCGCTGCTACCGTTTAAGTTTCTGTCTCGGTCTAACGATATTAGGCGCGAGCTGTCTCATTTCGGGACGGAACTTCCAACAATCAACCAACGTAACTTACTCCAGAACCCGGAATACTGCGATTCTATGGCTGGAGGGGCAAGTGGCGAACGGCAAACATAATAATAAGAGGAAGCGGTGGATCATCCTCACCATCGTCTCGGTGGCGGTGGTGGCGCTGGTAATCGTGGCGGTTGCAGCCACGCGCGGCGGAACCAAGATCGATCCCACCAAGCTGGCCAAAGTTGAGCGTGGCGACGTCGCCAAGAGCGTAGTTGCCACCGGCAAGGTCACGCCCATTACCAAGGTCGAGATCAAGTCCAAGGCCAGCGGCATCGTGAAGAAGCTCTACGTGGATGCCGGAGACAAAGTCCACCAGGGCCAGGTACTGGCTGAACTGGATCGCGACGAGATTCAGGCGCAGGTGAGCTCCGCTCGCGCCCAATTGTTGTCCGCCGAGGCCAATTCCAAGGCGGCACAGGCTGACTTGACTCGCGCCAAGGTGGATGCCGAGGGCGTAGACATTCCCACTTTGCAGCGGGCTTATGAGCGGGCGCAGCAGATGGCGACGGACGGAGTAGTTTCTGCCTCGGCGCTGGACGACGCTCAGCGTGCCTATCAGATGGCGGTGAACAAGCGCGACGTAGCGCGCGCCCAGTACACCGTCAACAAAGCCAAAGTGGCGCAGGCCCAGGCCGATGTCGAAAAGAACCGGGCCACCTTGAACCAACTGGAAGAGCAGTTGAGCTACACGACGATCACCGCACCGATCGATGGGATCGTGCTCTCGCGCGACGTCGAGATTGGTGACGCGGTCAGCTCGATTCTGGTTTTGGGTTCAGGCGCAACCCTGGTGATGACGCTGGGCGATACCAGCGAGGTCTACGTCAAGGGCAAAGTGGATGAGAGCGATATCGGCAAGGTCTATCTTGGACAGCCGGCGCGTATCCGGGTTGAGACCTTCAAGGACAAGACCTTCACCGGCAAGGTAACCAAGATTTCGCCCATGGGCGTGGAGAAGGACAACGTCACCACCTTCGAAGTGCGCGTCTCCATCAACAATCCGGGCGGCGAGCTGAAGGCGGAGATGACGGCCAACGCTGAAATCCTGCTCGATGAGCACAAGAACGTGCTGATGATTCCCGAAGGCGCCATCATGTACGACAAGGACAAGAATACGTCGGTCGACATTCCCGATCCCAAGGCCAAGGACGGCATGCGCAAGGTCGCGATCAAGATCGGAATCTCCAATGGGGCCAAGACGGAAGTGGTGGCCGGGCTGAAACAAGGCGACGAAGTCGTGTTGCAACAGTAGAGCAGTCAGTTTCTCAGGCTGGGCTGCCGTCCGAGGCAGCCCACTTTTACGAATCCCATTCTCGCGAGGCGGCGTTATGAGAAAGATCTGGTTTGCAATTGTCCTGCTGGTGCTTGCCCTCCCGGCGATGTTGTTTGCCCGCGCAGAGGGCAAGTTCGATCGCACATTGTCCGCAAGCGGCGCGGTGACGATGGACCTGACAACCGGTTCGGGCAATGTCACGGTGCGCAGCGGCGGCTCCAACCAGGTGGTGATTCACGGAATCGTTCGCAGCAGCAACGACTGGTTCGGTGGAGACGGCGACAGCGCAGTACGCGCGGTTGAGAGCAATCCTCCCATCGAGCAGAACGGCAATAGCATTCGCATCGGCTACAATCTCCCCTCCGAAGCTAGAAACCACGTTTCCATCAGCTATGACATAACCGTCCCGGCCGACACTTCGCTGCAGGCCCATTCCGGCTCCGGCGACATTGGGGTCGAAGGATTGCGTCGCACCGTGGCTGTTAGCGCGGGCTCGGGTGATCTCAACCTGCGTGATCTCGGTCCCCAGTCCAGCGCCCGCACCGGAAGTGGCACCATCAAAGGACAGGACCTCGCGTTGCCTTTCACCGCCCATACCGGTAGCGGTGACATTCAGGCGGACTTGACCGGCAATGGTGATGTCGACGTCGAGTCGGGTTCGGGCGGCATTCGACTGCGTGGGCTTAAGGGTGGATTGCGTGCCCGTACCGGCAGCGGTGACATCACGGTCGACGGCACGGTTGGGGGCACCTGGAACCTGCGCACCGGATCAGGCTCGGTGAGCATGGCGTTAGGATCGAGCCAGGGCTTCAATCTGTACGCCCATACCGGGTCGGGGACCATTCACTCTGACCTGCCGATTACGGTGCAGGGCAGCCTGAACCGCCACGAACTGAAAGGCGCAGTCCGCGGCGGCGGCCCGGAGGTGGAAGTGTCCACCGGCTCCGGCGACATTGAGCTCAGATAGTTAGCTTCCGGAAGAGGAAGGCCGTCCTGTGGGGCGGCTTTTTGTTTGGGACACCGGTTAGGCGGCGGAGTTGGCGCGCGCTCATCGCAGGGCGTGGCGCTGATCCGCGATCGGCCCTCGATTTGCCGCCATTTGTCCCACACCCCTTGCGCTTCTACATGACGGGCGGTAGTCTCTTGTAGAAGCAAAAGGGGAGTGATGGCAGACCTTTCAATCGAACTTCCGCAAGGCACGCTGGACCTTCTGATTCTCCGCACCCTGGCGTTGCAGCCGCTGCACGGCTGGGCCGTCTCCGAACGAATACAGCAAATCTCCAGCGATGTGCTGCGGGTGCAGCAGGGCTCGCTCTATCCCGCGCTGCATCGGCTGGAGCGCCGGGGGTGGATCAAGGCGAAGTGGGGCACCTCTGACAACAATCGGCGCGCCAAGTTCTATGAGCTGACCCGGGCCGGCCGGCGCCAACTCGAAGCTCAGCGTGATGCCTGGGAGAAGCTTACGGCTGCCGTCGCCCGGGTGCTGGGAACAGCTTAGGGGAGGTGTGTGGTGCTCTACGAAACGCTCCACGAGGCCTGGTTTCGGCTGCGGGCGCTGTTCGGGCGCAACGCCCAGAAGGCGGCGCATGATGAGGAGCTTCGCTTCCACGTCGAGCAACAAGTTGCGAAATATGTGAACTCAGGAACCAGTCCGGACGAGGCAGCGCGTCGCGCGCGCCTGCAGTTCGGCAGCGTCGATCGCGCGCAGGAAGAGTGCTGGGAGGCGCGAGGCGTCAGCCTGCTGGAAGGCTTCATGCAGGACGTGCGCTATGCCTGCCGCACGCTGTGCCGATCTCGCTGGTTCACGCTGTGTGCGGTATTGACGCTGGCGCTGGGTATCGGCGCAAATACCGCCATCTTCACCGTCGTCAACAGCGTGCTGCTGAATCCACTTCCATACCCCAATCCTCAGGAGCTGGTTGCCACCCGGCAGAACGATTCTCTGCAGAACGTACAAGACATCGAGCGCCAGGACCACTCGTTTGCCTGCGGCGGCGGGATCAACGTCGCAACCATGGACTATACCGGCGGAGCCGAGCCGGTGCATGTTCGTGCCGCTCAGGTGAGTGCCGGATTCCTCCAGGCGCTCGGCGTCACCCCGATGATGGGACGCCTCATTATCGCGTCAGAAGACGTGAAGGGTGGGCCGCGCAACATCGTTATCAGCTATTCGCTTTGGCGGAACTTCCTCGGCGCCGACCCCAACATTGTGGGCAAGTCCATCCCGCTGAGCGGCAATTCCTATACCGTGATTGGCGTCATGCCGCGCGATTTCATTCCACCGCGCGAGCGGGCCGACCTGTTCGTCTCACTGTGGGTGGCCTATCCCGAAGCCGCCGCATATCGCGGCGTGCACTTCATGAACACCTATTGGCGGCTCAAGCCGGGCGTGAGTCTGGCGCAGGCCCAGTCTGACATGGACGGAATCGATCGCCGCCTGGCAGAGCAATATCCCGACAATGAAAGAGGCAGGCACACCTTGCTGCTGCCGCTGCATGAAGCTCTGGTAGGCAATGTACGGCCCGCCCTGCTGGTGCTCTCCGGGGCAGTGGGACTGGTGCTGCTCATTGCATGCGCCAACTTTGCCATGCTGCTGATGGCGCGATCGGTCGCGCGCCAACGGGAGCTGATGACGCGGGCAGCGCTGGGTGCGGGAACCGGGCGTCTGATTCGCCAATGCCTCACCGAGAGCACCGTGCTTGCGCTGACCGGTGGAGCGGCGGGACTTCTGCTGGCCGGGGGCGGCATCCGCCTCCTGCTGGCGCTGAAGCCGGCCGCGCTGAAGCAATTCAGTGCGATTCACATGGACGGCAGAGTGTTCCTGTTCGTATTTGGCACATCGCTGCTCACCGGCATCCTCTTCGGTTTGGCGCCCGCGTGGTCGGCAACGCGCGCCAACCTCGCCGAGTCGCTGAAAGAGGGAACTCGACTTGCGACGACAGGTCGGTCACGCCGTCCTTTGCACAATGTTCTGGTCGCCACCGAGTTTGCCCTGGCGCTTGTCCTCCTGGTTGGGGCCGGGCTGCTGATCAAGGGATTTCTTCGCCTGCGATCGGTCGACCCCGGCTTCAACGCCGCCAATGTGATGACCTTCTATCTGTCGCTGGCCGCTACCCGCTATGCGGAGACTCCACGCCAGACGGCCTTCCGCCGGGAATTGCTGTCGAGGCTCAATGCGCAGCCCGGCGTGCAGGCCGCGATGATCACCGATGCCCCATTCAGCGGCAGCTATCTTACTCACAACCTGGCATTCGAGGGCAGGCCAGTCCCCGTCGGCACCGAGCCGGAGGTGCAGTCGCTCTCGGTGATGGGCGATTACTTCCGCACCATGCAGATTCCGCTTCGCGCCGGGCGCGACTTCACGGAGAACGACCGCGAAGGCAAAACTCTGGTCGCGATTGTGAACCAAGAGTTTGCCAGGGAGTACTTCCCACATGGCGGGGTGCTGGACGCGCGGGTCGACTGGGCCCGCCGGGCGGGGCCGCGCAAGTGGATGACCATCGTTGGCGTGGTCGGCGACGTGAAGCACTCCGGATTCAACCAGCCTGTCGATCCCGCGATCTATGCTCCGTTTGCGCAGTCCGACGAGGCTTGGAGACGCTGGATGACGCTAGTGGTTCGCACGCAGCAGCCGACGGCAGCTCTGATCGACGCAGTAAAACAGCAGGTGTGGAGCCTCGACAGCCAGATCCCAGTCAGCGAAATCGAGTCCATGGACGATCTCATGGCGCTGTCGGTGGCGCAACAGCGTTTCAACATGCTGTTGCTCGGCGCTTTCGCCGGGCTGGCCTTGCTGTTAGCGGCGGTAGGAATCTACGGCATGATGGCCTACCGGGTCAGCCGGCGCACGCACGAGATCGGCATTTATGTTGCCCTTGGCGCACAGCGCGGAGACGTATTGCGGCTCATCATGCGCGACGGCGCCCGCCTCGCCGGCATCGGCATCGTGGCAGGAGTGGTCGGAGCTGCGGCCATTACGCGAGTGATGACCAGCTTGCTTTTCGACGTCAAACCCACCGACCCTGCGATCTTCGGCGGGGTTGCTATTCTATTGGCGGCCGTCGCTCTGGCCGCTTGTTACATCCCGGCGCGGCGCGCATTGCGGGTTTCTCCTACAGTGGCACTGCGCTACGAGTAGGCAGTGGGCTTAGGCGATGAGGGCGGATTGCAGTCCGCAGCGGTCGTAGCCGGACCTTGCCGGAAGGCCCAGCACGGGATTGAGCCGGGTGAGCGCGATGAGTTGCATGACAAAATCCGAGGGATTCACGAAGTGCAGGGTGCGCCCATCGTGCAGGGCCCAGTGTTGTAGCTCTACTAGCAGGCCGAGGCCCGAGGCATCGACGACTTCGACTTCAGCGAGATCGATTTGAAGCGCCCGCTCGTTGCGGAATTTGGCGACAGCGCGCAGGGTCTCGGCTTCCACCCCAAATACGATGCGCCCGCTGCAATGAAGAATCGCTGTTCCGTTTTGGCTCTTAATGTCGATTCTCAACATGATTGGTCCTGGTGCTTCCCTAATTAGACGCCCGGGCGTGTCGCAAGGAAGCGCGCCAGGCGTGAATAGCATGTACCGCTGACCAGCCGCGCATACGACGAGTTAAATGCAAGCTCAATACGGCTGGCGGTGAATTAACTTTTCTTTTTCCGATTTTCATTGAATCTTCAACGCTATAGATTATGAGATAGTTAACGTAGGCGTACTGTATTCGTCTGTTAATTAGTTGTGCTATGGGTCCGGATGCCGCAGGACGACATTGAGTCCGGGAGCCGGCGGCGGTCCGCGGTCCATGGCCTTTCGCGGGGCGGTCCGAGCCCCAATCGGCGGGGGAGAGTCATGAGTTCCGTCAATCTGGAACCGTCATCTCCGGAGCAGGTCTCACTGCACCTGCAAGAGCGCACGCTGCAAGCCTGCCAGGTGGCGCGCCAAGCCGCGGGAATCGTAGCCGAAGGCATCGCGACTGGCGTGGCATCGCTGCTGGAGGGGGTCCGCGAGCGCGAGAAGGAACTGGACGTGCTGGACCGCGAAATCGACCAGGGCGTGACCGGCATCATCACCAAGGTCAGCGAGCAGAGTGCGCGTGAACTGCTGGCCTGCATGAAATTTAACATCGGCCTGGAGCGCATTGGCGATCTCCTGCTGAATTGCAGCAATCGCGCGGCGGCGGTAGGCGGCCGCATCGACCTGCAGGACATTCGCGACCTCACTATGATGGCGTCGCGGCTGGAGAAGATGCTGGCCGATGTTCACCACGCGCTCAAGCAACGTGATCTGGACCGCGCCATGGGAGTACTACGGTCCGATGCCGAACTGGATCGCATCCGCAATCTCGTCTTCCTGCGCCACCTCGAGCACCACGACAACTCCCCCAAGCAGGAAAGTTTCCACGTGTTGTTTATGACGCAGGCCCTGGAGCGGGCCGGAGATCACGCTAAGAACCTGGCCGAGGAAGTCTGTCACCTGATCAGCGGGCAGAGTGTCCGGCACGTGTTGCGGTCCAACGACAAGTCTGACGAAGAGCGCTTCATCGAAGATCTGCGGCGCCGGCAGAAATCTCGATAGTTACTCCTTCGCCGCGAACTCACGCGGAATTTCATCCGGCCGCGTCGGAAGCTACTCAACAGCCTGTAAAACCCACATTTAGTTATGCTTACGGGCAGAACGAGGCAGGAAGGCCGCCTCCCGGCGCCGACATCCCTCGGTCCCCACGATCCCTTGCGCGTGGCTGAAACGTGCTCTTCATTCGAAATTGATTGTTCTGTAACAAAAATTTAACTCCCTCACGATAGAACGGGGGAGATTTCAGGTATTCATTCAAGGAGGCAATCTACGTGATTCGCACACTCAGGGTGTTGCTGAGTCTGGCTGTACTTGCGAGCTGCGCCTGGGCGCAGACCACCATCAACGGAGCGGGCGCGACCTTTCCCAATCCCATCTACCAGAAGTGGTTTAGCGAGTATCACAACGAGCATCCCGACATACAGTTCAACTATCAATCGATCGGCAGCGGCGGAGGCATCCGCCAGGTGCAGGCGGGCACCGTGGATTTCGGAGCCTCGGATGGTCCCATGACTGACCAGCAAATTGCCGAATCTAAGGTAAAGGTCATCCACCTTCCCACCGTGTTGGGGTCGGTGGTTCCGGCCTACAACATCCCTGGCGTCAATGAGGAGATCAAATTCACCCCCGAGATTCTGGCGGGAATCTATCTGGGCAAGATCTCGAATTGGAATGATGCTGCGATTGCCAAGGCGAATCCGAACATCAAGTTCCCCAGCCAGTCCATCACCGTCGTACATCGTTCGGATGGTAGCGGTACTACCTACATCTTCACCGACTACCTGTCGAAGATAAGCTCCGAATGGGCCGGTGGACCTGGCAAAGGCACGTCGGTCAAGTGGCCGGTGGGAGTTGGCGGCAAGGGCAATGAAGGCGTCGCCGGTAACATCCGCATGCTGCCTGGATCCATCGGTTACGTCGAGCTGATCTATGCGCTGCAGAACAAGATCAATTACGGCAGCGTGCAGAACTCATCGAAGAACTTCATCAAGGCGAGTCTGGAAAGCACCACATTGGCCGCTGCCGGGGTCAAGATGCCGGCCGACTTCCGCGTGTCCATTACCAATCCCCCGGGAAAGAACGCCTATCCCATCGCCAGCTTCACCTGGCTGCTCATTCCGGTGCAGCCAAAGGATCCGGCCAAGGGGAAGATTATTAAGGACTTCCTGTTCTGGATGCTGGACAAGGGACAAACCATGACGTCGGCGCTCTCCTACGCGCCACTTCCCAAGGACGTGGTGGAGGCCGAGAAGAAAGCCATCCACGAGAGAATCAAATAGGCGATCTTCGGTCGGCCGATCTCGCGACGCATTCCGGCCCCTTTCGGGGGGGCCGGTCTGGCGTCTTGCTGCGTTAGTCTGTAACGGTACTGTAATCCGCGTTTGGTAGCGTCGAATCCATGAATCCTACCGATCCTCTTGCTGGCCAGAAGCCCATTGCGTCCGTGCCCTCCCTGGCGCAAACCAGCACGGAGCGCAAGCAGCCGGCCGGGGCTACGGTGCTCAACAGGATCAGGACCAAGAACCCCAGCAGCAGCCGAATTCCCGATTGGCTGTTTCGCACCGTCATTGCCCTGGCGGCTTTCTCGGTCTTCGTCATCGTCGTACTGATTGTTTACGAACTCATTGACAAGTCACGGCTCTCCCTCCATCAATTCGGCATTGGGTTCTTCTGGGGCCGTGACTGGGACCCGGTGAACGGCGAGTTCGGCGCTCTGCCCTTCATCTACGGCACGGTGGTGTCGTCGGTCCTCGCCCTGGTACTGGCAGTCCCGCTTTCCGTGGGAGTAGCCGTCTTCATCACCGAAATGTGCCCGGTGGGGCTTCGCGCCATCATCTCCTTCCTGGTCGAGCTGCTGGCAGCCATTCCCAGCGTCATCTATGGCTTGTGGGGAATCTTCGTCCTCGCCCCGCTGCTGCGCGAGTACCTGGAGCCGTTTCTGGCGAAGTACTTTGGGTGGACTGGCCTGTTCGAAGGCCCACAGTTCGGGCTGGGCATGCTGGCGGCGGGAATTATTCTGGCGATCATGATTGTGCCTATCGTCGCCTCCATCACCCGCGAGGTATTGACTGCGGTACCGCAGAACCAGCGGGAGGCTGTGCTGGCGCTGGGCGCCACGCGATGGGAGATGATCCGCATGGGCGTGCTGCGCAACGCCCGCATCGGCATTGTGGGTGGCGTCATTCTCGGGCTGGGCCGCGCCCTGGGCGAGACCATGGCCGTCACCATGGTCATCGGCAACCGCCCGGAGATTGCGAAATCCTTGTTCGCGCCCGGCTACACCATGGCCAGCGTCATCGCCAATGAGTTCAGCGAAGCTACCGGCGATCTCTACCTGAATGCCCTGGTGGAAATCGGACTCGCGCTGTTCATCGTCACCCTGGTTGTCAATGCGCTGGCGCGCTTGCTGGTGTGGAGCATCACCGGCGGAACAGCGAGGGTCAGTGCCTAGCCCATCCCGGTCTCGTTCTGTCAATCTGAGCTTGTGGCGGAAGCTTGCCAATCTCGGCGCGACGGCGTTCGCCATCGGCGCGGCGATTTTGGTGCTGGCTCCATTGCTGGCGATCTTCATCTACCTGCTCATTAAAGGCGTAGGGTCGGTCAACCTGGCATTTCTTACCCAGACTCCGAAACCGGTGGGCGAGCCCGGCGGAGGCATGGCGAACGCCATCATCGGATCTGGCGTGATCCTGCTGATCTCCAGCGCCGTCGGGATTCCGTTGGGCATTGGCTGCGGCATCTATCTCGCAGAGTTTGGCCGGAATCGCTTCGGGGATTTCGTCCGCTTCACCGCCGACGTGCTGAACGGCGTTCCCTCCATCGTGATCGGCATTGTGGCCTATTCGCTGGTGGTGGTGCGGCAGAAACACTTCTCCGCCTATTCCGGCGGCATTGCTCTGGCGATCATGATGGTGCCCACGGTCGCGCGGACCACGGAAGAAATGCTGCTGATGGTTCCCAACTCGCTTCGCGAGGCGGCGTTGGGGCTGGGGATTCCCAAGTGGCGCACCACACTTTCCATAAGCTTGCGGACGGCCTCCGCCGGAGTGATCACCGGTTGTATGCTGGCATTTGCACGCGTGGCGGGCGAGACGGCACCGCTGCTGTTTACCGCGTTCGGCAACCAGTATTGGAACCTGGATCCCAATCAGCCGACGGCCGCCTTGCCGCTGCAGATTTTCGTCTATGCTATCTCGCCCTTTGACGAGTGGCATAAGCAGGCATGGGCCGGGGCCTTGATCTTGATCATCATGATCGTTGTCGCCGTGGCCGCCGTTCGTATTGTCACCAGCCGCGGCATGCTAAAGGGGGCCTCGTAGCCGTATGGGCGTAGGAATCGAAGTCAAGCGTCTGAATGCCTGGTACGGCAAAAACCTGGCGCTGAAAGACATTGATATGTCCATCCCGGCCAATCACGTGACTGCGGTGATCGGCCCTTCCGGCTGCGGCAAGAGCACCTTTGTCCGCTGCCTCAATCGCATGCACGAAACCATCCCCGAAGCTCGTGCCGAAGGTGAAGTCAAGGTCGGCGAGATCGATGTCTACGGCGACGGCAGCAACCCGGTGGAAGTGCGGCGCAAGATTGGCATGGTATTTCAGAAGCCCAACCCCTTCCCCAGCATGTCCATCTATGACAACGTAGCCGCCGGCTTGCGGCTGAACGGCCTGCGCAATCGCAAGATGCTGAACCAACTGGTGGAACGCTCGCTGCAGTTGTCGGCCCTGTGGGAAGAGGTGAAGGACCACCTGCACAAGAAGTCAGGCGCCAGCCTCTCCGGGGGGCAGCAGCAGCGCCTGTGCATTGCGCGCGCCCTGGCGGTCGAGCCGGACGTGCTGCTGATGGATGAACCCGCATCCGCACTGGACCCCATTTCCACCAGCAAGATCGAAGAGCTTATCTTTCAGTTAAAGCAGCACTATACTGTCGTGATCGTGACTCATAACATGCAGCAGGCGGCGCGCGTGGCCGAACTCACCGGCTTCTTCCTGATGGGCAGCTTGATCGAGTACGACAAGACGGAAAAGATTTTTACTACGCCCGCAGACAAACGCACCGAAGACTACATCACAGGCAGGTTTGGATAAATGCGAAGCCGCTTTCAGCATGGCTTGGACGAGTTACGCGACAAGTTGTTGCGCATGGGAGGGCTTGCCGAACAAGCCATCGACCGCGCTACCGAGGCCTACCGCACCCGCGATGCGAAGTTTTGCCAGATGGTATTTGCCGGCGAGACTGCCATCAATCAGGCCGAGCGCGACATCGACGAATTGGCGCTGGACCTGCTGGCCATGCAGCAGCCCATGGCTGTCGACCTCCGCTTCATCATGGCGGTCATCAAGATCAATGCCGACCTGGAGCGGGTGGGCGATCAGGCCGTGAACATCGCGCAGCGGGTGCTCGACTTGATCAGCGAACCGCCGGCTGAGCTGCCGGTCGACATTCCCAAGATGGCGGCCAGTGTGACCACCATGGTGCAGCGGGCGCTGCAATCGTTCCTCGATGGCCATGCCGAAGTGGCCGAATCGGTGCTACAGATGGACAACGTGGTCGACCGCATGAAGGATGAGGCCTTCCTGGTTCTGGTGCAGAAGATGCAAAGCGATCCGGCCCTGACCCGGGCGGCGCTGAATGTGCTGCTGATCGCGCGCAACCTGGAGCGCATTGCCGACCATGCCACCAACATTGCCGAGGACGTTATCTTCTGGGTGCGCGGGGCCGATGTGCGGCACGGTGGAGCTCATTACCCATACTGAGCTGGCGGCGGTGGAAGAAAAAAACCGGCCTCACAAGATGCGAGGCCGGGCGCGTGTCGCTCAGGAGGTTTTATTGCTTGCTCTACCCTTGTTATCGGCTGCCCTGCCGAAATCTTGAAGAGCAGCTCCTTATGGCTCGGCCAAGGCTCGTACCTCCAATTTAGATCCCCTGGGAGCGGATTTCTGTGCTCTGCTCAAGCAAGAACTAGGATTCCCAAGCTTGCAGTTGTTCCTTGGTGCTGATTGGCACCTACTTTCGTGCCATCTCTATCCGTCATCTAGTAGTAGATCCGCAATAAGTTTCAAAATCGTGCACATCAGTTACCGACCACGAATATGCGTTCGCAACAGCAACTCGAAGTACCACAAAACCAACTTCTGCCACGATAGCTCTCTGCCGCTTGCGTCTGCACTTTCCAGCGGTCTGTTGTTGCGGAAGTGTGATATAAAACAATGCAACTGACCTGCGGATGTATGCATTCATGTTATTCCGGCCGCGATAGATGGCGGAGTGCGAGAATGCTTGCGTTTGCACTCAATCGGGAACTCGGTAGCCAGGACAATTCCGAGAGCTCCAATCCATCTTGACACTCTTCAAAGTAGCTCACATGAGGATTTTCCTTGTATGTGTATGCTCCAAGTAAGCGTCTATTCAGTAACCGGGGAGGAGCGGCGATGAAAAGGAAGAACCGGGCTGATAGGGAAATGTACGAACGCCAGGCTAACCTTTGTAAGGCTTTCGCCAATCCTACCCGCCTGCAGCTAATTGGCATGCTGGAAGAGTCCGATTGCTGGGCCGCGGAGCTGCAGCAGGGGCTGGAGATCTCCAAAGCGAACCTCTCCCAGCATCTTTCCATCCTGAAAGCGGCCGGCATCGTGCACACCCAGCGCGATGGCAAACAGTTGCACTGCAAGCTGGCCATGCTGGAAGTAAAGAAGGCGACGGCGCTTTTTCGCAGCATGCTCAAGTCGCAGGTGCGTGAGAACCGGCGCTGGGCATAAGCGATGGCGCGACGGCAGCTTTCCCCGTTTCGTGACCGTCGCAATATCGGCGGCGTGACACGATAGACTGCTGTTGAATGCCGCGCACCACCGTACTGGAGTATCTCGATAACTTCCGCCGCCGCTCGTCCGAGCCGGCCTACGTTCATCGACGCGGATATCGGGTCCTGCATTGGAGCTATGGCGAGGTGCTGGTGAGCGCCTATCGCTTTGCGCGAGAGCTCGATAGCCGGGGCATTACGCGCGGTGATAAGGTCCTGCTGTGGGGCGACAACTGCGCCGAGTGGGTGGCTGCGTTTTTTGGATGTGTGCTGAGAGGGGCGGTCGTCGTTCCCATCGACAAGATTGCCGCTCCCGACTTCGCCTCACGTGTTGCCCAGCAGGTGGATGCCAGGCTTTGTGTCTGCGGCCATGGCAATGATGTTCCCGGCGTGCCGCGCTTCGATCTGGAAAGCTTGCGGGAGACAGTCGCCCTGCATTCCCCCGAAGCCTTCGCATTGCCGGGCCTCTCTCGCGACGACATCGTCGAAATCGTATTCACCTCCGGCACCACGGCCGAGCCGCGCGGCGTCGTCATCACCCACGGCAACATCCTCGCCAACCTGGAGCCGCTCGAGCGCGAGATCGGCAAGTACCTGAAGTATGAGCGCATCTTTCATCCCATCCGCTTTCTGAATCTGCTGCCGCTCAGCCACGTCTTCGGACAGTTTCTGGGTATCTTCCTTCCGCAACTGCTTGCCGGAACCGTCATCTTTCACGACAGTCTGAACCCGAGCGAGATCATTCGCCTCGTCCGTGAGCAGCGTGTCTCGGTGATCGTCGCCGTGCCCCGCCTGATGGAGTCGTTGAAAGACAAGATCGAGCGTGACATGGAGGCCGCAGGCCGCAAGCTGTGGTTCGAGCGCCAAATCAAGGCCGCCGAGGGCGAGCACTTCGTACGCCGCTGGTGGCGCTTCCGCAAAATTCACCACCAGTTCGGATGGAAGTTCTGGGCCTACATCTCCGGTGGCGCTGCGCTCGACGCCGCGACCGAAGAGTTCTGGCGGCGGCTAAGCTTCGTCGTCATTCAGGGCTACGGACTGACCGAAACGACATCGCTGATTTCGCTCAACCATCCTTTTCACACCGGCAAGCGCTCGATCGGCAAGGTATTGGAAGGCCGCGAGATGAAGCTCGACGAAAACGGCGAGATCCTGGTGCGCGGAGCCAACGTCGCCGCCGGCTACTGGCAGGGCAAGGAGCTGAAGCCGGTGCTGAACGAGGAGGGCTGGTTTCGCACTGGCGATCTCGGCGAGGTCGATGCCGAGGGCAACCTCTATTTTCGTGGCCGCAAGAAGAACGTTATCGTCACCCGCGAGGGCATGAACGTTTACCCCGACGATCTGGAAGCCGCCTTGCGCCGTCAGCCCGAGGTGCGTGATTGTGTGGTCGTTCCGCTGGAGCAGGGCGGCAACGCCGAAGCCTGCGCGGTGCTGTTGCTGCGCGACTCCGCCGATGCGGAGACGGTCGTTCAGCACGCCAATCAGCAACTCGCCGAGTTTCAGCGTATGCGCCGCTGGCTGGTCTGGCCGGAGCAGGACTTTCCCCGCACTCCGACGCAGAAGCCGCGCACCAATGTGATCCAGCAATTCGCCCAGCAGAAGCTGGCCTCCGGCGACGGCAGTGCCGTGGCGCAGGGATCGCTGGCCGAGCTGATCAGCCGAATCACCGGACGAAACGTCGGGAAGCTTTCAGCCGACTCCAAGCTGGAAGACGAGCTCAACCTCAGTTCGATGGACCGGGTTGAACTGATGAGCGCCCTCGAAGATCGCTACCAGGTTGACTTGGGCGAGGCGAACTTTGCCAACCTCACCACGGTTGGCGAGCTCGAACATCTGTTGCAGCAGCCGGAGAAGCCAGCGCGCAGCGGATACCGTTATCCGCGCTGGACGCTGCGCTGGCCAATCACCTGGATTCGCACCGCCGTCTACAACCTGCTGTCGCTGCCCGCTACGCTGATCATGGCGCATCCGCGTATCGAGGGCCGCGAAAATCTGGAAGGCGTGCAAGGCCCGGTGCTGATCACGTGCAACCATGTGACCTACATCGACGTGGGATTTGTGCTTATCGCGCTGCCCCCGCGCTTGCGTCATCGGCTTGCGGTTGGGATGCACGGCGAACGGCTGTGGGGAATGTGGCGGCCGCCACGCGACATGAACCTCCTGGCCCGCTGGTGGCAGCAGGCGGGATACTACCTGGTCGTAGCGCTGTTCAACGTGTTCCCGTTACCGCAGCAGTCGGGCGTCCGCGAGAGCTTCGCCTTTGCCGGCGAATGTGCCGATCGCGGCTACAACGTGCTGGTCTTCCCCGAAGGCCGTCGCACCCCCGATGGCAACTTATCCCCTTTTCGCTCGGGCATCGGGATGCTGGCTTCGCGCCTCAATGTGCCGGTGGTACCTATACGGATTCATGGCCTCTATGGCATGAAGACGTCGGGCAGGAAGATCGCGCGTCGCGGAGAACTGCGGGTAGTGATTGGCAAGCCGGTACGCTTCCCGGCAGACACGCCGGCAGAAGAGATCACGAACCAGTTGGAGCACACCACGAGCGAGCTGTGAGATGGAGTCCCCTGCGTAGGCTGCTGAAAAAACTCGCGCGAGGGAGTGATACGAGTCAGGGCACGACTTGGAGTCGTGCCGATAAGTGTTCTATCTCGAACTTCCAGAGCCGACTTCAGGCGGCGGTAGAGGCTCGTCAAATCGCGAAAAGCGCGACTCGCTCGCGGACTAAGGTCCGCTCGCATAGGAAAATAAACGAGACCTTTTCGGAACGACTGGAAGTCGTGCCCTGACTCGAATCGCCTCAGTGGCCAGTCTTTCAGCGCTTGCAAGGGTGCCCTGACGCGGTACATCGCACCCCCGGGGATTTCTCAGGGGCCGTGGGCCTGAAGGCCCACACTGCCCGCTTAGAACTTGAAGTTGAATAGATATGTCAGCAGGAAGATTGCTTCCGCCGCCACCATGGTGATCCAGATCTTCTGGCGGAAGCGGCTGCGTGACAGGTCGCGCTTGAACTGCATCTGCGCGGCCCACAGCTCCTGGCTCAGCGGAACTGTCGAAGCGGCCGCCGGCACCGGTACCGGAGCCAGGACCTCCGCCGCGATGAACGGCGTCTCAACCGGAATGTCGGGAAGGAAGACCTTCGGCGAATCCAGCAACGAGGACCAGTCCATGAGCTGTAGCCAGCTATTGCCGCCATAGGCCGCAATTGGCTTGGAGGTCAACGACAGTGACGGCTGTTTTTCCGGCGACAGGCGATAGCGCAACCCATCCAGCAGCGATGCCCACCAGCCATGGCTTAACTCGTCGCCCAGCAACTCCCCCAGATCGACGGGCCGCGATGTGAGTTCCAGCGGCGGGCCGGTGTCGGCCGAGACCACGTCCGAGATGTTGCTGAACACGGTGCGGTACCAGGGAAGCGCGAGCCGGTCTCCGAACAGCATACCCGTGTCCACCGGGCGCGAGGTCAACTCCAGCGGCGGAAGACGTTCGGGCGAGATGCGGTCCGCAAGGTTCAGGATCAGCGAGCGCCATAGCGGCATCTCAATGCCGATCGGCGGAGACAGGTCAAGATCTACCACCTGTCAATGATAGCAAAGGCAGCGCTTTGCGTTTGCGGTAGAAGGTAGTGTCCTAAATTTGCGTTAATGGAGTTCTTAATCAAAAAGGGGCCACCCCTCTTTCCCAAGATTGCGGCCCCAAGAGGTGCATGATGCGTATAAGAGTATCCACGGCAGCGACTGGACTGTCGGTGATGGCCGTCACCGGGTTCATGTTCATTACGCCGCGAAGTGCAGGGCGCAAGCGGCTTTGTGATTGTCCAGCTTCTTTGAGAACGCAACGCATCTTTAGGACACCACCCGGTAGAAAGCAGAGCTTGCCGCGTTAGCTTACTGGAGGTCTGCCCGGCGGGCCATCGCCCACGCCAGCCACGCCACTCCGGCGGTGGCCAGCAGATAAGTCACCCAGATGAATTCCAGCACGCCGGGGTGCAGCCACGCCGGCCCCAGCGTCGCCAGCCGGGAGAAGATTTCCGACGGGGAGAATGCTGCGATGGAGAGTGGAGGGACGCGTTCGCCAACGTGTGCGACGAGTCCTGTATAGTACGGCAACATATACGCATGAACTCCGTACAAGTCTAGGAGCGCGCACAACCCAACCCCGGCTGGGATCAGCCAGCGATCGGTATTGGCGCCGAAAAGCTGAGCAAGTCCCGCCACCAGAAGCACCGCCTCGCCGAACACAAGGCAATATAGATACCAACCCGTGGATGCGGAGACTCCGGTGTGTACGTACGTAACCAGCACGTGGTAGCAAAGGCCGATCCAGAAGCACACGTAGAAGGAAGCGATGGCGATGACCGCGTCCGGCTTGCTGCCTGACCTGAACCACCGCGCGACATAGATACACATCCCCAGCGCCGCAACCACGGCAGGAAGGATGGCGCACAGGTAGATCCACGCCGGGAAGCGCAGGAAGCTCCAACCGCCAAACCAGACATGCGACAGCAGGATCGAGGCGAATCCGCTGCGCCAATTCACGTGCACAACTTGCGCCAGCAGCGCCGAGCGTGAGAGGTGACCGATTGCGACATCGTCTGTCTGACCCGACCACGACCCAGAAGCCTGATGGACATGCCAGTACCACGGACCAGCGATGGCAGCGATAATGACGAACGCGATTCCGAGCGCCGCCAGCAAACGGCCACCTTCACGCGATGGCCGCAACTTCAGCCACAAGAGAATTACGATCGCGGGCACAAAAGCAAGGGAGTACGCCTTCGTCAGCAGCGCAAGTCCCAGCACCGCCGCGATGCCCGGCACGTAGTAGAAGGCACGCTGGGCCTGCACAAGCCCAATTGACAGAAGCAGCAGCACGGTGCAAAGCAACAGCGCGAGAGGTTCGTTCGAAACCCGGCACAGATTGATAAACAGCTCAGGCATCGCCACAACCAGTGCTGTTGCCAACAACGCGCGCCGTTCGCTGCCCAGGGTTTGCCGCAGCATCACGTATCCCAGGGGCACGGCGATGGAAGCAAGTAGAAGCCAGATTATGCGCAGAGCCAGCACCTGTCCCGGCAAGCCTAGCTTCGAGACGGCGCGAAAAATCGGCGCGGAAACGAAATAGAACAACGGCGCCTGCTGCCCTTCATAGTTCATGATCGCCGGATCGGAAGCTTCGCCGGCCCACGACTGGGGCAACGACAGAAGCTCGCGGCGAAGCTGCTCGCGTTCCTGGGGCGGCAAGGCCCAATACTGCTCCTGGGTGAGTACCGGCTTGGGTAGCTGGTGGAGGCGCAACATCCAGGGCGCAGGCGAGAGGTAGAGCGAAGCCGCGACTTGCCGGCTTACCGGGGTGGCCGTCGTCGTCGCGTGTCCGCTCAGCGCCACGTGCTGGACGGCGGCGAACTGATAAGGTTCGTCGAAGCCCTCCCACAGAGGCAGTGCGCAGCAATAGAACAAGCCACGAATCAGGAACAACAGCCAAAGGCTGATGATGAGGGAGCGGGCGCAGAACCACCTGGTGCGACGAATGCTGTTGCTAGTCACCGCGAGCATTGTATCGAGTGGGAGCCTGCTCATGAAAAAAGCCCGGGACGAGCTCTGCGCGGGCTCGTCACCGGGGTGAGCAATCGCGGCTGGAGTTTAGCCCTTGGTAGTGCTGGCTCCGTGCATCTTCGCGCGCTCAATTAACATCTGCACCTGGTCCTTTTGCGGGTAGTCAGGATTGGTTTGCAGCAGCTTCTCCCAAGCCAGCACGGCGGCCTTGGGGTCCTTCTTCCCCTGCCACTCCACGATGCCCAGGTTGAACAGCGTGCCGGGGTGGTTGGGGCGCAGGGCCAGGGATTTCTGGAAATTCGCCAGTGCTTTGTCGGCGTCGCCGGTGTACCAGTAGCTGGTTCCCAGGTCGGTCCACACGTCGGCATCGTTAGGCTGAAGCGCCAGGGCCTTCTGGTAGTAGTCGATGGCTTGCGGGAAAGCTCTGTCCGTCGTAGTAGAGATTTCCGAGTTTCACCAGAACGTCCGCATCGTTGGGATTCGTCTTCAACTGTGCCAGCAGGGGTTCGGCCGATTTCGCCAGCTCTTCGGGCGACGCTGCCTGTTGCTGTGGCGTGCTGCCCGGTAGCTGCCCGGGACCCATGTTGCCCGGCGTGCCGCCCGGCATCGACGTGGAGGGAGTTGACATCGCCGCCTGGGCGTTTTCCGGCAGGTTGGCAGTAGTTGCCGGAGCCGAGCCGCGGGCGAAGTAGCCCACCGCAATGCCGATGACGAGGGTAATGACGGCCAGAGTGTAAGCCTGCACGCTGGTGAAGGCGGCGGTATTGCTCTTTTTGTTCTGCGCAGTTTCAGTCATGTCTTTAAGTACTCCTTCGATTTTTTACTGTCAGTTCTTGGCTTCGGTCGCGACGACCGGCAGACGTTCGGTGCCGAGAAGGCGATGCAGGGCCCCGTTCAGGACGTCGGACATGTCCTTCCCAGGTACTTCTTTTAACTCGCGGGCCAGGGAGCCGGCAATGCGTTGCGTCACATGGGCGGCAAAGGCCGTCATTGCCTGGTCCTGATCTTCCGTAAATGGCCCGAATTCTTGGCGCAGCACTTCCAGTTCCTCGCGGCAAAGCTCATCCAGATGAAGTCGCAGGGCAGCAACTGCCGGCATGGTTTGCTCGGCTGCCAGCTTGCGGCGGAAACCAGCCACCTCGGCGCAAACGATCTTCTCAGCGGCTGCGGCGGCTTCGCGCCGGCTTCCTGAAGTGCGGCGGACCGCCCGCTCCAGGTCGTCGATATCGCAGAGGCGAATACCCTCCACCCCGCGCGCCCCGGGATCGATGTCACGCGGCACCGCAACGTCAATCAGTACCAGGGGGCGGCGCCCGCGAGCCTGAGCTACCGCTTCGGCTTCTTCCCTGGAGACGACGTAATGAGGAGACGAAGTGGAGCTCACCACGATATCAGCGGACTCGAGATACCGCCTGCGCTCTCCAAAAGGTACACATCGTGCCTCCAGTTTGGCAGCCAGCTCTTCTGCGCTGGCCCGGGTGCGACTGGTAATGTTCACCTTGTGGGCACCGGCGCGCATCAGGCAGCGCGCAGCCAGTTCGCTCATTCTTCCGGCGCCGATCACCAGCACCTCGCGGCCGGCCAGTTCGCCCAGCGCTTGCATGGAGAGCTCGACTGCAGCATAGGGCACCGAAATGGTTTCGTCGCCAATGGCCAGCTCTTCGCGAATGCGCTTGGAGACGCCCAGCGCCTTCTGCACGATGGCGTCGAGGAATCGTCCGGTGCAGCCGGCCTCCTTGGCCTGCATCCAGGATTGCTGCATGTGAGCGACAATCTCAGGTTCGCCCAGCACCATGGAGTCGAGACTGGAGGCCACGCGAAAGATGTGGCTCAGCGCGAGATCGTCCATCAGACGGTAGAAGTGCGACCACTCACACAGTTTCAACTCGTACTCATGGGTGAGGAAGCGCAGTACGGAGTCGGCCGCGCGAGGCACATCGCCGGTCCACATGATGAATTCCGTGCGGTTGCAGGTGGCCAGCACCATGACCTCGTCGATGCCTTCAGAGCGCACTAGATGGTACAGGGCACTGTTGCGGCGCGGTTCGCTGATCCAGAACCGCTCGCGGATGGCAACCGGTGAGGTGCGGAAGTTGAGGCCAATCACAGCCAGCGTCGGTTCCAAGGGGTGCCTCTCGGGAGATACGTTCTCGCTGCTATAGAGGCATGGTGGATGCCAAATCGCCGAGGCCATCAGCCATAACACAACTTGCTGATAAAAAGCGGGTTATATTTAGAGACAGAGGGCACCGGCAGAGCCGGAGCCGCAGCTTTGCGGCATATCACGCGCTCACCGGGTGTTTTTCCCCGCTGCAAAATCTATTGGCGTGTATGCAGTCGCGGTAGTAGATTTACCCACGAAGTCTAATATCATCAGCACCCGTGACACTGTCGGGGGTGTAAGGAGCAAATGGAATGAAAGTCTTACAACGTATTGCCCTGGTGGCTTTGATCGCAGCTCTGGCCCTTCCCGTCTTGGCCCAGGACAAAGCGGCTGACCTCTACAAGTCAAAATGCGCCATGTGCCATGGTGCCGACGGCACCAAGACGTTGATGGGAGCCAAGCCCCTCAGCGGAGCCGAAGTGCAGGGCATGTCGGATGCCGACCTGAACGGAGCCATTACCAATGGCAAGGGTAAGATGCCTGCTTACAAGGGCAAACTCACCGAGGCTCAGATTTCGGAGCTGGTTTCCTACATCCGCACCCTCAAGAAGTAAGCTGCAAACTCGCTTCAAGCATTCTCCGCGACGGATCTGCGCCCAGTCCGTCGCAGGGTCTTTTTCCCTCTCAGGTCCTCCCTGTCCCATCCCGGTTGCTTCATGCCCCGCCGGGAGTATACTCCCGTTCTTAGAGAGCTAGCGTGTCGCGCCGACCGTCCGGCGATAGAGTTCAGGCGTCCGGTGGCCGGCGATTCCTGGAGGAAGACATGTCCGACGATCGTCCACGCAAGCCGGAGACCGATTCCGGCGTAACGCGACGCGACTTCATGAAAATCTCGGCGCTGAGCGTCGCCGTTCCGGCGGTGCTGGGGCCCGGCGTAGCGGATGCTGTCGCCGAGGAAGTCGCCATCCAGGGGCCCGGGAAGGTCCCAATCACCTTGCAGGTGAACGGCAAAAAGCTGAGCGCACAGCTGGAGCCGCGCGTGACCTTGCTCGATGCGCTGCGCGAAAACTTCGACCTGACGGGAGCCAAGCGCGTCTGCGACCGCGGCACCTGCGGGGCCTGCACCGTGCTCATGGATGACAAGCTGGTGTATGCCTGCTCGGTGCTGGCCATCGACGCGCAGGGGCATAGCATCACCACCATCGAGTCGCTGGCCGAAGGCGATAGCCTGACCCCGGTCATGCAGGCGTTCGTCGCGCATGACGCTCAGCAGTGCGGCTTCTGCACCCCGGGGTTTATCGTCGCGACTACGCATCTCCTGCAATCCAATCCCAGTCCCACCCAGGACCAGATTCGCCGCGGCCTCAGCGGTAACTTCTGCCGCTGCGGGACGTACGACGGCATCCGCGCGGTGACCCTGGCGCACGCAGGAGGCAAACAGTCATGAGCCAATACAGTTGGCCTGATCACGCAACCCAACCTCTGATCGGCAAGGAAATCTCGCGCGTCGACGGTCCTGCCAAATCTTCCGGCCGTGCTAAGTACACCTACGACTACAACCCTGACGGGCTGCTGATCGGAAAGATCGCGCGCTGCCCTTATGCGCATGCGCGGATCAAGAGCGTCGACATCAGCGCAGCCGAGAACATGCCCGGGGTGAAGGCGGTCGAGATCATCCAGAAGCCGGGAACGGAAATCTTCTGGGCTGGAGATGATATCGTCGGCGTCGCCGCAGTCGACGGCCCGACGGCAGAAGATGCCGTTCGCGCCATCAAAATCGAGTACGAGGTGTTGCCGCACTTTGTCTCCGACGCCGAGCCGCCCAAGAACATCGCTCCGGCGGCGGGACCGATCAGCCAGGACGATTTCGAATCGCTGGAGGAGAACCAGGTTCCCGACGAAGAAGTAATTGCCGCCATCAAGCATCGCGGCATCAGCTTCACGCCCCAGGAGAAAGACTTCAAGGCCATGGAGGGCGAGGGCATCGATTCCAAAGTGATCGACGAGCTGCGTCATGCGAAGATTCTGCCGCCGTCCAGCGTGAAGTCTCCGTATAAGCGCACCGCAACGCAGAAGCAGGGCGATCCCGACAAGGCGTTTGCCTCGGCGGCCGCCACACACGAGGGCGTCTACGGCGTCCCCTGCATCGTGCACTGCTGTCTGGAATCGCACGGTTCGGCGTCGGAGTGGAATGGCAATGATCTTACCGTCCATATCTCCACGCAGAACCTCTCCGGCATCGCTGCGCAGATGGCGGAACCGCTGAGCGTTCCTGCGAGCAACATTCGCGTGCTGCAGCAGAATATCGGAGGCGGATTCGGCAGCAAGTTTGCCGCCGACCGCTGGGACATTGTCGCCGCCCGGCTTTCGAAGTCCGCCGGCGGCAAGCCGGTGAAGATGATGCTGGCGCGCGACGAAGAGTTCGAAGTCGCGGGCATGCGTCCGTCGGCCTACGCGCGGGTGAAGATCGCCGCCGACAAGAGCGGCAAGCTGGTCGCCTGGCAGTCGAACTCGTGGGGCACCGGAGGCATGGGCGGCGGTGGCACTCCGCCGATCCCTTACATCTTCGAGGTTCCCAATCAGCACAAGCAGCACACAGCGATTACGACCAACCAGGGCAGCGCGCGTGCATGGCGAGCGCCGAATCACCCGCAAGCTGCGGTCATCACCATGTCGCCGTTCGAAGACCTCGCAGCCAAACTGAAGATGGACCCGATGGACATGCTGCGCGCGAACATGGACATTCTCGGCCCGCGCGCCAAAGTCTACGCCGAGGAGTTGGAGATTGCCGACCAGCTCATGGGCTGGAAGCAGCGCTGGCATCCTCGCGGCGACAAGACGGCCGGGCCGGTAAAGCATGGGCTGGGGCTGTCAATCCACACCTGGGGAGGCCGCGGCCACAACAGCGACTGTGATCTGTCGATCAATCCCGACGGCTCGGTCGACATCAAGCTGGGCAGCCAGGACCTGGGCACCGGTACGCGCACCGTGATCGGAATCGTTGTCGCGGACACACTGGGTATTCCGCTGGAGCAGGTGGCGGTCCTGATCGGCGACAACCGCTACCCGCCTTCGGGCGGCAGCGGAGGAAGTACCACCGTGGGCGGCGTCAGTTCGTCCTCCCGCCGCGCTGCGGTCGACGCCCGCGACCAACTCTTCGAAAAGGTTGCGCCCGCGCTGAAGGCGCGGCCCGAGGAGTTGGAATCGGTGAACGGCTCGGTGCGGGTCAAGAATGATCCCTCGCGCAGCCTGAGCTGGAAAGACGCTTGCGCCAAGGTCGGCGCGGTGCCGCTCACGGTGCGGGGAAAGAATCCCGACAAGTCCAAGCCGCCCGACCTGACCAACAGCGGGGTCGGCGGTGTGGAGATGGCCGACGTCTCGGTCGATGTCGAGACCGGCATCGTGCGTGTAAACAAGATGGTCGCGGTGCAGGACTGCGGCTACATCATCGACCTGAAGACCGCCGAGAGCCAGGTCAAAGGCGCGCTCATCATGGGCATCAGCTATGCGCTGTATGAGGAGAAGATTCTCGATCCCCTGACCGGCCGCGTACTCAACCCGAATCTGGAGTTCTATCGCATCGCCGGACTGAACGATATCGGCGAGCTGGTCGTCCACATGATGACCGGCAAAGACTACGACGATCGCGGGGTGATTGGGCTGGGTGAGCCGCCGGTGATCTCGCCGGGAGCGGCCATCTCGAATGCCGTGGCCAACGCCATTGGCGTGCGCGTGCCCTTCCTGCCGCTCACCCCCGACCGGGTTCTTACTGCCCTGGAGAAAGGAGGCGCGGCATGAGGAGTCGCAACCACGGATTCGCCCGGATGAACCCGAATGCAATTTTGGTTTGCGAAGATTCGCGTCAGGGCACGACCTTGGTCGTGCCGCAACTGCTCCTATTTTCTTCTAATCCTGTGGAGACTTTAGTCCCCGAGGGATCTGCTCTTCTCATCCGAGGAGGCGCACATGCAACCGTTTGAGTACGCCAGCCCCACCAGCAAGGAACAGGTCACCGGCTTGCTCGGCAGCACGTGGGAGCAGGGCGCAATCCTCGCCGGCGGCACCGATCTGCTGGAGCTGATGAAAGACGACGTGGTCGCCCCCAAGCGGCTGGTGAACGTGAAGGGCATCGAAGGCCTGCGCGGCACCAGCTTTCAGCGCGACGGCGCGGTGCGCATCGGCTCGCTCACCACCATCGCCGAACTAAGCGAGTCGAAAGATTTGTCGGCGTATCCCATCCTGCTCGAAGCCTTGAACGAGGCGGCCAGCCCGCAGATACGCAACCTGGCCACCATCGGCGGCAACATGTGCCAGCGGCCGCGCTGCTGGTACTTCCGCAACGGCATGGGCCTGATGCCCATGACCAAAGACGGCAAGTCGATGGTCGTGGCCGGCGACAACCGCTATGCGGCGATTCTCGGCACGCAGAGCGGCGCGTACTTCGTCAGCCCGTCAACCATTGCGCCAGCGCTGATCGCCTACGGCGCCAAGATTCGCATCTACTCGGCGAAGGCTCCCGACAGCGGAGTGCGCGAGTTGCCGCTGGCAAAGTTCTTTCTCATCCCCAAGTCGGCGAACGAGCGCGAGCACGACCTGAAGCCTGACGAGCTGGTGATTGAGTTGGTCGTGCCTCCTGCGCCGCATGGCCTGAAGGCGGGCTATTACGAAGTTCGCCAAAAGGCCGCCTTCGATTGGCCGCTCGCCATGGCCGCCGTCACCCTCGATATGAATGGCAGCACGGTGAAGAGCGCGCGCGTGGTGCTGGGGCACGTGGCGCCGATTCCGTGGGTCTCCGACGAAGCCGCGGCGGCGCTGGTGGGCAAGACCATCACGCCCGACACCGCGATGGCCGCAGCCAATGCCGCGGTCGCCAAAGCCAAGCCCCTGAGCATGAACAAGTACAAGATCACGCTGGCCAAGGCGGCGGTGAAGCGCGCCGTGCTGAATGCCGGAGGTGCCGCATGACGATGCGGAAGGGGCGCACCTTCAGGCGCGCCGTTACGGACACTAAAAATCCTTGTCATCCCGAGGGAGCTTTAGCTCCCGTGGGATCTGCTTTTCCCACCGGAGGTGCGGCATGATGATGCTTCCCGATCACGAGCGCTTCGATACCACTTGCGACGGACTCTGCACCGCGCTGCGCTGGAAGCAGCAGTTCGTCGGAGTCGCGCACGACCCCACCGTTCCTCCGACCAACGATGGCCTCTTCTGGTGCCTGCATACCCAAACCTGCATCGGCCCCGACGGCATGCTGGCCGAGCCGGGCAATTGCTCGTCTTCGTCGCGGGCCTGCCATGGTACGGGGAAGTGTGGGTGAAGGAAGCAATTAGCAACTAGCAATTAGCACACGGCAACTAACCGTATCTGGGACGAGAAGCTACGGTCTAGTACTTTGTGTCAGGGCACGACTTTCAGTCGTGCCGAAAAGGCCTTGCCTTTTGTCATCCCGAGGCGACTTTAGTCGCCGAGGGATCTGCCATTCACACCGAAGCCAGGCCCAAGATATAGTAACCAATCCACTGTGACCGTCGTCACATACAACTGTTACTACCATCTTTTACTCTAATCTCGCGATGTAGAGACCTGTGCAATGGTCGGTGTTTGTGGCTGCATACTAGTCTCTGGCCACCTGGTTAGTAGCGATACACCCTAATACGGTTTAAGGCGCGAACCCCAGACTTACGCCCCTGTCCTCCTGCAAAAGGACCCATTGACAAATACACACGGAAGCGCGCTTCCTCACATCGAAGTTGCGATAGGAAAGTACCAAAGGTAGGCAAACAAAAAAGACGAATAGGCAAATTTCGAGCTACCAGGTAGTTAGAACGAACTACAACCTGACGTAATCACGTCGCCAGCCGCTCAAGCGGCCATTCCCCGCAGGCGCAGGTTCCAGCTTGCGCGTCCCTTCCCAGATCTCCGACCAAAACACACTCTCCCTGTGGTTTCTGTCCTATGGCTCACTTTTGTTTCGCGACGTGGCACAACCCCACCACGAACCGGCTGCGCAACGCCTAAAGGTGAAAGCCAGGTTCTTTCAGGACGGGGAAGGCGTTGAGAAAAAGTGACAGGGGCGGTGGGAACGATGGGGTTTGCCCCGGGGAAATTGTTTGGCGTGCCTAACCGCTTATCCGCAATTCCAGTTAATTTCCAGAACCTCAGCGACGCTCGCGTAGTAGCCTATCCGACAATGAAGGCGGCCTTGACGTTCGGTTGTCTGTTGCTGGTTACAGCTGCTATGGGGCAGTACCAGGATACGGCACGCCCTCACGGTTCAATCTATGGCGTTGCTTTCGGTAAGGATGGACAGCCGGCCGACAAAATCGGGTTAACAGCAGTGCCCTTAGGTGTCGCCCTGGGTGCAATACTTCCTCACACGACAACCAATGATCGCGGGGAGTTTCGCTTTAATCTTCCCTGGTGGGGAAAGTATACCGTCTATGCGGACGATGAAGATGCCGGATACTCCACATACAGCACAGGCGATCTCGCTCAATGCCAGCCTCCCACTGTTGAGATAACGCCCGAGCACCGGGAAGCAAGGATCACAGTTACGATGCCGCCAAAGGCCGCTTTCCTGCGAGTCGAGCTGACAAACCGAACTACAGGTGCATCGATTGCGGCGCTGGACATTACAGTGCTGCGCGACACCCAGACTCCATCACTCGTGTTTAGTATGGGCGGCCCTTCGGCGCAGGCGGTTCTGCTGCCACCGGACCGGGACCTCCTCATTCACATCACGTCTGATGGATTTCGTGAGTGGGATGGCAGCGTTGGACACGGCAAGAAGCTTCATCCAGCTTCGGGCGAGCATCTTAAAGCTAAATGTCGAGCTCGACCCGGCGAACTAAGGTGATCGTGCCACGTCGTGCACCATCCTTGCAGCCACGTTTGACATTCACGAACCGCAGCGCAGCGACAGGTGAGGGCCCCGTCCTTCAGGTCGGCGTCCCCCTTTAAGAAGAGCAGTAGGGCAGGCTTTGTCCACAGGGATGGCCTGCCGTGCACTCTGAGCTCGATACGCAGCAAAATCAGCTACGGCTTGATCATCCACACCACGCCGTAGTTGTTCGAACCACCCTGGGAAGCTGTGCCGTAGAGCGTACCGTCGGCGTCGATTGTCACAGTGCTGTTGGGATAGGCGCCGTCGCTGCCGCCAGTAAAGTCGTGCAGCGAAGCGTACACCCAGCCGTTGGCGGTGTTGGTTAGCTTGAAAATGCTGCCGTAGTGGTTTGCGCCATGACAGTACGTAGTGCCGTAAAGATTACCCGCGCTGTCCATGGTGAGAGATGCGAATGGGCCACAGGCCGGATCTCCGGTAAAGCTGTAGAGCGGGTTGAACATCCAGTTGTAAGGGGATAACTCGAAGACCGTCCCGCCGCCTCCGCTGCCTCCGTATCGGGTGGCGCCGTAAAGATTGCCGTTACCGTCCACCACCAAACCTGCGCTGTTAGGTCCGTTACCGTTGGCAAAAGAGTAGAGAGTGGTTGGCACCCACTCGCCTATGAATAGGGACATTTCGAAAACAGTGCCGTAGGCATAGTCGCCGCCGCCGGAGGCCGTGCCATAGAAGTTGCCATTGTTGTCGAAGCTAACTCCATTCAGGGGTTCTCTCCGTCGGGTCCTGAGAGGGCGTAAATGGGTACCTCTGTCCAGGTATTCCCGGATTTTGTCATCTCATAAACAGTGCCGAAATTATCGTGTCCTCCTCCGGTGGTTGTGCCGTAGATATTACCTTGCTGGTCCCACACGAGATCTCCCCAACTAGGGCTAACTCCGTCAGGACTGCCCGAGAAGCTATGGAGCATGTTTTCCGTCCAAAAGCAGGCGACGGTTTTGCAAGTCGACAATGGGGGGACAAGG
This sequence comes from uncultured Acidobacteriaceae bacterium, assembly GCA_963815775.1. Taxonomy (GTDB): domain Bacteria; phylum Acidobacteriota; class Terriglobia; order Terriglobales; family Acidobacteriaceae; genus CAVVDY01. Next base: position 257 of record CAWFIB010000031.1, on the reverse strand, counting down.
TAAAACACTACGCCCCCATTGGTTGGGCCACCAGTAGTTGTCGTGCCATAGAGATGGCCGTCGGGGCCGAAGACGACTCTGGCTTCCGGAAGCACTCCGCCAGACCTGTCGCTCGGAAACAGAAAGATAGGAGCAAATCTCCAGTCTGACCCGGCATGCGTGATCTGATACACGGTGCCGGGGCCATTCACACCGCCCGCGCCGCCCCGCGATGTCGTGCCATAGAGAGTGCCCGCTCTTTAGGGTCACTCCGGCTT
>CAWFIB010000030.1:0-170128 GCA_963815775.1 uncultured Acidobacteriaceae bacterium | reverse complement strand
CATCGAAAAGCCTCTTCGTGATCATCGCCCTTTTGGGGTCAAGCCCAGTCACCGTGTCGATGTCATCTTCAAGGACAAGTCGTTTCTGTTCCGCGGCAAGCGCCCGAACAGGATTCGGTGCGAGCCGTAATGGTTCTTTCATGTGTGTGTTTGTTAATGTTTGTTTCCCTGTCCCCTACACCCTCGATGCGATGACCGGCTTCCTTCTCAAACGACGGGACGTTTTCACGTCTGCGACTCGATTCCGCTTCTGCCAAGCAGATGGTGACCGATTCCCATGAGGGATGTTCTCTGAAGTGAGGCTGCATCACGACTCAATCATGGGCGTGGGCGGCCGGTTCAGTACAGACGCAAGTTACGCACACTGCTCGATCAGACGGCGGTGTTTTTGCGAGCTATATGTCGAGTAGTGAATAGGAAGCGGCCTTGTGATCCTTGGGCGTGCGGGAAAAAACACCGCCGCGCCGGGTTTCCGTCGCAAGAAGGTCGCTCGTCGTCACCCAGAACATGCGATAGGGATATTCGGGCGCAGAGTTTCTCCAGCACGGTGGTGGCTTTGCGGTGCGTCTCGGTGGCAAATATCACGTAAATCTTTCCCGCGCCGACGAAGGCTTCAGCGCTTCCGGTGTGCCGAACACGTCGTGATACTTCGTTGCTTTCTTCAAATGATTTTCACTGAACGACTGCCGCTCGACTTCGACGCAGAAGCTGACGCGCCTTTGGCGTTTGTGATGGTGGCGATGGCGTCGGGATTGATCTTCTTGCTGAAATCGAGGAGCGGTTGCTGCCACTGCAGGCGGAAGCTGTGCGCGATGCAGAATTCACGGAGCGCTATGTGGATCAGCGTGAGGATGTGCTCGTGTTCGAAGTCGCGGATGCCGAACTGCCGGGCTTCCGCAACGCCGCGATGCCGGGCGAATGCGGCTCCGGCCTGGCTCAGTCCATAGAGGGAGGTTGTGCCAAACCGGTACTTACGCAGGTAGGGCGTTCGCGGATTATCCATGAGCGACTGCAGACTGTATCGCACGCTGCGAACATAGGTATCTTGCGGCTCGGCACCCCGCAACCATCGCGCAATGTCGTACGGCGTTGCGCCGTAGAGATCGCCCACGACTTCAACGGCTTTGATCTGCGCCGTGGTGAGCCTACGGCGTATCGGACTTCCGGGCCGGGACAGTGTTGTAATCAATGCCACTGCCCTTATCTACCGGAGCCTGCGACGGGTTACAAGAGGATGGTTCGGTTTTGCGTTTCAAAATGCTTTGAGCGTAAGTATCGGGGTTAGACGGCAAATATTTCGGCGTTTCAACCAACGTAGGAACTTGATGTGGCTGGATGCAGATGGCGGTGAACTTCGGAAGGTCATTCAGGTAGTTGAAGGTCTTCACCTCATTCACCACGCCTCCCATCGAAACGTGCGGGGTAAGCTGATCTTTGAAAATGCTCACGTTCGAGGCATTGAGATTGAAGAGAATCTTCACCGCAACGGATGGGAGCTTGCGCATGATTTCTGCCGGTAGGTCGTCCGGGAGCGGGTTCGCGAACGTGAGACACAGGTTGTACTTCCTCGCTCGCGTCAGCATCTTCTCGAAGTGCTCGGCGCTCGAAGGCGTGATCGCGTGAAACTCGTCAACGTACAGGAAGAAAGGCTTGTACTCGTTTTCGGGAAGTATGCGGCGACGGAATGTCGCTTGCTGCAACTTCGCGACGATGAGCGAACCGAGGAACAGGTCCGTTTCCGTATCCTTGAGATCGACCAGGAGGATCTTGTTGCCTTGCATGATGTCCCACAGGTTGATATCAGGAGTAGAAGATGAAAGCACCGATTTCATCACCTTGTCGTCAGCGAAGCGGATGAGCCTCGTCGTGATTGCATCGAAATCGCCGTACTTGTTGGGGAAATTCGGCCACGCCATGCCCGCTTGCTTGAGGATCGCGTTTCGCTGTTCGGCATCCTCAATGAACGTCTGGATGTCCGTAAAGGTGTGCTTCCCGCCATGCTCGTTTGCTTCGAGCAGGGTGTTGATGATCTTCCAGAGCAGCGGTTTCGCGCGGGGAGCGTTCTCCAGCTTGAAGAGCGCGACCAGCTCGTCCAGCAGTACGGTGCGCTCTTCATCGTCGTGGCAGGAGAAGAAATCAATCGATTTCAGCGCATCGGACGTGTTGAAGTAAATGACATCGTCAATGCGTTCCTTGGGAATCCAATCGATGATGCCGCTGTCCCCCTGACGCTTCCGGATGAGCGTGCCCGAAGGGTCGATAACACAGACCCCATACCCCTCGTGAATGTCCCGTACCACCAGATTCTGAATAAGGGAGCTTTTACCGTATCCGGGATTGCCCGCGATATACATGGCGCGTGCCCGCAGTTCGTCCGGGATAAGAAGATCGACGGGCTCGTCGAATTTCAGGTATGGTTCGGCAGCTTGCTCAGTGAGGAACGGCTTCTTGTCGAGCGATTCGAGATAGGGCTTTTTGTAGATCATTGGACCGGCACGTCCTTGAAGATGAGTTGGTCACTTCGGTTCTCGTCTCCGCCATGAATATTGAGATCGAGGTTGATGGCCTTCACGTTTTGGTGCGGATCGGGAACGGTGATGACGAACTTGGCGGGCACGCCGGGCAGCAATTTCTGCTGGTCGCCGGAACCCTCAAATTTGAAGTTGCCGCCGAATGTCCCGATCGAGATCGAATTCCCTTCATCGTCCACGGCGCGAGAGTCGTAGAAGGTCGTGTGGCGCGGCGCGTCGGAGGTAAGCGTGATCAGGCCCCAGCACGTGATCTTTTGGGAAGCTCGATAGCATTGCTTGAGAAGAAAAGTGTAGTCGGGAGGATTGCCCCCTTCGGGATTCATCGGGGTAAGCTTGTACTGTTTTGCGGGCTCGCCTGCGGCCCCGGTTTCGTCCTGCGGCGGGGTTGAACGATTCCCTGACTCTGCTCCGTTCACTTGCGCCGCATATCCCGGATTCACGCTCGTGCGCCGGAACGTGATGGTTCCCTTGCCTTCCAAGAAGAAGTCATGTTGATCCCGGCATTGAGTGAAGCTCGTGCCCATGTCTTCGGTGTACGGATGCGGCGGACTGGGAAGCGCACTCCCCTCGCACCAGGCGGCGGCCCAATCCCCGGCCTGCCTGCTTTTCTGTATAAACCAGGTGTTCCAAGCGCGAGGAAGTTTCGTGCGGTTTCCAAAGCAGCCATCGCGCAACTGGATCGTGACCTGCTCGGGGTTGCCCGCGCTGTAGTCGGCGACGGTCGACTCTCGCAAAAGCGTTGCTCGTATCCCACGATCTGCGGTCGCGCGGCAGACGGAGCTTTGTACGTGCAGCCGCGAAATGCCGCGAAGAATATCAGCGCCACGCACAAGGCCGTGAGAAGACCTTTGACGAGACCGTAGCGGATTCCACGGATTCCACGGGCTACCGGTCCTGAGCCAGACACCTGCGGCGGCGGGTGGCTTGGCATCCACGGCAATTGTCTTCAAGGTAAGATTTCGCAGATTGAGCTCGGTGCAGAGGTGAGCAATTTCTCCGCGAAGAATGGAGTCGATAAACGCGTATTGATCTTCCGGTAACCGATCGATCTGCAAAAGAGCGCGGCCCAGCGAATACTGACAATGAGCGGTGATTCGATCGAAAACATACGGCGAGTCTTGGTCAATTGGATAATAAAGTTCGACATGGATGGTTACGTCAGACCCGCTTTTTAGACGTGCACCAAACGGCTCCATCTCGTGTCGGATGTCCGATTCAGGTTTCATTGCGGCGGACTTCTCCAAATGTTGAAACGCATAATTGCCGAGGATCATGGCAATGATGACGAAAGTAATAGCGCCCGTGTAGCCCTGAGGAAGGAAAATCATCACGATGACGCCGGGCAGGATGCAGACGCCGGCGAGGGCCATAAGGATGAAGCCGATCTTGCGGTGACGCTGAGATTCGGCAGAGGCATTCATAGGAAACAACGAAGACCGATAGGGATGAGGAGGGGAACTAAGGAGTGCCCGTCGCCGGGTGGAAGGCTCCGTGGCAGCAATATAATAGAGCAATCGCTCTCATAACAGAGGGGTTGTCGCGGTTCTCCGCGCGCTCGATCCGGTTTTCTTGGAACACCGACAGCGGACATGAGGCGGTATCCTAAGACAGTTGCAAGGTAAGCGTAAACTATAGTCCAACCTCTACCCTTTTGGGTAGGGGTTACCTGGGTTCCGTGCCCAGCATGGGAATCCTGGCGCTTCTCTGTCTGCTCGTAAGGGCAGAGGAATTCAATTCTGGAGACAGACATGAATTCCAATGAGAAGTGGTACTCGGTAAGCGAAGTCGCTCATCGGTATCGGGTGAGCTGCGATACGATCCGCCGGAGAATCAAAGGTGGCAAGCTGCGAGCATTGCGGTTGCCCGATCTCACCGAAGCGGCGTCGTACTTTCGAGGTCTTTATGGTCTCGGAGAGCGAGCTTGATCGGTTCGAGCGGGCGAACATGACTTTCTGAGTACAAGGCGGGGCTTCGGTCCCGCCCTTGTTTTTTATTTTCAATATCTTACACGTAACTCAATCAGTTGAAAGCGCAGTCGTCCGGCTGTGGCAGAGTGCCGCTCCGTGCGACGGAGAGCTTGGTGGGATTACTTCAGGATTGTCCGTAATTTGGGAGCCAGGGTCGTCTATCCCCTTCCATGGCCCTTGCGATATCCTGTAACTCGCAGTTCGCAAGGAAGTTGCGTTATGGGTCATCAGCAGCGTTTGCACAAGAATCTCGACGAGTGGTTGTCGCAAAAACTCGCCTTGTGGGGCATCACGAGCCTTACTGATGTTCAAGAGAAGGCCATGAGTGCAGGAGCGGCTTCCGGGAAGAGTCTAATCGTCAGCGCTCCAACATCCTCCGGGAAGACCCTCATTGCAGAGATTGCGACCTTGGCAGCCCTACGCCGGGACATGAAGGTCGTTTACCTTGTGTCACACAGAGCCCTGGCTGATCAGAAATTCTTGGATTTCAACGAACGAATCGGGGAAGCGGCGAAGGAACCGCTTGCACATGTGGCACTGAGTACAGGGGATAGGTCAGAGGGAAACGTTGACGCTGAGGTACGAGTGGCGACGTATGAAAAAGCGATCGGGCTGCTTCTCAGCGGGCAAATCCGCCCCGAGAACTCGCTCGTGATCGCCGATGAATTGCAAATACTCTGCGATAAAACGAGGGGCCCGGACATTGAAGCACTTTGCGCCATTCTTAAACAGCGCCAAGTCAAGCAGTTCGTAGGGCTGACTGCAACAGTGGAGAATCCTGAGGACCTCGCCGGGTGGCTTGAGTGCGAACTTGTGAAGAGTTCGATCCGAAGCACTCCCCTCCATCAGGAGATTTGGGCACAGGGTCGAGTCTATCGCACTACTTTTGGGCAGGAACTCGGCAACGAAAGGCCCTGCGCAGTCCAATCGCAAGATATGAAGGAGGTTATTTTACTTGTTGGCGCAGAAGCTCGGACCGATACTGGTTTTTACCGAGACCCGTAAAGAGGCGTCTAGATTTGCTGAGGCGTTTACCTCGGGCCGGGTCAGGACGACTTCGGGCCTGAAACTCGCAGAACAGTTAGACCTCTTCTCGGAACCTACGGAGTCATCTGACAAGTTGAAAAGCTTTGCTGAAAATGCGTCGCGTTCCACACTGCTGATTTGTCGGCGCAGGAACGTCAGGTGCTTGAAGAGGGATTCGTTAAATCGCGCTTTGACGTTTGCTTTGCAACCTCAACGTTGGCGGCAGGGGTAAATTTCCCCTTCAGAACTATTGTATTTCCGAAACTCACCTTTCAATACCGTGACGACGGAGCGAAGCTGTCCCTTTCTGACTATCGGAATATGTCAGGAAGGGCCGGCAGGCTTGGCCTACATGAAGATGGTTACGCAGTTCTCTTGCCGACAGATGCGGTCGAAATCGCACATGCAAAGAGGCTAGTGAAACCGGTCAATGAGAGGCTTGAGTCAGTCCTGCTCAGCCTGAGTCTCCGCAAAACGCTACTGTCATTGGTTGCGTCGCGAATCGCAACGAGCCTAGAAGCGATCGACCTGTTCTTCAAGAATACGCTCTACTGGTATCAAACCCTCAATAACAACCCCAAAAAGTTAAGTCAGCTACAGGGCATGTGTCGTGAGGCAGTTACTTGGCTTGTAGCGAACAAGCTCTTGCTTGATGAAGAAGGCATGCTCGCTATTACTAGGCTTGGCAGAGCCACGGCGATCTCAGGCCTTCTTCCAGACACTGCTGTTGAGTTCGCCAAAATGTTGACGTCGTGTGCGGCAGCGCTGGCGTCGTCTTTCGATGACTACTGCGATGGAGTTGTCTATGCTGCTTGCGCGTCAAAGGAGTTCACCTCTGATCGCCCGTCGCGTTTTTTACCTTTTACTTCCGGCGAGTCATACAATGCCATCGACTTTTGGAAAACAAGAAAAGTTCCGGTAAAAGTCGATACAGCCGATCTGAGGACGGCGCAGTGCTCGCAGGCGATTGCTTTGTATATCTCAGGTGAACTTGAACGCAGAATTGCCCACCAGACTGGACTCTCATCTGGGTCGATACAGCGCTTAGCGGGCGACGTTTCGTGGGTCATAGACGGCCTCCACCTCATCTCGACCGTCCCTGACAGTGGATGTTCACAGGGCGTCAGTAACCAAATTGATCTTCTCGCTCGTAGGGTGAGGTGGGGTGTCCCCGGAAACACGTTGGATCTCTTCGTGTGGCCGAACGGTATCGTGTGCCAGGGGTGGGACGGCAACGCGCAATGGCACTGATCAAGCGTGGTTTTCATACCCTCCAAGATGTTCTACAGGCCGGTAGCGATCAACTATTGGATGTATTGAAAAGTTCCCTCAGGGTAATAGCGCTTCAAAAGGGAGTCGCTGCGACCACAGGTCACAACAGCAGCGCGATGCAGTCTGCCCATATAAGAGTCGCTAAGCAGTTTGGAGCGGAGGCGCTTGTTGAACGCTGCTATCTGGATACCGGCACTGAATATGAAAAGGCAGTCCATGATCTACTGGTTTTCACAAAGGCGGTGACCGTAACCGTGATTGACGACGGTAAACGGCAAAATGTACCTGACCTACTTATCAAACTTGGAGATCTTGAGGCGCTTATAGAATGCAAGACTGCCACGAAGAATCCCGCACTAATCAACAAGGAAGATGCTTGGGCAATCGTCCAAAAGGCGACGGATTTCGACTCTCATCAGAGGAGGATCACACTGGGTAAGCCCGCTTTCGACGAGACCTCCAAGAGTAAAGCGGCCGCATCCGCTGATCTCACGCTACTTGAGAACGATCTCTTTATCGAGGCTGTCCTGCGCCTCTTGGCGAAAACGTTGTCGCCTGAAGAATTCATGCGCTGGATCACGGTACCAGGTGTTTCGCAGCTTGAGAGATTGGCTGGAGAAGTCCCGCACTTCTAAATAAGCTTTGCCGGCACTTCAGGTCGTGGACGACTTGCTGAGTATCGAGCGAGACTGCCAGTTTTCTCGCGTGTGTATTACGTGTGAGAAATCCTGATTTCCTGAGTTTTATGCGTATCGTGCGTGCCTTATTTTCAATAACTTGAGCGTTTTCAGTGAGGCGGAATAGTTCAACTCCCGCCGCCTCCACCAAAATCTTGAAATCCGCAAGCGCCGAGCGTTCACTATTCAATTTACTGGAATATTGAAGGATCGGAGATGCGGCGGCCCAGCCGGCAACCGCCGCACCATCTTCTTCCTGGGATTCAGGCGACGTTCTTGAAGGACAGGAACCAGTCAACACAACGCACCGAGGAATCGCTCGACTCCACGCGCTCCTTGGCGTCGCCGCAAGAGCCGGGTGGCGGAACGATGACCTCCTCGCCGGGCTGCCAGTCTGCCGGCGTCGCCGCTTTGTGCTTGTCCCTGGTCTGCATCCGGGTAGTACCATAGTTTCCTTACATCGACAGTTACAGGATGGCTGCCTTGGCCAGGCATACACCATGATCCAGAATGCGTTGACGCAATCGGCGTAGATACCGAGGTGCCGCGTGTTTTCCAACTCTGCTGAACGCTCCAGAAGCCACTTCCTGCGGTTGGCGATGCTCTGTCTGCTGCTGACTCTGGCCTTGGTCAGCGCCACGGCTCAAGACGATAACCCCCAGCCTCCATCAACTCCCGAAGGACCGGCTGAGATTCAAACCGCCCCCGTGAAATTGGATGGGGCGGTCCTGTTTCGGGTACGAGGAGTTTCGGCCTATCCCGCCGAACAGCGCGCGCAGTTGATTGCTGCCCGCATCAAGGCGGTAGCTAAGGATCGTAACTTCGACCCGCAGGATCTCCGGCTGGAGGAAGCGCCATTTTCAACCCAGATCATGGCGGGCAGGCTGGCCGTCTTCTCCGTGTTCGACGCCGACGCCCGACTGGAGGAAGTGGGCCGGCAGAATCTCGCTCGTGCCGACCTGCTTCGCGTTCAGGAGGCCATCGAGTCCTATCGGCAAGAACGCCAGCCGAAGGTGCTAATCGAACACGCGGCCCTGGCGCTGGCCTTAGCTCTGGGCTTGTTCCTGTTCCTGTTCGCCGGTCTTAAGGCCGTCCAGCGTGGGCTGCGCGAACTCGAACATCGCTACAAGCACAGGATCCGCGAATTAGGCATACAAGGGCTGAAGGTGCTTCCCGCCGAGCGCCTGTGGCTTGCGGCGATTGCGGCCCTGAAGTTCCTGGCGGCGGCTGCCGGCGTCGTGGCGACGTACGCGACCCTGGCCTACATTCTCTCCCTGTTTCCCTGGACCCGCGAACTCAGCGACAACTTGTCCGGTTTTGTTCTGGATCCGTTGAACACCATTGTCACCAGGTTCGTTGCCACCATTCCTGATCTCATCTTCCTGCTCGTCCTGGCAGTTATCACCTATTACCTGCTGAAGTTCATTCGGCTGATATTCGTTTCTATCGAGACCGAGAAGATAACGATTAGCAACTTTGATCCCACCTGGGCCAGGCCGACCTATCGCCTTGTGCGGGGATTTGTGATCGCCTTCGCCGTGGTGGTTGCGTTCCCCTATATACCAGGCTCGAGCACGCAGGCCTTCAAGGGTGTGTCTCTATTTATCGGCTTGGTTTTCTCTCTGGGCTCGACATCTTTGATCGGGAACCTGATATCCGGATATAGCCTCACTTACCGCCGCGCATTCAGGACGGGCGATCGCGTGAAAATCGGCAACTACGTCGGTAACGTGCACGACTCCAAATTGCTGGTCACCTACCTGCACACCCTTAAGAACGAAGTCATCGCCGTCCCCAACTCTGCCATCGTCAACAGCGAGGTGATCAACTACAGCTCCCTGGCCAGGACCGAAGGACTCATTCTTCATACAACGGTTGGCATTGGTTATGAAACGCCGTGGCGCCAGGTGGAGGCGATGCTGCTGGAGGCCGCCGCTAGCACTCCCGGCTTGCTGCGCGAGCCCAACCCGTTCGTGCTCCAAAGGGAGCTGCGGTCGTTCGACGTGGAATATGAGATCAACGCCTACTGCGACAACGCACAGGACATGGAACATTTGTACAGCGCTTTGCACCGCAACATCCTGGATGTCTTCAACCAATACGGAGTGCAAATCATGACGCCGGCCTACGTGGCCGATCCCGAGCAGGAAAAGGTAGTCGCCAGAGGTCACTGGTATGCCGCCCCGGCCGCGCCGGACGCACGTGACTCGAAGGAGTGATGTTTCGTCTGTCCGCGACCGCCGGACGGCATAAAGCTGAGCCCGTCTGAAATCGTGGCGTAGCGCGATTCCAGCCTCGCCTCTCTCTGTCCCTTGTGAATAAAAGCGCTGGCGCAATCCGCATATAGATTGGCGGGTCCTGCATATCTCCGCCCGCGCCCAGCATCTACAGTAAGTGCATGAACAAAGTAAAGGCGTACTCCGCTGCCAGCCAGACATCGCCGATGGCTCGCACTACCATTGCCAGGCGCGATCCCACCGATAACGATGTGCAGATTGAAATCCTTTTCTGCGGTATCTGTCACTCCGACCTGCACCAGGTCCGCAACGAGTGGGGCGAGTTCCTGCCCACGGTTTACCCCTGCGTTCCCGGACACGAAATCGTGGGTCGCCTCACCAAGGTCGGCTCCGCGGTCTCCAAGTTCAAGCCCGGCGACCTCGCAGCGGTCGGCTGCATGGTCGACTCCGACGGTACCTGTCCCGAGTGCCGGGCCGGCCTCGAACAGTTCTGCCCGAATGTCACCTACACATATAACAGTCCCGACAAGCACTTGGGAGGCGTGACCTACGGCGGCTACTCCGACAGCATTGTGGTCGACCAGAGGTTCGTGCTCCACGTTCCTTCGAACCTCGATCTTGCCGGCGCGGCCCCGTTGCTTTGCGCCGGAATCACCACCTATTCCCCCATGCACCACTGGGGCGTGACTGAAGGCAAGAAGGTTGGCGTGGTCGGCCTCGGTGGGCTGGGCCACATGGCCGTCAAGTTCGCTCACGCTTTGGGGGCCCACACCGTGGTCTTCACGACTTCGCCGCATAAGAAACAAGACGCCCTTCGCCTCGGCGCTGACGAAGTTGTCATCTCGAAGAATGCCGATGAGATGCAGAAGCACGCCGGCAGTTTCGACTTCATCCTTGATGCCGTTTCCGCCGGGCACGACATCAATGCTTACATCAGCCTGTTGCGCCGCGATGGCAACATCACGCTGGTCGGAGCGCCCGAGAAGCCGCTGCAAGTTGCGGCGTTCAGCTTGATTGGGGGCCGGCGCAGCCTCTCTGGCTCGCCTATCGGCGGTATCGCCGAAACCCAGCAGATGCTCGACTTCTGCGGACAGCACAATATCACCGCCGACGTCGAAGTCATCCCCATGCAGAAGGTCAACGAAGCCTACGAGCGATTGCTGAAGTCGGATGTGAAGTACCGCTTCTCCATCGACATGGCTTCTCTCAAGTCTGAGTGAACTGATGAACAAACACTTTCGCTTTTCCGGCAACACGTTTCTCAAGTTGGAAGAACTGGGAGTCCGCGCGACGGCAGTTCTGCATCGCGCCGGGCTCCCAGAAGCACTCCTCCAGCAGCCCCGAGTGCTGCTTACCACCGGCGAATTATTCGCCCTCTGGCGGGCAGTAGGCGAAGTCAGCGCCAACCCGGCCATCGGGCTCCAGCTTGGCACCGAAACCAAGACCGAGCGCTTCAACCCGACCGGTCTTGCGGCCCTTTCCTCGGCAGACTTCGGCGCCGCTGTCGATCAAATCGCTCGCTACAAGCAACTCACCTGCCCGGAAGAGATCTTGCAGGAAAAGGATGGCGACGAGTGGAGCATCCAGTTTCGCTGGCTGCTGGCCGATGAAGTCGAGCCTCCGGTGCTGAGCGATTGCTGTTTTGCCTGGGTACTGTCGATCGCTCGTCAGGGAACAGGCACGCGCCTGTCGCCGCTCCGGGTGGAGTTCATACAGCCGCGCCCGCACATAAGGACGATAGAGCGTCACTTTGGCTGTCCCGTCATCTGCGGCGCTCCGCGCAACGCAATCGTATTTCGCAGCGCCGACGCGCAGCGCCGGTTCGTCACCCGCAACGCCGAACTTCTGGCCGTGCTCGCGCCACAGTTCGAACAGGAATTGAAGCAGGAGCAGGGCGATGGCAACTTTCTTGATCGCGTGCGCCTTGCGTTACGTCACAAACTCACCGGCCACCGCCCCACCATCGAGGACATCGCCGACGCGCTGCACGTCAGCTCGCGCACTCTCCAGCGGCGCCTGCAGGACGAAGGTGTCAATTTTCAGCGGGTGCTCGAAGAAGCGCGTCACCAGATGGCTCGCCACTATCTCAACGACGCCGCCCTTGAACTCAATGACGCTGCCTACCTGCTCGGCTACGAGGACGCCAACTCCTTCGTTCGCGCCTTCCGCAACTGGGAAGGAATCCCGCCCGCGCGGTGGCGCGAGGAGCAGCGGGCAAGGGCAGCATCGTAACTAGCTTCGCATTCATAAGAGAAAGGAATAAGGAGAAGGAATGCAGAAACGCAAACTGGGAAATCTGGAAGTTTCGGCCATCGGATTCGGCTGCATGGGCATGAGCTCCGGCTACGGCCCTCCAAAAAACAAGCAGGAGATGATCGCCGTCCTGCGCGCCGCCGTCGAACACGGCATCACTTTCTTCGACACCGCCGAAGTCTACGGTCCGTTTACCAACGAAGAGCTGGTCGGCGAGGCCCTCGCTCCCTTTCGGAAGCAGGTGGTCGTCGCCACCAAGTTCGGCTTCGACATCAATCCCGATGGCGGCGTCCCGGCGAGCAGGGGCGTGAACAGTCGGCCGGAACACATCCGCGAAGCGGTCGACGGCTCGCTCAAGCGGCTCAAGTTCGAAACCATTGACCTGCTCTATCAGCATCGCGTTGACCCCAACGTGCCTATCGAAGACGTCGCCGGCACCGTGAAAGACCTGATTCAGGCCGGCAAGGTGCGGCACTTCGGCCTCTCCGAAGCAGGCACCCACACCATTCGCCGCGCGCACGCCGTCCAACCGGTCACGGCGTTGCAGAACGAATACTCCCTGTGGACACGAACTCCGGAAAGGGAAGTGATACCAACCCTGGAGGAGTTGGGCATCGGACTGGTGCCGTACAGCCCGCTGGGCAGGGGCTTCCTGACCGGCAAAATGGACTCGAGCGCGCGCTTCGACAGCTCCGATTTTCGCAGCCTACTGCCTCGCTTTACACCCGAGGCCCTCAAGGCGAACCAGGCGTTGATTCACCTGCTCGGCAGCATTGCCAGGCGGAAGGACGCGACTCCTGCACAGATCGCTCTCGCCTGGCTGCTGGCGCAGAAGCCGTGGATCGTCCCCATCCCGGGCACGACCAAACTGCACCGCCTGGAAGAGAACATTGGAGCGGTGACCGTCGAGCTTACGCCCGACGATCTGCGCGACATCGATGCTGCCGCGTCGGAGATCAAAGTGGAAGGCGATCGCTACCCTGAAAGCTTCGAGCGTATGACGGGCCTGTGAGCGTCGCCGTAGCCGGGTTCGGGGAATGATGACACAGGCATCGCCTGGCTGCTCTCGAAGTTCTAAGCCTGCGTGCGGGAGGTGCACATGCCAGCGAACGATACTTTCAAAGGCCGGCTTTCCCGGTATCGCGAAATCAAGATCACTGTTACCGGCAGGAAGTCAGGCCGCCCTATCTCCAACCCGGTCTGGTTCGTATTGGAGAACGACACGCTCTACCTCCTACCAGTGCAGGGATCGGATACGCAGTGGTACAAGAACGTGCTCAACAACCCGGCGCTTCGTATCGATGCCCGCGGCGCGGAGGTGGAATTGCAGGCAGTTCCCATCACTGATGCCGCGCAGGTCGCATCCGTCGTCAACAAGTTTCGCGACAAGTATGGGGCCGGCGATGTGAAGAAGTACTATTCGAAGTTCGACGTTGCGGTCGTGGTGGAGGTGCCCTGAACCTGCACCGGCTCCGGAGACAGGGACCGCGCCTACCTGCTCGCCGGCCCGCTCGTCGCTTGCTCGGCTGAGCGTGCCGGTTTAACCAACTGCCCGCCTACTTGGGTTCGGCAGCTTTCTTCTCGGCCGTGGGAGGTAGCCCACACGTCGCATTCTTGCTGTGCGATCCGACGGACCGCGATGCCGTGCGTCAGGTTGGGACGCCCATTCTGGGCAGCAACCATTGCGTCAGCAAGATATATCCCACTACAAACACGACCAGCCACTGCCAGTCACGCATCAAAACCTCCAGAGATAACACTAGAAGCTGTCAAGCTATTCTCACAAATCTGGCTTGAAAGGGCACTGCTTTGTGGGTTATGAAAAAGCTCTACCGGGCGCGTTTTGAAAGGGCACAGCTTTAGCTGCGCCGTCGCAAGTCTCTTATCCTTGTCATTCCGAGCGGGCTTTAGCCCGCGAGGAATCTGCGTATCCGAGTTCCGCGGCCTATTCAAAGGAATTCGCTTCCCGATTCATTAGATGCTTGGCATATCCTTATCGCGCCAACTGCGCGCGCGCCACGTCCTCGCTCGACTTGCACCCTGCCTTGCCCAGCATCCACATGGCCGGACACCAATTCGTAAAAGCCGATTGCAGCAGATTCAGTCCCACGAAGGCGGTAAACAGATACCAATAGGGACTAACCCAGTATCCCAACGCGAGCGAGAGCAGTACAAACACTCCCGCCATCAGTCGCACTCCACGTTCGATTGTCATACAGTTGCTCCAGCAGTTTCCGGCGCACGCCCGCCACCTTGGTAGGCGCATGCCTTGCGTTTTTCCACCATGTAGTACAGCACCGGCACCGCGAGCCGTGATAGCACGGTCGATGCCACTTCGCCGGCCATGAGGGAGATGGCCAGCCCCTGGAAGATTGGGTCGAAGAGTATCACGCTGGCGCCAACGACGACAGCCGCCGCAGTCAGCAGCATGGGGCGGAAGCGCACCGCGCCGGCATCGACCACGGCATCTTCCAGACACATGCCCTGGGTGCGCCGCAGTTCAATAAAATCCACCAGAATGATGGAATTGCGCACGATGATGCCCGCGCCAGCGATGAAGCCGATCATCGAAGTCGCGGTGAAGAATGCGCCCATCAGCGCATGGCCCGGCAGGATGCCCACCAGCGTCAACGGAATCGGCGCCATGATCACCAGCGGCGTGACGAACGAGCGGAACCAGCCCACTACCAGCACGTAGATCAGCACCAGCACCGCGGCGAACGCCAGCCCGAGATCGCGGAACACCTCCAGCGTGATGTGCCACTCGCCGTCCCATTTCATCGTCAGCTTGTCGGTCTCGCTGGGCATGGCGAGGTTGTAGACCTTGAGGTGATAGCCGCCCGGCATCACCAGCTTGTCGATGGCGGCGTTCATCTTCTCGATGGCATAGACCGGGCTCTCTTCCTCACCCGCCACGTCGCCCAGCACATACACCACCGGTCGCAGGTTCTTGGTGTAGAGACTGGGATCGATGGTCTTTTTCTCCAGATCGGTGACCTCGGCGATGGACACTTGTCCACCCCCGGCGGCGCTGGGAAGGCGCATCGCAGCCAGTCCTTGAATGCTGGAGCGGTCGGCACGCGACAGTTGCACCCGAATGGGAACGTCTTCGCGAGACTGCGGAACGTGCAGCAGCCCGGCATCCGCGCCGCCCAGCCCGATCTGGATGGCGCGCGTCACCTCCGCCGCCGACACCCCGTGCAGCGCCGCCTTGTCCAGATCGACCTTCAGGTCGTACTTCACCTGCGGGTCCTCAACGTACCAGTCAACGTCCACTACGCCGGGCGTTGTCTGGAAGATGTGCTTGATCTTCTTTGCCAGCTCGATCTGTTCCGGATAGTTGGGCCCGTACACTTCCGCGACCAGCGTCTGTAATACCGGAGGCCCCGGAGGCACTTCAGCGACTTTGATGCGCGCGCCGTATTTGTTGCCGATCGCGTCCAGCCCCGGACGCAGGCGCTTGGCGATGGCGTGACTCTGCTCGCTGCGCTCGTGGCGGTTCAACAGGTTCACCTGAATGTCCGCCTGATTAGCGCCATGCCGCAGGAAGTAGTGCCGCACCAGCCCGTTGAAGTTGTACGGGCCAGAAGTCCCGGAGTAGATCTGATAATTCTCTACTTCCGGCTGCTGTCCCAGATACTGTCCCAACTCCTGCGCCACGCTTGTCGTCTGCTCCAGCGTGGTGCCGTTGGGCATGTCGATGATCACCTGGAACTCGCTCTTGTTGTCGAAGGGCAGCATCTTGACACGCACCACCTTGAAGACGACCAGCGAGCACGCCGCCAACAAAAGGACGATGATGGATCCCAGAAATATCCAGCGCCGTCCCGCGTTGTGAATCAGCGGGTTCATGATCCGGCGATATACTCGGGTGCTCCAGCCTTCGGCCTCGTGCTCTTCACTGTGGCGGTCAGCATAGTGCCGCAGCAAGCGCAGCGCCGACCATGGCGACACCACGAAGGCCACAATGAGCGAGAACAGCATTGCCGCCGACGCTCCCACCGGAATCGGTCGCATGTACGGGCCCATCAGCCCGCGCACAAAGGCCATCGGCAGAATCGCTGCGATGACGGTGAAGGTCGCCAGAATGGTTGGGTTGCCCACTTCGTCCACCGCTTCGACCGCGATGTCCACCAGCGTCTTGGACGGGTCCGTCCGCGGTATGCGGAAGTGGCGCACGATGTTCTCCACCACCACGATGGCGTCATCGACCAGAATGCCGATGGAGAAGATCAGTGCGAACAGCGTTACCCGGTTCAGGGTGTAGCCGAAGAAATAGAAGATGGCGAGCGTGAGCGCCAGGGTCACAGGAATGGCGATCAGCACCACACCCGATTCGCGCCAGCCCAAAGCGAGTGCGATCAGCAGCGTGACCGATAGCGTTGCGATGAACAGGTGCTCCAGCAGCTCGTTGGATTTGTCCTTGGCCGTCTCGCCGTAGTTGCGCGTTACCGTGACGTTCAGGTCCTGCGGCAACAGATAGCCGCGCAAGTCATGGATCTTCTTCTCCGCCTCCTCAGTGATGACGGTGGCGTTGGTTCCCTTGCGCTTGGCCAGCGTGATGGTCACGGCCGGCCAGTCGCCGCGCGTGGCCTGCTTCGGTGCGCCTGCGGCATTGGCGTACATCACGTAGTCCTTCGGCTCAGAGGGGCCGTCGGTGATCTCCACCGCCACGTCGCGCAGATACACCGGCTTACCATCATGCACGCCGATGACAACCTGCTTCAGATCGTCGGCCTTGCCCAGGAAGCGTCCGGCCTCCACCTCAAATTCCTGATTGTCCTGGGCGAAGCCCCCGGCATAGGCGCGCACATTCGCCGCCTGCAACTGCCCTGTGACCGCGCCCGGAGTCATGCCGTAGGCCGCGAGTCGTTGCGTGTCGAGCACCACGCGCACCTGTCGCGGTAGCCCACCGATGATCTTCGTCTCCGAAACATCGGGGATTTGCTTGAGCTGGTCCGCCAGCTCGCCCGCAATCTGTCGCAGCCGGTAGCTGTCGAAACTCGGGCCCCACAGAGTCAGGGCCATGATGGGAACATCGTCGATGGAGCGCGCTTTGATGATCGGCGGCGAGACGCCTTGCGGAATGCGGTCGAGGTTGGCGTACAGCTTGTTGTACGTCTTGACGATGGCGTCTTCTTCCTTCGTGCCGACGTAATAGCGGACAATGAGCATGCTCATGCCCGGCTGCGAAATGGTGTAGACGTACTCGACGCCAGGGACCTCGCGCAGCAGCCGCGCCATCGGAAGGCTCGCCCGCTGCTCCACCTCGGCAGGCGAGGCGCCCGGCATCTGCACGAACACATCGAGCATGGGCACGATGATCTGCGGCTCTTCCTCGCGCGGCGTCATCAGGATGGCGAACGCGCCCGCGAACAGGGAAGCGGCGATGAACAGCGGCGTCAGCTTGGAGTTGATGAAGCTGCGCGCCACCAGCCCGGCAACGCGCAGGTGAGACGGCTGCGGCTGTGCCTGCGGTTGTGGCGGCTGCGGCTCAGCCATGCCTCACCTCATAGCCCGTGCTTTGAAAGGGCGCGGCTACGCGGGACAACAAGGAACGTGCCAATGTGAAGTCCGCGTCAGGGCACGACTTTAGTCGTGCCGCCATGCTCTTTATTTGTTTGTCATCCCGAGCGGACTTTAGTCCGCGAGGGACCTGCTTTTCGAGTTCTTCAGCAGCCCGAAGAAGCGCGCTGTCAGTCGGGCCGAAGCAGCGAGAAGAAGTGTGAAGCTTTAGCCCCTGAGGGAGTCTGGTCATCACTGTGCTCCCACCTTCTTGCCGGCCAGCTCGCGATCGTCGGGCTGCGCCACCACCCGCTCGCCGCTGCTAAGTCCCGAAAGTACTTCGATCTCATCGCCGCTGGGCCTGCCCAGCGTCACATACCGCAGGCTGGCGGTTTCGTCCTTACCCACCACGTACAAAGCATCAAGCTGTCCGCGATGCAGCAGGGCCGCCTGCGGAACCAGGATGGCCTGCCGCTCTCCCCGCGGGAAGCGCGCCCGGCCAAACAGTCCGGTGCGAATCTGCGCACCGGCAGGGAGGTCAATCTTTACGGTGAAGGTCCGGCTCGCAGGATCGGCGGCGGGCACAATCTCCACCACCTTGCCCGAGAGCGTCTGGCTCCCAAGCGAGTCGAGCACCACGGGAACGCTCGTGCCCAGCTTGACCACGCCGATCTGGCTCTCGTCAACATTGGCCTCCAGGCGGAAGTGGCTGGGATCTTCTACCACCAGCAACGGAACTCCGGGCGTGGCTATAGCGCCGGCATCCGCCAGCTTGGCGATGACCAGCCCATCAAATGGAGCGCGAATGCGGGTGAACCCGACACTGGTGTTGGCCTGGGATACCGCAGCTTCGGCTTGCACGCTGTTAGCGTGGGCGGCATCGCGCCGCGCCTTGGCGGCTTCGAGCCCGGCCTTCACCTCGTCATATTCATGCGGGCTGACTGACTTCTTGTCGTACAGAGTCTGATAGCGCTGCATGGTCGACTGCGCCAGCGCATACTCGGCGTCGGCCGCAGCGATGTTCTGCTGCGAGGCGTTGAGTCCCGCCGTGGCGCTTTGATAGGCTGCGTGCTGCTGCGCCTGGTCGATCGTGATCAGCACTTGCCCGCGCCGTACTGCTTCGCCTTCATGCACGTTGACCCGGGTGATCGTCCCCATTACCTGGCTCGAGAGCTGCGCCGATTGTGCCGCCCGCACCGTGCCCGTGGCCTCGACATAGTCCGGGACCGTAGTACGTTGCGCCGTCAGCAGCGCGACGCCGGAAACTGTCTCAGGCGCGGGCGCATTGTTCTGTTTCTCGCTCGAACACGCGCCAAGCATCAGCGTGAGCACGGCGACAAGACTTGTCGCGAGGATAGGGGTCCTTCGACTCGACCGCGCAAAACCGGCGCGGTCTCGCTCAGGATGACAGGAATGTTGAATGAAATTGCGAATCATTGCGTCACCGCCGGAGAGCTTGCGCTGAGTGTGCCGGTGGCCAGCTCCAGCCCGGCATAGCTGGTGTGCGCGCGGTACACCGCGTCCCAGTAATCCACCTTGGCCCGCTGGGTGGCCTCCTGAACCCGCAGCAGGTCGCTGATCGTCGTCAGGCCGCCGTCATAGCGGTTCTGGTTGATGCGCAGGCTCTCTTCCGCCTGGGCTACCGCGCTGCGCGCCACGTCCACCTGCTGCCGTGCCGCGTCGTAGTCGTAATAAGCTTTGCGCACCTGCAGCCGAATCTGATCGCGAAAGCTGTCGCGCAGGGCCGTGGCCTTCTCCTGCATGGCTTTCTGCATAGCCAGGTTTGCCCGCTTGCTGTCGCCGTCGAACAGGTCAAACTGGAACTCCGCTCCGGCAATCCAGTTATTGCCGCCGTTCCACCCCGGCGTAGGACTGTCCGTCTCCCACGAGCCGTAGACGTTCAGCCTCGGTGCAAACGCGCCCTTTGCCATGGAGATGTTCTTCGCCTGCGCGCTGCGCTCTGACTCCACGCGCTTCAGATCTGGCCGCTTGTCGAGCGACTCGGTCTCCAGATCGGCCAGCGGAGCCGGCGAGAAGCTGCGGTCGGCCAGCGCCTCCTGCGGTTCAGGCAAGCTGTCGGAGGTCATACCAATCGCCAGCGCCAATTCCGTGCGCGCCAGCGACAGCGCGTTCTGCGCGGAGATGAGCTCCTTCTTTCGGGCAGCCGTCGCCACCTCGGCGCTCAGCAGGTCCGACTCCACCACCATGCCGCTTTCCACCCGCGCCCGGCTCTTGCTCTCGATGGCTTCTGCCGTGGCTAGCCCGGCTTTGGCGACCTCCACCTGCCGTTGCGCCAGCAGTGTGCCGTAGTAAGCCTGCACCGCCTGATACACCAGTTCTTGGTCGCTGCGGTCGAGCTGCTGCTCCGCAGCCTGCTTCATGTACTTGGCGCGGCTCACGCCGTACCAGCTCTGCAGGCCGTCGAATAGGCTCCACGTTCCCGAGAAGCGGCTGGAAAAGTTGCTGATCGGCGTTGGCGTATTCAGCCGGTTGAGCGCAAAGTCTTCCAGGGTGAAGGCCTGTTGCCGCAGCCGCGATCCGAACACATACACCGGATCGTTGCCACGCATGGCGCTTTCCGTGAAGGTGATTTTGGGCATCAGTGGAGCGCGCGCTTCGCGGACGGCGGCTGTCCCAATCTTCAGATCGGCCAGCGCCGCCTTATGCATGGGGTTCTTGTCCAGCGCCATGTTTACGGCTTGCTGCAGAGTCAGCGGGAGCGTGTCCTGCGCCAGGATGGGGGAGTACGCAATGGCGACGATCACCGCCAGCATAGCCAGCTTCGCCGGCGCGAGCACCATCCCTCGCCGCCCCAGAGCGTCTGCCGCCCTGGGCGGCCGTGGGTTCGACGACGTCATCCTTACGCCTCAACCAACTCGGCGTCCATCACCGGCACAATTTCAAACGTGGTGCGCAACTCGGCGGTCTTCTGCACCATGGCGCCCACCGAGCAGTACTTCTCCTCCGACAGGCGAATCGCGTCCTCCACCGCCTGCGGCGAAACATCGATGCCGGTGATCACATGGTGGGTGCGAACGTGAGTAAAGACCTGCGGCGGGGTGGACCCCTGGTCGGCTTCGACCTTCACTTCGTAACCGGTGACCTGCTGCCGCTTCTTGCGCAGAATGTTGATGACGTCAAACGCGGTGCATCCCGCCAGCGCGATGGCGACCAACTCGATCGGTTTGGCGCCGCTATTGCCGGCAGCGTCGTCGAGCAGCACATGGTGTCCAGTGCCGCTGGTGGCGACAAATTGGCGATGAGTGCTTTGCGGTTGCGTAAGGGTTACGGTTGCCGAAATCATTCTTCTTCTCCCTGCGGCCAGGCCCCGGCCCGACAGTCCATTCCACCGGGCTACAGGAAGAAATGCTGTGACGCAGCTCACTGTTACAGGAAAATCGGGGAATGCGGGGCCTCAGCGCCGCGATTAGTCGCATTCCGGGCCTCTCGGAAAAGCGCAAATCCGGGGCCTGAAGGCAATCGAAACCCTGTCTGCCGCGGGGCCGTTCCCGAAGGAACGCAACCCGCCCGCTAGCCCATGGTCAACACGATCTTCCCCCCCGGATGTGGCGCGCCCGCGAGCATTTCGTGCGCCGTGCGCGCCTGCTCCAGCGGTAGCACCGTTCCCACCCGCGTGCGCAGCTTGCCGGTGTCGAACAGGGAAGAGAGCGTATTCAGCCGCTCCGTCGTCACCTGCACCAGGAAGAAGACAGAACGAACGCCGCTGGGCCGCGCGTCGGAGCGCGTCGGCTGCGAAACCACCGATACCAGGATTCCTTCCGGCTTGATGACCGAGAACGAGCGTTGCCGGGTTTCTCCTCCGACCATGTCGAGCACCGCGTCCACGGGCGGTACAACGTCCTCAAATCGCGTGGCCCGGTAATCGATGACGGTGCCTGCGCCCAGGCTTCGCACCAGCGCGAGGTCATCACCCGAGGCGGTCGCATACACCTCAACTCCCGCCTGCGCTGCCATCTGCACCGCATACGCGCCGACATTACCGGCCGCTCCCTGGATCAGCACCGATTGCCCGGCCTTTAGCTGCGCGTAGTCGAACAGCATCTGCCATGCCGTGACCGCAACCACCGGAGCCGAGGCGCTCTCAACAAAGTTCAGCGAAATGGGCTTCTTCGCGATCATCGACGCGGACGCCAAAGCGTATTCGGCGTACGCTCCGATGAAATTCGGATTGGTCACTCCGTATACTTCATCACCCGGCTTGAAAGCCGTGACGCCCGCGCCGACCGCCTCGACCTTTCCCGCCAGGTCCGAGCCGAGAATCAGCGGCAGCTCGGCCTTCACCACGCTCTTCTTCTCCCGAATCAACGCGTCCCAGGGACCGACGCCCGCCGCCTCCACCCGCACCACCACCTCCTGCTCGCCAGAAGTCGGCTGGGCAATGTCGTCGATCTCGATGACCTCAGGCGCTCCGAAGCGGTGAATTCTCGCAGCTCGCATGGCGCTCCTTAAGCTTCGATCCTGTAATCGTTGGCAGCATATACAGCCCTGGAGAGTTCTCAGCGCCGCGACACCAGCCGCAGGTCCCACGGATACTCCCGATGGGAGACGATCTTCAGCCGCCGGGCCATCTCGTGCGCGGGATTAAGCAGCATGTTGAACGTCTCCGGCGCCACGGCTGATGGCACGCGCAACAGAGCGGAGCCCCTCGATAACAGCCAGCGGTCCCCGAGCGTTTGCGTCGCCGTCTCGTCGTCAACCCAGTGCTCCCCCAGTTCGGTCAGTCGCGCCGACTCGAACGGCACGTCGTCTGGCGCCTCGACCTTCAGCAGCCGGTAGGATTTGGGCATCTGCACCGGATTCAGTTCCAGGTGGACCATCACCTCCAGCAACGCTCCGGCCGCGCTCTCTGCCAGATACACGATGGGCCGCCCCTGCGTATGCCAGCGCGCGGACGCTTCCAGTCCTCCGCGGCCGTCCAGACTGGCATGGTTGCTAATCCTCCATAGGAACATCAGGCGAACATGCCTTGGTCGATCTGGATCAGCATCTGCTCCACCAGCCGTCCACCGGCTTCGGTGGAGAGCATCCGCAGCGGTGTACGTCCCTCGAACCTGCGTTTGGGCGTGCGCAGCCAATCGAGGGCCGACTCCTCGTCACCCATGACCGCCTGCGCGCGCGCCAGGATTTTCGCGGTGCGGACGGCCCGTTCGGATTCTTCCCGCGACATGGCCTCGCGCCGACTCTTGCGATGTTTCCAGGTACGCAATGGAATGATGGTGTCGAACACCTCGCTCCGTGTTAGGCCGCGGTCGATCAAGTGGCTGATGACCTTGGTGGGAAGCCCGTTTTCAACCAGACGCACCACATTCTGCTCCGAGCCCGCCTCCGTGCCCAGCCAGTCCTCGAAATAAGCGTTCAACGTCTTTGCGGTTGTTGCCATCGATATTCGCTTTAGGTACATGATGCCATAAAACGAGCGGCACAGTGTACTCATTTTAAACTCGGCGGAGTGCTCCCGCACCGTCTTTGTCGTATCGTAAGTGTGTACATTCTTTCAATTCAGCAACTGCGGTCGCACCGTAGTGGAGGCCGGTTGTGCGTAGACTTCTGTTCTGCCGAAAGATAGAGCAATATTGTTTAGCTTTGGTGTTGATTTTTGCGCTTGCCAGCGTCACTCCGTCCTGGGCACAATCCCAGACCCTCTCCAACGCACCCAGCGCTCAAAAAGCCAAGACGCAGAAAGCCAAGAACTCCGAATCGACCTGGCCGCGGACCTTCACCAACGGCAAGGACAAGTTCCTCGTCTACCAGCCGCAGGTCGATAGCTGGGATGGCAACCGCATCAACCTGTATGCCGCCGTCGAGGTCACCACCGGCACCAAGGGCCCATCTAACTATGGCGTCATCTGGTTCAGCGCCCGTACCGAGGTGGACAAGGTCAACCGCCTGGTCACGCTCGATCAGGTCCATCTCACCAAGATCAAGTTTCCCGCCGCCCACGAGAAGGAAGCCGAACTCGACGCTCTGCTTAAGAAACAGGTGCCCAACGCGACCAAGACCATCTCCCTCGACCGTCTGCAATCGATGTTGGATGCCACCAGCGAACCCGTCAAGACAGTGGAAGTCAAAAACGATCCGCCCAAGGTGATCATTTCGTACAAGCCTTCCTTGCTGGTGCTGATCGACGGCCTGCCGCAGTTGCGCGAAATTCAGGGCACAAAGTTACAGCGCGTCATCAACACTCGCGCCGTGCTGCTTTTCGAGAACGACAAGAAGCTCTACTACCTGCGGGTTTCGGACTGGTGGCTCCAGGCCAAGGACTTGGAAGGTCCCTGGAGCCGCGCCAACAAGCTTCCCGACGACATGAAGAAGGCCGAGGAATGGGTGGTCACCAACACTCCCGCTCAGACCTTGCAGACCGAGCAGAGCCCCAAGCAAGCTTCGCTGAAGGAAGGGGGCAAGAACGCCGAGATCCCGGTAGTCTATGTTGTTTTCGGACCGGCCGAGCTGATCGAGACCAAAGGCGATCCGCAATACAATCCCATCCCGGGTACCGGTCTGGAATACGTGGTCAACACCAACGGCAACATCTTCCGCCTCGACGGCCAGTACTACATCCTGATCTCGGGCCGCTGGTTCAAGGGCGCTTCGCTCAATGGCCCATGGACGTACGTTGACGGCAAAGACATGCCGCCGGATTTCGCGAAGATCCCCACCGCCAATCCAAAGGCAACCGTGCTGGCGTCGGTTCCCGGCACGCCGGAGTCGAAAGAAGCACTGATCGCCAACTCGATCCCACAGACGGCAACCGTCACCCGCTCGGAAGCCAAGCTCACCGTGCAGTACGACGGGGAAGCGACCTTCGTGCCCATCCAGAGCACCTCGATGAGCTACGCCAAGAACACTTCGACGGCGGTGATCAAGGTCTCGGACAACAACTATTACTGCGTTGAAGCTGGCGTGTGGTTCAAGGCGCCGACGCCGCAGGGCCCATGGCGCGTGGCGGATTCCATTCCCGACGAGATCTATACCATCCCGCCCGGCTCGCCCCTGTATTACGTCACCTACGTGAAGGTCTATAACTCCACGCCCGAGGTCGTCTACGTCGGCTACACCCCGGGATATTACGGCACTGTGGTTTCCTCCAGCAGCACTACCGTGGTTTATGGGACGGGCTGGTACTATCCTCCATACATTAGTCCCACAGTGTGGTATGGATGGCCCTACACCTACGGTGTGGGAGCCGGCTTCACCTATACCACAGCGACCGGATGGAGCTTCGGCTTTGGCTACGGTTATGCCTACAATCCCTGGTATTACCCGTGGTGGGGCCCCATGGGCTATTACGGATACGGCTGGTATCCCTACTATGGCTGGGGAGCGTGGGGCGGCGCAGCAGTTGCCAATGTCTACGGTGTCTGGGGCAACACGGCGTATTCCCGTACCGGCGCTGCCTGGGCCAATCCCTACACCGGCAACTACGGAGCGGCGAGCCGCGGCGTCTATCAAAATACGCAGACCGGTCGCACCACTGTCGCCGGGCGCGGCACCAACACCAACATCTATACCGGCAACACCGGAGCCTATCGCGGAGGTGCGACCTATAACCCGAACACCGGCATCGTCGCTGGTGGCGGAGCCGGTTACGCAGGCAACATCTATAGTGGGCAGGGAACAGCCGGGCGTGGCGGCTTCGCCTACAACACCAACACCAACGCCGGCGTAGCAGCAGGCAAGAACAACGTGTACGCGGGCAAAGACGGCACCGTCTATCGCTACAACCGCCAAAGTGGAGACTGGTCCTCCAACAGCGGCAGCGGTTGGCAGTCCACCACCAAGCCTGACGCCAACCTGCAACGCCAGCAGCAGATGCGAACGCAGGGCGCCCAACGCACCCAGAACTTCAACTCCACGCGTGGCAGCTATGGCGGCGCCAGAATGGGCGGCGGCGGAAGGCGACGCTAGACAGCGTCGGAATATACCGCGTCGGGGCATGACCTTTTCAGGTCGCGAGGAGCCTGATGCTGCTATACGACGTTTTCGGCACGGCCAAGGTCGTGCCGACCTCGGATCGAGAAGTAATAGGGCTTTAGCCACTGCGCATACAGAGGCTAAAGCCGCTGAAGGGAAGTGCGGCTTTTTGCGGCACGTCTGAAGACGCGCTCGACCCGACGCATTCCACCCCTTACACAGCGCGTTTTGAAGGGGCGCAGCTTTAGCTGTGCCGCCACAAGCTGCTTGTGTTGTCATTGTTCGCGGGCTTCAGCCCGCGAAGGCCTACGACGGATGCGGCTGCCCTTCGATCACCCGCACCGTATCCCGCGCAATCAGCAACTCTTCATCGGTCGGAATCGCATACGCCAGCAGCTTTGAGTCATCCGTGCTGATCAGGCCTTCTTTCCCCACCATCTGCTGGTTGCGCGCATCATCGATCTTCAGCCCCGCCCACTCCATCCCGGAACAAATACACGCGCGGATCTCCGGCGAGTTCTCCCCAATCCCGCCGGTGAACACCACCGCATCGGCGCCGCCCATGCACGCGAGATACGCGCCGATATACTTTCGCGCGCGATAGCAGAAAATTTCGATGGCCAGCCGCACGCGCCGGTCATCGTGCTCTTTCAGTTCCGATTGCAGCACCCGCATGTCGTTGGTCAGGCCCGAGACGCCGAGCAGCCCGGACTGCGTGTTCAGCAACGTCTCCACCTCCGACGCCGAAATCCCTTCCTTCGACGCGATCAGGTTGACGATGGCAGGATCGAGATCGCCGCAGCGCGTACCCATCACCAGTCCCTCCAGCGGCGTCATGCCCATCGA
Source organism: uncultured Acidobacteriaceae bacterium (assembly GCA_963815775.1). Lineage (GTDB taxonomy): Bacteria > Acidobacteriota > Terriglobia > Terriglobales > Acidobacteriaceae > CAVVDY01. The sequence continues at coordinate 143,882 of CAWFIB010000030.1, read as the reverse complement.
CGTATCGATCGAGTTGCCGCCCTTGATCGCATCCGCCGAGCAGCCATTGCCCAGGTGCAGGGTAATGATGTTGGTCTGCTCGCGTGTGAGGCCGCGCAGCGCGCGATAACGGAAGGCAACGTAACGGTGCGAGGTGCCATGAAATCCGTAGCGGCGAATGCGGTGCCGGCGATACAGGTGATAGGGAATCGCATAGAGATAGGCGTCCTCGGGAATGGTGTGGTGGAACGAGGTATCGAACACCGCCACCTGCGGAATGTCTTTTCCGAACAGCTCGCGCGCCGCCTGAATGCCCCGGATGTTGTTGGGATTGTGCAGCGGCGCCAGGTCGATGCACTCTTCGATGCCTTGCAACACCTTCTCGTCAATAAGCGCCGATTCCTTGAATAGCTCCCCACCATGCACCACGCGATGCCCCACCGCGTGAATGTCACCCGAGTTCTTGATCGCCGTTACGCCCGACTTGTCCGAGGCGATGTACCGCACCAGGTAATCCAGCGCCGCTCCGATATCGCGCAGGGGAGCGGTGAACTTCCGCTTACTCTCCTCTCCCGCCTGAAAGGTAATGATGGCTTCGCCCCCAAGACGCTCCACCTCACCCCGGCAGACGCGCTCGTCCGTGTAGGCCTTGATGCGCTCCAGGTCGGTTGCAATGATTTGAAACTTCAGACTGGAGCTTCCCGAGTTGAGGACCAGAACGTTCATCCGAGCACCTTTCCTCTTTCATGGGGGCCATGGCTGCGGCCGCAACCCGATTCTCACCGACCGCTGGCCAAAAGAAAAGCGGTGCAGCCTGGGCTTCATGGGAATTTGACCCAGGCCGACCGCATCGCAGTTTCCTGGACGCTGGCTCCTGGATCGGCTTCGAAAGGCCGCGACCTCAGCCATGTTCGGGGCCGCACAAAGACTGGGCCCTTGTCCCTGAGGGAAACCGAGGCCCCTACTTGGTTCATTATGGGATGGCGCCTGGTAGTTTTTTCTGGTTGGCGAGCGGTTACCGTCGGTATTACAAAAATAGGGTCACCATAGCGAAATAGAATATAAAATGTTAGCTTCAGAATGTGAAAAGCCTGTAGCCTGCTTCTCGACGTCCTCGGCACAGAACTTCACCCACACCTAATTGAGAACTCAAGATCAGGAGAAGAAAAGCGTGAAACGACATAGTCTTTATCTTTCGAAAATTGTGACCCTGTTCGCCGGGTCGCTGATTGTGCTCACCTTGAGCATGACGGCGGCGGCGCAGGTCAAGGTCCAGGGCCTCATCAAAGCGCGCAGTGGCGACGAGATGATCCTTCAAACCTCGGATAGCCCCAACCTGGTGGTCGTGCTGACCGACACCACCGACGTCCAGCAGGTGCAGGGAGTGCTCAAGGCGCGCCACAAAAACATGTCAATGGCCGCCCTTATTCCCGGTCTCGCGGTGCAGGTCGAAGGCGTCTACAACGACAAGCAGCAAGTCGTAGCCACCAAGGTCCGATTCAAGGGCAACGATCTGGAGCAGGCCCAGTCGATTCAGGCCGGCATGCATGAAACCCAGGCCCAGACCGAGAAGAACCAGGCAGAGCTGCAGGAGCAGAACGCTAAGCTGAAGGAACAGAACGAGGCGTTGCAGCAGCAGCAGGAACAGATTTCCAAACAGAAAGAAGAAATCGCTGCCAACGCCGCTCGCTTCGGCCAGATGGACGACTACTACATCTGGGACGCAGTGACCGTCTACTTCGCCAACGGCCAGATACAGGTCGACAAGAAATATGTCCCACAACTGCTGGCGCTGGCGAACAAAGCCAAGACTGTCAAAGGCTATATGGTCGAAGTGAAGGGCTATGCGTCGGCGGTTGGCAGCGTTGCGCTCAATCAGAAGCTCAGCGAGGAGCGCGCCAGCAACGTGACCACCATCCTGTTACAGCAAGGAGATGTTCCTCTTACCCGCATGCTGGCCCCGGCTGCCATGGGCGAGAGCCGGCAGGTTGGCAACGACAAAACGGAACAAGGCCAGGCTGAGAACCGTCGCGTCGTCGTGCGTGTTCTTCAGAACAAGGCCATCGCTGGGTCCTAGCCCGCCCTATCGTGTTCCCTGAACGTATCCGCCGGGACGTCTCTGGCGTCCCGGCGAACCGCCCCGCCAATGACTGCTTCAGCCCAAAACGCTGTCTCTGCACTATCATTATTGCTGCAGCTTGTACGAAGCCTTAGCTGAGGCCTCGGCCGCAAGCTCCCCATGCTCCATCCCATTCGTCAACTCCGAGCCCGCCAAAGTGAGGAAGCCTCCGTATGAAGACGCCGGCCAAAGAACGCGCCCCGCTGTCCTACACAGAAGTCACTGAACAAAAGCGATTGAACGATGCCCGTGAACTCGGCATCCCCTGGAAAAAGTGGGGGCCCTACTTGAGCGAGCGGCAATGGGGAACCGTGCGCGAGGATTACAGCAAGGATGGCAACGCCTGGGACTACTTCTCCCACGACCAGTCCCGCTCCCGCGCCTATCGCTGGGGTGAAGACGGACTGGCCGGGATCTCCGACGACAAGCAGCGCCTCTGTTTCGCCTTAGCGCTGTGGAACGGCCGCGACCCCATCCTGAAAGAGCGTCTCTTTGGCCTGACCAACAGCGAAGGCAACCACGGCGAGGACGTCAAGGAATACTACTTTTACCTCGACAGCACGCCCACGCACTCCTACATGAAGTACCTGTACAAGTACCCGCAGCGCGCCTATCCCTATAGCGATCTGGTCGAGACCAACAAGCGGCGCTCGCGCGAAGAGATGGAGTACGAGCTGCTCGATACCGGCATCTTCGACGACGACCGCTACTTCGATGTCTTCGTGGAGTACGCCAAGGGCGATCCGGAAGATCTGCTGATCAACATTTCCGTGCACAACCGGGGACCCGAAGCCGCCCAGTTGCACGTGCTTCCCACACTGTGGTTTCGCAACACGTGGTTCGCGAATCCGGGCGAGCCGAAGCCGGCGTTGCAGGCCATCACCAGCACTGATATTCGCGCCTCGGTCCCCGAGATTGGCCAATACACGTTACAGTGCGAAGGTGCTTCCGAGCTGCTGTTCACCGAGAACGACAGCAACGCTACCCGCCTCTGGAGCCAGCCGAACGCCACGCCCTACGTCAAGGATGCCTTTCACGAATACGTGATCGCCGGGAAAAAGGAAGCCGTAAACCCGGCCCGCACCGGCACCAAGGCCGCAGCGCACTACCTGCTCGATGTTCCCGCCGGACAGGCGAAGGTCATACGCCTCCGGCTAAGCGCGAAACCTGTCGCCGACTCCTTCGAGACCTTCAACCGGGTGCTGGCTCAGCGGCTTGCTGAGGCAGACGAGTTCTACAACCGAATCACGCCGCACACCTTCAGCGAAGACGGGCGTCGCGTCCATCGCCAGGCGTTGGCAGGCATGCTGTGGACCAAACAGTATTACTTTTTCGACCTCGACAAGTGGCTTGAGGAACATGAATCTCATCCTCTGTTGGGCTCGGGCAAGGGCCATGCGCGCAACATGGAGTGGTTCCACATGCTCAACAGCGATGTCATCTCCATGCCCGACAAGTGGGAATATCCCTGGTATGCGGCGTGGGACTTGGCCTTTCACACTCTCGCTCTGTCGCTGGTGGACTTTGACTTCGCCAAGGACCAGTTGCTGTTGATGCTCCGAACCCTCTACGCCCATCCCAACGGGCAGATTCCGGCTTACGAATGGAACTTCAGCGATGTAAACCCGCCGGTGCACGCCTGGGCGACACTATTCCTGTATCGCGTCGAATCCGAACTCGGCCGCGCCGATCTGCGCTTCCTGGAGCGCTCCTTCCAGGGACTCATGCTGAACTTCAACTGGTGGGTGAACCGTAAGGATCCCGAAGGACGCAACGTATTTGCCGGCGGCTTCCTGGGTCTGGACAACATCGGTGTCTTTGATCGCAGCTCGCCGCTGCCTACCGGCGGCCACCTCGACCAGGCCGATGGCACCGCATGGATGGCCTTCTATTGCCTGTGCATGCTGGAGATCGCGCTCATCCTGACGGAATACGACTCCATGTACGAAGAAATTGCCTTCCGTTTCCTCGAGCACTTCGCGTGGATTACCTATGCCATGGACCGCATGGGTGTGAACGAAGACGAAATGTGGGACAACGAAGATGGGTTCTTCTACGACCTGCTGCATTTCCCTAATGGCGACGCCATGCGTCTGAAGGTGCGCTCCATGGTCGGTCTGCTGCCACTATGCGCGGCAACCATCTTTGAGCAGGGCGCGCTGGCCAATCATTCCCGTATTCAGGAACTGATTGAGCTGTTCCGCAAGCGGCATCCAGGAGTGGTCAAGAAAATTGCCATTGCCGAGGGCAGCTTTATTGGGTTCGGCGGCAGAAGAATGACCTCGGTCGTCAATAAGGAGAAGCTGGAGCGGATTCTCAAGCGCATGCTCGATGAGAACGAGTTCTTCAGCCCCTACGGCATTCGCTCGCTCTCGAAGTATCACCTGCAACATCCGTTCATCTTCAATCTTGGGGGACATCAGTACACGGTGCAGTACCTGCCGGAGGAATCGAACACCGGCATGTTCGGTGGCAACTCCAACTGGCGCGGTCCCATCTGGATGCCGGTGAACGTCCTGATCCTGCGCGGGCTGCTGAGCATGTACGCCTTCTACGGCGACGACTTCAAGGTGGAATGTCCGACCGGCTCGGGGAACTACATGACGCTGTTTGAGGTGTCCAAAGAAATTGGCCGCCGGCTCGGCCGCATCTTCCTGCGCGATGAGAATGGCCAGCGACCCGTTTATGGCGGGGCAAAGAAGTTCCAGGACGACCCGCACTGGCGCGACTACATCCTGTTCTACGAGTACTTCCACGGCGACAATGGCGCCGGACTTGGCGCCAGCCATCAGACCGGCTGGACGGGACTCATTGCCCGCACCCTCGACCTGTTCGCGCGCATGAAGCCGGCGGAGGTGCTCCGCGATCCCAAGAAGGTTGTCGCTGAGATAACCCGGGAGCAGGTCACGGGAGAGTAGGCGTTTTCCATCGAAGTCCACGGTCCGGTCGAATTTGGCCGGCCTTGTTTAATTTCAATGGTCCCATTTCTACGTGGAAGCGGAAGGGTCCTCCGCCGAGAGTTCAAAACCCTTCGCGGGTTGTCTACAATATGGGTGTGAAGTTGCGTGGTCTCCTGTTGCCGGTCGTTCTTGTGTTCCCTCTGGGTGTATGTCTGGCGCAACAGCCGGTCGAGCAAGTCCCGGTCGACAAGAGCGCCCCTGCTCCCATCGACAACACTGCCCACCCGCCGCGCTCCGATTCACAGCTCCCCCCGGGCGAAAGCTCCAGCAAGCAGACCGAAATCGATATCTCTCCCCCTCCCGGCGATGCGAAGAACCACCCCGGAGCGGACCTGGACACCGCCGGCGACTCCGGCGAGTTCACTCCCTGGAATCCTCTGAAGGCGATGAAGGACGTCGAGGTGGGCGACTTCTACTTCAAGCGCGACAACTATCCCGCCGCGATCAGCCGCTATCGCGAGGCCCTGGAGTACAAACCCCACGATGCTGAGGCCACCTACAAGCTCGGCGCAGCACTGGAGAAATCAGGCGACCTGCAAGACGCGATGCAAAATTATCAGGACTACTTGAAGATCCTTCCCCATGGACCCTACGCCGCCAAAGCGCAGAAGGGCATCGACCGCCTGAAAGAGAAGGGAATTACCACTGCCCAAAGCACTGCCCAGCCAAAATAGTTGGTGGGCCAACTCTTCCCGCCCGGTTACTGTTCCTTTGGCGGTGGTGCTTGCTTGATGGGCGTGCCCATTTGCGGGCTACCGTCATCCTGGTTGCCGTTGGCCGGCCGGTCGTAGATGGTGAACTGCTGTTGCGGCCGCTTCAGTCGAATCGCGATGTCCATGTTCGGCTGGTTGATCTCGTAGTCCTGCCCAAATGTCTGAAAGCCGTGCACCAGCACCTGTATGCGCAACTTGCCGTAGGGCACGCCTTCAGTTTCGGTCTTGCCCTCCAGGTCGGTCTTTAACTGGTAGCCGGAATTAACTTGCTTGCCGTCCTTGCTTACCGGATGCAGGACCACGGAAGCATTGGGGATGGGCTTGCCGTTATCGGCCTTGAACACGCTGAAGTGCAGGTTCGCCAGGCCATTGTCGGAGCTCTTCTTGTCTTTCGCGGCAAGGCCGACCACCAGAACGAGGACCACGGCTGCCACGGTCGCGCAAGCAGACTTCATGCGCCCATTATGGCAACTTGGGACACTGGCTGCAACCTGGTGTCCTGTTCTGGTGTCCTGTTCGAAACGTGCGTTCAACCGGCATCGCAAATCGCACTCGGGTTTGACCGAGGCACATCGCTATAATCGAACTTCGCATGACCGTCCCCTCGACCGTCTCTCCTCCGCGCCGCAAGCAGCCCAGCATTGCCTTGCGCGCGGTTATCGTCCTGCTGATCTTCTTCCTGTTCCTGTTTGTTGTGGCTGATGTCTGGTTCTATCGCGCGGCCAAGGCCTCGTTACCGGCAGTCGACGGAACTTTGAAGTTTTCCGGCCTGACCGCCCCGGTGATCGTGACGCGCGACTCGCTGGGTGTGCCGAACATCTCGGCCGGCAATGTCCATGACCTGTTTTTCGCCCAGGGCTTTGTTACCTCGCAGGACCGTCTCTGGCAGATGGACATGACGCGCCGCTTTGCCTCCGGTGACCTGGCGGAGATTCTCGGCCCCGAGTACAGCAAAAGCGACATCCAGCAGCGCATCCTCGGCCTGCGCCAGGTGGCGGAGAAGATGACCGCTGACCTGAGTCCGGACGAACGGGCCCACTTCCAGGCGTATGCCGACGGCGTGAACGCCTACATCGCCCAGCACCAGAAGTCGCTGCCGGTGGAATTTCGTCTGATGACCTACTTCCCTTATGCGTGGACGGTTGAGGACTCCATGCTGGTCGGCCTGTCAATGACCCAGTTCCTGAATCACTACATGTACAAGAAGGAGTTGCAGAAGGAGAAGATTCTCGCCAAACTGGGGCCGGACTTGACCGCCGACCTCTATGTGAACTCATCATGGCGTGATCATCCGCCGGGCGCCGAGGGTCAGTCGATCGAGAATGAGCCGCCGGCGGAAGACAGTCCCAGGCAGGAACATGAAGAAGAAGAGCCGCCGCCACAGGCCCGGCCCAGGCATCGATCGTCATTAAGTCCGCCTCTTACCCCATCCATCGCAGCAACGGCACTCGATGCGGACCCACCCTTGCCTTTCCTTCCCAATTACAGCGACGACCTGCGTCCCGGCTCCAACAACTGGGTCGTCTCGGGCGCGCACACCGCTAGGGGCAAGCCGCTGCTCTCCAACGACATGCACCTTGATCTGCGCATGCCGAACACGTGGTACGAAGCGCATCTCACCGCCGGGGACTACGACGTTGTGGGAGTCACCCTCCCCGGCGTGCCCTACGTCATTGTGGGACACAACCAGCACATTGCCTGGGGATTCACCAATCTCGGGCCCAATGTCGAGGAACTCTACGTCGAGAAGTTCAACGACCGTGGCGAATATCTCACCCCGCAGGGATGGAAGCAGCCCGAGCATCGCAAAGAAATCATTCGGGTGAAGGGCAAGCCAGACGTGACCGTCGACGTGGTGATCACCCGCCATGGCCCGATTATTACGCCGTTCGTGCCGGGCGAGAAGCGGCAGCTCGCGCTGAAGTGGACCATCTACGACACCACCGGTGATGCCATTCCATTTTTCGCAGTGAACTCGGCCCACAACTGGCAGGAGTTTCGCGCGGCGTTCTCGCGATTTGAGTCGCCGGGGCAGAACGTGGTCTATGCCGATACCGACGGCAACATCGGATATCAGGCGACCGGGGAGGTGCCCATCCGCGCCGCGGGCGATGGCTCGCTGCCGGTCCCTGGCGATGACGACAGCCACGAATGGACCGGCTTCATTCCCTATGACCAGTTGCCCAGCGTCTACGATCCGCCCTCGGGAATCATCGCGACGGCCAACGCGCGCGTCACCCCCAACGACTATCCCTATTCGATCGCCATCGAGTGGGTCGCGCCCTACCGGGTGCAGCGCATTTACAAGCTGCTGAGCGCGAACAAGAAGTACACGGCGGCCGATATGCTCGCCATCCAGACCGACATTGTCTCCGAGTTCGACCGCTACTGCGCGGAGCGGTTCGTCTACGCCATCGACCACACACCCGACGCTTCGCCACGCGCCAAGGCCGCCGCCGACCTGATGCGCAACTGGGACGGCAGCATGGCGACTGATCTCGCCGCTCCCACCATTGCGTACTACTCGCGGCACAAGCTGGAGGAGTTGCTGCTGCGCGACAAGCTCGGCGACGACTGGAAGCTCTACCACTGGTTCATGGAGCCGGTATGGCTGGAGAACGTGCTCACCTACCAGCCGCAGCGCTGGCTGCCCGCGCACTTCGCCAACTACAACCAGTTGCTGACCGCCGCTGTGGAGCAGGCATTGTCAGACCAGGGCGCGCCGCGTGCGCTCTCCACCTGGCGCTGGGGCAAGGTGTACCAGATCGACGTGAAGCACCCCTTCTGGAGCAACTTCCCGGTACTGAAGCGGGCTGGGCCGGGACCGCAGCCGCTCTCTGGCGATGATCAGACCATCAAGCAGGTGCAAAAAGATTTCGGCCCGTCCGAGCGTTTCACCGCCGACATGTCCGATCTGGACAACTCGACGCTGAATATCGTGAACGGGCAGTCGGGAAATATCTTCGACGACCACTTCAACGATCAGTGGGACGCGTACTACCACGGGCGCACCTTCCCGCTGCCGTTTTCGGCCGACGCCGTCCAGCACGCCGCCGCCCATCATCTGCGACTGGAGCCGCAGTAGAGCGAAGCGCTAGCGGTCTGTGGAGTCGAAGCGAAAGGCTTCCCCGCCTTGGTTCGCGAAGGTGTAGGCAGATGGCTTGTGATATAGCGATTTTATCGCCACTGAAGAGCGGCACACGGTGGAGTCAACTTCTCGATTGCCGAGAAAGCTTGGAGTCACGGCAGCAGTCGCTCAGGTTCTGCCCAGGCCTGTGGGAAGGTTTGTGGGACGGCCTGCGACCGAACAGGTCTTAGGCGCCCGATGCTCTCCGCCGGGAAGATATGCTGTCGCGAGGCGATCTTTCCTGGTCAAGCAATTGTGGGTTTGAGAGTTTCGCAAGCAACTGCTCAATCTTCTCCAACAGCACCCCGGGCCCTTCTCCCTTGCTGATTAGACAATCCACGCAGGCCGGAATCTCTTCTTCAATCGAACTGGCTGAGACGATCATTACAGGCACCAGCGGCTTGACAATCTTCATTTTATGGGCGACGGCTCCGCCGTTCATTCCCGGCATCACATAGTCAAGGAGAACGAGGTCCACGGCCTCTCCTGCGAAAAGTTGCAAGGCCCGCTCGCCATCGGCAGCGCTCAACACTTTGTAGCCGGCGTTTTCCAGGACTATTTGTCGTGTGAAAAGAATCCCGGGCTCATCATCAACCGACAAAATTCGCCGCTTGCCATTCTTTGAGGCAGGCGATGTGGGCGAAATGTGAACCCGTTTGGACTTCAATGCCGGTTACCCCACGTGCAGATTGGTGTAAAGCTAGCGCCAGGTTGCCACCTTTGTCGGTCTGGTATCAGACATAAAGCAGGGAAAGCCGCTGAAACTCACTGCGCACGGTGCTGTAACACTCACAGGCAGCCTGCTCCAGTTCAGTGCGGTTCTTGATGGTTACTGTTCCGCGGGAATAGTCAATGAGCCCCGCTCGCTGGAGCAGGCCAGCCGCTAAGGTCACGGTTGTGCGCGGTGCTCCCAGCATTTGGCCCAGAAAGTCATGCGTCAATCGGAGCTGGTCTGAGTCCAGCCGGTCTCGGCAGGACAAGAGCCAGCGGGCCAGCCGCTCCTCAATGTTGTGCAGCCGATTGCAGGCGGCCGTTTGTGCGGCTTGCACCATAAAGGCCTGCATGTACTTTTGCAGAACCCGACGCAGCTGTCCCGGGCGCTCAAATTCCTGTTTCAGAATGTCTGCCTTGATCCGTAAACCGGAGCCCGCAATCTGGATGAACGTCCGGCCAGGCGCTCCTGCAGAACCCAGGAGAATAGGGAGGCCAACTACGCCCTCCATTCCGATGATGCCAACCTCGACTGTATTGCCGTTCTTCAGAGTCACCACAACCGATGCGATGCCGTCCTCCAGGAAGTAGGCATACGGAGCGGCTCCATCGAGCAGGGTTTCTTCCTGCTCGAGAGTTACTGGAGAAAGATGAGGCCGCAAGCGATTGACTTCAGTACTAGGCAGGGCTGCCAGCACACGATTCCGATAAGGCTGTTGCTTAGCCAGGTTCATACTGCTACTCCATGGGCGAAATCGCCGCATCAGGATGCGCAGGTGAACCAACCCCCTGGCCAGAGCATGTGCGTATTGAGATGTAAGTTTATTCTACGCTTTTAGGACAACCGGGGCCCTCCGTCTGGTATCAGACACAGTGTATATCGTTGGGGAGCCAAATTGGCCGGGCCCCGGGTGTCGTTTGGATGGCAACCAATCAGAGCGAAAAGTACGAGCGCCCGCAGGTAGTGACGCGCTGGTTGCTTCCCTGGCTCACGAAGTCAATAACCCTCTCGATGCGCTACTGAACCTTCTCTATCTGCTGGAAGCCGAAGACACCCTCACCGACACGGGTCGCCATTACCTTGCGCTCGCCAAGGAAGAAGTACACCGTATTTCTCAAATTGCACACGGCGCAATGGACCGGTCTCGAAGCCCGGCAGGGCCGCAGGACACCAATGTACCGAGGTTGCTGCATTCTGTAATTGATTTCTACAAGTCGCGGCTTGATGCTCAGGGAATCTGCGTCGAGGTACGCTACTGTCCTGGCGAAGATCTTCCGGTTGATCCGGGCTCGCTGCGGCAAGCGTTCGCCAACCTGTTGCTCAATGCCGCGCACGCTATGCCCGGAGGCGGAGTAATGTACGTCCGCGTCTCCTCGGCGCGCGAGTGGAGCGGGCTCCATCGCCATGGACTGCGAGTCACCTTCGCCGACAACGGCTCCGGGATACCTCCTGCGGATCTGCCCAGGATTACTGATGCCTTCTTCACCACCAAAGGATCGGCCGGCACGGGTTTAGGGCTTGCGCTGGTGAAAGAGACGGTCGCTCAATGCCACGGGGTTCTCCGCGTCAGAAGCAGCACTAGACCGGGGCGAAGCGGCAGCGTTTTTGCGATGTTCTTGCCCGCCAATTAGACGGAACTCAACCCATCTCTACTGGTCCACCTGCACCACCCCATACAGCGCGCCGCGGAATCCCAGCGAGGGCAGTTGCGTATTGTTCGTGGTGTCGTAGATGTTCAGCTTTCCTCCCTGAATCACATACATCGCATTGCGATTGGGGATGGATTGCAGGCCGGTGACCGGACCCAGAGGCGGGCCGGGCGTCACCGCGGTGTTGCTGGTCAGGTTGACGATAGACAGGCACCCGGTGACGGAATTGCTGCACGTCTTGGCGCCGATGTACAGCATGTTGTTGTTCACCGCCATGATCGACTGCTGGCCATCGTTGATCGTCACTGGGGTGGCCGTAGAGCGCGTCATGTTCGTGGTATTGACCACGTCCATGGTTCCGTTCGCGCCGCCGCCATATCCGGCAACGTAGAGGTTGGCCCCGTTCAGCAGGCCGACCGTGGCGCCTGCTACCGTGACCGTCGCTTTGATGGTCTGCGAAGGAACGTCAAACTGCACCACCGAGGGACTCTCCGCGCCGCCACACTGATTGCCGCAATTCAACACGTACGCCGTATTGCCGTCGCTGCTGAAAAAAGCATTCACCGGACGCGAAAACCCGGGAATCTCCACTGGCGTAATCGTGGTGGCCGTCAGGTCGACGTACCACACCGAGTCCGAGGTGTCGGCGAACGCCAGCAGGATTGTCCCTGCCGGGTTCAACGCGACCCATCGCACCGAAGGCACCGCAATGCGTGAGGTGACAGAGTTCACCAGATCGAGCACTTGAATAGAGCCTGGCTGGCTGCCCGAAACGGGTGCGTTCCCGGTGGGAACATAGAGCTTCGTCGAGTCTCCCGAGAAGACCGCCATGGCCGCCCAGGCAGGCAGGGCCACATTCACCGTGTCGGCCTGGGTGGAGTTGTTGACAAAATCCATTTGCAGCGACGACGGATCATACACCGCGGTCTTGGTTCGATCAGGGCTCAGCACCAGGAAGGTTGCCGAGATGCCAACCGGAATGTTCACCGACAGGTCTGCGATCTGATTGGTCGTGCCGGTATTCGTATAGCTCGATGAATAGAACGCCGTCGAATCATTGGAGCTGTCGACAATCTGCAGATTGCCGGAAAACTGATTGCTGATATAGGCCCGGTTTTTCAGCGTGCCTTTGGGATTGTTGATGGTGTTGCCGTTAGGAGTGACTACCGTGGTGGTGTTGCCGTTGTTTCCGCCACAGCAAACCATTACCAGGGCACAGAGGGTCGCGCCCACAAGAGCCAATACTCGCTTCAACCGTTTGCTCCGCAAAACTCTACAATACAACGTAAGTCCTTGGAAAACTGCATTATAACAAAGCAACCAAGCTCTTCTCCGGGTTTGCATGGCGCGACTCCGCGTCATGTACCATAGACTTCAACCTGCCAACGGCAGGCAGTTACTGCAATGGCAATAGATCTGCTAACTCGATTGCAACGTGGCCCGGTGCTCTGCGACGGCGCCATGGGCACGCTTTTGTACGCCAAAGGCATCTTTATCAACCGTTGTTACGACGAGTTGAACCTCTCGCAGCCCGACCTCATCCGCAACATCCATCACGACTATCTGCAGGCCGGGGCAGAGATCATAGAAACAAACACCTTTGGCGCGAATTCGTTTCGCCTGGGCAAGCACGGTTGTCTGGACCGGCTGGCCGACATCAACCGCATGGGCGCGCGCGTGGCCCGCGAGGCGGCCAAGAGCTTCGACGCCCTTGTGGCCGGGGCGGTAGGGCCGCTCGGCGTGCGCATTGAGCCGCTGGGCAAAATCGCGCTGTCCGAAGCCCGCGATGCTTTCCGCGAGCAGATTGAGGCCCTGAACGACGAAGGCGTCGACCTTCTCATCCTGGAAACCTTCGGTTATCTCGAAGAGCTGCACCAGGCCCTGATCGCCGCGCGCGAGGTCAATCCCCAACTGCCGGTGGTCGCGCAGGTCACTATCGACGAAGAAGGCAACTGCCTCGACGGCTCCAGCCCTGAGCACTATGGCCCCCAATTGCAGGAGTGGGGTGCCGAGGTTGTCGGCTGCAACTGCAGCGTTGGCCCGGTTGCCATGCTCGACGCAATGGAACGCGTCCGCGCTGTGACCACGGCCCCGCTCTCCGCCCAGCCCAACGCCGGCATGCCGCGCTCCGTCGAAGGCCGCAACATCTATCTGTGCTCGCCTGAGTACATGGCCAGCTATGCCAAGAAGTTTGTCGAGGTTGGAGTAACGCTGGTTGGCGGGTGCTGCGGTACGACTCCCGAGCATATTCACAGCATGAAGTCGCGTCTTCGAGTAGGCGCGGCGCGCACCACTTCGTTCAAGAAGGTGGAAGCTCCGGCAACCCACCCGGTCCAGAGCGTTCCTCTCGGCCAGCGCTCGCAACTGGGACGGAAAATCGCCCAGGGCGAATTCGTGACCATGGTCGAGATCGTTCCGCCTAAGGGCATCGACGCTGTCAAGGAGATCGAAGGCGCAAAGTTCCTGAAGTCAGTCGGTGTCGATGCAGTAAACATTCCCGACAGCCCGCGCGCCTCTGCGCGTATGAGCAACCAGGCGCTGTGCCTGCTGATCGCGCAGCAGATCGGCATCGAGCCCATCCTGCACTACACCTGCCGCGACCGCAACGTGTTGGGTATTCAGTCGGACCTGCTGGGCGCCAGCGCTGTCGGCATTCACAACCTCATCTGCATCACCGGCGATCCGCCCAAGATGGGCGACTATCCCGATGCGACTGCAGTCTTCGATGTCGATGCCATTGGACTGGTGAACATCGTCCACAACCTGAATCGCGGGCTCGACATCGGCTCGAATTCCATCGGCAACGCGACCCGGTTCGTGATTGCGGTGGGCGCGAATCCGGGCGCTGACAACATCGACGAAGAGATTCGCCGCTTCGAGTACAAAGTCGAAGCGGGAGCCGAATTGGCGGTCACGCAGCCGGTGTTCGACCTGCGCCTGCTCGAGGAGTTCCTGAAGAACATCGCGCATTGCCGCGTCCCGGTGGTCGCCGGCATCTGGCCCTTGACCAGTGCGCGCAATGCCGAGTTCATGAAGAACGAGCTACGCGTCTCCATCCCCGACGCCATCATCGAGCGCATGGTCAAGGCCAACACCGCCGACGCCGCGCGCGCCGAAGGCGTAGCCATCGCCCGCGACATGCTGACTGCCGTGCGCGAGATGGTGCAGGGCGCGCAGATCGCCGCTCCCTTCGGCCGCTACTCCTGCGCCGTTGATGTGCTGGAAGCCCTCGGTGGCAGCAGCACTAGGCAATTCGTAACGGTGTAACGGCCATGGGGAAGGGGTACTGTCTGAAATCTTCTCAACGCAGATTTCAGACAGTACCGGGGAAGGAACAACCCGCGCGACCTTCCAATCCGTGGTAAGATGCCGGCCCCGGGCCTTGTTGCCATCGTGAGGTCGTATGCCAAACCCACTCCCCTCGCAGATAAGCAAATTCAAAGACGCCGTCAATTGGTTCCTGGAGCAACCCGACTACCAGAAGCCCAAGGTAGAGGTCCTTACGACAATCTATCAGGCAACAAATGCCTTATATCCCAGTAAGGACGAATATATGGGTCTGGCCGACGTCAGCGGCGGCGTGTGCCAGGGAATGGCTCTGGAATGGATCAAGAAAAATGGGTTGGCAGGTGGTGGCGAAGACTTTCGCAAGCTGGTGGCTAGTGATTGGACGAGTTTTGCCGGAAGCCAGCTCAGCATAAGCCATGCCAAGCGTTGCATCAAGCAACTGCAGGCACAGCTTGATGTACGAAGAGACGCCCTGGACAAGGATATCAATGCCCTCCAGGCGGACAGCAAGTACCAGAAAGAGACCGGATTTCTAGCATCCATAAAGCATGCTGTAAGCCCGCCGATGACGATTGAACAGCGCTCGCAGGGAATAGCGTCGGCCAAGAAACGGACTGCCGAACTCCAGAGCGAACAAAGCGGTTTGATGGCCGACACCGAAGCGATGTACACGAATAGAGTGTTTGATTCAGGAAGCCCGAACAAGAAGTTCAAAAAACTATCGGGAGGACTCTCGTTCTCCCAGATCGGCACAACTATTCAAGGAGACCAAGGCAATCATCCCGCCTACTACATGATTAACTTGGCGGGCGATCAGGCGGACAGCGGCCATTGCGTTGCGGCCCACGCAGCATTCCATCCACGGCTATTAGACGCGAATAGTTGCGAATTCCGGTTCGAAAGTATGACAACGTTCTACAGCTTCCTTTCCGATTACTGGCAGATTTATGAGCGTGCCGGTTATGCGAGTACCAGATCAAGCCTCTATCGTTTCGACGTCCGTGTAAGCCGGGGACCGCTCGCCTCTCAGACGTTGGAGTCTCTCAACAGGAAACAAGTGATGAACCAGCTGCTGCAACGGTTCCAGTAAGCTAAACGCCATTTGAGCAGATCGTTAGACCGCGACAATTCTTCCAGAGTTGGGCCGGCATGACGGTTCCCGCGTCAGAGCGCGTCTTCAATCTCCTCCTGTCACCTTGATTCGCACATTGCTCAACGACTCGAGCTCCCTTCTACTTCTCCGTAACCGTCACCGCAGCCGCCGCCGACTTCGCCGGGTCCGCCTTGCTGGTCGCCACCACGTGATACGTCCCGGGCGTTGCAGGCGCAGCGTAAATCGCCATGGTTTTGACGGTGCCTCCCTCGGCCTGAGCGCCCCGGTTCACCATCGTCCCACCCGCTTTGCCTTCCTCCACCGACCAGGTGACATCGCTGTCGCCCGTGCCATTTACCGTTGCCGCGAATTCCTGTGTCTCGCCGGCGGCGACCGTCGCCTCCGTGGGCGAGATGGTCACCACGACATTGTCGCCGGCGGCGCTCTTCGCCGAGGGGCGCAGCATCAGGTAAGTGACCCCGCCAATGGCCAGCACAAGCACGATCAGCAACACGACCAGGAGCTTGCGATTGCCGCGATGTGAGGCCTTGTCATTGTAGTAGTAGAAGAAATTGTCGTCCGCGGTGGTGCCGGCCGCAGGAGTCGGCGCCGCGGTTGCTCCTGCTGGAGGAGACGGCGGGGACGGCGGGGCATCGCCTAGCCAACCGTTCTGCTGCGCCGCCGCAGGCGCTGGAGCCGGCGTCGCTGATTGCAGCGCGCGGCCGCAAGCTTCGCAAAACCGGTTCCCCGCAGGATTCACCTTGCCGCAGAATGCACAAGCCTGCGGTGCGGAGCTCTGCTCCCGGGCAGCGACGATGTCAGGTAGCGCTTCCACCGGCACCATGCCTCGCACCGACGCGATCTCCTCGCCCTCCAGCAGCACTTGCTGCTGCTGCTGCTCCGACAGCGGAGGTTGCGGCGACCGTGGCGCTCTCACCGGCGGCGCGTGTCTCGGCGGAGGAGTGGGCGCGGGCGGCGTTTGCTGAGCAGGGTAGGAAAACGTCAGTTCAGGCTGTGGGCCCGCTCCGGCTCGCGACGGCGTCGCAGGCAACGGCGCGTGGTAGGCCTCGGCCGTCGACTGCGGAGCGCGGGGCAGGATGGGCTTTTCCCCAGATGAGTCGGGCGTGGCCCGTTTCTTCGCTGCCCGAGGGGGCGCCGGGGCGCCGCATTCGGCACAGAACTTGTCAGTGTCACGCATCTGCTCGCCGCAGTTGGTGCAGAACATTGTTTCTTCTATAACCCCGCCAGGTTGAATTTCACTCCGTGTGCTGGTTCCGGATCAACACCGCGTCACTGTTCGACTGGCCGCGCGCGACCGCAAGCCGATTTCGGGCCCAGTCGTAAGCATAGTGATAAATGAGCAGGTCGTCGAAATTGGTGACCGGTACGGGATCACCACCCTCCAGCGACTGCCGTATTAAGTTCGACACCCCGCGCTCATTGATCGGGTAGTACACCGCATAGCCATCAGCAGAAAACTGTAGCCCGCCGGAAATCTTATCGCTTATCGGAAGGGTCTTCATCACCGCCCCGCTATTCGCATCGGTCACCTTCAGCACGGCCTTGGTGTTGACCCCGTTCCCCTCGACCGCCACGAGGGCGATTTTCTTGCCATCGGGCGAGATCGCGCCAAAGATCGCGACCCCGTCATAAACTGGCTTCGCCTCTCCGCCGTCCAGCGGCTTGCGCATCAGGTGGAACTTGCCCTTTTGCAGGTCGGTGTACAGAAAATACTGGCCGTCGGGTGAGCAGGAAGCGTTCTGCTCCACCTTGCCGGAGGTTAGAGCCTTGGGTGTTCCCGAGGGCAGATTGAGCTCAAAAATATTGACGGCCTTGGTCGCCTTGTTCGGCATGCTGAGAAGAATGCGGCGCCCATCGGGGCAAACTGAAAGCCCCGACATAAATAGGCGGTCAGAAAACACCACCGTGCGATTGCTGCCGTCGGCATTCATGGTTGCGATGTGGCCGTCATAGTCCACCACGACCAGCCGTCCGTCGGGCAACCAGCCCACATCGGTATCGCCGCGATTGTCGATCGACTTCAGCTCTCCCCGTACGTTCGGCTGTGCACTCATCACGTAAAGGCCGATGTTTGGGGTGACCTGCACGCTAACCATTTGCTTGCCGTCGTTGGTGATCGCCAGCGTCGAGCTGCTATAGGCGTTCAGGTCATTGGTAATACGCCGGAATTTTCCGCTGCGCACACCGACTTCTCCGATTTGCCCGTCCCAGTTGGTGGAAACATCCTGGAAGATCAGCGCGATGGTCTTGCCATCCGGCAGCCAGACTGGCTTGGTCAGGATGCCGTTCGCGGCATAAAGAGTCTTCTCCTCACCGCTGGCGGCGTCGAGTGCCACCAGCCTTCCGAAATTCTCACTGCCGGGATCGGTGACCGTCGCAGCGATGCTCTTGCCATCCGGCGACCATACCGGGTCCCGGTACCCGGGCAAGGGAAGCTTCGCCAGCACGCGCTCATTGCTGCCGTCGGCGTTGGCGATGATCAGCTTGGTGTCGCCATCGGTTTCGCTGTTGCGCACAAAAACAAAGCGCTTTCCATTGGGGGCGAAGCTGACCGCACTGTCGACATCCTCGATCAGCAGCCGTGGCGTCCCGCCCAGCACCGGCACCTGGTAGAGCAGATTGATGTTTGGCCGCTGCGGTTCATTGCGCACGAAGTAAACGTAATTGCCGTCCGGCGAAAACGTCAGCCCCACGTAGCGCGCCTCGATCGCGGGCATGATCTCTTTGTCGCTGCCGGTCGCAATCTGCCGCATCCACAGGCTTTGCGTGCCGCGCCCGTCGTCGTGCACGTTGAACAGGTAGCGTCCTTCAGGAGAGATGGTGGCAAGCTTCACCTTGCCCGAATCGGTCAGGCGGTCCAGGCTGACCGACCGAAACGCCTGTGCGCCACCCTCGACCCGGCCCTGAAAGAACGAGTAGACGCCGAAAGCCGCCGCCGCCAGCACCACCAGGACGATGGCAAGAACCATCCCCGTTCGCCCCTTGTGCTCGCGCGCCGCCTGGAGAACCGGCGAGCTGGGATGCGCGCGGGGCGTCACCACCTGTCCGCCGGCGGTGCCCACAGTTGAACTTGGAGCAGGCTGCGACGGCGGGGAGGCCTGCGAAGTTCCGGTCGGGGCAAATCCGGTCGCCGAGTGCGCCGCAACTTTGCCCGATTCGCTATCGCGCTTCAGCCGCTTCAAGTCGCCGCGCATCTCGGCTGCCGTCTGATAACGGAGATCAACGTCCTTCTCCAGCGCCTTGCCAATGATCTCTTCCAGCTTGGGCGACAGCCCGGCGTTGAACTCCGTCGGCGCCGGCGGATTGCGCATCAGGATCTCGCTGAAAATTACCGCCGAGGTGTTGCCTGCAAAGGGAATGCGGCCGGTCGCCATCTCGTACAGCATCGATCCCATGGAAAAGAGGTCGCTGCGGCCGTCGAGTTCCTCGCCGCGTGCCTGCTCCGGCGACATGTAGGCGACGGTGCCGACCGCGGTTCCCGGTGACGTCAGGTGTGGCGCTGCAAATGTGGGAGCATCGCCGCCGATAGTCTCCATCGCCGCCCGCCGTTCGCGAATCAGTTTCGCAAGTCCGAAATCGAGAATCTTCGCCTGCCCGCGCGTGGTGAGGAAGATGTTTGCCGGCTTCAGGTCGCGGTGTACGATGCCTTTCTGGTGGGCCACTTCCAGCGCATCGGTCACCTGAATGCCGATGTCGAGGATCTTGTCCAGCGGCATGGGGATGCCATCGATCCTCTCGGCGAGGCTCTGGCCCTCCAGCAGCTCCATGGCGATAAAGCTCCGCCCGTCGCACTCCTCGATGGCGTAGATGGTGCAGATGTTGTGGTGGTTGAGTGCCGAAGCGGCGCGCGCTTCCTGCTTGAAGCGCTCCAGCGCGCTGGCATCCTGCTCAGCTTCGGCCGAGAGAAATTTCAGCGCGACTCGGCGGCCCAGCTTGCTGTCCTCGGCTTCATAGACCACACCCATGCCGCCCGCACCCAGGCGGCGAACAATGGTGTACTGCAAAAGGCTGCTTCCGACAGCGATGTCCAACGGCGGCTCTCCCGACTCCGGCCCCTATTGTGCGGTGGAATGGGACAGAGAAGCAACCGGGGGTATCTGCTTCTGGTAGAGCGGGCCTTCAGGCCCGCGTCCCAGGCGCCACTCATTAATCTGGCGGGACGTCCATCGCAAAGCGATGGACGTTCCGCCTTTGTTTCTTTAATCCCATGCGGGTGGATCGAGCGGTTCACGGTGACTCTCGATCGCCGCCTCTACATCGGCCGCGAATTCCGGATCGAGGACTGCGCCCTCACCGGTCTCTTCCTCGTGCTTCTTGGCGAGCGCGATGCACTCGGAGATGGTGCGGCGTGGCGGGACCGGTGAATGGATAACAGCGACGGGGAATTTGCCCGTCTTACTCTCGATGATGACTTGCGCGCCTGCGCGCACGCGAGCCAGCACCGAGGCAAAGTCGCTCGAAGCTTCTTCCTCCGAGATGTGGATGACGTGGTCGGCCATGGTGAAATTATACCGATGGGCCGAATCCAAGTACGGTACGCTTCCCCAATGAAGCCAACGGCAGACTGAAGTTGGCATCCGGGTGTGTGGGCTTTGGTGCCGCTTACCCCTCCACCCTCACCCGCACCATCTTCTTCCCGGCGCGCAGGGTGAACTCGGAGCCCAGCTTCACCTCCGCGACTACCTCCGTTTTCAGCTCGCCATCGAGCTTCACTGCGTTCTGCTTGACCTTGCGAACTCCATCGGTCGCCGATGTGGCCAGCCCGGTTCGCGCCAGCAACTTGTCGAGCCGCACCTGCGCAACTCCATTCTCACTCAAGGCGGCATTGGGCGCGGCTACCTCTGCGAACTTCACGCTGACCAGCGGCAGATCTTCCGGTGTCTCATCCTTCTGGAACATGCGCGACCAATCCTGCGCCGCGTGCTCAGCGGCCTCCGATCCATGGAAGTCGGCCACGATGTGCTTGCCCAGGTCCTGCTTAAGCTTCATGGGATGCGCCGTACCATTCGTCACTGCCTCCCGCAACTGCGTGATCTCGCGCGTGGTCAGGTCGGTGAGCAACTCGTAGTAACGCCACATCAGCTCGTCGGAGATCGACATCACTTTGCCAAACATCTCCTGCGGCGGCTCGGTGATGCCAATGTAGTTCCCGTATGACTTCGACATCTTCTGCACGCCGTCGGTGCCTTCCAGCAGCGGCATGGTCAGCACGATCTGCGGAGGCTGGTTGTAGTCGCGTTGCAGTTGCCGCCCCATCAGCAGATTGAATTTCTGATCGGTGCCGCCGAGCTCCACGTCCGCCTCGAGCGCGACCGAGTCGTAGCCCTGCGCAATGGGATACAGCAGTTCGTGCATGGCGATGGGCTTCTCTTCGCTGAAGCGCTTGTGAAAGTCTTCGCGCTCCAGCATCTGCGACACGGTGAACTTCGCCGCCAGCCGGATGAATCCTTCAAATCCCAGCTTGCCCAGCCATTCGCTGTTGAAGCGCACCTCGGTCTTGTCGCGGTCGAGGATCTTGAACACCTGCGCCTTGTAGGTCTCGGCGTTGGCGTCGATCTGCTCGCGGGTCAGCGGCGGGCGCGTTGCCGAGCGCCCCGAGGGATCGCCGATCAGCCCAGTGAAGTCCCCAATGAGGAAGATCACGGTGTGGCCCATGTCCTGAAAATGTTTCAGCTTGCGCATGAGCACGGTATGGCCCAGATGCAGGTCGGGAGCGGTCGGATCGAAGCCGGCCTTCACCCGCATGGGCTTGCCGGTGCGCAGCGATTTGTCGATACGCTCGCACAGATCACCCTCGCGAATGATCTCGGCTGCACCCTTGCGCAGGTACTCCAATTGCTCGGCGACGGACAGAAATGCGGGCATAAGCGATGATTATAGAAGTTGTCAGTTGCCGGTGGTCAGTTGTCAGTGATCGCGAATTAGAGGTCAGGTCTCAGGTATCAGGTGTCGGATCCCAGGTGTGCCGGCCATTGATGCCCCACCGCCGATAGCCGGAAACGTGATGGCTGGTAGCCGTAACTGTAGCTGATGGCTGACACCTCATGCTGACAACTGAGAACTGACAACTGTCCCGCTGAAGCCTGCCGCCCTCCCTCATCATCTACTGCTGACAGTACACTTGGTTTCCATTATGGCTATAACCGCAGTTCCGATGCCCAGTGGTTTTGACTACAAAGCGCAGATGTTTCCCAATCTCACGTCTGCGCAGATCGACCGCATTCGTCCGTTGGCGAAGGTGCGGCAGATACAGCCCGGCGATATCTTGTTCAAACCGGGTGACGAGCAGGTGCCTTTTTTCGTTATTCTCTCCGGCAGTCTGGAAATTGTGCAGCCTAGCCAGGCAAGCCAGGTGATTGTGACTCACACCACCGGCGGCTTTGCCGGCGAAATCACCACCATGTCGGGACAGCGTGCCTTTGTGTTGGGACGGGTCGCGACCGCAGGTGAGGTGCTGGAGGTAAGTCATGAGAATTTCCGGGCGTTGATCGCGCGCGATGCGGAACTCAGCGAGGTCCTGCTGCGAGCTTTCATACTGCGCCGCGTTGCCCTCATCAGTGGCGGTCTGGGCAATGTCATCCTGCTCGGGTCTCGCCATTCCGCCGCAACCCTTCATCTGCGCGAGTTTCTTGGCCGCAACGGCTACCCGTATGTGTATCGTGACCTGGAGACGGATACCTCTTCGCAGGAGCTGCTGGACCGCTTCAACGTCAGGGCCGAGGAGATTCCGGTCACCATCTGCAATGGCGTCAACGTTCTGAGAAATCCATCGATTCAGGAATTGGCTGAATGCCTGGGCTTGAACGCCAATGTCGATCAAACCACAATCCGCGATCTGATTATCGTCGGAGGCGGTCCTTCCGGCCTGGCCGCTGCGGTTTATGCTGCCTCCGAGGGGCTGGATGCCTTGCTGCTGGAAACCGCCAATCCGGGTGGACAGGCAGGCTCCAGTTCGAGGATCGAAAATTATCTCGGGTTCCCCACCGGCATTTCCGGCCAGGAACTCACTGCGCGGGCTCTGACCCAGGCCATCAAGTTTGGCGCCGATATCATGGTGGCGCGCAGTGCCGTTCGCCTCACTTGCGATCGGCGTCCTTACCAAATCCTGCTGGAGGACGAGACGAAAGTCGCGGCCCGCAGCGTAGTGATCGCCACCGGGGCGCGCTACAACAAGCCCGCGCTCTCCAACCTCGCGAAATTCGAAGGCGTGGGAGTCTACTATGGCGCGACCTACATGGAGGCGCAGCTTTGTGAAGGCAACGACGTGATCGTCGTCGGCGGGGGGAACTCGGCCGGACAAGCGGCAGTGTTCCTGGCGCAAACCGCGCGCAAGGTCTATATGCTGGTGCGCTCGGGCCAGCTTGCCGATACCATGTCGCGCTATCTCATTCGCCGTATCGAAGAGAATCCCGGTATTGAGATGCACTACCACGCCGAGATCGTCGCGCTTGACGGCGACAAGCAGCTCGAACGTGTGGCCTGGAAAGACAAATCGACAGGTGAGCACTCCACCCACAACATCGGCCACGTTTTCATCATGACCGGAGCCTCGCCGCATACGGACTGGCTGCAGGGCTGCCTCGCGCTCGACAAGAAAGGCTTCATTCTCACCGGACGCGACATCGATGCGGCCGCGTTGCAGTCGGCGAGCTGGCCCCTTGGCCGTCTGCCGCAGATGTTGGAGACCACTTTGCCCGGCGTCTTCGCCGTCGGCGACGTACGCTCCGGCAACGTCAAGCGCGTGGCCTCGGCCGTAGGCGAAGGCTCCATGGCCATCAGCCTGGTGCATCGCACGCTGGCAGAGATGTAGAGCGACGCGCCCTGCTCTCGCCGCAGCCACCAGCCGGCTAGGTTCCAGACCGGCTCTCCATCAGGTGTGTCATCCCGAGCCAAGCCGAGGGACCTGCAGTTCGTGTGCTCCCCCATGGGGTGGGTGGCCCGAGGCAAGCATTCTGAGTAGTGGCCCGGGGCAAGCAGTCTGAGTAGACGATACACCCAAGGGTGCCCCGTCCAACCTTCGGTTAGTTGGGCGAGGATTTTGACTTTGACATCACAAACGAAGGTCACGACCTGGGGAAGGTCTGATTAAGTCCGGGCTTTGAAGGGGACGGCCTTCAGGCCGTCCGTAAGTGCCTCGAATAAAGCTGGGCTTTAGCCCCTGACGGTCTTCGATGATCCCGCATCCAACGCGACGAACTTGCCTTCAAGAGCTCTCTGGCAACAACGCTATCAACCTACAGCAGTTATTGCAGCGGCGAGAGTCCGACCTGCACCACCAGGTTGCGAAAGGAGGGTTCGCTATGAAGTCCTTCGAAAGCAGGACTATTTCGAATAGCGGCTAGTTCCGCTTCGTGGTGTTGGTAAGCGATCTGGAGATATGTCAGAGCTTCCGGCTTATTCCCTACCCAAGCGTATGCTTCAGCCAATTCATAAGCTGGTAGATGTCGCTCGGCATAGAATTTCTTTTGTACTGCAAGCATGCCTTCAAACATAGCTTGTCGCTCTCCGTGTGAAAATCCCTTCTGTCCGGCTTCGACCACCGCTAGCTTCTGGCTATCATGCGATAGTCGCGCCTCTTTTCGCGCCTCGTCAAGATAGGCTCGAAAGTCTTTATCTAGGAGTGAAGCGGTTTGTAGATAACGATAGGTCAAGGGAAATCCCGGGTCGGTGCTCTCCAGTTGTTTAAGTAAGGCGACTCCCTGTTCTCTTGGGCCGGCATAGAGCAGAATCAAGCCCTTGTCGGCAATGATCGCAGTGGATGCCGGATCGAGTTGTTGGGCAATTTCAATTTCGCTCAGCGCCTCCGGGTATTTTCCTTCCGCTAGCAGGAACGTCCCGTACCAGTGATGGGACCTGGCGTCATTGGGGCTCAAGGTAAGCGCACGCCGGAACTCGCGCTCCGCGACCGGCCTATCGAAGCTACCGTAAAACGTGGCAAACGCTAGCGACGTGTGCGCGTCCGCGGAAGAGTCGTCGAGTTCGACCGCCTTCCTTGCTGCCGCTGACGCGCGAGAGTATGCTTCGGCCGATGGCATCACACTGTATTCCCGAAGCAGGTTGTAACAGTCCGCCAGTCCCACGTACGCTGGCGCATAGTTGGGATCGTGGACGATCGCCTGGGTGAAGTAATCCACTGCCTTGGTCAGACTCTCGGGGGTGCGCTTGTCCCACTCATATCGTCCCTTGAGGTAGAACTCCCGCGCCTCAGGATTGGTAGTCCGGACTTCGCTGAGCGGCTGTTCCGGGGGAGCATCCCTTCGGGTAGAGCGTAAAGGCGCCAACGTAAGATACAGAAATCCGGCCGCTATAATAAGCAGGGCGCCCCCCACGAAAGCACCAAGTAGCAGCCCTCTTTGTCTTAGTCTTACATTGGGTTTGTCCGAAACTCTACGCCGTAAGTTACGCCCATCTTGCGCGGGTGCTAACTGGGGAAGAGTTACATCCTGCGAAACCTCTACGGCCGGCGAGTCGCCGTCTGTTTCCGATGGTTCCGCGGTCGAGGCTGCCGGCTCGATCGAGACGGGCGAGTTCATCCACCGCACCAGTTCGTCGGTAAATGCATGGACCGGACCTCTCGCCCCGTCTTGTAGGCGGTGTACTGGAAGTCCTCGCTCCTTCTCCCACCGCTTGACGGTCCGCTCATCTCTGGAAAAGAACGAAGCGATCTCTTTCCATGAATCCAGCCGCCGATTCGGGGTTTTCGCCTCGCCCAAGTCCACCAGCCTCCCCCAAGCCTACCATAAGTCAAGATGTCCCGGAATGTCCTCGAATGTCCCGTAATACCTGTTGCTCAGATTTTCGGACTAGCCTGAAGCTGAATATACGACAGAGCAACCGCAAGCTGCCAGTGTCGAGAGTTGAATCATCCAGGAGGCTCCATGTATCGCACGTGTCTCAAGATCGTGGTCGCAGTGGGAATGCTTTCGATCGCATTGCACGCGAGCACGGTCAGCCTGCAAAACGACTTCAGTATTACCAACGGCAATCCGAACGGAGACTGGAGCTACAGCGAAGGCGCCACGCCCTCGAGCGCGTCGCTGCTTACGTTTCAGATGCCTTTGAACAACAACCCGCTATATCCCGCACTGAGCACAGGATACTGGGGGACGGGCAACGACCTGAATGTGAATACGCCATTTCTGTTCAAGGCGCTGGTAGACGGCAGCAACGCGGGCGAAACGAACAACGACTTTCTCGCCGGAAACATCGTGGGACACTCACCAAACGCGGGTGACTACTTGTTCGCGACCTGGACGGCTCCTTCCGCAGGGATGGTTGGTAACCTATCGGGCATGGTCTGGTATGCCCATTCGCTGGTGAGCCGCTCCAATGACTGGGCTCTGTTTTTCGATAATTCGACGTTGGCATCGGGCACGGTCACCAACGGCCAGGACTTGACTAATCCCGACATCTTCAGCTCCAGTGGGTTCGAGGTGCAGGCAGGCGATACCATCTCACTGGCCATTCGGAAAAGCGCCGGCCAGCAATACGGTTCGCTCGCAGGCATGGATTTGGAGTTCGCATTCACTCCCACGCCTGAGCCCGGCACTCTGATCTTGTTGGGGTCGGGCGTCGTCGGCTTGGCTGGGCTCTTGCGCCGAAAGCTTCCTCTGTAATCGTTTATACGTGGGTGGCCCACATTCCCTTCGTTTGGGAAATGTGGGTTCGCAACCAATCAAAGCGGCCGGGATGAGATCTGAGCAAGGTGACTCGACGACTACTTCGCTGGCTCGTCGAATCACGGATAGCTGCAGTTCGGCATTAGGCGTTTCCGCCTTCACAGTCGCTCGTTTGGAGAAAAAACATTAGCAGAAAGCATGGCGAAGATGGCGGGTGGCCCGGGCAAGCAGTTTGAGTAATCAAAACGCCCGAGGGAAGCTGTACGTCCTGCTCCTCCAACACTCGATCTCCACGCCACAGTCTTCTCCGGCGATCATGTCCTGCGTCTGCCCGGTGAAGCTGCGCTCCGTCATACAAGTATGTGTCAGGCCGGATCAATATTGCACGACATCATAGCTGAAGCTTCCTTTCCGCCGCGTCACGAGGGAGCGGGTAAAAGCGTGAGGCATCCCGCCAATCCCACATTTCCCAACCTCAGGGAAATGTGGGCCCCCGTTAGGGATAGCTCAGCTGAATACCCAAAACGGAATCAAAGCAATAAACGAAAGAACCATTAGAACCACACAGGAATCGCGTAACAGGACAAGTTTGTCTCCCGGGTAAAGTTGCTTAAACCTCGTGCGTACCTCACTTCCCCACAAGAGGTAAGATACTCTCTCATTTGCAGGTAATCGTTCGTTCACCTTGCCAATCATAACAAAGGAAATCAAATTGGCGATGATTGCGGCGGATGCCCCGAGACAACCAGCAACAATCACGGGCAGCGAGATTTGGGTTGTTAATTGCATGGAAGCCTCAATAGATATCCCAGATAATCTGCCGGTTCGAACCCCGTGAATTGGCCTATGTTCAACGGTTGGGTTGTATTAGTCCAGGTCCCGCTGAAAGTGTACCTTCCAGCCAGCGCGGCCCCCGCACCCGCTGATACTACGGTTACGCCGCTGCCATGTGTAATCGATCCGCCGGCACCAAGAAGCGGAATAGGCGTGGGGACATAGAGATTTGCTCCCTTGAACTGCCCTGAAAACCCGTTGTTCGTTCCGTCCATTCCAAAGATCAATCCAGTCGTTCCTGTAAGGCTGATCCCACCGTTCCAACCGGCCGCTCCGCCGCCAGTCGCGAATACGCTAGTCTGCCCTGAATTGTAATTGACTACCATATCGACTTCCCCGTTCACAGAGCCTATTCCTCCGAATGCGTAGCTCAGTGAGGTGGAACGACCGGAGGGGGTTACAGAGCAATATAGGGACTTCAGTTTACTAGGGGCGCTTGGTTGTGGCTGGGGCTGCGGTTGTGAACCAGGCCCAGGTCTTCCACCGCCGCGTCCTTCTCCCGGCCCATCAAGCGGTTGAAGTTGGAACCGGAGCACGCCACCTCCGCCACTGCCGCCAAAGCTGGCAAAAAAGTCTGCAACCCATCCCAGCAGACCCGAGCCAAGACATGATCCTGTGCCGTTTGCGACAAAATTCCCTTCCTGATGCGGAGCGAAGTCACTCCTCGTACCCGAACCGCAATCGAGCCCAAGAGGATCGAAATTACTTAATGGGTTATTTAGTACGTAGGCATAGCGGTTCCAGGTCTGGCTATTTCCCACATCGGAGGCCTCTCCATTCTGAACTCCAGCAACCTTTCATCAGCCAACCTTCCACGGCAACGACGAGGCCTGCAACAATGGCTCCGATCCAAAGCCCGGAGAACAATGAGCCCAACATGTTAAGTCCAGCGGCTGCTAGGCCAATAATTTGCCAAATGAGTGCCCACTTCTTGCGATCGTGGTTAAAGAGCAGGAGGCCTACTCCAAAAAAAAATCCTGAGTAGATCACCATCTCAAGCGTCCTAGCAGCACGCAGGGAGCCTGACAGCGCATCGTAACTGAACGGGAATGTCATCAAGGCCTCATACCACACATCAAAAAGGCGAAGGCACTGAAGGCCCAGGGTAGGCCGCAACCGTGCAGCCGTAGTGCGTCATGATGTCTGCTAGGCTTGCAGCACCAACCGTGTAGGGCCCGACAGCTTCTCCGACGTCCAGCACAAGTTCCGCTGCCCTCGTCAGAATCTTCTCCGGTACTGTTGCGACAACCGTCGAAGTATTCAGTGTTATCAAGGTGCCCGTGCTTCCCTCGACGGCGGTCTTGAGTCCGAAATACTTGGCGGTACCCCCGCCGATCCATTCGGCGGCACTCTTGCCAGGTTCAGGTCCCCAGCCTGGGATCATTGACAACAGGCTGAAGAAATTAACAGCCTTCCCAGCTTTGGAGGCATAGAAGCCCTTCAAACAATCTTGAACCTTTTCATTACCAGCCTGAAACGGATTCCCACTGGCGGTCGTCCCCGGACTTGGTTGGGGCTGCGGTTGAAGCTGTGCCTGCGATCCCGGCCCGGGCCTGAGGCCACCGCGCCCCTCACCTGGACCGTCAAGTGGCTGAAGCTGGAGCCGAAGGACACCCCCGTAGCCGCTCCCCCCGAACAGGCCCGATATCCAGAGTGAACTGGGTGTACTTGTAATGCTGATAAACGGAGTGCCTGAATCTCCACAGGACTCACCGCTCCCCACAACATTGCAATCCAGCCCCAGCGGGTCTATATTGCTGAGCGGGTTGTTATCCACATAGGCATAACGGTTCCAGGTCTGGGGGTTGGTGATATCGACGGCGGCCAGCCCTGCCGGATCGGGCACCAGCCAGCGTCCCTGGTTCGACGCCTGCTGCCGCAACAGGAAGTCGTAGATGCCCGTCGTCCCTTTGATCATGTCCTGCGTCTGCCCGGTGAAGCTGCGCTCCGGGGTACCGGTCTCATCATACGTCTCGCCATATGGCGCATAGGCCATCCCGCCGAGAAGGTTCCCGCTTGCGTCGATTTGCAAACGCGAGGAGCCCAACCAGTCTGCGTGCCGATAGTACTTCAGTCCGGTAGAGTCGTACACCGCCTGCACGCCCGCCACCAGCGGCAGGTAATATTGCTGCACCGACTGGCCACTCATCAACGCAAACCTGCTCCCATTCGGGTCGTACAGAATCTGGCGGGTGGCCCGGGCAAGCAGTCTGAGTAGACGATACACCCAAGGGTGCCCCGTCCAACCTTCGGTTGGTTGGGCGGGGATTTTGACTTTGACATCACAGACGAAGGTCACGACCTAGGTATATACCTGGAATCGAGGCGGTTAGCCACTCCAGCTTTGTATCAGGGCCCGGCTTTCAGCCGCACCGAAACGTGCCTTCTATGAATCAGGGAGTTGGAGCCGGTTTCAACCGGCGGCACACTTCCTTGGTCAGTCTGGCAAGTGCCGCCCCTCACCAGTCAGCGCAGGTTTTGGCTTGGTTGGGTAGTGAAGCGAGGAACCCTGCCTTCGCTCTTCGCCTTCCGCTCTTCGTCTTCCGCTCTTGGCTTGTGGTTTTTGGGCTAACTGCTAAGCGCTAAAGCTAAAGAAGGCCTGATTAAAGTCCGGATTTGAAGGGGACGGCCTTCAGGCCGTCCGTAAGTGCCTGCCAAGTGCTAAAGGCAATCGCCAACTGCCAGACAGCTCGTCGCTAGTTGCCAGTTGCTTCTTTTTTCTCCTGCAACCTACGCACAACCTTGGTCAGCAGATTCCGTGGAGCGAACCGCACGCCTTCTACCACCACCCGGTTCTTCCATCCCGGAATCACGATGCGCTTGCCCTGCTTCATGCCTTCGTAGCCGACGCGCGCCACCTCGCGCACATCCACGGTCAGCGGACTGTTCGACAGCTTCGTGCCCTGCAGATAGGCGCGCTTCTGGAAGCCGGTCTTCACCGGTCCGGGACACAGGCAGGTCACAGTCACGCCGGTCCCGATCATCTCCTCGGCCAGTGCCTCGGTAAAGCTCAGCACATACGCCTTGCTGGCGTAATATACCGACATGAACGGCCCGGGCTGAAACGCCGCCGTGCTGGCCACGTTCAGCAGCTTGCCTTCGCGCGCCCGGATCTGCGGCAGGAAGAGCTTCGTCAGGTGGGTGAGGGCGGTGACATTCACCTGGATCATCTCCGCCTCGTCCTGCCAGTTTGTCTTCAGGAACGACCCGGCGGCGCCGAAACCCGCATTGTTGACCAGCACATCGAGCACGATGCCAGACTCTTGCAGTTCGTGGTAAAGCTCGTCAGGACTGGCGGGATGAGCCAAGTCTTTGGGCGCGATGCGCACCGTGATGCCATAGCGCGATTGCAGATCGTCACCAAGCAGGCGAAGCGCCGTGCGATTGCGCGCCACCAGCACCAGCCGGTAGCCGTCCTGCGCAAACAGGTGAGCTAACTCCAGCCCAATGCCGCTCGATGCGCCCGTAATCAGCGCTGTCTTGGGAGCATAAAAAGGATTGCCTGCACTCACACGTCAGTTATAGCGGATTTGTGGACGCAGTAGCAGTGACATGAGTTGCCGATAGGGATGCCTTTCAATCCTGGTTCGCACACAGCGGTTAGGTGGCCGAAAGACTTCACCACTGAGGACACCGAGGACACTGACGACACGGAGAGACGGAGAAAAGTAAGGTTCTCTCCGTGACCTAGGTGCTCTCGGTGGTGTATGTGGCAGGGCGCAAAAGGCAGGTTCTTCGCCCGCCCCAAGAGCGAAAAGCGAAAAGCGGTCTCCTACAGCGCCTGCTGCAGGTCGGCAATGATGTCTCCGACATCTTCGATCCCCACCGAGATGCGCACCATGCCGTCAGTCAGCCCAATCGCCTTACGACCGGCCGCGCCGATCGCCGCGTGCGTCATGCTCGCGGGATGCGAGATCAGTGTCTCGACGCCGCCCAGCGATTCGCCCAGCGTGCACACGCGCACGCGCTTGAGAAAGCGCCTGGCGTTGCTCAGGGACCCGGTTTCAAATGTGATCATCGATCCGAAGCCCGTCTGCTGCCGCCGTGCCAGCTCATGTTGCGGATGGCTCTTCAACCCGGGATAGAAAACTTTCTTCACCTTGCGATGCCGCGACAGGAAGTCGGCGATCTCGCGCCCGTTCTCATCGTGCTGCTCCATGCGCACAGCCAGTGTTTTGGTGCCGCGCAGCACCAGCCAGCACTCGAAGGGCGACAAGATCGCTCCCGCAGCTTTCTGGATAAACGCCAGCTTCTCCGCCTGCTCGGCCGTGGTGCACACCAGCACTCCGCCGATGCCGTCGCTATGCCCGTTCAGAAACTTCGTCGTCGAGTGCATGACGATGTCGGCGCCCAACTTGATCGGTTGTTGAAAGTACGGCGACAGGAACGTGTTGTCGACCACCACTTCGCAGCCATGCTTGTGCGCGATGCGGCTGACCGCGGCGATGTCAGTCAGCGCCATCAACGGATTGGTTGGTGTCTCGATGTGAACGTAGCGTGTGCTCGGCCGAATGGCGCGCTCCACGTTGCGCGCGTCTGATGTATCGACATAAGTGAATTCCAGCCCGTAATTGGTCAGGATCTGGTTGAACAGCCGTGGCACGCCGCCATAAAGATTGTTCGACGCCACGATATGCTCGCCCGACTTCATCGTCTGGCAGATCGCGCCGATAGCCGCCATGCCGCTGGAGAAGACGCGCGCCGCCACGCCGCCCTCCAGCGTCGCGAGGTTCTCCTCCAGCCGGGTGCGCGTAGGGTTCCCCGCCCGCGAGTAGTCATAGCCTTTGGTGACGCCCAGCTCCTGTTGCGCGTACGTGGACGTGGCGAAGATCGGCGGCGCCACCGCTCCGGTGGACGGGTCAGCCTCATTGCCGACGTGGATGGCGCGAGTAGAAAAGCCGGGAGTCTTGTTAGTGCGCATCAAAACCTCGAACCAAGGATTCACACGGATGACACGGATCGGAAAAGAGAACCGCGGATGACGCCGAGGCCGCGGATCGGAATTGAAATGGAATGATTCTGTCCAGGCGCTATCTCATAAATCGGTTTTGAAAGTAAATCCGTTTTGAAAGGGCACGGTTTCAGCTGTGCCGTACAGGCCGCCAAGAATGCGGGCTTTAGCCCCTGAGGGAAAGCAGGTTTTACTTTCATGGTTCATTACCAGATTGCCTCTGCTTTCAATCTGCGTTCTTCGCGAAATCCGCGGTTGATGTGTTCTGGTCGGTACGATCCGTGTAATCCGCTAATGCGTCTCGTTGAAATGAAAAATGTCTTTCGACAAATACCGCTCTGCCGAATCCGGAATGATCGTCGCTACCCGTTTCCCCGGCCCCAGCCGCCTGGCGATGCCAATTGCTGCAAACACATTCGCTCCCGCGCTTGAGCCGCCAAACACGCCTTCCTTGGCCGCGAGTTGCTTCACCATGTCGAACGCGTCGCGGTCGCTGACCGCAATGATCTGGTCGCACACCGAGAAGTCGAACGTCTTGGGAATGAAGCTCGCCCCGATGCCTTCCACCTCGTGCTCGCCCTTCGGCCCGCCGCCCAGAACCGAGCCCTCGGTCTCGACCGCAATCGTCAGCACGTTGGGGTTCTTTTCCTTCATCAAGCGCGCCACCCCGGTAAACGTTCCGCCGGTGCCGGAGCCGATCACGACGGCGTCGATTTTGCCCTGCATCTGCTCGTACAGCTCACGCGCGGTGGTCTCATAGTGAAAGTCTGGGTTGGCCTGGTTCTCGAACTGTGCCGCGATGAACGCTTTTGGAGTCTCGGCAGCGCGAGCTTTGACGTAATCGATTGCGCCCTGCATGCCGTCGGCCTGCGGAGTGCGAACTACCTCAGCGCCGAGTGCCTCCATGAGCGTAACTTTTTCCTGCGAGAAGCCTTCCGGGACCGCCAGCACCGTCTTGTATCCGCGCCCGCAACCGATCAGCGCCAAGCCCACACCGGTATTGCCGGCGGTGGCTTCGAAGATCGTGCATCCCGGCGAGAGCCGCCCGTCGCGCTCGGCTTGCAGAATCATTCCTAGCGCGGCGCGGTCTTTAATGCTGCCGCCGGGATTCAGATATTCCAGCTTGGCGTACACGTCGGCGGCGCCCTCAGGAACCACGTGACGAAGGTGCAGGACGGGCGTTTCGCCCACAAGTTCGGTAATCTCTTCGGCGACCCGGAGGGAACTCATCTCGACAGTTTTCATTCTCACCCGTGCGGAATGGACTTCAGAAAGAGTACGGGAAGCAGGGAAGCGGGGTCAACGAAGACAGAACAGGTCACTACGGTGGCAGGGAGCGCACGTAGAAATTTTTCGTGTTGTCCGAAGCGGAGTGAGATCGACAAGAGATCGAACCCAGTCCAAGGATCGCTATAACCCAAAACGTTTTGGTGATGATGGAGCTTCTCGACTCATCGTCCCACTGTGGCGGACTCCTCGCTCAAGACGACAAGGATTGTCGGTACAACCAAGCGTGCGGACTGCGAGACCCGAGCTGCGAAGCAGCGACTGCGTAGTTAGCCCTGGGCGCAAGCCCAGGGTGAGTGTGCCCCAAATTATTCTCGGGCCGCGTAGCGGCCCAGCGCGTTCAAGCTCGTCCCGGCCTGAGCCCCGCCTTCTCCGTGTACTCCGTGCCTCCGTGGTGAGATTTTTCATCCGCCCAGATCTACGTGCTCCACGTGATCCACCTGCCGCCCCAGAAACCGCGTCGCCAGTTTCTTGAACTTCTCCACCGAATCGGTCACGAAAAACTGAAACGAACGATGGTCCGACCCGGCGGGTGCCCCATTCTTTTCCCGGTTTTGGGAAAGGGCGAGGCGGTTATTCTCCACCACCTTCTTCACCACCGATGCCGTCGACTCTGCCGAATCCACAATCGCCATCTGCGCGGGAGCCGTTCGTCGCAGCAGCGGCGCGATCAGCGGATAGTGTGTGCACGCCAGCACCAGCACGTCCGCCCCATCACTCCGCGCCAGCGCTTCCTCGAGATAAATCCGCGCCACTTGTTCGGTCACCGCATGTTCGGTCCATCCTTCTTCTACCAGCGGCACAAATAGCGGACACGCCTTCTCGAAGGCCTCTACCCCATGCCGCTGCAACGCGTCGCGATAGGCATGGCTGGCGACTGTCGCTTCGGTGGCGATCACGACCGCTCGCCGGCTCTGACTCGCCTGGGCCGCCGCCTCCGCTCCCGGCTCGACCACGCCCACCACCGGAACCGTTGTCGCTTCGACGATCTTCGGCAGCGCCAGCGCGCTTGCCGTGTTGCATGCGATTACCAACAGGTCAATGTTCTTCGACTCCAGAAAGCGCGTGGCCGCGATCGCATAGCGTGCCACGGTTTCCGCCGACTTCGTTCCATAGGGCAGACGCGCGGTGTCGCCAAAATAGAAGTAGTGCGCCGGCAGGCATTCGGCCAGCGCCTTCAGCACGGTCAGCCCGCCGACGCCCGAATCGAAGACGCCTATGCGCGGCAGGCTCATTGCAGCTCCTTGGCAAGCTGCCCAATGTTGCCAGTGAGATAAAAGCGCCGCAGGTCGGCGTGCCCGGCGAGCGTCTCGCGCTCCGCTCCGTTCACGATAATCTTCACCCGCGTGATCTTCGGATCATTCGCTCTAAGGGTTGCGACGATCGACGTGACGGTAAGCTCCTCGGCCAGTACCCCGGAAGGATGTGCGTCGGCGAAGGCCGCGTTAGTGTTCACCACCGCACTGCCGTCGTTGAGCAGATAGACGTCGCTCACATCCGATCCTGCTCCAATCGCATGCGGCGAGCCTGGCTGCAAATAGATCGCCAGCAGCGCGCGTAGAATCGCTCGCGCCTGCTCGCTGCGCTCGGTGGGCAGTGGGATGCTGATCTGGTTCTTGTGCAGCGTCGCATCTGCGTCCGAGGCGAGATACAGCGTCACGTTCGTCGTCGGGCCATTAGCCGGAGCCGCCAGCTGTTGCTGCTGTTGGATCAGCCTCTGCTCGTCGCTGGTGACCTTGTTGTGCAAGTGCCAGGCGTACAGTCCGAGGCCGCCCGCAACCAGCAACAGCACACTCAGCATCAGCGCTACCCGCCGTGTCACGGAGTCACCTCCGGCAGCTTGGAGCGCACCGCCGCTACTCCCGCGGCAATCGATTGGGCCACTTGCATCTGATAGTTCGCAGCCGCAATGTCGGCGACGTTTGCGTCAGGCGGCGCAATCTCGATGGCCACCGCCGGGGCGGCCACATTATTCATCGGCCGCAGCGGAGCCGGCAGGGTCGTATTCGGCAGCTTGCGATTCTCCAGCTCGGCGGCAATCGATCCCGCAACCACCCCGCTCAGGTCTTCATACGCCGCCTGCGCCGTGCTCCAGGGAAGAAATTCACCGGGCGCCGTGTTCTCCGTCGGCAGCAGTTCCGTGAACACGTGTACACCCTGGCCTGTGTTGGCCGCATGCAGCGCGATGTACAGCGCCGGGCGGTCGGCGTTGATCGAGATCGCCCGCTGATCCAGACTGATGGCGTAATCCCCGTTGCGCAGCAAAGAAGCGGCGATGCCTTTGGCCTGCAATTCGTGCTGCAGTCGCCGCGCCAGCGCCAGCACTACATCTTTTTCCGGCAATTGTGGCGTGATCGCCGCGCCAATAT
The DNA here is from genome assembly GCA_963815775.1 of uncultured Acidobacteriaceae bacterium. Lineage (GTDB taxonomy): Bacteria > Acidobacteriota > Terriglobia > Terriglobales > Acidobacteriaceae > CAVVDY01. The sequence continues at coordinate 108,161 of CAWFIB010000030.1, read as the reverse complement.
CTGCGCCGCCATGTGCCGGATCAATCAACACCAGAAAGCGCGGCCGTGCCGGAGGCTGCGGAGCTGGCTGCGGCAGGTTCGTGGCTGCCGGCGGAACCGGCACAGGCAATTGCTGCACCGCCTGCGTCGGCGGCGCGCCGGGTGCAGCCGTCACGATGATCGTCTTGCCGCCATCAGCAAAGTTGGCCATCAGCGGACCTGTGCCCGTAACGTCCAGCTCGGTCACTCCATTTTGCTCCGAGAAGCTTGTTCCCGTAATCAATGGGTCGTCATACTTGACGTGATCATTTGGTCCCACCACCGGGTCGCGCTTGAACGTCAGGCGCACTCTTCCCGGCTCGGTCGCAATCGTGGGATTGACGGGAGCAGGGAAGCCAAGCAGCAGCCGCGAGGGCGTCCCCTTCTTCAACTCGGCGGTAAAGCGCTCGGCGACATTCCCGATCAGAAGCCGCTGCGAAGCTGCGCGATACTCCACCGGCTGCAGGCCCAGGCGAGGCAGAATCTCACCAATCGAAGATAACGGCACGTAGCCGCGGCCATTCTGCAGAATAAAGTTGGCTGTCAGCTTGAGCTTCTTGCCGTTGATTTTGCCGTTGTCCTTTCCTTCTTGAAACTCCCCATCCTGTTCATGCTTCCCGGCAGAGTTAAAGTTAAACTTTAATTTCTTGCCATTCACTTTGGCCTCAATGGTGCCTAGCGGCTCCAGCAGGTCGACCAGTCCGATGTAGGAGTGCGTACCGACCTGCATGACCGGAATGGAATAGGCGCTTTGAGGGGAAAAGACGGCGATCTGGCTGGGGGCGCCGGTTTGCGCGTGCACGACGAACTCCCGCCACACATTCCAAAGCGTAACCCATCCGGCAATCGCGACCAGAGCGCTGGCCGCCGCGATCGCTGCTCGGCGGTTAAACGACAACTCTATGACCTCCCGCCGACATTTTGTGCGACTTTTCGTGGTATGCGTGGGTTAGCAGCTTAGTAAGAAGTGTCGCCTCAAGTTCGACAAGAAAGGGAATGGGGACTCTGTTTGCCATCGGCTGCGCTTCCTCGAAGCGTAGGACTAAGGAAGCGCCCGCAGGGAAGCAAAACGATTGTAACAGCGGTTTTCCGGAAAACCAGAAACTGGGCAGGCACATCCATGCACACAGCGCTTTTCATGGTCGCGGGAAACACAACAACGTTTTACGGTGCCCGTGTTTCCCGTGTTACTATCAGCCTCACACACATCGAGGATCATATGGCCCGGGGAGGCAGTAACGGATTAGGGTCAAGGTGCCCGTCCTCCACAGTATCTTCCGCCAGTCGGCGTTCAGGACATTTATCTTCCGTCCGCGTCAATACTCTTGTGCGCACCTTATCCACGGCGGTCTCCCTGTGTGTCATTTGCTGCCTTGCCGCAGTGCTGTGCACGTCTGCGCTGGCCCAGGAAGGCGCGCCGCAGGTACACATCGTTCCCCGCGTCCAGCACGATAAGACGTTAGGCCCACCGGCCACTTCAAACGCCAACGAAGCTCTGAAAGACGCCAAGCCTTATACCGGCGACGTTGACGTTTCCCTGAAAACGCATACCAAGCCTTTTCGCAAGGACGTCGACCTGGTGCTGGTTCCGGTGAGCGTCACCGATCCTATGAACCGCCTGGTCACCGGATTGGAGAAGGAAAACTTCAGCCTGTCGGACAATGGGCAGCCGCAGGTAATCCGGCACTTCTCCAGCGAAGACGCCCCGATCTCGCTGGGCGTCATCTTCGACATCAGCGGCTCGATGAGCAATAAGATCGACAAGTCGCGAGACGCCGTGGTGCAATTCTTCCGCACCGCCAATCCCCAGGACGAGTTCTTCCTGATTACGTTTTCGGACAAGCCCGAATTGCTCTCCGACTTCACGCAATCTATCGAGGATATCCAGAACCGGCTGGTCTTTGCCCAGCCGAAGGGACGGACGGCGCTGCTGGACGCGATCTATCTTGGGATGACCCGCATGCGCAAGGCTCGCTATGAGAGGAAGGCGCTGCTCATCATCTCCGACGGGGGCGACAACCACAGCCGCTATACCGAGGGCGAGATCAAGTCGATGGTCAAGGAGTCGGACGTTCAGATCTACGGCATCGGATTGTACGACCGCGAATTCAAGACTCCGGAAGAGCGCGAGGGCCCGGAGCTTCTCGGCGAGATCACAGAAGTCACCGGTGGCCGGACCTTTGCCATCGGTTCCGCCAATGAGCTGGCCGATGTGGCCACCAAGATCGGCATAGAGCTGCGCAATCAATATGTGCTTGGATACCGCCCATCCACTTCCGCACGCAACGGCAAATGGCGCAAGATCAAGGTCCGGTTGAATCCGCCCAAAGGCTTGCCGCCGCTGCACGTCTATGCCAAAACGGGATACTATGCGCCAACTGACTAAGTTCTGCCTGCTGGTCACAACAATCTTCTTGCTTGCAATTGGGGCTATGGCGCAGGCTACCCCTGACCAGCAACCCACTCCCAAAACCTCCAAACCGGCCGGCGACACTGCGCAGACGCCGGCGGAAGGGCAGGCCCCGGAGGCCAAAAGCGGCGACCTCTACATCTTCAAGAAGGAAGTCGATGAAGTTGCCCTGCACGCCACCGTAGTCGATGGCAACAACCGCCTGATCACCACTCTGCAGCGCAACGACTTTCAGGTATTCGAGGATGGGCAACTGCAGAAGATCACCTCCTTCCGGCGCGAGGACATTCCGGTTGCCATGGGCATCGTCATCGATAACTCCGGCTCCATGCGTGACAAGCGGCCGGCGGTGAATGCTGCCGCCATCAATCTGGTGAAGGCCAGCAATCCGCAGGACAAGGTTTTCGTGGTCAACTTCAACGAAGAGTACTTCCTTGATCAGGACTACACGGCTTCCATCCCGAAGCTGGAGGACGCTCTACAGCGCATTGAATCGCGCGGCGGGACGGCGCTCTTTGACGCGACTGTCGCTTCCGCCGATCACCTGAAGAAGAGCAGCCCATTGGAGAAAAGGGTCCTGCTGGTAGTCACCGACGGCGAGGACAACGCCAGCCGCGAATCTCTGGAACAGGCCATCCGCCGCCTACAGGGACAGAATGGTCCGACCATCTACACCATCGGCATCCTGGGTGATGAACATTCCAAGCGCGCCAAGCGCGCTCTCCGCGAGATGGCCGAGGACACAGGCGGCGAGGCGTTCTTTCCCAAGGACGTGAGCGAGGTCAGCGCCATCACCTCACAAATCGCCCACGACATCCGCAACCAGTACACCATCGTGTACAAGCCTTCTAAGCCGCAGAGCGCAGGTGGCTATCGCACCGTGAAAGTGGACGCCAACGCCAAGGGCTACAAACATCTTCAGGTGCGCACCCGCAGCGGATACTACGCCGGCGAGCAAAGCGCACAGGCCGGCTCCTCGGCAGCTCCGGCGAAGTAAGGCCTGATTGGCTGCGATTTCGTTGGAAGCCCTCTGCAGTTGTGGTGTGGGATGTAGTGCATTCGACAGTGATTATCTGGAACACCACCGAAAGGATCGTGAAGCTATGCCGATGAAGAACCCACCACCCCTGGTGGATTCGTTTTGCGTCAGTGCATCGAGCCTCTCGGATTGAGCATTACCGGCGCCGCAGCTGCGCTTGGTGCGTGCACACCGTAAACTGCATGCGGTGCAGGTCCACTCCCAGATATCGCTTCCTGGCTTGCTTTCTCCTCCTGGCTCTTGGAGCAGACTCAGCTCCCAGGCGGTCACCACACTCCCACCCAAGCTCGTACTGGCCTTACGGTGACGCTTCGATCGCAGGTCTGACTAATCTCCGTGTCGAGGTCCTACTGCCTCATTGCACCAGCCCAGCCTGCAACCTGTCGGCTCCAGCATCCTGCTAGAGCTTACCGCCTCAGAAACCTGTAGGCTATTCATGCCATCTCCGTGGTGAGCCTTCCTTGCCGCCGGCGAAAAGCGAAAAGCGGCCCTTACTCGTACTTCAACGTCTGCACCGGGTCTAACCGCGCGGCCCGGCTTGCCGGATACAATCCTGCCAGCAAACTCACCACAATCGAGAACCCGATGGCCGCGCCGATCAGCCAGGGCGGCAGAATCCATACCGGCTCGGCCGGCAAGTGATGCCGCTCCAGATAGAACCCTGTCCCGATGTTGATCGCCTTGCCGATCGCAAAGCCCAGGCCGATTCCCAGCAGGCCGCCGAAGAATCCCATCGCGCCCGCTTCGGTGAAGAACAGCTTCTTCACGTCCCCGTCGCTGGCGCCGATGGCTTTCATCACGCCGATCTCGCGCCGCCGCTCCAGCACCGCCATTACCAGCGTGTTGACGATCGCCAACGTGGCCACCGCCAGCGCGAGTGATCCGAAGATTCCCAGAAACACATCCAGCACGGTGAAGAAGCGGCGCAGGCTCTTGGTCGCGTCCAGAATGGAAAAGGTGCGAAAGCCCATCTTGCTGATCGCGTCCTGCACTGCCTGCACTTTGGCCGGGTCCTTCACGCGCACCGTCAGCGTCATGTAGTTCTTGCCCGTGCCGCGGAGCGAGCTGCGCATGTCAGTGAACTGCGCCATATTGAGCCGCTCCATGGTGCCAACGGGAAGAAAGATGCGCCCTCGCGACACCGTACGCATGCCACCGTAAGGCTCCTCGTCGATGATGCCGGCGATCTTCACCTTCTGGGTTTTGCGCACCACCGAGAAGCCGTAGCTGTCACCGGAATCGTCAGCACTCGCACTGTCCTGCGCCGCCATTCCCGGACGGCCGGATGTGTCCGACGGCAGCGCCTGGCGCTCGCCATAGCGCAGGGTCACCTCTTGCCCGATCAGAGAGTTCGGATCTTTGGCATTGAGTTCCTTGGCAAAGTCTTTCAGGATGACGACCTCGTCCGCGTCATCGCTGGAGAAGAATTTGCCTTTCAGTGTCTCGAACGCTTCGTTCTCCCGCGCCGACATGGGCAGCCCAGTAACGAATCCGAAGTGCGTCTGCTGGTTGTATGCGATCTCGCCCATCACCCGCATCTCGGGCACGACCTCGGTGACGTAGGGAAGCTTGCTCATCGCCTCGCGCGCAGGTTCATCGAGGATCGGTGCCTTTTCCGGATGCGGCGCTTTGACCTCGTCCTCTCTGTCGTAGCCGCGAAAGTCCTGGCGCGAGGTAACGAAGACGGTGTCGAACATTCCCGACCCGGCCAGCCGCCGTGTCGCCAACTGTTGCAATCCCACGCCCAGCGACAGCATCGCCACCAGCGACGCCACGCCGACCGAGATACCGATGGTCGTCAATCCATTGCGCAACTTCGATTGCCGCAGATTGCGCACCGCGAGATCAAACAGATCATAGCTTTTCATGCGCGCACCTCCTGGCCGGCAAGCTTGCCGTCGGCGAGGAAGACGAGCCGCTGCGCGAAGCGCTCTGCCAGAGCGCGTTCGTGCGTGACCATGATGACCGTCATGCCCAGCGAAAGGCTCACGTCTCGAATCAGGTTCAGGATGTCTTCGCCGGTGCGGCTGTCGAGGTTGCCGGTAGGTTCATCGGCCAGCAGAAGGGAAGGGCGATTGACCAGGGCGCGCGCGATCGATACCCGCTGCTGCTCGCCGCCCGACAACTCCGATGGGCGATGGTCTGCACGTTTCGCCAGCCCCACGCGCTCCAGCGACTCACGTACGCGCTCCGCCCGCTCGGCGCGAGCGACCTCGGCGAAGCGCATCGGCAGCTCCACGTTCTCGGTCACCTGCATCGACGGAATCAGGTGGAACGACTGAAACACCATTCCCACATCGTTGCGCCGATAGCGCGCCAGCTCCTCTGATGACATCTTCGCCAGATCGCGGCCGTGTACCAGGACTGAGCCTGCGCTCGGCCGGTCCAGCCCCGCCAGCAGGTTCAGCAGCGTCGACTTACCCGAGCCCGATTGCCCGAGCAGCGCGACAAACTCGCCCGGCCCAACCGCCAGCGAAATGCCGTCGACGGCCCGTATGACGTTGCCACCCATCCGGTAATGGCGGCAGACATTTTCCGTGCGCACCGCCGCTCGCAAATCTGAACTGTCTGAACTAAGTGTGGAACCCATGTGTACCCGATTGGATGCCGCCGGAGCTTCTCCGGCGCAATTCACGGACCTGCACCACGTCCCTTCCATTGGTTGATACGAACGAATATGGCGCTTGCTCCCCGCTTCACTGTAAGGAAGTGTTAAGCGGCAAGGGGTGTTGAGGGAAAGACATGCTCCGCGGCGCACTACTAGGCCGTGTCCCCATCGGACTGCCGTATCTTTGAAGCCTCGCCCAGACCGAACGCGGCAGAAATCGCGCTGTCCACCGAACGCACATGTAAGTCTCTCTGCGGGAAGGGGATCTCGATGCCATGCTCGCGAAAGGCGGCAAAAATTGCGAAGTAAAGATCGCTCTTCAGGACCTTCGGCGTCTGCACCCGTCGCTCGGTCCACACCCGCAACTCGAAATTCAACGAGCTGTCGCCAAATTCCGTGAAGATCACCTCCGGAGCCGGTGCCCGCAGGACCTCCGGATGGCGGCTTGCCAACTCCACCAGAATCGCCCGCACTCGTTCCGGATCGGCGCCGTAGGAGACGCCCACCGGCATATTGACTCTCACCTGCGGATCGTTGGCGGTCCAGTTGGTCACTCGGTTGTTGATGAACTCCGAGTTGGGAACGATGATCACCACATTGTCGTTGGTACGCACCCACGTGCTGCGGCCCTTCATGCGCACTACGTCGCCGAAAGTCTCACCTACTTCAATGCGGTCTCCCAGCCGGACTGGCTGCTCCAGCAGCAGGATGAGGCCCGCCACAAAGTTGGTGACAATGGGCTGCAAGCCCAGGCCGATGCCGATGCCGAGCGCGCCCCCGATCACTACCAGACTGTTCAGGTTCAAGCCGACCGACTGCAGACCGATGATGAGCCCCAGCACGAACACCAGATAGGAGGTCACTCGCGCCAGCGCATATCGCTGCGAGTGCGAAAGCGGCGTATAGGTAAGCAGCCGGTCCTTCAGCACCCGCATAGAAATGTGCGAGATGAGAGTCAGAAACACCAGGAAGATCGCTACTCGCAGCAGGAGCATTACCGTCACCGGAGCCCGCCCTATCTCGAATAGCGGCGCGGACAGGTAATGGGTTACGCCGGCGGTGGCGCCTTCCCAGCGCAACCTGTAGTGGTTGCCCACCGCAGCCAGAGCGATCAGCACCAGCAGGGTGGCGATCATCTTCCACGGCAGACTTGTGTTCTTGGCGTTCATCAGCAACTCAGACCATTATGACGCCCTTGGTCGCCGAAAACACTTCGGCTTCGGGCCAGCCGTTGAAATCCGCCGATGCGGGTACCCTCCAGCAGCCTGCTCACACTGACGGGTGACACAGCTCACCGACGAACTCCGTGTCCGAAGGCATAGTTCCTTCAACGAGCCTATCCCCCTCCGAGGCTTTGTCAATATCGTTGTCGAAAACCTGCTGTGCGGAGATCTACGATGAAAACACTCGCAGCGGTTCTTTGTTTTTTTCTTCCTTTGGTCACGTTTGGACAGCAACCTTCTCATCCGGTCATGCCCGGCCCTCCCACGCCCATGCCTGGCTCTCCCACGCCCAGCAACGTCACTTATACCCTGCTAGCGTGGAGCGAACTCGGCATGCACTGTATCGACGGCAAGGACTACTCAGTCTTTTCCGTTCTCCCGCCATACAACGTAGTTCACGCGCAACTACTGCGGCGCGGTGAGCCGCCTGTCCCGATTACCAGCGGAGTGGTGCTGACCTATCAGGCCCGCACCGACCTCAATTTCTCACGCAATACCATCAGCTCGACCAAGACCAACTTCTGGACTTACGTGCAGAGCCTGTTTCATGTCAATCCCGCCCCGGACCACGGACTCACCGGCGCCCCGGTACAGAGCAAGGGTCCTAACCCGATGAGCTACAACGCCACGCTGGGCTATTGGGAGATCGCCGGTATTCCCACGGTTCCTTATGACGACACCAACCAGGTCAATGCCTATCCAATGGCGACGGTTGTCGCGCGTGACGCTACCAACGGCGCAATTTTGGCCACCGCCCCGGTTGTGCTCTCGGTGAGCGACGAGCTGACCTGCGGCAAGTGTCATTCCTCCAACAGCGGCGATAACGATGCCAGGCCGAACAACGGCTGGGAGAACGATCCCGATCCCAACAAGGACATGAAGTTGAACATCCTGAAGAAGCACGATGACCGCTGGGACATCACCTTCACGCTTCCTTACCTGCAGCAGAATGGCTACCACTACCAATCAACGCTTTACCAAACGGCCAAGAACGGCATGCCCGTACTCTGCGCCGCCTGTCATGCAACCAATGCCTTGGGGCTTCCCGGGGTTCCAGGAGTCGGTGCGCTTACCGCGGATATGCACACTCTCCACGGTCCACAGATCAATTACGACAACGGTATTAAGCTCGACAACCAGACCGATCCGCTGAATTCGTGCTACCTGTGCCATCCCGGCAAAGTCACCAAGTGCCAGCGCGGCCCCATGAACAAGGTTGCGTGTTTCGACTGCCATGGCAACCTCACCCGGGTGGGACAACTGAATCGCGACGGCTGGTTGGATGAGCCTACCTGCCAGATGTGCCATAACACCAGTCAGCGCTACCTGACTACCTTCGACCAGAACGGCCAGTGGCGTCAGACCTCGGACCTGACGTTTGCCACAAATCCCGATAAGCCGCTGCAAGGCAAGAGCCTATACCGCTACAGCTCGGGCCATGGAAATGTGTACTGTTCCGGATGTCACGGCTCGCAGCACTCCGAGTATCCTAGCCTGCAGGCCAACGATAACGTCTATAGTCAGCAGCTCCAGCTCTATACCGGCAAGCTGACCGAGTGCAGCATCTGCCACACTAACGTCCCGGTCACTAACAACCAGGGTCCACACAACATGCACACCATCGGACAAAGCTGGGTTAGTGGCCACGAACAGTATGCCGAGAACGGAAAATATGTGGTCTGCGCCTATTGTCATGGCTCGGACTATCGCGGATCTTTCCTGTCGGCAACTCGTACCAACCGCACCTTCAACACTGAAAACGGGCAGAAGACTTTTACCGCGGGCCATCAGTTCTCCTGTTACGACTGCCACAATGGCCCCCAGCCGGGACCGGGGCCAAAGCCGACGCCCTGATAACGACACTCGCTTTACAGCGCCAGGCCCGCCCGCAAGGGCGGGCCTGGTTTTTGTCTGACCAACAAAGCGGAAGAACGAAGGCGGAATCTCTACCCCGCATCCCTCGAAGCTAGTCTCCCATCTTGAAGCCACCCATGGAGCAAGCTGTGTTTGCGACTGGTTGCATGTGCGCTGCAACTCTTTTTTGCCCAATAGTATTGACATCAGCCGGTAGTAAAAGGCAACATCTACCAAAATTTGCGCCAGTTCTCAACTAGCCAAAAACCTTTCCCCCGAGAGTGTCCTGGGGTCGAAAGATAAAACTTGTCACGCGTGTCGCGGCCTACGGCACGGATTTTCCTGGGACTTTCCGAGGCCTTAGCTGGAAGGGATAAAGCATTGAAAGCCGACATTCGCACCTGCCTGTCCGTCGCTCTTTTCTTAGGAGCGAGCCTGCTGTGTAACGCCGCCGAGCCGAAACCCGCCCCGGCGCAAAAATCGCCGCAGGCGCCCACGTATGTCATCGTCAACGAGGACTGGGCTTTCCCGTTCCCCAATCAGTACTCGGTCTTTCTAGCCACAGGAACTGACACGCAGCCGTCGCTCACGCTGCAAACCATCATTGACAGCGGCGACTATGGGTCGTTTGGAGGATACTTCGGGGTTCCGAGAGTTGCCTCGGCGCCCGATGTCAACACCAACTGCGTGTATTTGTCGAACTCGGGCGACAACACCATTTCCGCGGTCGCTCTCAATAACTTCCAGATCGTCGGCAACTATCCCGGTTCGCTTACCGACAACGGTTACCCCGAGGGCATCGGGATGGCGGTAAACACGAGCTACCTCTATGCCGGCTATTCCGCCTCGAAGACGATCGGAGTGTTCGCCACCAGTCCGGGGTGCGGACTGACATTCTTGCAGGATGTGCCAGCGGCGGGAAAGAATGGCGGCGCCCCTGACGGCATTGCATTGCGCAACAATATTATGGTCGTCACCTACGCCGATGGGTCGGTACAGTCCTTCGATATCACCCACGGCATCCCCACACCGAATAATGACCTTCAATACTCGCGCGGTTACGCCGGGCCGGTCACTGGACTCAACTCTCCCTTGGGAAACATTCCCAACGGCGTGGATATCAGCCAGGATGGCCGCTGGGCCATCTTCGGCGATACCTCGACATTGTCTTTGGTTGAGGTTTCGAGTCTGATTACCTTCGCTCATACCCAATTGGCCCCTTCCCGGCCGAACTACACCTTGGGTAGGAATGTCGACGCGGCTACCGTTCGGCTCAGTCCTGACGGCACCATTCTCTACATGGTGAACAGTGAGAGCGGCACTGTTACCGCGGCATTCTTCAATACCGCGACGGGACTTCTGACGCCGGGGTGCACCTCGCCTACGTTGCGCGGCTTCTCCAGCCCCCGGGCCTGGTATGGCCAGATCATGACCCGGGACAATACAGGCTCGGGTAAGGTGCTGTACGTCGTGGAGTTTGGCAGGTATATCGATGAGCACACGCCCGCTTCGGCGATTGGTATTCTCACCATCGCCACTGACGGGAAGACCTGCACGTTAGCGGAGTCTCCGAATTCACCGCAACTGCTGACCTGGCCGGGAGCGCTGTCGCTGGGCGTGTACCCTCCGCGGTCCTACTAAATCTGGAATCAACCGAGTTGCGAGCTTCGGGCTCTTTTACGAGTGAGGCAATAAGGATGCAATGGAATTGGAAGAAAACTAGTTTACTTGCGGCGTTGCTGTGCGGACTTTGTCTGTCCTCCCTGGCGCAGGGATTCTGTCCCCCGAGGCCGGAAAACGGCTCCGTGGTTATGAATCCGCCGGAGCTGTACAGCCAGAATGGGAATTTGACGCTCAACCTTGACCTGCGAAGTGCGCTCGGCCCAACCCAGCAAGTGCGCTACTGTTATGTCTACAAGAATGGTGATCAGGAGGTGGAGGCCCCCACCTTGCGGCTCGATCCCGGTGACCGCTTGATCATCAATTTCACTAATGACATCACGGTAACGCAGCCCAGGCGTCCCATACCTTCACGCCACGCGCCCAACATGCCAATGAAGATGGGCGACCCGGCTAAAGCCAACAAAGACCAGAATTACTGCGAGGGTGGCATGGTCGACGAGACCACCACCAACATCCACTTCCACGGAATGAACATCCCTCCCGTCTGTCACCAGGACGAAGTGGTCTACACGGTCATCCCCAACGGTGGAGCGCAGTTTCAGTACGACACCCAGATTCCACCCAATGATCAGTTTGGCATGTACTGGTACCACCCGCATCCTCACGGCTTCTCCGCCGCGCAGGTCTATGGCGGCGCCGCCGGAGCGCTCATCATCAACGGTTCGAACCAGTACACCCAGGGTTTGCCCGAGCGCATCCTGGTGATTCGTAACAATGCCGACGGAGTAACCGACGAGGAAGGTCTGTTCACGGTCAACTTTGTTCTGGCCAATTATCCTCGCGCCCCTCTGCCCGTGATTAAGGCCATGCCCGGCCAGAAGGAATTCTGGCGAGTGCTGAACGCCTCTACCAATGGTTTTCTGACGCTACAGCTATTCACCGACCACGCCCTGCCTTTGCAGGTGATTTCGATCGACGGCATTCCCCTTTCACCGCCGGAAACCATGACCACGGTCAGCATCCCTCCGGCAGCACGCGCTGAGTTCGTCATTCCCGCATTGCAGGCCGACGTCCCGACGCAGCTCCAGACCATCGGCTATGACACCGGCCCGGTAGGCGATCCTATGCCGCCGGCGGTGCTGGCCGACGTCGAGGTCTCCTCCACGAATGCCCGACTGGAGCCCCCCAAGATGCCGCCGGCCGTCCCCCAGACGCGCGTGGAACGCTTCGCGGGCGTCGCCAGCAAGAAGCCCACCACAACGCGGCAGCTTTACTTCTCTGAGACCAATGTAGGTACCAACGGTCCTTCCCAGTTCTACATCACGGTGCAGGGCCAGGTTCCGAAGTTGTTCGATGCCAACAATCCACCCGCGATCAAGACCAAGATCGGCGCCGTCGAAGACTGGACCGTTTCCAATCAGAGCCCGGAGGCGCACGCTTTCCATATTCACCAGTTGCACTTCCTGGTGATGGCGATCGATGGTCAGCCGCTGGCGCAACCGTATATGGCGGATACCGTGACCGTTCCCGAATGGTCAGGCAGCGGGCCCTATCACAGCGTGACCGTCCGCATGGACTTCAGCGATCCGGAGATTGCCGGCAAGTTCGTCTATCACTGCCACATCCTCGACCACGAGGACGGCGGCATGATGGCGACTATCGAGGTGGATCCGAACTAGCGAGACCGTCTAGCTTGGCGCACGAGACTTCTCGTGCGCCTTTTCCGTGTGCGCCATTTATCTTCCCGCAGCCATGCAAAGCGCTTGCCGGCCCCGCCGGCTGGCGTAAAATGGTGCGCCGCATTTGCGGCGGAGGGCACACCGCGAGTGAAACAGCCTCGAATCCTCTTGATTGCTATGGTGCTGGTAGCGGCGCTCTCGATTTCCCTTTCGGCACAGCAGGCCGGCGAGAATCCTCAGGAAGCCGGAATCCGCCAGGTCGTGGATCAATACATGAAGCGCCTGCTGGCCACAGACCATCCGGCAGGCCCCAGGCCCGGCGCCATCGTCGGCATCTCGATCCACGGCAAGCGCTACTTCTTTCACTACGGTGCAGCCCGAGATGACGGAAGTGTCTTCAAGCCCGATACGCTGGTTGAAATCGGATCGTGCAGCAAAGTCTTCACCACCACGCTGTTCGCTCTGGCGATCAATCGCGGCCAGGTGGATCCCAAGCTCTCGGCCGAGCGCTACATGCCCAAGGAGTACCACCTGAAGGGCAATGCCCGCCAGATGACGCCCTTCCAGTTGGCCGACTTCACCTCCGGGATGCCTGACGACCCAAGCAATCTGCCGCACGTTCCGCTGGAGAAGCGCAGCATTGAGTACTACACGGTCAAGGATTTTTTAAAGTGGGTCTCCGATCGCAAACCTGCGACGCCTCCTCCAGCTCCCTACCTCTATTCCAACTCCGGCATCGGCCTGCTGAGCTTTCTGATCGACACAGCAACCGGCAAGACATGGCAAGAACAGCTCGACCACGAAATCCTCGCGCCGCTGGGACTCAAAGACACCGAACTGCGTCCCTCTGAGGAGCAGAGGCAGCGCCTGGCCAAAGGGCATCACCCCAATGGCAGCAACGCGCCGCCCTGGCCGATCTTCGCCTGGTATGCCGCTGGGGGGCTGCGCTCGACCGCTGCAGACATGTTGCGTTTCGGAGAAGCTAATCTCGGCCATAAGGAAGTTGACGGCCGGCCGGTCTCCGACGAGCTCATCGCCGCCATGAAGCTGGCTCAGACGCCAATCTATACGCTGCCTAACGGTGTTGCCAGGCAAGCCATGGCCTGGGTGCAGAATCTCGGGCATGATTCCGGCGATTCAGGTAATCAACCGGTGCTTCATCCCGAGATGATGAAGAACGGCGGCACCGCGGGCTTCAGCTCCGCCATCGTTCTGAACCACTATAAGGACGCGGCCATCTTTATCGCGGTGAACTGGAGCAAGCGCAATCCCGCGCCCACGGCGGTGGCGATCGGAAGGCATTTGCCGTAGGTCTAGGGTGCCTCGCTACAAGGGACGGGCGTCATAGGGCGCTTAGAAAATTCGCCCGTCGAGCCCGGCGATAAACTGAACTCCGTCGATTGCCAGGTTTTTGAGCTTGGTGTCGTTCGTGAGATAGACATCAACACGCGCCGCCGACGCTGTCGCCAGGTGTATTCCGTCCGCCGCTGAGATTCTGTATTGGGCACGGATCTGCGCGTACCGCTTGACGGCCTCCAAACCGAAGGGCAATACGGTGATTTCATCGCTATCGAAGTATTCGGAAACCCGCCTGACCTCACTGAGTTTGCCTTTTTTATAAGGGCCAACCAAAACCTCTCCTACCGTAAATATCCCGGTACAAAGTTGGTCTCCACGTTGGCCCATCTTGCGGACGATCGCCTCAACCAAGGGTCCGTATTGTGGATGGCTCTCCAACCAATAGATGAAGACCATACTGTCACAGTAAACAAGACTCACTTTTCGTCACGCTCGTCGCCGTAGAAGTTGCTACGCTCGCGGCGCAGAAAAGATTCACCGCCTCCTAGCGACTGAAATGTTTCTTTCATTAGCCCGCGCAGTTTCATGAAAGAATCGAACCGGCCCGGAACGGTGTTCCCGCTTGTAGGTCCCGCTTGCTGCGTGTCGTTCAACAGTCGGTAGACGTATGTCATGCGAGTTCCCATTCCCGACGGCGGACCGGACGTATCCTCAATCTCGAGATGATTCTCCTCTTGGAATTTCCTGGACTTTAAGACTTGGCAGACGTTCGGGACGAGGTTCTTGAGGCGGAGCCCTCGATGAACGTCACCTGCAACTACCTGCACACGCTGTTCGCCACGACGTCGTGCTGGTGCAATATACGTTGCTGCGACATAACGGCGGATCTCATGAGCCCAGTTTGCGGAAGCCATTATGTGTCCTCCAGATAGACAAACATAACATAACATAACAAATAACATAACATAACATAACATAGTCCATTTGACATGATTGTCACTGACCAATTGGGACTAGGCGCTGCCTGAAGAGGATTTCACCCGCCGTCTCCAGAACACATAAAACGGCGCTCCCAGAAACACGATGAAGATGCCGATCAGCGTCTCTTTCGGGCGGGTCACGACTGAGTTCAGCGCCCAAGCTCCGGCGAAGAAAATGTACAACGCGGGCAGGTACGGATAACCCGTACAACGGTATGGACGATGCGCCCGAGGATGCTTGCGGCGCAGCACGAACAGGCCGACAACCGCTGCGACGTAGGACAACACCATCATGAACATCACATAGGTATAGAGCTGATCGTAGCTGCCGCTGAGGGCCAGAATGCAAGACCATGCCGAAAGCGCAATCAGGCTGAACGCCGGTGTCCGGTATCGCGGGTGGACGCGGCCCATGGCGTGGAAGAACGCTCCGTCGCGCGCCATGGCGTAGGACACCCGCGCGCTGCACAGGATCGCGCTGGAGGCAGCCCCGAAGCAGGAAAGCGCGATCATCGCGCCCAGCGCCTGGGCTGCCCGGGAAGAGAACAGCGAGTTCGCCGCCGCCTGCGCGACTGTCATCTCGCTGGCGACTTGCGTGATGGGCAGCGCATACAAATACACAACGCTGACGGAAATGTAGATGGCGGCGACCAGCAGGATTCCCAGCACAAGTGCGCGCGGCAGTACCCGCTGCGGGTTCCTGATCTCGCCGGCGACCCATGTGATATACACCCAGCCGTCAAACGCCCAGAAGACGGCAATCAGGGCTGCGCCAAAGCCGGAGATCATCTGCGACATCGACATCGGCTGGGTCGCCGGCAGGCTCACGCGCAGATTCGTCCACGAGCCGTGTCCAATCCCCAGCCCCAGGAGCACGAATAGCCCAATCGCAGCAAACTTCGCCCAGGTGGCGGCATTGATGAGCGCCGAGCCGCGCTTCAACCCGAGCACGTTGATCGCCGTCAGCAGCGCAATCGCGGCGAGGGCTGACAGATCGCCGCGCGTCAGCGTGAAGTGCCCGAAGACCGCCACCGGAGCATGCGCAGCGGCGAAAGGTAATGTGGCTCCGAGGTACTCCGCAAAGCCGACGGCAAGCGCCGCTATGGTTCCGCTTTGCCCGACAGCGAAGATCATCCAGCCGTAAAGGAAGGCCGGGAACTCGCCATAGGCCTCGCGCAGGAAAGCGTACTGCCCGCCCGCCTCGGGATACATGGCGGCCATCTCGGCGAAGGCAAAGCAGGCCAGCAGGGAAATCAGGCCGCCAACGATCCACACGCCAAGAAAATAAACCGGCGTGCGTACAGCCTTGGCGATAGGAGCTGCGGTGAGAAAAATTCCCGAGCCGATGATGCCGCCGACCATCAGCAGCACCGAGTCGGTCAACGACAGGCCGCGCAGTAGCGTGATCTCTTGCTTTGCCGTCTGCTCCGCCGCCGGATGCGTCATGGTCAGCCGATCCCCAGGTCCTCCGGCATCTCCAGTGGGGTACCGCACTGGCGGCAGATGACGGCCGAGCAGTCGCCGCAGGTCAGCGGATCATCGACCTCGCGACCACACTTTGGGCAATAGAGCAGCGAGGTCGACTTGCTGGGACCGTCAGCCGGCGGTCTGGTCGGCTCGGCCACCTCCGCTACTTCTTATGAGTCGGGTGATGGACCGGCCCGGTCTGAATCGGGTTCCCATTCTTGTCCAACAGAATGCCGTCTGTAAATGTCATCATGAACGGACTTGGCGTGTAGCTGGAGACCACGCCCTGGAAAAAGATGTCCGCTCCAGGCTGTGGAACCAGCTTCGCTGGCAGCGGCTTCTCCATGCTCACGGTGATATCGGCCTTCTTGTCGCTGATATCGTCCTCGCTGCCTGCCAACTGCATGCTGCTGGCTGAAGCGCTGATCACGTTGGCGCCCAGCTTCACCGCCTTGTTCTTGATGATGTCCCACACCGCGTCCGAGGCCGACTGATTGCCAGACGAGAGGATCAGTTGCCACTCAGCGAAGCTCATCTTCTTGGGGTCTTTGTTCTTGACCAGGTCGGCGGCCTGCTCGGCTGGCGACGGCGGTGGAGGTGCGGCGGCGACGGTGAAGCCCTGCGGCGGTGTGACGCTCGATGAGCCCTTGGCCTGAGTTACTAAGTCCTGCCAACCTTGTTCAGAACCGTGATAGCGGATGTACTTCTTCCGTCCGTACTCCAGAATCTGCTCCTGCCCCTCGCCTTGCGCCAACTGCGACGCCTTCACGATGTACCAGAAGCCTTCCGGATTCATCGGCTTCGCTTCCAGATCGGCCTGGGCCAGAGGATAAAGATCGGCGATGCTGGGCTGGCTCTCGTGGGACACGGCCGCAGAAAAGTCCTTCGCCGCTTCCGCGTAGTTCTTGCCCTGAAGAGCAACGAATCCCAGGCCTCCGTCAAAGATTGCTCCCAGCTCGTTATGCAGCTTGGTGAAATCCTCGTCGCTCATCCCTTCTGCCTTGGTCATGCTCGGCAACGCCTGCTCGCCGCGGGTGGCGTATTGCTGGATCAAGGGCAAATTCTGCTGCAGGTTCTGGGCCGTGGTGGTAGCGCGATAGGTATAGGTCAAAATGGCCAAAGCGCGCACATTGTTGGGATCCATTTGCAGGACCTTGTTCGCCGCTTCGATCATCTTCTGCGCGTTGCCGGCCTGCTGATAAGCCGCCATCAACTGTTCGGCCGCGTCGATTTTCATCACGCTGTTGGGATACGTCTGCAGAAAAGCTTCCAGAGCCTGGGCCTTGGCGGCCGGGTCCTTTTGCTGAATGGCGCTGACGTAGGCGTTATACTCGGCCGGGTCCTTGATTTCTTTCTTCTGAGTAGCCTGGCCTATCGCCGCAGCCTGCTGGACGACTCCCATGGCGGCCACAACCAGAAACATCACAAGTAGCAGCTTTCTCATTCGTTTGGCTCCTTGATCCTAGGAACAGTTGACGATTTCCGACCTCACGCGCACATCCCGACAGCATGTGCTAGCCATCCACCTTGGGCGGGGCAGCACGAGCCCGGCCGGATGATAAACACACCTACAGGTGTAGCAGGAAACGCTGGGGCGCAGAAAGCGGATTATATGTATGTACTCCGAGTAAGGCAAGTTATTGACATCCGCGCCTTGGGCCAGATTGGTACGATGCAGGAAAGACCCCGCCGGATGTGCGTCTTAACGGAAACTGCGATCCACGGTCGATCCCAGGTATGGAGCCGGCGCGGGCCGCGAAACCGGTAGCCTGTCGGTCCGCCGGCTGTTTTCCGAAACTTTATCTGCTCGATGTTGCCTAACCTGTATTACTATGTACAGAGGTTAGGAGGTTTACGAGGTTCATGAACGAGCTTCAGCAGATTCTCGAGCGCTACGACCAAACTCTGAACGGAGACGCCTGGTATGGCGACCCGGTTTGGAAAATCCTCGAAGGTATCGACGCACCTTGCGCTGCGGCCCAGCCGATTCCTGGAGCGCACACCATCTGGCAGCTGGTAATGCACATGGCGTTCTGGGAAGATGTTGCTACCCGGCGTTTCTCCGGTCCAGTCACCCCGGATGAGGCAAGCAATTTCCCGCCAACTCCCGAGCTAAGCGAAGAAGATTGGCGCAGGACGCTGGATCGCTTCCGCGCTTCCAACGCGGAATTTCGAGCGGCGTTAACCCGGCTCGATCCCGCAAAGCTTAGCGAGAACACGCCGGAAGGCAAGCGATCGTTTCGCTATGAAATGGTGGGCATCATTGAACACGACATCTATCATGCCGGGCAGATTGCCCTGCTCAAAAAGGCCTGCCCCGGCGGCAAAAGGGTTGAGCGCTGAGAAAAACGAGGGCGGCAGGCCACGGCTCAGTGCAAGTTCGTAATTGGTTTCATTCGCCTGGCCTCGCGCTTATAATTTGCCAATGCGTTGGCCGGGGGAGGAAGTCTCTGGGCCTGAGCACGCATCCATAGAAGCATGCCTGAACACATTAGAAAGAAGCTCGAACAGGACATCCAAACCCTGGAACACGAGCTCAACCATGAACTGCCGAAGGAACTGAAGAAGGCGGTGGCCATGGGTGATCTCAGCGAGAACGCCGAGTATCACATGGCCAAGCAGCGACAGGAGTTTGTGCGTGCCCGCCTTGGCCAGTTGAAGAAGCGGATGGCGGACCTGTCGCTGGTCAACATGTCCAATATCCCCAAAGACCGCGCTGCCCTGGGGTCAACCGTGGTGGTCTTCGATTCCACCAAGAACGAAGAAATCGAATACAAACTGGTGACCAGCGAGGAATCGGACGTCACCAAGGGTCTGATCTCTACCAGCTCGCCGATCGGCCGGGCGCTGATGGGCAAAAAGGTTGGCGATGTGAGCGAAGTGGTGACCCCGACCGGCAAACGCGACCTGGAGGTCCTCAAACTCGTTACCATCCACGACGAGGCTTAATTTGTTATGACGTGGACCAGCGCCGTTGGGAAATCGTGCAAGTGGCTGCTGTACAGGATTGTGCACGGCCTGGCGCTGACCCGCATTTCGCCCAACGTGCTCACTTTCATCGGTCTGGTTATCAATGTCGGGGCGGCCGTATTGTTTGGACTGGCCAATGCCGACAATCAGCGCCGCATGTTTGTCTACGCCGGATTGGTAATTATCGGCGCCGGAATCTTCGATATGGTGGACGGCCGCGTGGCCCGCGCTACCAACCAGGTCACCCAGTTCGGCGGGTTCTTCGATTCCGTGATCGACCGCTATAGCGATGTAGCTCTCTTTTTTGGTCTGCTGGTCTATTACGCGCGCGCCAATCGCTTTCTCTATGTTGTGCTGGCCGCCTTCGTCATGACCAGCTCGGTCCTGGTCAGCTATGCCCGGGCCCGCGCCGAGTCCCTGATCCCAAGCTGTAAAGTCGGCTTCATGGAACGTCCTGAGCGCATCGTGCTCATCATCATTGGCGCGCTCTTCAACCGCATGGGACCCGTACTCTGGATCATTGCGGTGCTCAGCACGGTCACCGTGATTCACCGCATTCGCTATACCAAGCAGCAGCTCGCCTTGATCGAGCCCCCGCCGGTTCGCGTGCGTCCCGACCCTCTTCGCTTCGAAGAAATCGTTCGCTAGGGAGGCGGCGCGGGCGCCCAACTCCTCCGCGCGCCATCGTATTTTTTTGTCATCCTGAAGCAAAGCGAAGGACCTGCTTTTCGCCGACGGTGCGAACTACCCCACCACAGACGACACCGAGGACACGGAGAAAACAAGAAGAGAAGAGCGGGTTTCTCTCCGTGACCTCGCTGTCCTCCGTGGCGAACGCCTCAATTTTCGGCCTAGGCCGGGCTTTGAGTCGGTGTGCCCGTTGCCTGCCCGCAGAAGGGGCAGCAGATGTAGTCGTTTTTGATCGGCTGGCCGCAGCTCGGGCAAACGGGCGCGAGCGCATAGCGGCAGCGCGGGCAGAAGCGGAACGAATCATTCACCGCGAATCCGCAGCCGGGGCACTCCCTTGGCAGCGGCTTGCGCAGGATGAAGTAGATGATGAAGCCGATGAGGTTCGGCACGAAGATGCAGATCAGCGTCCACAGCGTAGGACTCATGCCGCGCCGCGCGGCGTCGCGATTGACGTAGGTCAGTAGCAATATCCAGCAGGCGACGACAAAGGCGCACAGCACTGCCAGCACGGGGATCAGCGGCCGCGGAACCGTATGGTCGCCGTGTGACGCGAAGAAGATCGCAATCAGCCCGCAAATTCCTACCGCAAATGCGAGGAACCAGCCAAACTGCGGGATGATGGCGAGTTCCGTCCGGAAGGTCGATTTCTGTTCGTTCATTGCAATTCCTCGGTACGGTCAAGCAACGTCCAGGCCGGCCGAACGTGGGGAGAAAGCGGTCGATACTGGATCATGAATGCCAGTGCCATGGCGATCGCCGGGGCCAGCCAGAAAACCACTAGCCCGGTGGCGACGGCCCATTGCGCAACGTGTATCCTCTCGGCCAGCCACGCACTGAGCTTCCAACCCACAAAGGCCGACCCGGCCGACCACAGCAGGCCAAGAGAGAAAGAAATGGCGATCAGAAATACCTTCGCTTCGTGCTCGCGGAGTTCGGCAGCGCGAGCACGGACCCGGGCCTGCGTGTCAATTACCAGCGACGCGCTCGCGGTGACGGGCATATTGCGCAGCGTACGCGCCGTGAGTTGCAGCTCTTCGGCGAAGGCGGCGCAGTCAATGCAATCGGCCAGGTGCGCTTCCAGCCAGACGGAGTCGTTGTTGCTCAGGCCCTCGACGTCGCTCAGCAGGGCAAGGTCGCGCGCGCGGTCATGGTCAGAGCCGTTCATTCTCCGCCTCCTTTCAGCGCTGGGCGAAGCGCTACTACTCCGCGATATAGGCGGGTCTTCACCGTGGCAACCGGTATGTGAATCAACTGGGCAATCTCCTCCAGCTTCAGCTGTTCGTGAATGCGAAGCGTCAGCACTTCGCGAAAGATCGTCGGCAGCCGGTTGAGCGCCGCTTCCAGGCGTGCGCTCTCCTCGTTGGCCGCGGCTTGCTCGAACGGTGAGGGCCGGGCGTCCGGTATCTCGAAGGGCGCTCCTTCTTCGCTGTCTTGCATTTCGTCGAGGCTTGCCGGGCTGCGGCGGCGCAGGTGATCAATCGCGACGTTGTGCGCGATGGTCAGCAGCCAGGTCACAAAGCGGCTCTTGCCGTCGTAAAGGTGGCCCTTCTCCAGAACCCGCATCCAGGTTTCCTGGAAGAGGTCTTCGGCGGTGGCGCGATTGCCGGTCAGATGCAGCAGGTAGCGCAGCAGGCGATGCTGATACTGGGCGATCAGCGCGTCCATTAGATCAGGGTCGCGCCGGCGCAAACCACGAGCTATGCGGGCCTCTTCGGTCTCCATCGGAAGCAGCGAACTGAATGCGGTGGCAACCATGCTATCTGGGTATACGAATGAGGGCCAGAAAAAGTCTCAAGAGCCGCAGGTGGGAAAGGCTAACCACGGATTGACGGATTTACACAGATCGGAGAGCTAAGGAATTAGAAGTCGCATACTCAAAGGAGATCCGTGTCCTTTCGTGTGAATCCGTAGTTGAACTTCCTTTTCGCCACCGGAAAGTCGGCATGACGCAGCAGCGAGTCGCACCGGTCTGGCCCGGCCGCTACTTTCGCTGTCTACGATCATCTCTTTATTGATGGCTACTTCTGATACGAATGCCGAAGCAAGGTCCTAAATGCCCTATACGCGAATCATCGCCGTCATTCTGAGCGTAGTCGTCTACGGCGGCCTGGCCATTCTTGGCTGGGGCGGATTTGGCCCGTTCTTTTCCCATGTTCCTCTGGTTGGGCTCGCAATCGTGCTCTTGGCCTTGACGGGCGTATCTCTGTTCGCGGGCGGCAATCTGAGTCGAGGCGTGCGCGAGGCTAAGGAAAACCGCTGGGTGCTCGTGGTGTTCACGATTGTTGGCTTGGCTAGCGCCTACCTGCCGGCCTATTGCGATCGCAAAGAGTTGCTGACCTTCGGCGGTAGCGGGCTGCGCTGGCTTGGCGTCGTCCTGTTCGCCCTCGGCGGAGCCCTTCGGATTTGGCCTGTCTTCATACTCGGAAACCGATTCAGCGGCCTGGTTGCCATTCAACCGGGACATCCCTGGTTACCAGGGGCCCGTACCATAGGGTCCGCAATCCCAGTTACCTGGGCCTGCTGATCATGTCACTTGGTTGGGCGCTGGCCTTCCGTTCGGCGGTCGGGGTGCTGCTTGTATTGCTGCTTGTTCCGCCATTGATCGCACGTATTCATGCTGAGGAAAGGCTGCTGGGCAGCGAATTTGGCGAGGAGTATGACGCTTACCGCGCCCGTACAGCGCGCCTGATTCCGGGTGTCTATTAGGGAGGGCCTGGTTGAGTCTGGCTTCGAAGGGGGCGGCCTTCAGGCCGTCCGTAAGTGCCTGGAATAAAGTTGGGCTTTAGCCCCTGGGGGGATTGCGGCAAGGCGCCAAACCGCGAAACTACGCCAGGGGCTGAAGCCCAACCAAAAAGAGACCTCTAACGACGCGGCTGAAGCCGCGTCCCTTCGAAGCTCGCTTCTTTCCTCGTTTACAATCATCTGTTTGTTCAGACCCCAAAATTTCAATCCGTAGAGTGGAGCGCAAGATTGCCTGACACTATTTATGACGTTGCTATCATCGGCAGCGGTCCTGCCGGATATACCGCGGCCATTCGCGCCGGTCAACTGGGCTTGAAGACCGCCTTGATCGAGAAAGATCCCTACCTCGGCGGCACCTGCCTGCACGTAGGCTGCATTCCGACCAAGGCCCTGCTGTTCAACGCCGAAGTGTACGACCACGTGAAGGAAGGTCCGGAACTCGGCCTGGAGAACACCGCCGGCGTGACCCTGAACTGGGATGCCATCCAGAAGCGCAAGCAGGGAATCGTCGACAAGCACGCCAAGGGCTTGCAGTTCCTGATGCGCAAGAACAAAGTCACCGTTATCGAGGGCTACGGCAAGCTGACCGGCCCGGCAACGAACGGCATTCACACCGTCGATGTCGAATCCCCACAGAACGGGAAAACGCCCGGCAAATCGCAAGTACAGGCGAAGAACCTGCTGCTGTCGACCGGTTCGGTGGCACGCATGCTGCCCGGCATGGAGGCGGACCAGCAGATCCTGACCAACATCGAAGTGCTCAGCCTGAAGTCGATTCCGAAATCGTTGATCGTGATCGGCTCAGGAGCTGTGGGCGTGGAGTTCGCCAGCATCTACAAATCGTTCGGCGCCGAGGTGACGATCCTCGAAATGCTGCCGCGCTACGTGCCGGTCGAGGACGAAGAAGTCTCGAAGGAACTGATGCGCGTCTACCGCAAGCGCGGCATCAATGGCTTCGTGAATGCCAAGGTCGAAAAGGTCGAGAAGACGAAGCAGGGCGTGAAGGTCACCTTCACAGTCGACGGCAAGCAGCAGACGCTGGAGGCGGAGAAGGTCCTGGTCGCGGTTGGCCGCGCGCCGCGCACGGATAAGGTCGGCATCGAGAAGACCAAGATTGAAGTCGAGCGCGGCTTCGTGAAGGTCGACAAATACATGCGCACCGCTGAGCCAGGCATCTACGCCGTGGGCGACATCGTCGCGGGCTATCCGCAACTGGCGCACTCGGGCGCGATGGAAGGCATCGTCGCCGTGACGCACATTGCGGGCAAGCCGGCGAAGCCAATCAATCCGCTGCGCATCCCCAACGCGACCTATTGCCATCCGGAGATCGGCAGCGTCGGCCTGACAGAAGCCAAGGCGAAAGAGGCGGGCTACGAAGTGAAGGTCGGGAAGTTCCCGTTCACCGCCAACTCGCGAGCCAGCATCGTCGGCGCACATGAAGGCTTCGTGAAGCTGGTGGAAGACGCGAAGTATGGTGAGATTCTGGGCGTGCACATCATCGGCCCGACGGCGACCGAGCTGATCGCCGAATCGGTTGTCGCTCTGGAGATGGAATGCACGGCGGAGGAGCTGGCCAACATCATCCATGCGCATCCCACATTGTCAGAGGCGATGCTGGACGCTGCCAACGCCGTGTTTGGCATGGCGATCAACGCGTAGGATTTTCTACGAACAAAGACACGAAGGCACGGATTCGTCCGTGCCTTTGCTGTCCTCACGCCAGCCGCTCCGGGGCCCAGATCAACACTTTCAATTCGCGCGAGAAATTGGCCAGGTCGGGCTGGCCGAGCAATTCGATCCCCGCCACTTTGGCCATGGTGTTCTCTTCAATTTCGTATTCTGCCTGCTGCAAAGGCCACGGCAGGTGATGAATGTTGGCGCGATAGACGCGCTTACCACTGGTCGCGTACAGGCAATAGCGCTCGCTGAGGAAGTACTCGGGCGACCCAATTCGCGCCGGCACGGCGGCGGATGACGGTCCGTAGCGTCCCCGGAAGATCGCCGGCTTGGGCCCGTGCTCGCGCTTGGAGATATACTCAATCTGCGGCTTGCCTTTGCCTCGGACCTTCATCGACGCCTTCCAATATGGCAGCCGATAGAAGATGCGTGCGGCCCACACCGCCGAAAGGCTGTCCGCGTCGAGGCTGAAGAAGTAGATCCCCGGCTTGCCTTGATACGTGACATAGGTTCGCACATTCAACTCCGGGAAGCGGGAGACAAACGGCAGCCGTGGCGAGCCGTGCGCGCGAACGTGGTCCATCCAGAAGGGAACGACCGAAACCCACGCGCGCTGGTCATAGGTATCGAACCCAAGCATCCCGGGCACCAGCGGACGCAGCACGTCGGGCGAGACCGCATAGTGCAGAAACAGCAGATCGTTCCAGCGCTGAGTCATCACCCAAGGTGTCGTCGGAGGCGGCCATGGACGATGATTGGTGGCAAAGAGGATCGAGTCGGCACCGACCCAGGTCGTGTGGTCCTGCTCCCACCCGGTTGACGTTTGCAGCTCAGCAATTCTTCGAACCATTAACTTGATTGGTGTCTTCCACAGCCAAGGCGTTGCTTCCAGGCTCGGCTAGCACCTATGATTCAGCCCAACGCCGATGGCCACCAAACCTGCTGCCGATCCAACCCGTCCCCCCGCTCTTCAACATCCTGAAACCCAAGTCTACGCCGTGCATGGCGCCGATCCCGAGGTACAAGCCTACGGCATGGCCAAGTATTCGCGCTCGGCGCTGTCGCTGCGCGAGTCGCTGGCCGAACTGAACGAGCAGAAGGCGGAGAAGTTTCTCAACACCTTCTACTTCCAGTACGGACACCGCAGCATCGCCGACCTGGCGCATATTGCGTTTGCCATCGAGCGGCTGTCGATTCTGGCGGCGACCATCCTCGTCGACGAGCCGCGCTGGGACGGGCAAGAACGGTCGACCCGTTATCAGGACTTCAAAAAGAGCGGGTACTACCTTCCCGATTTCGCCGGCGATGCCGAGGCCGCAGCCCTCTACCGGCAAAGCGCCGATCATCTGTTCGCCGAATATCAGCACCTCTCCGAGGCGATGTTCGCCTACCTGCGCGAGCGCACACCCCGGCCGGAGGAGATGAAGCAGGAGGCTTACGAGCGCACTCTGCGCGCGCGGGCCTTCGATCTGTCGCGCTATTTGCTCCCGCTGGCGACCAATACGTCACTGGGACAGATCGTCAGCGCGCGCACGCTGGAGAACCAGGTTTCGCGGTTGTTGTCGGACCCCCACGCCGAGGTACGGCGGCTGGGAGAGCTATTGAAGCAGGCGGCGCGCGAAGGCGCTTACAACGTAAACCAGCCGGTGGCGGAGAGCCTGCTGGAACAGATTCGGCAACATGCACCCGAGCTTGCCGGCCGGGCCGAGCAGGTGCTTTTGCGGGAAGTCCATGTCGCGCCAACGCTGATGAAACATGCCGAGCCGAACGCCTACGACGTGGAAAGCCGGCATGAGCTGAGCGGGGCCGCTGCTGAGCTACTCGGACATCTACCGATCGACCCCGCTCCGCTAGTCGATTTGCTGGAAGAAGAGCCGCTCGAGATCGAGCTCGCCACCACACTCCTCTACCAACGCGACCATCATTCCTATCGGCAGATTCGTCGCGTGGTTGAGGGCTTGAGCGAAAATCGGCGCGCCGAAATTATAGGCCTGGGCATGAAGCACCGCGGGCGCTTCGACGAGATTGCCCGTCCGTTCTGTGCCGGCCAGCGCTTCCGCTTCGACATCCTGATGGACATTGGCGGTTTCCGCGACATGCACCGTCATCGCCGCTGCGTGCAGATCCTGCAGGACTACACCACGTTCCACGGCTACGACATGCCGCAGGAAATCAAAGAAGCCGGGCTGGAATCGCGCTACCAGCAAACCCTGCAGCGCACGCGTGAGGCCGTCGCGCAGTTGGCAGGTCGCACCGTGGCCGAAGCCGATGAACAGTCGCAGTACCTCATTCCGCTGGCCTTCCGCAAGCGAACCCTGTTCAAGATGGACCTGGCCGAAGCACTGTACATCACCGAGCTGCGCACCGGAGTGGCAGGACATTTCTCTTATCGCAACGTGGCCTACGCCATGTATGAAGAGGTGGCAGAGCGCTATCCGGAACTGGCGCAATACTTCCGGGTGACGGATGTAAAAGAGAAGGTGGATTTGCTGAAGCGCTAACGAATCCCAAAGCGACAGCGATCACCAACCCAAAAAGAAGCAAAGCATCCTGGCAGCTTGTGTCCCAGCACACTGCCGTACTAGGCTTCCCCCATGAGCGCTGTTGTCGCCAGCTCAGCCCCACCCGCCGGGAGCACCCTCTTCCGTCCCACTGCGGAAATCTACGAGGGGGTCGTAGAGGGCCGTCAGTTCGACACGTTGTACTTCTCCATGCTGGTGTTCGGCTGCCTGATTGCTCTGCTGGGGCTGCTGCTTAACAGTCCGGCCGTGATCATCGGCGCCATGCTGATCTCGCCGCTCATGGGGCCCATTCTGAGTTGCGGTCTGGCGCTCACGCTGGCCGACGGCGTGCTCGCCAGGAAAGCCGGAAGGAATCTTGGGCTCAGCATCCTGGAAACCATTCTGATTGCCATCCTGGCCACCTGGATGTCGCCACTCAAAGACGTCACCCCGGAAATCCTGGCGCGAACCAATCCGAACCTGATGGACCTGCTGATTGCCTTCTTTTCCGGGGCCGCCGGCACTCTGGCGCTCTGCTCGCGCAGAGCAGGATTCACCATCGTGCCGGGCGTGGCCATTGCCACCGCCGTAATGCCCCCAATCGCAGTTGTAGGCTATGGCGTCAGCACAAGCCAATGGAGCGTCGCGTCCGGGGCGTTCATGCTCTTCGTTACCAACCTTGCGGCAATCATTGTTAGTGCAGACCTGGTCTTTCTGGCGGTGGGTCTGCAACGGAGCCGGACCGCGGTGGAGCGGACGGCGCCCTGGTGGGTGCGGCATCGCATGGCGATCTCCTGGACCATTCTGGCGGTGCTTTCCGTGCCCCTGGTGAAAACCCTGGTGCGAGCGGCCGATCAAAACCGGACTCGCGGCCAGGTGCGGGCGGAGCTGACGAAACAGCTCAATCATCCGGGAGAGAGAAAGCTGGAAGAGGTTACGGTGCGAATCGATCGCAACCGGGTGCTGGCCGACGCGGTGGTGCAGACCGCCGACATGATCTCCC
The DNA here is from genome assembly GCA_963815775.1 of uncultured Acidobacteriaceae bacterium. Classification (GTDB taxonomy): domain Bacteria; phylum Acidobacteriota; class Terriglobia; order Terriglobales; family Acidobacteriaceae; genus CAVVDY01. The sequence goes on along the minus strand of CAWFIB010000030.1, from coordinate 80,378 downwards.
CGGACGAGGAGAAGCGCCTGGAAGCAGACCTGTCGCAGCGGCTGGGCCGCGAAGTCCTGCTTCAACTCGACCAGCTACAAATGGCCCATGCGGCGCCTCCGATAGCGAAGGCGCTCGCCGCCGATTACGTTGCCGGAGGCAAGATCCGCCCTGAGCAGGAGACGGCCAAGCCCAGTATCCCCTCGGTGCTGCAACAAGTGCGGGACTCGGCCAACGGAGTTCTGGGACCACTGCTTGAGCCGATCGGAGTGGAGAAGTTCAGCATTGCGTCCGTCACCGAAGACAAGACGGGTGGTCTGATCATCGATGTCACGGGGAGCTATACGGGGCAAGCTGCGGACCTCTCGGCGTGGAAGGTGATTTGCGCTGCTGCGGCGCAGAAGTTCGATGCTCCGGTTCGGGTGACTGCGACCATGTATCTTCCGCAGTCACAGATCTCGTGGATCCAATATCGCGGGGCGAGTGTCCATCCCACTAGTACGGAACTCCGCAAAGCCCAGCGCGTATTGGCGGATTGGAAGCAACAGGGATGGAAGTACGGATATGTGGTTGCCGGCACGGACGCGCAGCCGGCTTTGAAGCGCGTTGCGTATCTGCAGTCCAAGCTGGGAGAGGGGCTGACGCTTCCGGGTGAAGTGAACGATGCCACGGTGCCCGACGCTAACCAAGTCGGCATGGCCCCGGTGCAGTTCATTGACGTGAGCAGTATGACGAAGCCGCCTGACGACAAAAGTTAATTCAGCCAAGGACCCAGCTCACCACAGAGAGACGGAGAAACGCCAGAATTGAGAGTCGCAGCCATCTATGACATTCACGGAAATCTGCCGGCGCTGCAAGCGGTGCTCGATGAGGTTCGGCGTGACAGCGTTGATCAAATCTTAGTCGGCGGAGATGTGCTGCCCGGGCCTATGCCGCGCGAATGCATAGACCTGCTTAGCGGCCTGGAGATTCCCACAAAGTTCCTCGTGGGCAACGGCGACCGCGAGGTGGCGGCACGAATGCGCGGCGTCGAGACCGCGTGGTATGCAAAGGCGCCTGCGGACTGGCGCGAGCCCATCGACTGGTCGGCGCGGCAACTTTTGCCGGAGCATGAGGAACTGATCAGAGGCTGGCCCGCGACGCTCACCTTGCGCATCGAAGGATTGGGCGACGTATTTTTTTGCCATGCCACGCCACGCAATGACAAAGAAATCTTTACCCGGCTAACGGCGGAAGAGCGCTTGTTGCCGGTCTTTGAGACGGTGGCGGCGGGATTGGCCGTCTGCGGACACACCCATGTGCAGTTTGATCGCAGAGTAGGGAAGACGCGAGTGCTGAACGCGGGCAGCGTCGGAATGCCCTTTGGCAGGACAGGCGCGGACTGGCTGCTGCTGGGTCCGGAGGTTCAGTTTCGTCATACGGACTACGATTTGGAGGGCGGCGCCGACCGCGTGCGGCAAACCTCGTATCCGCGGGCAGATGATTTCGTAGAGAAATACGTTCTGAGTGTGCTGCCGGAAGAGCAGGTCCTGGAAGGGTTTGCGAAGGCCGAGTTGAAGGGTTAGGCAGGCTCTTGGCTTTTCGCTATTTAGCTCGTCGCCAGAGTGCGCGAAACCACGTCTACCACGAAGTTACAACCAGATTTCTTATTTCTCCGTGTCCTCGGTGTCTTCTGTGGTGGGGGCTTGTCGTGATGCCAAGAGACAGCAGGTCCTGCGGCCACCCCGGCGACTTCAGGAGGACGGGCGAAGAGGTGGTTACTTTCGTTATCCCTCCTCTGTGTGATTTCGCTATTTCTTCGCTCTTGACCGGGTGTATACTTCGTTGTCAGTTACCCATGCGCCTCCCCCAAAGGAGGCCCAAATCTGCGCAGAACTGGCGCGATTTGCGGCTTCCGGATACGCCCCGAGTTTGGCGGCGCCTGCCCCACTGACCCATCGCAATATATATTTCCGGCTCGTCCGTTGACCTAGGTTCAGCGCGACGCAGCGGCAAGGAGCAGCCTTCATGGCAGACGAGAGAACCGAGAAAGCCCGGGCGATTGACCTGGCGATGTCCACGATTGAAAAGCAGTTCGGCAAAGGCTCCATCATGAAACTGGGGAGCAAGGAGGCGGTGGTCCCTATCGCCGTGATCTCCACCGGTTCGATCTCGTTCGATGCCGCCCTGGGAGTGGGAGGCGTGCCGCGCGGCCGCGTGATTGAAGTCTTCGGGCCGGAGTCCTCGGGCAAGACCACCATTGCCCTGCAGATCATCGCCGAAGCGCAGAAGGCAGGCGGCATGGCGGCGTTCGTCGATGCCGAGCACGCCCTCGACCCGAATTACGCGAAGAAGCTGGGCGTTGACGTGGACAACCTTCTGGTCTCACAGCCTGACTACGGCGAGCAGGCGCTGGAAATTGCCGAGGCGCTGGTACGCTCGAACGCCATCGATGTGCTGGTGGTTGATTCGGTGGCGGCGCTGGTTCCCAAGGCCGAACTCGACGGCGAGATGGGCGATAGCCACATGGGCCTGCAAGCCCGGCTGATGTCGCAGGCGCTACGCAAGCTGACCGGCATCGTTTCGAAGTCGCGGACCAGTCTGATCTTCATCAACCAGATTCGCGAAAAGATCGGCGTGATGTTCGGTAATCCTGAAACTACCACCGGCGGCCGCGCGCTGAAGTTTTATTCCTCGGTGCGCATTGATATTCGCCGCATTGCCGCCATCAAAGACGGCGATGTGGTGACCGGCTCGCGCACCAGGGTGAAAGTGGTGAAGAACAAAGTGGCGGCGCCGTTCCGCGAGGCTGAGTTCGACATCCTGTATGGCGAGGGCATCTCGCGCGAAGGCGACCTGCTGGACATGGCGGTGAACAACAACATCGTCGAGAAGTCGGGCTCCTGGTTCAGCTACAAGACCGATCGCATCGGACAGGGCCGCGAGAACGCCCGCCAGTTCCTGAAGGAGAATCCCGATATCATGGCGAACATCGAGCAGGAAGTGCGTAAGGCGCTGGGATTGATTCGCTCGGGCGAGAAGCCGAACGGAGCGGCGGCGGAGTTCAACGAAGCTCCACCGGTGCTTGCCGCGGCGGCACATTCGTCGGCCAAGACGCCGGCGGCGAGGAAGTGAAGAAAGCAATTAGTAGTAGGAAGAAGAAAGGCCCTTGAACTACGGATTGCCAGACCGGATTGTAGGGGTCTTCTTTCGGCCGCGGCATCTGCTGAATCTTCCTCCTTCAGCTTCAGACTAGCTGGATCGGGTGTCGCGCCCTTGGCGCTCTTTCTTGAGAAAGTGCGTATACGCGCCGACGGTAAGGAAGTTGATGAGCACCGCAATCACATTCCAAATGATTACCGGCCGCGATGCGATCAACAAGCCGTAGTAAATCCACAGAACCTGAAATACGCCCATGATGGCGCTCATCCGGGGATTCATGCCCAGGCTGGACCGGCGCCGGAGCATGGCAAGCAAGTCGGGAAACGCGGCGAAGGTCGTTCCCAGGCCAGCCAAGAATCCGACGATCTCTGAGAGTTCGGTGCTGGGTCTGAGCAGCTTCTCGGTGTCGATAACCACATGTTGACAACCCGTGAGTGAACCCAAGCTCAGAAAAAGGACAACGAGCGCAATTCGGTTAAATCGTTGATTCATGGCGTATCGATGAGTATGCGCCTTGAAAGCACGGGATACCGTGTCAGCTTTGAGGTGCTCCAAGGTCGACTCCTTCGCCTCCCAATGCAACAGGCTAGCAGAGCGCAATCGCGGCGCGAGCGGTTGCTCTTAGCCAACCCCGCCGGCGAACGGGAAGCCGGAGGGTGCGGGCCAATTCGGCGTGTAGTATTTCCGCATGGCCGCATCGCAGATGGCGTATCCCCAATTCATCAGCTTGTGTTGCAGATCGTCGTCCATGCCTTTCAGCCTGGTAGGCGTTGACGCGAGGACCGCGGTTTTGTCATACGGGCAGGGCAATGCCTGGGGAGGGTTGTACTTGGTCATGTCCGACCAGATGCCCCAGTAGGTGCCTTTTCTTTGTTTGGCTGCATAGGAGTTGATTACCTGGCGCTTACGCAGGGCACGAACCTGGTTGTCGATCAGGTCGTAGACGCGGCGCGTGTGGTTGAACCAGTCTCGCTCGGGATCGGGCTCTGCCCCATACACACCGCCGCCATCGCTTACCAGAATAGTGTCATACCGCTTCCAGGCGGTCTCAAGCCCGAGGTTGTCGTACACGCCGCCGTCCGTAAGGATCACCTGGGTGGTAAAGGGAGGCCTTTGCAGGTCTGCTCCACTGTTGGGCGTGTAATCGGATTCCTTCAAGTCAAGCTCCACTGGGGACAGTACGGGAGGAAAGGCGGACGACGCTCCAACGGCGATGGCCAGCTCTGTCTGGGGATTCTTCACCTCACCCACGCGCCAGTCGCGCATGTACGGCTTCGAAAATCTCCACAAGGACCTCGATTGCACATTGGTTGCGTTAATGACGAAGCGAGGCTTGTCAGGCAAAGCTTGCAACGTGGCGTTATGGAACAGGTACTTGCGGTAGGCATTGGCGATTTTGTCGGCTACCGTACCTGGACCGAAGACACCGGACAAGATGGATCCCACGTCGATCGTGTGCCGGGCGAGTGTGCACACGGGATGGGTTACCAACTCGTCGAACCTGGTCGCTACGCCGTTCGCGTTGAACTCCAGTTTGCTCCATGCGAATCCCAGCGCACCTGCCGTAATCGATCCTCCAGACACACTCGAGATGCGATCAATCTTCTGCAGGAACCCGGCTTCATTCAGACGTATCAGCGCCCCAAGGTGGAAGATCATTGCCCGGTAGCCGCCACCAGAGAGGCAAAGGGCCACGCCGGCCTCGGGTGGTGTGCTGTCGTCGGGATAACCTATCTCCACGACAGGGCTTTGCGTATTGGGTACTTCAAACGACTTCTGCTCGTCAGGCATAAAAGGTCTCCAGCGTCAGGAAACGGCCAGTCAAGGCCTCAAATCCGCCCTCTTCCGCAGCAAGCGGGATCGGAAGTATTGCTGCGACGAATTGTCGCCTATAGCTGGCTATCAGCGCAGCAATATATTTCCAAGAGAAGTTCCGTTCCGCGACCCAAGCCGATACGACGGATTACTGAGTGTCTTCGCGAGACAGGATCCGGGTAGACGGCCACCTCTTAGAGGCGGGATTTGCTGGGCCTGAATCCGGCACGCTGCATCCCACGCTGCGCTTCCTGGTTCTTCATGAAGATATCCCACACGAAACCGGTGCGCGCGTTTTCGGCCATTACCATGGTGATGCCCGTGTCAATGCCGATGACGTCGCCGTCATACCAATCCTTCAGCGGATTGAAAGCATTCACGAAACCGTAGCGGCCCCAAGCCTTTGGATAGCGATCTCTGACCGTGCGCAAAACGCGCATCGAGGGCTGCGGCAGAAACGGCAGCGATCCTCCCGCCGCGCTGGGAACGACTGTTCCATCAATCGGGCCGATGGCGGGCGGACCGCCCCAGACTACGTAGCCCTTTTGTGAGTCGGAGGCGGTTATGCCCCACAGATCGTCGCTGTAATCGGAAAATCTCTCTCCCATCTCGATGCAGAAACGGCGGTGGGCTTCGGTGGCAGCGACGGAGTTTTGAAAATAATCGGCGTAGCGGTCGCGCTTGTCCCGGAAGTCAAACCAGGCTTGCGAGTACTGATGGACAAACAGCGGGGCGAAGGACCCGATGTAATGCAGGCCATCATACTCAAAGGTGACCCGCTTCCACGCAGTCCATGCGTCACGAGGCAATGGGTATTTCAACGAGCCCAGGCCCAGCAGGTACATCATCATTAATTCGCTGTAGGACTGCCAGCGGTAGGAAAGGAAACCTTGCTCGGGCGCCCAACCGAGGGACAGCAGGCTGGTGTCTTCCGCAACCCAGGACCAATCTACCCGGTCGAAGATGTCGTATCCCAGGCGAGTAATTTCGGAATGTGGCTCGAAGTACTTGCTGCAGGTCAGTACGCCACACAACAGGATGGCGGTGTCCACGGAAGAGATTTCTGAGTCCCACATTCGTTCGCCGGTGTTGGCGTTGGCAAAGTGGAAGAAAAATCCCCGGTGATTGGGCAACTTGTTCCAGAGAAAGCGCAGGGTTGTCAGAACACGATTGCGCGCGTCGGCCAGACTAATGTAGCCGCGCTTGTGTCCGATGCAGAGGGCGGTCAGGCCGAAGCCGGTGGCTGCGATGCTCGCCACCACTCTTTTGTCCGAGCCGTTGACTGTACAGCGGTCCTTGACGAGACCGGTCTGTGGGCTCGCCTGCTCTGCAAAATAGAGAAAATTGGCTTTTTCTACCTGTTCCAGGAAAGCTTCATCCGCTGAGGACAGTCGAGTGGCCGGGGGCAGGCCCTTGCCGCAAAGAGATTGCGCTTCAGAGGGAGTCAAAGGACTAGCAGACCCGACGAACGGCACGGCAGTGGCTGCGCCGAGGATTCCTTTCAGCAACCTGCGCCGGGAAAAGACATTCGATTTGGCAACTTTGTCGTCCATTCAATACATTCTAAGCAGAGCGAATTGCAAGCGGTTTTGGCACCCGCCGGCATTTGGGTTCCCATGCGAAGAAAGATAAAAAATCAGAGTCCTAGACATGAGCGTACACCTCTGTCGGCGCGAGCATATGGAATGAGAGCGGACGATGGCCGGTAGGCAGACCGTCGTGGCATGCGCCGCCGTAAAGGCCCTTGTCGCCGGCACAGTGCTGTGCCTGATGCTAAGTTGTAGCAAGGGCCCAGCCGCGTTGCAGGGCTCGGTAGTGGAGCGAAATTCGGATCCCCGAAAGCAATCGCCAGTCGCCGGCGTAGAGATCACCGCATCCATCGGTTCGACATCCAGTGTGGCCCAAACAGATTCTTCCGGCTATTTCAACCTGAAGATGCGCGGCTGGGTTCGAAGCGGGCAACCCGTGAATCTGAAGTTTCGACATCCTGGATATCAACCGTTGTCCCTGGACACAACGGTCAGCGATAAGCTCTACGTTGTGAACATGGCTCCCATTCCCGCGAAAGCTCATCCGGAAGCGAATCGGCCCACGATAAGCATTGCCAATGTCAAGATCCGCTATTCGATGAAAAGTACCGCAGCGGTGAACGTTGGAAGCGCAGTCAAGGCCTTCGAGGTGGTGAATGCTGGCAACGTGCCGTGCAAGGACCAGTCGCCGTGTTCTCCCGATGGAAAATGGAAGGCGGCCGTGGGCTCAGCCACACTGGAAGCCGGCGAAGGCAATGTCTTTCGCAGTGTGAGACTTTCTTGCATCGCCGGGCCGTGCCCGTTTACCAAGGTTAAATCCGACAAGTATTCCGAAGGCGAGAGCACCATTACGGCCACCGTGTTGAACTGGTCCGACACTACGACCTTTCTGTTGGAAGCTGAGGTTTACCGTCCGGTAGTGAATGAAGTGATCCAGGATTCTTACCCGGTGATCTTCGGGCATACTTTGAATTTCAGTGTGCCCGATACCGGCGAAGGGGTAAGCATCGAAGCGGACGTAGATGAGAAACCAGTCGTGTTTCCGCTGGGCCCGAGATTGTGCCTGAGTTGGGCCGACTGCACGGTCACGACGAACAAGGATCAGAGCAAGAGCTATCGCTGTGAACTGCAGGATGGCTTCCGGTTTCAGTGACCTGAGGGAGCGAATTCCAGCGGCCTCAGCATGGGGCGTCTTCTTCTCAGGGACCGCGGAATTATGGACTTAGAACCTGGAATGTACCCGTAAGTCCCTCGGCGGAGTTCGGCGCAACCCATACGTCGTACCTGCCAGGCGGGATGACCCAGCGCATGTGGGTGTCGTAAGAGCCCAAATCATTGGCCTTGACCGTAAACACAACCTTTTTTCTCTCGCCCGGCTTAAGCGTGACGCGCTCAAAACCCTTCAATTCGCGCACTGGACGGGAGGTAGGCGCTATCCGATCACGAACATAGAGTTGCACTACTTCCGTGCCGCTTCGCGGCCCCAGATTCTCGATGTCGGCCTGAACGCGTAGTGCCGCAGCGGGGGCGACTGACGGCGTCAGTACCCTAAGGCCGCTGTAGCGAAACGTGCTGTAAGTTAGACCGAAGCCAAAGGGGAACAAAGGCGATGAGCTCTCATCAATGTACCCGGTGTGCCAGCGATCGGGAGACGTGGGGCGGCCCGTATTCTTGTGGTCGTAATAGACCGGAATCTCTCCTACCGACCGCGGCCAGCTTATGGGGAGCCGAGCGCTGGGCGAGGCGTCGCCGAAGAGGACATCGGCAATAGCATTGCCCGCCTGCACGCCTGGATACCAGGCCTGGACAATGGCCGCGACGTGATCGTCTGCCCAGCGAATGTCCAACGGGCGTCCGCTCTCGATCACCAGCACAACCGGCTTTCCGGTTGCCACGACTTGCTGCAGCAGTTCCTCTTGTCTGCCGGGAAAATTCAGAGTGGCGCGGGAGCTGGCTTCGCCAGTCATTTCGGCCAGCTCTCCCAGGAAGATGATTGTCACGTCAGCCTGGCGTGCCATCTGCACGGCGTCCGAGATTGCCGCCGGTCCCACAGCCGGGCTGGCCCCGCCGACTCCTGTCGCCGTGAGGGGCGCTGGCGCACCGGCGGTTGGCGTGGACGGTTGGTGCTCGAACGTGGGGATATCGACGCCCTTGGCATAGAGCACCTGGACTTGCGGCAGCTTCGCCTTGATGCCCTCCAAAGGTGTAACTGCGTCCCCTGCCCGCCCCTGTGCCGCCCAGGAACCCAGTTGGTCGGCCTTGTCATCCGCCAGCGGGCCAATCACGGCGACCGTCTTCAGTGATTTGTCCAACGGCAGAAGATGATCCTGGTTCTTCAGCAGAATCAGGGATTCCTGGGCTGCTCGTCGCGCCAGCTGCAGATTTTCGCTGGTAAGCTCCGAAGAATTCTCCCGGGCGGGATCGCTATAGGGATGGTCGAAAAGGCCGGCTTCAAACTTCAAGCGCAAAACCGTCCGCACGGCTTCGTCCAAGCGCTTCATCGGCAACTTTCCCGGAGGAAGCGATAGCAGGCCCTGGTAGGTGCCGTCGGCCATGTCCATGTCGACTCCGGCGGTAAGCGCCTCCAGCGCTGCCTGCTGATCACTGCCGGCGACACCGTGGTCAATCAGTTGATGGACGGCATCATAGTCGCTCACCACGAGGCCTTGGAAGCCCCATTCCTGGCGAAGAATGTTGGTCAGAAGCTGGGAGTTGGCGGTAGCGGGTACGCCGTTCAAATCTTGCAGACCCGTCATGATGGTGGCGACCGCGGCCCGAACCGCAGCGTGAAAGGGAGGTAAGTACACTTCGCGGAGCAGTCGCTCGGGAACCTCTGCCGTGTTGTAATCGCGCCCGCCTTCGACCGCGCCGTAAGCTGCGAAATGTTTTGCGCAGGCGATGAGGCTTTGCGGGTCAGCGATGTCGCCCGCCTGAAATCCCCGCACCCTCGCGGCTGCTACCACCGAGCCCAGATATGGGTCTTCGCCGGCGCTTTCGACCATGCGGCCCCAGCGCGGATCGCGCGAAATATCCACCATGGGAGCGAACGTCCATTTCACCCCCGCGGCGGTAGCCTCGCGGGCGGCCACCCGCTCGATTTGCTCAATCAGCGCAGGATCGAAGCTGCTCGCGGTGGCGATGGGGACGGGAAAAATCGTGCGGTACCCATGGATAACATCGTAACCGAAGAGTAAGGGAATCTTCAGCCGCGTTTGCTCCATGGCAATGCGTTGCGCGGCATTCGTGTTCTCCGCCCCGGTGACGTTGAACAGCGAACCGACCTTTCCCTCGCGGACCTGCTCCAGCGTCTGCGGAGTGGCCGAAGGGTATTGCATCAGTTGGCCGATCTTTTCTTCCGCGGTCATCTGCCGCAAAAGAATATCGATGCGATGTTCGATGTCAGCCGGTGTGGCTGGCCGCTCCAGTTGCCCAACTGCCTGGCAGAAGCCCGGCAGCAAGACCAGCAGTGACGCGAACAGTCGGAAGCGAAAGCCAACTCTCTTAACCAATGGCGTGCCGCAGAGTACGCTTAAGGCCGTTCGATGGAAATGGCCCCCCGATAGTTCATAGTTGGAATTCATTGTGCAGCGCAAACTCGCCTTCTTACTTTGATGACTGAAGATTGCCATCCAGCAAGGAGGTTCTCTTTTCTCGTAAAGCGTCCCGCATAGCAGCCTGAGGCAAGAGTGGGCGCGATATTCCTATGTCAGGGCTGCTAGAAACTTTCCAACAGCGGCCAATGTGCCGGACTCCTCAGCCGACTGCCCTCCCAGCCGCACGCACCGGCCGCTCTTGTAGCAAAAGCTCTGTCGCCTGTACGCGCCGGTCGGCGTGGAACCAGTTCCGCACGACGCCCTCTTGCAGAAAGTTCACTATGGCCAGCAGGCTCATGCCCTGGTGGTGGGCCATCCACTGCCGCACGACAGCGAAGCGGTGGTGCCGCCGGACACCCGCGCTGAAGTCAACGGCTTCGTAGTAGCCGTAACGTCCGAGCCAGCCCTTCCTACTCATCCAGCCAAGATTCCTCAGTGCTGCCTCCGGATCAATCTCCAGCGCGAGGATGGTGGCATACGGTGCCACCACCATGCGCTCCTCTTGCTGTTGCATGGCTAGTGCCGGAACTCCAAAGGCACGATAGCCATATACGCCAGCTTCATCCTGCGCAGCGAAGGCGCATTCGGATAGCCCCCAGGGCACACCATGATCGGCGCCGAATGCCCTCTGAATCGCAACCGCGCCTTCCAGGCTGCGCTGCAACAGGGTCTCGGGATAGGAGCGCATCCAGATACCAGGCAGCAAGTACTCGAACATTGTGCCCGTCCAGGAAATCAGCGTTGAGCATCCGCTGGCGACGACATGGCTTCGGCCCAGATGAAACCAGCTTTCCTGCGGAATGTGACCATGGGCGATCGCCAGGAAACCGGCGACGCGCGCCTCGGATGCGAGCAAGTCATAGCATGAGCCATGAAGTTTGCCAGCCTCCGCATCGAAGCCGATGGATAGCAGCTTACGGCGCCGATCATACAGAACGCGGAAGTCCATTTCGCACACCAGTCGATCAGCATCGGCGGCAATCTGTCGCAGGTCCTCGATCAGTCGCTGGACTCGCGATTTGGCGGCTGGAAGCAGTAAACGCAATCGTTCACACAATGCTGCTTCGTTCACCGCATCGGGGTTGCCATGCGCCAACAACAGCTCCGCGTGCAACAGATCGATAAAAGCCGGCAGCTTTTCGAGCCTCAAGTCCTCACACCAGACGAGCCCCTCCAAGGCCGGATTTGCTTGCAGCGGCTCAAACTCCGGCGCTAGCCATGGCATATAGTCCCTTACCGTTGTCCGGAGTTGCTCAGAAAGCGCGCTGGCTTGCGAGTGGAACCAACGTGCGTCCTTCGCACGTTCGATGTCCTCGGGAACAGCCGGAAGCTCTGCTGCTGTTGATAGCAGCTGATGCAGCCAGCGCTCCCGGCCCTCCTCGAAGCTGGCGACTACACCTGTTGGGACCAGCTTCATGTCCATCAGCGCGCGAAGATGCTCGGCATAGCCGTCGAACAATTCTGGTTCCAACAAGGGCCGATGGATCAGCTCAATTGCACCCTGTCGCAGCGTAATCAGCGATGCCACAAGGTTGCCGCTGTCTACCGTAGAGATAAACCGTGGCCTGTCCGGCTGGAGCGTTTGCGTGTTGTACCAATTGAAGAAGTGCCCATGCTGGCGCGGCAGAGTCAACGCCGTGGCCATGGTGCGCTTCGTCTGCTCGACGAAGGCTGGTACGGTGAGATACCCAAGTTCGCACGCTGCCTGGCGAGCATTGAACAGCAGGCCGAGATTCGTCGGCGAAATACGCGCCGCAATCAGAGGTGGTGTCTCGCGAACGTAGTCGGGGATAAGCCAGTTATGCTCCTGAATGGAAAATTCCGCGAAATAACGCCAGGTGTGCAGCGCGACCTTGCGCAGAGAACGGCGCTCCGTGGCGGACGTGAAACGCCGCGCTGGGCGAGGGGATCGATTAAGCCGTAGCGACACCGGCTTGGCCAGGGCCCACAAGGCCAAAATCGGTGCTGCGACATAAAGCGCATGCGGCCGGGCGAAATAGACGAGGGCACCAACCAAACCGGAAACCGCCGGCGTCCAGTTCAGCAGAATATCCACTGGAGTCTGCTTGAGCGCACCCATCTCTGCCTCGGCGGCTGTCTCCCATTCGAGCAAGCGCGCACGAGAGACGATGCGACGATACATCGTCCGCAAGACGGCGTCCGCGGAAAGCAGCGACTGGTGCGCAAGGAATGTGAGGGTTAGAAGCACGCCGACGGCGCCTGAGGCGAGCGACTCCACTGCGTCCGCAACAGGTAACAGCGTGAATGACGCCAGCGATTGGACGATCGTGAACAGCAGCTGAACGCACAGCGGCACAAACAGGATTGCAATGGCGGCGGTTGTCCAATAGAGGGAGCTACCCGGCAGGATGGTCCAGCCCAACACAAAAAGCAGGAACGTCCCCGGCTCAACCAAGCTGCGCCGCAGATTGTCGAGAATTTTCCATTGCGACAGGAACGAAATGGGGTTGTGCACCCGACGGCCGGTTTCGTCCGGTACCTTGCCGAACAGCCAGGCCACGATTTGCCAGTCGCCTCGCAGCCAGCGATGTTTGCGGCGATTGTAAGCGCTGTAGTGCGACGGATAATCGTCGACTACCTCGATGTCGCTGACCAGGCCGGCGCGAGCGTAAATGCCTTCGATAAGATCGTGGCTGAGCAGCGCATTCCGGGGAAAGCGACGCTCCAGCACCTGTTGCAGGACGTCGACCTCATAAATGCCTTTGCCAGTAAAGCTGCCTTCACCGTAAAGGTCCTGATAAATATCCGAGACCGCGCGGCTGTAGATGTCGAAGCCGGTTTGGCCTGAGTAGACGCTGGCCAACCGTGACTGGAATGCGCTTTGCACGCTGATTGCCACCCGCGGCTGCAAAATGCCATGGCCTTGCACGACGACGTTATCATCGGGATCGATGATCGCCTGATTCAACGGGTGCGCCATGGCTCCTACCATGCGATGTGCCGTGCCCCGCGGCAGCTCGGTGTCGGAGTCCAGCGTGATGACAAAGCGGATGCGGGGCAAAACAGATACGTCGCCTTCCCTCACTGGAAAGCTGTTGAACCCACCTTTGACCAGCCGATTAAAGTCGAGCAGTTTGCCGCGTTTGCGTTCCCAACCCATCCACACCCCTTCGCGAGGGTTGTAAGCGCGATGTCTGTGGTAGAGCGAAAAAGTACCAGCCCCGGCGTCCGCATATTGTTCGTTAAGGTCGTGAATCAGGCTCTTCGCCAGGTCAACAAGTGGATCATCTTCGTTCGGCTTCTCGTCCGAATCAGGCATGTCGGTCAGCAGCGCGTAATGCAGATTGCGGCTGGAATTTCCGAGATAGCGAACCTCCAGGTCGTCCACCAGCTTGCGGACTTGTTTTTCGTTCAGCAGCAACGTTGGAACGACGACCATGGTGACGCAATCATCGGGAACGCCTTCCGAAAAATCGAGCTTCGGCAAGACTCGTGGGTGGAGAAGTGGTGTGGCGAGATAATTCATCACCTCGACTGCGCTTTGGCTGGCGGGCAGAAGCAGCACGAGCATTCCCAGGATGCGACCCCAGAAAGTGCTGAAGGCGTCGAAGACAGGCGTCATGACCACAATCACGGTGAACAGCGTAAGCACTTCAATGCCGCCGAGATAAAACTCATCGGGATTGCGGCGCAAGAAATTCTGGAGCCGCTGCTTCCAAGGCAAGTGCACTCCGGCACGGGCACGAAGTTCTTCGGCGCCTTCGGCGATAAGGTAATAGCCGATGTGCGCCACGCGTCGGTGGAGCCGGCGGTCAGAGTGCTCTCGCTCTTCTGCCGAGCGCGCCAGTTGCAGAGCCAGCCGCGCGATCTCCAGTTCGGAGCAGTCGGAACTTGCAGCGTATTCCGCTACCGTGTTGCGATAGAGTTCGCGGCTGTGGTAATCCATGAGCGTATAAGCGTTTGTGGGATCTTGCGCCAGAACCTGATCAAAGATGATCAACGGGTCAAGCAGCTCTTTCCATGGGGCCCTGCTGACTTCGCCCAGGCTGGTGATTACCTCCCTGATTTCCTGCCGTTCATCTCTGCTGCTCAACACCCTCTGCCCGCAAGCGGCGACCTCTTCCAGCAATACCAGTTTTAGCGCCGGCGGGAGCAGCCAGATCTCGGCCAAGTTGAGTGGCATCGATTCCTGGAAAGCCTCGACGAAGATGCCGAGTGCCCGGTCGGAATAGCGATAGCCCGTGGTGCGAAGGAAGTCCTGTGCAATTGCCAGGACCCGAGGCATGATTGCGTTCTCGGCATTCCGTACGTGAGGAACTCGTCGCAGAACCGACCGCGAGCGGCGAAGCTCGGCCTGAATCGCTCGCAGCATATGCGCATTGTCGCGCAGCCACTGCAGGACATCAGGCCCGGCTGCGCCTTCCGGCTGCCGTTTCGCGGACGCAAGCATCGCATCCAGCAAGTGAGAGAGGCCGGCAAATCGCTTGGCAAAATGGTCGGAGTGCCTGATTGCCGGAAGCCATGACAGCTCCTGCGCGAGCTGGCGGCTGCGCGCGGCAAGCCGCCGATCGATCTCGGGGTTGTCACCAGGGACCGGTTGCGGGTCGGGCATCTCCAGCAAAACGTCGTGATTGTCAGTGTTATTCAAGAAGTCGTCTTGCCGAAGCAAAGGCATGGTCTAAGACCAGAATCCAGTGTGTTTATCTTGTTATCCCGCGACCTTGGTCGCAGGAAATCCAGCCTCGTCAGCGATAGCTGGCCGCCTGCAACTCGAACATCCCGGCATAACGACCACCGAGCGCCATCAGCTGATCGTGATTTCCTTCTTCCGCAATTTGTCCTTTCGCCAGCACAACTATGCGATCAGCCATCCTTACCGTCGAAAAGCGATGCGAGATAAACAATGCCATCTTGCCTCGAGTTAGTTCCGCAAAGCTTTCGAAGACTTCATACTCGCTGCGCGCATCCAGGGCGGCGGTCGGCTCGTCGAGGACTAGCACCTGGGCATCGCGCAGGTAGGCACGCGCGAGCGCCAGCTTTTGCCATTCACCTCCGGACAGGTCAACTCCCGTCTCGAAGCGCCGGCCGAGCTGCTGCTCATACTGCAAAGGGAGCCTGGCAATCACCGCGTCGGCGAGCGACTTCCGCGCCGCTGCCTTAATCTCATCTGTGTTGTTGAGCGATTCAATACGGCCCGTCGCCACGTTCTCCCGTGCCGTCATCTCGTAGCGCATGAAGTCTTGAAATATGACGCCGATTTCGCGATAAAGGTCGTCCAGGTCGTACTCGCGCAAATCAATGCCATCCAGCAATATCTGCCCCTCGGTTGGATCGTAGAGTCGCGTGATCAGCTTTACGAGGGTAGTCTTGCCTTCGCCATTTTCGCCGATCAAAGCTACGCTCTCTCCCGGCGACAGCGTGAAATTCAGGTTGTGTAGAACCAGGCGAGAATTGCCAGGATACGAGAATGAAACATTGCGAAACTCGAAGCCGCTCATGATCGGCCTCGGCGCGGGCAGGGCATCCGGCTTGGAGCGGATGGTGGGCTGCATGTCGAAGAACGCCAGCAGGTCGGTCAGGAATAGCGCCTGGTCGGCAACCCCCGACAATGTGGAGAAAATTTGCTGAATATTGTTGCTCGCTTGAAGAATGGCCCCCGCCAGCAAGGTCAAGGTTCCCAGCGTGAGATAGCCCATCACTGTTCGCCAGATAACGTAGACGTAAGCAGCGTAATAGCCCATCGTCCCAATGACGCTTAGCACAACGCCGGCTGCCAGTTTGCGACGCGAGAGGGCGACGTTTTCCTGGTAGATGTCGTCCGATAGCCGGGTGAAGCGTTGCAACAGGAATTTACTTAGCCGGAAGAGTTTAAGTTCTTTGGCAGCTTCCTTGCTGCCACCTACCAGCCGGAGATAATCGAGCTGCCGTCGCACTGGAGTCTGGCGGAAATTCTTGGCATATCCCAGGAATGCGAAGTGTGTCTCGCCCACGAATGCGGGGATAACTCCAGCAATCAGCAGCAGTAACAGCCACGGCGAAAAATAGATGATCGAGATCGACAGCGTTATCGTGGTCAACACCTGTTGTATGAGGCGGCCGAGCATCTGGATCATCGCCAGCCGGTCCGTCGCCTGTACCCGTGCCCGCTCCAGCCGGTCATAGAACAGCGGATCTTCATACGCAATCAGGTCGAGCTTGGCAGCGTGCCTCATGACCTCGATGCTGACGTGCCGCGTGTACTTGTCGGCCAGCAGAGAGTCGGCGTAGTCAATGTTGCGGGCGAGGATATTGCCCAGCACCACCAGCATGAATTCACCCGCTACGAGCCACCACAGCCGCTGTGGAACCGGCTGGTGCTGCGCCAGCACCTGGTAGATTGCATCGATGATGTATTTGCCAACCGCCAGCATTGCGATTGGCTGCAAGGACGCCAACGCACGGAGCACCAGCCCCGCGGTGACTGTGCCGCGACCTGAGCGCCACACAATACCCAGAACCGGCGGGATGTTCTTTAGCGCAACTAAGCGCTCTTGCCAACCGCTTTGCAACCTGGCCCGCCCTTCCTGCGCATTGACCCTTGCCGTTCTCGATGTGTTTCCAGGCCTGGGCTCCTTTGGCTCCAATCGTGCGGTATTTCTCGCCGGACGACCGTGACATTCGTCCCCGTTAATAGATGCACGCACTATCCAAGATTGATGCCAAAGTCATCATCATTGAGATGCAGCAAATCCTCCCGCGCCATTGGAAGCAGATCACGGGCCAACCGGGAAGCACAGCGCCAGCCCTCAATTGATGCTCCCTGCCATAGCCTAGAATAAGATGTCGTCCCGTGCCTAGAATAAGATGTCGTCGCGTTCGCTGCTGCGGTCGATGCCAGCAGCATTCAACGTGGACCGTTAGAATGTGGGCCTTTAATCAGGAGGTGATGGTTCGAGCCCTTCCGGGCTCACCACGTGTTTTCACACGCACATCACATAAAGAACGGGAAGTGGAACGATGAACAAAGCCCTTAACATTCTCGCGACCCCTGTGCTGGTGTGGGTGCTGGTTCTTGTTGGCTGCGCGGACAGCGCCAATCCTACGCAGGGAGCGGCCGGCAGCGGAGTAATTGCGAGGCCAGAGGATACCGCTGCTGTGCCGGTCACAGTTGCTAAAGTCGAACGGAGCACGATTCCTGTGGAATTACGCGCCATCGGCACCGGCCAGGCCTTCAAGACGGTCTCAGTGGAGTCGCAAGTCGCCGGTATCGTACAGGGCGTGCACTACCAGCAGGGGCAATTCGTTCACCAGGGCGATCTCCTGATCACGCTGGACAAGAGTCCTTTTCTCGCCGCCCTGGCACAATCCGAAGCGGCGCTTGCCAGAGACAAAGCGCAGGCCGAGCTCGACCGGGCGCAACTGCAACGCTATGACGAACTCTACAAACAAGGCATCGTCCCCAAAGAGCAGTACGATCAATACCTGGCAACCGCATCCGCCGCGGAAGCTACCATCCATGTCGATGAGGCTGCCGTCCAGACGGCAAAGATCCAGCTTTCCTACTGCTCCATCTATGCTCCCATCAGCGGTGTCACCGGAGCCCAGCTGGTCTATCCCGGAGCTACGGTGAAAGCCAATGACGTCCCCGTGCTGGTGGTGATCAACCAGGTTTCGCCAATTTATGTCGACTTCTCGGTTCCCCAGCAGTATCTGGACTCGATCAAGACATTGATGGCACGTTCCCATCTGTCCGTTCAGGCCATCCCGACGGATTCATCCGCGGTGGAGAAAGGGGTTTTAACTTTCGTCAACAACACGGTTGATTCCAGCACAGGTACGATCGCGCTGAGGGCTTCGTTTTCCAACCCCGACCAGCGTCTCTGGCCTGGCCAGTTTTCCAATGTGTTGCTTCGTTTGGACCAGTTACAGAACGTGCTGGTGGTGCCGTCACAGGCCGTGCAGGCGGGACAGCAGGGGGATTACGTCTTTGTGGCGAAGCCGGACATGACAGTGGATGCCCGGCAAGTGAGTGTGGGGCAAACCGTCAACAACAAAACTGAAGTTTTGCGCGGCCTTTCGCCGGGGGAAACCGTGGTCACGGATGGGCAGGTGCGACTGGCTCCCGGCACAAAAGTCTACTTCACAGGTGACTCGAACCATACTGGAATGCCATGAATCTCTGCGAACCCTTTATTCGCCGACCGGTCATGACCACTCTGGTGATGCTGGCCATTCTTCTCTTTGGCATTCTGGGCTACCGCAACCTGGCCGTCAGCGATTTGCCGAACGTGGATTTCCCCACTATCCAGGTGTCTGCCGGCCTTCCCGGCGCCAGTCCGGAAACCATGGCTTCGTCCGTGGCCACGCCACTGGAAAAGCAGTTCACCACCATTGCCGGCCTGGACTCGATGACATCAACCAGCTCGCTCGGGAGCACCCAGATTACCCTGCAGTTCAACCTCAGCCGCAACATCGACTCTGCCGCCCTCGATGTCCAGACCGCAATCTCGGCAGCCGCCAATCAGCTTCCGCCTAACCTGCCGTCTCCTCCTACCTTCCGCAAGGTGAATCCGGCGGACCAGTCCATCTTTTTACTGGCCGTTACTTCGCCGACGCTGCCGCTCTATGAAGTTGACAAATACGCCGAGAACCTCATCGCCGAGCAGATTTCAATGGTCCCCGGCGTGGCCGAGGTCGATGTCAACGGTTCGGCCAAGTATGCGGTTCGCGTCCAGTTGAACCCCCAAGCCCTTGCCAGCCGCCAGATCGGTATCGACGAAGTGGAGCAGGCGATTCAAGGCGCCAACGTCAACTTGCCGATGGGCACACTCAATGGAGCTCACAGGGCCTATAACATCCAGTCCAATGGCCAGATCTCTGACGCTGCCGCCTACCGCCCGCTGATTGTGGCTTACCGCAACGGGGCGCCGGTGCGTCTGGATCAAGTCGCCAAGGTCAGCGACGGAGTTCAGGATCTGTACGTTGCCAACTGGATCAACAATATCCCCGGCATCATGCTGGCGGTTCGTCGGCAGCCCGGCACCAACACCATCGAGATCGTCAACAACATTCGCAAACTCATTCCGCGCTTCTATTCGATGGTACCGCCATCCATCCACCTCTCGGTTGAATACGATCGCTCCGTTCCCATCCGCGAGTCGGTGAACGACGTCAAATTCACTCTGCTGCTTGCGGTCTTTCTGGTCATTCTGGTCATCTTTCTCTTTCTCCGCAATGCTTCTGCCACCATCATCCCGAGCCTCGCCCTGCCCATGGCGATCATGGGTACCTTCGCGGTGATGTACCTGCTCGGCTACACCGTCGACAATCTGTCCCTGTTGGCGCTGACCCTGTCGGTGGGCTTCGTCGTGGATGATGCCATCGTCATGCTGGAAAATATCGTGCGTCACATGGAGATGGACAAGGGACCGTTTGAAGCTGCCCTGAACGGCTCGCGGGAAGTCAGCTTCACCATTCTGTCGATGACGGTTTCGCTCGCCGCGGTCTTTCTTCCCGTTTTCTTCATGCCCGGCGTGTTCGGCCGCCTGCTGCACGAATTTGCTGTGGTCATCATTTCCGCGGTTCTGGTTTCCGGCCTGGTGTCGCTCACCCTTACCCCGATGCTCTGCCGCTACTACCTGCGCCCCGAACACGGCCGACGGCATGGATGGATGTATCGCAAGCTGGAGAACATACTCGATACCTGGCTCCGCTGGTACGGCACCAGTCTTCGCTGGTCACTGCGGCATCGCGTCCTGATCATGATTGCCGGTGTTCTTATTTTGGCGGGGACCGCCTGGGAGTTCTGGGTGATTCCGAAAGGCTTCCTGCCGGAGGAGGACTCTTCGCGGATTGCCATCTCGACGGAAGCCAGTCAGGGCATCTCGTTCGACTCCATGAAGGCACACCAGCTTGCGGTGAATCGCGTTCTCGAGGCCGATCCCAGTGTGGTTCAATTCTTCTCCGGCGTCAGCGCGTCGAGCAGCTCGGGTCTCAACAATGGCAGGGCTTTTCTCCACTTGAAGGACCGTTCCGACCGGCCCTGGACAGACAATGCGACCTATGACCGCCTGGTTGCCCGCTACGGTCATGTCGCCATTCTCGGTTCCGTGGTCCGGTTGATTCGCCCGTTATTTGAGCGTCACTTCACCATCGACGACGTGATGGCTGAGTTGCAGCCGAAGCTGGACCGAATTACCGGCATGCGGGTTTTTCAGCAAAATCCACCCACAATCCGTATCGGCGGCCAATCCACCAAGAGCCTGTACCAGTTCACCCTCTCCAGCCCCCAGACTGAGGAGCTCTACAAGTATGCGGAGATGTTGGAAGCAAAGATGAAGGCTTTGCCCGGCCTGGCCGACGTTACCAGCGATCTCCAGATCAAGAATCCGCAGGCTAACGTCGTGGTTGACCGTGACAAAGCTTCTGCTCTGGGAGTAACGCCCCAGCAGGTGGAAGATGCCCTGTACAGCGCTTACGGCCAGCGCCTGGTGTCCCCCATCTACACATCCGATAACGAGTACTGGGTTGTCATGCAGGTGCAGGACCGCTTTCAGAGCGATCCCAACACGCTCTCGGAGCTTTACATCCGCTCTTCTTCCGGCCAGCTGGTTCCGCTCGCCGCCGTCTCGAAATTCACCACTGGCATGGGCCCTCTCACCGTCAACCACACCGGCCAGCTCCCGTCGGTCACCATCTCATTCGACCTGGCGCCGGGAGTTGCTCTTGGGCAGGCGGTGGGTGAGGTCCAAGGTCTTGCCAGCTCATTGTTGCCCATTTCGATTAACACCAGCTTCCAGGGCACCGCCCAGGCGTTTCAGCAATCCCTGAGTGGCCTGGGGATTCTGCTGATCATGACCGTTGTCGTCATCTACATCGTTCTGGGTATCCTCTACGAGAGTTACATTCACCCCATCACGATTCTCACCGGTCTGCCGGCTGCGGCCTTTGGTGGCTTGGTTGCGCTTTCCCTGTTCCATATGCAGCTCGATATCTATGGCTTTGTGGGCTTGATCATGCTCATCGGCATCGTCAAGAAGAACGCAATCATGATGGTTGATTTTGCGTTGGACCTGGAGCGCAAGGGAGACTACACGGCCAGTGAATCGGCATACCAGGGCTGCATGATTCGCTTCCGCCCGATCATGATGACCAGCGCCTGCACAATCATGGGCACGCTGCCCATCGCGATCGGCTTCGGCGCCGACGCCGGTGCCCGCCGCCCACTCGGTCTTTGCGTGGTTGGTGGCTTGATATTTGCGCAATTTGTGACTCTATATATCACGCCCGTCTTCTACACCTACATGGATACTCTCCGGAAGTGGCGTGGGAAGAGGAAGGAGACTCCTCAAACCGTCGCGGCCGGGGAGC
This sequence comes from uncultured Acidobacteriaceae bacterium, assembly GCA_963815775.1. Lineage (GTDB taxonomy): Bacteria > Acidobacteriota > Terriglobia > Terriglobales > Acidobacteriaceae > CAVVDY01. The sequence continues at coordinate 59,011 of CAWFIB010000030.1, read as the reverse complement.
CGCTACTTGAGCCCGAGGTCAAACACCTCGGCCGGAACTGACCAGTTACGGCAATCTAGTCAGCGGCTCCCTGCGGAAATGGCACGCGCAATGGATGATCGTGAAATTCTCGAGTCTGGCCCTGGACTAGCGTCTCCTGAGCCACAGGAACGCTCCGCCCATAAGCGCCAGAGAGACTGAAGCAAAGAGCGCTCGCTTCATGGATCGGCGCTGGGCTGCCTTTCGCCTGGAGACAATTTCTGTTTCCGGATACATCTGGCGGACGCCGTCACCTTCCCGCATCGCGAGATGCATCACCTCTGCCAGGTGCAGGGCGTGACGTGGCGTGTCTTGCTGAATTTGTTCCCGGCAACTGAAGCCATCGGCCATCACCAGGGTGGAAAGGCCCGTCTTGCGCACCGCGGGAAACAGCGCTCGTTCGCCGCATTTCAGCGAGATGTCGTATTTCTCTTCCTCAAATCCAAACGAACCAGCCATGCCGCAACAGCCCGCATTCAGCATCTCGAAGTCGAGACCCATCTTCTTCATCACAGCTTGATCGTCGTAAAGGCGCATGATCGCCTTTTGATGGCAGTGCGCCTGCACGATGGCTTTGCGCCTTAGCTTGGGCGGATCGTAGTCCTTCACCTTCTTTTCCAGAAACTCGGCCAGCGTGAAAGTGTTCTCCATTAGCCTGTGCGCCGGCCGCGATTGCGGCATCAGGCCGCCTAGTTCATCGCGAAATACGGTACAGCAACTTGGCTCCAGCACGACCATCGAGGTGCCGGCATCGATCTCGGCGGCAAGTGCGTCAAGAATTCGAGCCAGATACTGTTTTGCGAGATCCAAAAAACCGTAGTCGTACAAGGGACGCCCACAGCACAGGTGCTGCATGGGAACCTTGACGTGATACCCGAAGTACTCCAGCACCTCCACCGCAGCCTGCGCGGTCTCTGGAAGAAAGTAGTTGTTGAAGGTGTCGGGCCAGAGAATTACGGACGGCTGGCCTTGATTACGGGCCGAACGTTGCCTGAACCACGACTTGAAGGTTTCGGGTGCGAAAGGTGGAATCTGGCGTCCCATCGGCATACCGGCGGCTTTCTTGGCCATCGTGCTCAGTACCGGCATCTGGGTAAACAGATTCACGAACCCTGGGGCGATCGACGCCAGGCGCGACCACTGATCGATCAAGCCGAAGGCGTACGCGTATCGCGGCCGAAGACGTCCCTCCCAGTAGTGCGAAAGGAACTCGGCCTTATAGGTCGCCATGTCGACATTGACCGGGCAATCGCCTTTGCAACCTTTACAGGCCAGACAAAGGTCGAGCGACTCCTTGACACTTTCATCCCGCCAGCCGTTGGAGATCACATCACCCTGCAACATCTCCCAGAGATAGTGAGCGCGCCCGCGTGTCGCGTCCCGCTCTTCGTGGGTCACCATGAAGCTGGGACACATCGTACCGTCGTCGGCGTTCTTACCGCTTTTGCGGCGGCATTTGCCGACCCCGACACAACGCAGAGTCGCATGAGCGAAGCTGCCGTGGTCGTCCGGCCATTGGAAGTGGGTTTCCGGATCCCACGGCTGGTAGTTGGCGCCGAGCCGCAGGTTCTGGTCCATGCGATACGGTTCAACCACTTTGCCGGGATTCATCTTCCAGTCCGGGTCCCAGATGGACTTGAACTCGCGGAACGCCTGGATCAACTCGTCGCCGAACATCTTGTTCAGGAACTCAGCACGCGCCTGGCCGTCACCATGCTCGCCGCTGAAGCTGCCGCCGTACTTCACGCAAAGGCCGGTCGCCTCTTCCATGAATGAGCGCCACTTTTTAATTCCCGGCTCGCTGGTGATATCGAAATCCACCCGGCAATGAATGCAGCCTTGGCCAAAGTGGCCGTAGAGCGAGGGATTGTATTCGTACTTTTGATACAAAGCGCGCAGCTCGCGCAGATAGCCGCCTAGCTTCTCCGGCGCCACCGCTGAATCTTCCCATCCCGGCCAGGTGGCGGGTTCGCCGGGGACGAAGGCTGTCGCGCCTAGCCCGGACTCGCGTATCGCCCACAGGTGCGCCATGTCCTCTTCTTCGGTGAACAGCCTCATATTCGGCGCACCGGGCCTGCTCTTCAGCATTTCCATGACGCGATGTGCGGTCTCCAGCGCATCCTCTTTCTTGTCGGCGCCAAATTCCGCCATCAGCCAGCCTTTGCCCTCCGGCATCAAGCCCAGGAAACGGCGGTTCAGCCCGCCCTTTTTCTCAATATTCTGGTACATCCGGTGATCACTACCTTCCAGCGCAGTGGGCTGGAAGGGCGTGATGCTGGTTACATCGTCTGCCGCCTCATAGACATCTGGGTAGCCGAGCATCAGGATTACGCGTTGCGCCCGGGCATCGATGAGCTTGCACTTGGCCTCAAGCACTGTGACCAACGTGCCTTCACTGCCCACAAGAGCGCGCGCAATATTGAATCGGCCATCCTCACCGGCTAACAACTCGTTCAGGTTGTAGCCGGAGACCCGCCGCGGGATGGGCGGATAGTTGCGCTGAATGAGATCAGCATAATGCTCGCGCAGCGACTTGATGTTGCGATATATACCGCCTACTCGTCCTCCCTGGCCGATGCATTGCTCCATTTCTTCATCGTTCATCCATCCAACGTTCATGCGGGTGCCGTCATAGAGCAGCACCTCCAGCGCCTCAATGTTCTCCTCTGTCTTGCCCGCCATTTGCGCGTGTGCGCCGCATGAATTGTTGCCGATCATTCCTCCAAAACAGCAGTGATTGTGGGTCGCCGGATCGGGTCCCCAGGTCAGCAAGTTTTCGCTTTCATGGGTCACGCGGTCGCGCAGCTCGTCGCAGACCGTTCCCGGCAAGACACGCGCCCAGCGCTCGCCGAGGTTCACTTCCAGCACGCCGTGCGCATATTTCGACCAGTCGATGACGACTGCGACATTGCAGCACTGACCGGCGAGGCTCGTGCCTCCACCGCGCGACAGGACGGGCACGCCGAACTTTCGGCAGGCGGCGATGGTATGCACCACATCCTCTTTCGTGCGCGGAATGACCACCCCGATCGGTACCTGCCGATAATTCGAGGCATCGACCGCATACATTGCTTTGCTGCCTGCGTCGAAGCGCACTTCGCCTTGCACGCTCTCTCGTAGCTCAGCTTCGAGGTCGCCGATGTCCCCGCGGTCAGGCCAATCGCGATGCTGCATCCTCGTGGGGTGTTTTAGCTCATCGAATGAAATCAGGGTATCTTTGCTGACGGACATTACGGCTCCTTCACGCGGCATACCGTTCTGCATCCGCGCGCTTTAAATCCAATCCTATTCCGGGACGCGACAGATCCGGCCGCAACTCGCCCTTTACACGCGCCGGAAAACCATCGAAAAGCATGCGTTCAATGCGAAGGTGATCATGAAAGTACTCCAGGTTTCGAAAGCCCGGCAGCGCGCAACCCACGTGCGTATGGAGCGCCGGCGCGGTGTGACCGGAGAGCGGCAGATTGTGCGCCTGGCACAATGCAGCGACCTGCAGCAAAGCAGTCACGCCGCCGCAGCGCGTCATATCCGCCTGCTGCACGTCCACGGCGCCGGCCGCGAGCATGCGTCGAAAATAGAAGATGTCGTATCCGTATTCGCCGGCAGCGATGTCCATTGCAGCGGGTGCGCGGTCGCGAACCAGCCGCAGACCTTGCAAATCGTCGGACGAGACAGGCTCCTCGAACCAGCTCACGTTGTGTTCGGCGAAGATTTCCGCCTGCGCGATAGCCTGCTTCCGGCTGTAGGCGCCATTCGCATCGACAAACAACTCGGCGGCAGGCCCGATGGCCTCGCGAGCAACCCGGACGCGCTGCACGTCTCGCTTCGCGTCGCGGCCAATCTTCATCTTTACTCGCGGAATTCCCTCGCTAACCCATCCGCTGAGTTGCGCCGCAAGCTGATGGTCGGAGTACGAAGTAAATCCGCCGCTTCCATAAATTGGCACTCCCACCCGGACCTGTCCCAGCAGCGTGACTAACGGCAAATCCAGCAGCTTCGCTTTCAAATCCCAGAGCGCGCAATCAACCGCTGAAATGGCCATCGAACAAATCCCCGGTCGTCCGAGGTTACGAATTCCTCGCCACATCGACAGATACGCCGATGGCGGGGTCATCGCATCCATTCCAATCAGCAGCTTCGCCAGGCGGTGGTGAATCAGCGAGGCGGTTGCCGAGTCTGCATAGGTGTACCCGAGGCCGGTCTTGCCCGCCGCCGTGGCGTGCACCAGCACCATTGTCGTACTGTCCCACTCCAACGTTCCGTCCGACTCCGGCAAGTCCGTTGGGACGGTGTAGGTTGAGACAGTGAGTCCTTCAAGAGAAACCCGATGAGAACTGGTCCTCATGAAATCCTCATTTCTTGATGGGAGCGATTAGCCCGGACTATTGAGATCACATTATTTGTAATGATGAAGGAGACACCGGCGAGGTTATCCCGGTTCCGGCCCGGCGAGCCGTAGGGTTTTTTGTTACAGGCGTACAGGCCCTGATAAAGAACACAGACGTTCCGCGCTTCCGCCCATCGTAAACGCATTTTCGTGCTCTGTAATTCAGAAGCCCTGCTTAGCAGCAAACGAGACAGCGGCAGGCGGCATCCATCTAAAAAGACCAAACGCAAACCCGTAATCCTGAGAAAGGAATTGCAATCGTGAATGCTTCAGATGTACTGGTGGAATCGCTGATCGATTGGGGTGTCGAAATGGTCTTCGGGCTGCCCGGAGACGGTATCAACGGCATCATGGAAGCGCTGCGCACCCGGCAGGACAAAATTCGCTTCATTCATGTGCGGCACGAAGAGACTGCAGCATTCATGGCCTGCGGTTATGCCAAATACACCGGGAAGCTCGGCGTATGCCTTGCCACCTCCGGTCCCGGGGGAATCCACCTGTTGAACGGCCTATATGACGCAAAGCTGGATGGTGCGCCGGTGCTGGCGATCACAGGCCTGCAATTCCACGACCTGATCGGAACTCACACCCAGCAGGATGTCGCGCTTGACAAGCTCTACATGGATGTCTGCGTCTACAACGAGCGCATCATGGGCGCCACGCACGTTGAGAATGTCATCAATCTTGCGTGTCGCACTGCGATTTCCTACGGCGGCGTAGCCCACATAACGATTCCTGTCGACTTTCAGGAGCAGGAAGTTGAGAAGCGAGAGCGTTCGAAGCGAAATATCCCAGGGCACACCACCGAGGTTCGGACACACAGTTACAAAATCCCCGATGAGTCGCAGCTTCAGCAGGCCGCGGATATTCTGAATTCCGGAAAGAAGGTTGCAATCCTGGCAGGCCGCGGCGCATTGGGCTGTGGCGACCAGCTTGAACAAATTGCGGAGTTGCTGGCCGCGCCAATCGTCAAACCACTGCTGGGCAAAGCGGTTGTTCCCGATGACAGTCCTTACACCACTGGCTCCATCGGACTACTCGGCACCGCGCCTTCGCAGGATGCGATGGAGAAGTGCGACACGCTGCTGATGGTCGGCACCTCATTTCCGTATCTCGAATATCTGCCCAAACCCGACCAGGCCAAAGGCGTGCAGATTGACAACAATCCCATGCGGATCGGGCTGCGCTTTCCGGTCGACGTCGGTCTGGTTGGCGACAGCCACACCGTGCTGGAGAACCTGATTCCGTTGCTGAAAAAGAAGCAGGATCGCGGCTTTCTCGAAATGGCGCAGTCCGGCATGAAGGACTGGTGGCAGGTGGTAGAGACGCGTGCCACTCGCATGGATAAGCCAATGAAGCCGCAGGTGGTTGCCTGGGAGCTGGGCAAGCGTCTGCGAAACGATGCCATCGTGAGCTGCGACAGCGGCACGATTGCCACCTGGTGGGCGCGCGAGATCCCCGTCAAGCGCGGCCAGATGCATAGCTTGTCCGGCAATCTGGCGACCATGGCGCCGGGACTGCCGTATACGCTTGCCGCGCAGCTTGCCTATCCTGAGCGGCAGTGTGTCGGCTTCGTCGGCGATGGTGGTTTCTCCATGCTGATGGCTGACTTCGCCACCGCTGTGAAATACAAGCTGCCGATCAAGGTGGTCATCATCAAGAACAACACCCTGGGGCAGATCAAGTGGGAGCAGATGGTGTTTCTGGGTAACCCGGAGTACGGAGTGGAGCTCAGCCCTATCGACTTCGTCGCCTTCGCACATGCCTGCGGCGGTGTTGGCTACAGCCTCGACGATCCGAAAAACTGCGGCCAAACGGTCGAGCAGTTCCTCAATGCGCCCGGCCCGGCAATCCTGGAAGCGGTGGTTGATCCGTTCGAGCCACCCTTACCGGGAAGAGTGAAGGCAGACCAGGCGCTCCGCTTCGCCCAATCGCTGGCGCGTGGCGAGCCTAACCGTAGCAAGATCGCGCTGACGGTGGCCTCGGACAAAGTTCGCGAACTGGTGTAGGTGCGGAAGATGAACCAGCGGTGTGCACGGATGCAGCGGTACACACCGATGCCGCCATTGTGACGCTGTGCTATGAGCGATGAAGATCGGTATAACGCGTATTTGCGGGACGGCGGAAGACTGCCAGCGGATCCTTGAGGAGAGCCTGGTCGCCGTGATGGAGTAGTTGTTCCCCTTCTTCGCGATGACCATTGGCGAGCAGGCACGCGCCCAGCGCGCTTTCTGCCTCGGCGATTTTCCCTATCCGGCGGTTCGACGATTTTTGTTGATGATTCCGGCTACGATCAGCAGGAAAGCAAGGCATCGCACCAGATAGATCCCTGGCCAACCTTCATTAGGATGAGGCAGGCTGAGAAACACTGAGCGACTGAGGCCTTCGACAATAAACGCAAGGGCGAAAAGCAGAAACAAGGAATCGTGGGTGTCTCTCCAGAACTTCAGGAAAAAGACTCCAGAGGTCAGGGAGGCGGTCGCGATTACTCCAATCAGAAACCCTTCGATCATTTGTCTCCCTCCCAAATCAGTCCATACAGCAACACCAGCATCGCCAGTGCTGCGGTCACCAATCTCCAGCGGTAAAGGTTGACGTATGGAAAAATGACCAAATCCAGGAACAGAAGGAGATTCGAGACAGCCAGGAAGTAGAAGCACACCGCGCTCCACAGGAGCAATCGCTTGCGCACGTCGGAATATGCACGAGTGAGAAGCACTCCACAGGTCAGAGTAACGATCACACCGAAGATGTAGACGGCCGGACCCATCTCAGTCTCAATCCCTTTTCAGTCGAAATGCACGCGCGAATTCGCGCAGTGATGCTGAAGGTTTGGAGTGGATCATGTTGGAAATATGCACGACTTCTCGACGATAAGCCTTGTCCAGCGCTTCTACTACGCTGTCCCGTTCGCTGGAACGGTACAGGAAGCCATTATTCTCGGTCAAGGCTATGAGGCCACGCCTTTCAAGGTCGGCCAGAATCGGTCGTGTCACCTCAGTGGAAACGTAGAGTGCCTTCGCCATTTCCTCCAGCGTCCACCCTTGCGGTCGTTTATTCCAGAACAGTAACAAAGCTTCGAGGTGGGGAACGGTATCGATCTCATCGAGAACGAACTGCTCAACGTCTTTGCTGACGCGATCCTCGTCCATCACTTTCGGTCGATAGCCATATGGCATTGTTAGTGGGGGATGTCCAGCATCGATGCAGGACAGTCCAGTCCCCCGGGGTGATCAGCACTTAGAGTTGACCGGTCTAGAGTTCCTTTCTTCTGTCAGGCAGCAAGCCGCTAAGTTCCCAAGGATAGCCATCCTAATCAGATAGCCAACGGCTTGCAACCCGCACGTAGTGGGTCAGTTTTAATTTTGAATATGGATGCGTATCTTTCGCGAACCGGCGCGAACCGGCACGCCCAGACCACTCGCTCGCAAACGAAGCTCGTTCGAGATGAGAGCCAAACTGACCCATTACCAACCCGCGTGGTGCGTGCGGCAGCGCGCTTTCTCAAAGCGCCTGTCTTGCCGTGCGGCAACATCGGTGACCACCAGCAGGAATTCGATGTTCGCGAGTTGAATAGGCGTGCTGTTACGTTTCGTGTCCAGTTCGGACAACCTGGAATTCGGTTCCGGCATCCGATTTGCGTCTTGTGTACTCTCTCAGCGGAGGCCCACTCGGCTATTCCTATGCCGGATCAACAGCCTGTCAGGATCCTGCTCAATGGTTTGAAGGGGCGCCCTTTTGAAAGGCTGCTTCTGACCAAACTCGATTTGGTTTTCGGGCGCCCGGTCCAATACAGCTCATCTGCACCGACCGCCTTCTTTCTGGAGACGTAATCATGAAAAGAAACAGCGCAAGCACGGCCGCCCCCTCAGCGCCAGTCGCTGCGCTAAAGGACTCCACCGCTCCGAGTAATGGCAATGCCGCGGCGGTGGCTGAGCTGGCAGCGATGGACTTGGGCGCGATCCTGGCGAGTTTGCAGCAAATGCAGCAGGGTGATTTCTCGGTTCGCCTGCCAGGGTCGTGGACCGGATTACCGGGAAAGATCGCCGACACTTTCAATGACATCATCGCTGCTAATGAACAGATGGCGCGCGAGTTGAAGCGAGTTGGCCAAGCCGTCGGCAAAGAAGGACGCACTCGTGAGCGGGCACGATGCCGCAGCCGCAAGGGGGCGTGGGGCGAGATGGAGGTCTCCGTCAACACGTTAGTTGATGATCTGCTGCGCCCCACAACCGAGGTGACCGCAGCCATCACGGCGGTTGCGCAAGGCAATTTGAACCAGACCGTGCGGCTTGACGTCGACGGACGCCCACTGGAGGGTGAGTTCCTGCGCTCCGCCAACATTGTGAACACCATGATTCAGCAATTGAGCGTGTTCACCTCGGAAGTAACGCGCGTGGCCCGCGAGGTCGGTACGGATGGCAAACTGGGTGGGCAGGCGGTGGTGCCGGGAGTGGCCGGCACCTGGAAAGACCTGACCGACTCGGTTAATTCCATGGCCAGCAACCTGACCAGCCAGGTGCGAAACATCGCTGAAGTGGCAACCGCAGTGGCCAGCGGTGATTTGTCGCGCAAGATCACCGTCGACGTTCGCGGCGAGATTCTGCAGTTGAAGGAAGCCATCAACACGATGGTCGATCAGTTGCGCTCCTTTGCCTCAGAAGTGACCCGCGTGGCTCGCGAGGTGGGCACCGACGGCAAGCTGGGAGGTCAGGCGGTAGTGCCGGGAGTGGCGGGCACGTGGAAAGACCTGACCGACTCGGTAAATGCCATGGCCGGAAACCTTACAGCGCAAGTGCGCAACATCGCCGAGGTGACCACTGCCGTGGCCCGCGGCGACCTATCACGCAAGATCACGGTCGACGTGAAGGGCGAGATTCTGGAACTCAAAGAAACCATCAACACCATGGTCGACCAGCTCAACGCATTTGCAGGGGAAGTTACGCGTGTGGCCCGCGAGGTGGGAACCGAGGGCAAGCTCGGTGGCCAGGCAAATGTCCCCGGCGTGGCCGGCACCTGGAAAGACCTTACCGATAACGTGAATTTCATGGCCAGCAACCTGACTGACCAAGTCCGCAACATTGCCGAGGTAGCAACCGCTATCGCGGATGGCGACCTGTCGCGCAAGATCACGGTCGATGTGCGGGGCGAAATTCTTCAGCTCAAAGAAACCCTGAACACGATGGTGGATCAGCTCAACCGCTTCGCCGGCGAAGTAACCCGCGTGGCCCGCGAGGTGGGAACCGAGGGACGTCTGGGTGGGCAGGCAAACGTTCCCGGGGTCGCCGGCACCTGGAAGGACCTGACGGATTCAGTCAACTCTATGGCCGGCAACCTGACGGCGCAGGTGCGCAACATTGCCGAGGTGACCACCGCCGTAGCTCGCGGTGACCTGTCGCGCAAGATCACAGTCGACGTGAAGGGAGAGATTCTGGAGCTGAAGAACACCATCAACACCATGGTGGATCAGCTCAACGCCTTTGCCAGCGAGGTCACTCGGGTGGCCCGCGAAGTGGGAACCGAGGGCAAACTCGCCGGACAGGCAGAAGTGCCGGGCGTCGCGGGAACGTGGAAGGACCTCACCGACAACGTGAACTTCATGGCAGGAAACCTTACCGCCCAGGTGCGCAACATCGCCGAAGTCGCAACCGCGGTGGCTCGGGGAGACTTGTCGCGCAAGATCACGGTCGATGTGAAGGGAGAAATTCTCGAGCTGAAAGACACCATTAACACGATGGTGGATCAGTTACGCGCGTTTGCTTCGGAGGTGACCCGTGTAGCTCGCGAAGTCGGCACCGACGGAAAACTCGGTGGCCAAGCTGCGGTGCCCGGCGTAGCCGGCACCTGGAAAGACTTGACTGACTCGGTGAACTCCATGGCCAGCAACCTCACCAATCAGGTGCGCAATATTGCCGAAGTGTCAACGGCCATCGCCAGCGGCGACTTGTCGAAGAAGATCACGGTAAACGTCAGCGGGGAGATTTTGCTGCTGAAAGAGACGATCAACACCATGGTCGACCAGCTCAATGCTTTCGCTGGCGAAGTAACCCGTGTGGCCCGCGAGGTGGGAACCGAAGGGCGCTTAGGCGGTCAGGCCGACGTGCCCGGCGTAGCCGGCACCTGGAAAGACCTGACCGATTCAGTAAATTCCATGGCCGGAAATCTTACAGGACAGGTGCGCAACATCGCGGAAGTGACGACGGCTGTCGCCCGCGGCGATCTGTCGCGCAAGATTACGGTCGATGTGAAAGGCGAGATTCTGGAGTTGAAGAACACCATCAATACTATGGTGGATCAGCTCAACGCCTTTGCCGGCGAGGTGACGCGCGTCGCCCGCGAAGTCGGAACCGACGGGAAGTTGGGCGGCCAGGCCGAGGTCCCCGGCGTGGCGGGAACCTGGAAGGACCTCACCGACAATGTCAACTTCATGGCCAGCAACCTGACCGGTCAGGTGCGCAACATTGCCGAGGTCGCAACCGCAATCGCTAACGGCGACCTGTCGAAGAAGATCACGGTGGACGTTCGCGGCGAGATTCTGCAGCTCAAGGAAACGCTTAACACCATGGTCGAGCAGTTGCGCTCTTTCGCTGCCGAAGTCACGCGCGTAGCACGCGAAGTGGGTACCGATGGCCGTCTGGGTGGTCAGGCGAACGTGCCCGGCGTGGCGGGAACCTGGAAGGACCTCACGGACTCCGTCAATGCTATGGCAGGAAACCTGACGGCGCAGGTGCGGAACATCGCCGAGGTGACTACGGCGGTGGCGCGCGGCGACTTGTCGCGAAAAATTACTGTCGACGTGAAGGGAGAGATTCTGGAGCTGAAGAACACCATCAACACCATGGTCGACCAGTTGAATGCGTTTGCGGCCGAAGTAACGCGCGTCGCGGGTGAGGTCGGCACCGACGGCAAGCTGGGAGGCCAGGCGGTAGTGCCGGGAGTGGCCGGCACGTGGAAAGACCTCACCGACAACGTCAATGTTATGGCGGCCAACCTCACCGCGCAAGTGCGTGGCATTGTAAAGGTGGTAACGGCCGTCGCCAACGGGGTGCTTACCCAGAAACTCACGGTGAACGCCAAGGGCGAAGTCGCTGCCCTTGCCGACACCATCAACAACATGACGGATACCCTCGCCACCTTCGCCGATCAGGTCACCACCGTGGCTCGCGAAGTCGGCGTCGAGGGCCGTCTCGGCGGGCAGGCCAACGTACCTGGCGCAGCCGGAACCTGGAAAGACCTTGTCGATAACGTGAACCTGCTCGCCGACAACCTGACGAATCAGGTCCGTGCCATTGCCGAAGTCGCAACCGCGGTAACCAAGGGCGATCTCACCCGTTCCATCCAGGTAGAGGCCCGCGGAGAAGTCGCCGAACTCAAAGACAACATCAACACCATGATCAACAACCTGCGCCTCACGACGGAGCGCAATACCGAGCAGGACTGGCTCAAGAGTAACCTCGCGCGCTTCACCGGAATGCTGCAAGGTCAGCGAGAGTTGACCACCGTTGGTCGCATGTTGCTGTCGGAATTGGCCCCGCTGGTCAATGCCCAGCAGGGTCTCATCTATCAGACCGACGCGGAAGAATCCGACACTATGGTTCTGTTGTCGGCCTTTGCGAATTCCCCGGATGGATACCTGGAACGAATGAAGATCGGAGAAGGGCTGATAGGACAATGCGCGGCGGAAAAGCGACGCATGCTCATTACCGATCTGCCTCCCGATCGCACGGTTCCCATCCGTTCGGGGCTTTTCGAAGCGGTGCCTCGCAATGTGATCGTGCTGCCGGTGCTGTTTGAGGACCAGGTGAAAGCCGTCATTGAGTTGGCTACTCTGAGCGGTTTTACCGCCTCTCATCTTTCCTTTCTTGAGCAATTGACCGCCAGCATCGGTATTGTGCTGAACAGTATCGAGGCCACAATGCAGACCGAAGCCTTGCTCAAGCAGTCGCAGCAACTGGCGACCGAGCTCCAGTCGCAGCAGAAGGAGTTGCAGCAAACCAACGAGCAGCTCGCACAAAAAGCGCAACAGTTGGCCGAACAGAACGTCGAAGTGGAGCGCAAGAACCAGGAGATCGAGCAGGCACGCAGGGCGCTGGAAGAGAAGGCCAAGGAACTCGCGCTCACCTCGAAGTACAAATCGGAGTTCCTGGCCAACATGTCACATGAGTTGCGTACGCCACTCAACAGCATTCTGGTGTTGGGTCAGCAACTGGCGGATAACCCGGAAAGTAATCTCTCGTTCAAGCAGGTTGAGTTTGCCCGCACCATCCACGGCGCCGGGACGGATCTGCTGAACCTGATCAGCGACATTCTCGATCTGTCGAAGATCGAATCCGGCACGGTCTCGGTCCAGGCCGAGGAGCTATTGTTCGCCGGACTGCTGGAGATGATCGCACGAACTTTCCGTCACGAAGCCGAGAACAAGAAATTGTCCTTCGAAGTGCACACCGACGCGCATCTCGGTCTTAGCCTGGTGACAGATTCGAAGCGTCTGCAGCAGGTGCTCAAGAACCTGCTCTCCAATGCTTTCAAGTTCACCGACCAGGGCGGTGTACGGCTTTCGGTGTTTCAAGCGGAGAGCGGCTGGAGTGAGGACCATCCGGTGCTCGGCAGTGCCGCTTCGGTGATCGCGTTCGAGGTGGCCGATAGCGGTATCGGAATTCCCCCGGAGAAACAGAAAATCATCTTCGAGGCATTCCAGCAGGCTGACGCCGGCACCAGCCGTAAGTATGGAGGCACCGGTCTTGGCCTGGCGATCAGCCGCGAACTTTCGACTTTGCTCGGCGGTGAAATTCAACTGCGCAGTACTCCGGGAAAGGGCAGCACATTCACGCTTTACCTGCCGCAGACGTACGTCGGAGCGGCCGATGCCGTCCTCACCCCGGAGGCAGCGACCAGGACTGTATCCGCAGGACTGGCATTGGCAACTAAGCCGGTGGTAGAGCGCCCGACGGAGCAGGTCGAAGACGACCGCGGCAACTTGAACGAGGGCGACGCGATCCTGCTGATCGTCGAAAATGATCCGCATTACGCGCGCGTGTTGTGCGATATGGCGCACCATAAGGGCTTCAAAGTCCTGGTGGCCCTGCGCGGAGCAGAGGCGCTGGCGCTGGCCCACGAGTATCATCCGACCGCCGTGTCGCTCGACGTTGCCCTTCCAGACATGCTCGGCTGGACGGTGCTGAACCATTTGAAGCAGGATTCCAGCACGCGGCACATACCGGTGCAGATGCTCACCCTCGATGAAGACCGGCACTATGGACTGTCGCGCGGGGCCTTTTCCTATGTCAGCAAGCCGACCACGACAGAAGGGCTGGATGCGGCTTTGATGAAGATCAAGGAGTACTGCGCTCCTCGCCGCAAGCGGCTCTTGATCGTGGAAGACAATCCCGCCGAGCAGCTAAGCGTGAAGGAACTGCTGGGCTACGACGACATCGATGTGACCATCGCTTCCACCGGATCGGAAGCTCTGCAAGCTATGAAGAACACCCCGTTCGATTGCGCCGTGCTGGACTTGCGTCTGCCCGACATGAGCGGTTTTGAAGTACTGGAGCAGCTTCGGGACGAGGCATCGTCGAGCGACGTACCGGTGGTCGTCTTTACCGGCAAAGAACTCTCGTCGGAAGAAGATGCTCGTTTGCACACTCTGGCTCGAAGCGTAGTGATAAAGGATGTCGAGTCGCCGGAACGGCTGCTCGATGAAACGGCGTTGTTCCTGCATCGGGCGGTGCATAAACTGCCGGCGGAGAAGCAACGAATGCTGGACCGTCTGCACCGTTCCGACGAAGCACTGGTTGGCAAGAGGGTTCTTGTTGTGGACGATGACGTGCGCAATATCTTTGCCCTCAGCAGTGTTCTGGAACGGCGTGGCATGAACGTGCTCAGTGCCAGCACCGGACGCGAGGCCATTGCGACCCTGGAATCCACTCCCGAGGTTGCGATCGTCCTGATGGACCTAATGATGCCGGAGATGGATGGGTACGAGACGATGCAGGTGATTCGGCAGAATACCGCGTTCTGTCGCCTGCCAATCATCGCCCTGACGGCGAAAGCCATGAAGGGAGATCGCGAAAAATGCCTGGAGGCCGGAGCGTCCGAGTATCTGGCCAAGCCTGTGAACACGGACCAGCTACTTTCGGCCCTGCGCATGTGGCTCCACCGATAGAGGGAGTCTTATGGCAACGATTATCTGGGAAGACCCTGCCATGCATAACCAAGACGATACCAAGTCGCTTGATGGCCTGGAGAAGGTGAACATCCTCATGGTCGATGACCAGCCGGTGAAGCTGCTCAGCTATGAAGTGATTCTGGCGGAGTTGGGTGAGAATCTCATCAAAGCTGGTTCGGCAAATGAGGCTTTGGAGCATCTTCTGAAAAAAGATATTGCGGTTGTGCTGACCGATGTCAGCATGCCTGACATCGATGGATTTGATCTGGCAGAGATGGTCCGCCAGCATCCGCGCTTTCAGAAGACCGCAATCATCTTTATCTCCGGCGTGCACCTCACCGACGTGGATCGTGTCAGGGGATACCGGCAGGGGGCGGTGGACTATATCACTGTGCCCGTTGTTCCCGAGCTGTTACGCGCCAAGGTCAGCATCTTCGCAGAACTTCACCGTAAACGCCGGCAACTGGAGGTCCTGAATCGACAGTTGGAACAGCGGGTGGCGGCGCGGACAGAAGAGCTGAAAGAACGGGCGGACCTGCTTGATTTAGCAACCGAAGCGATTATGGTTCGGGACTTGGACGGTATTGTCCGCTTCTGGAATTCGGGAGCAGAGGAGCTCTACGGATGGCCGCGCGAAGAAGTGCTCGGGACGAACGTTCACCAGACATTACGGACCAAGGTAACCAGTACAAATGGCGACCATCATCTGGCGCTGCTTGCGTCTGGAAGATGGGAAGGAAATCTTATTCAGTCGACCCGTGATGGACGGGAGATCGTCGTTGCCAGTCGGCAGGCCCTGAAGGCCGGCAGTGCCGGAGCAGCCGTCACCATCCTGGAGATCAACCGCGATATCACGGCGACTCTGCAGACCGAAGAGGCGTTGCGTAAAGCCGAAAAACTTGCGGCTATGGGACGGGTCGCGGGCATCATCGCGCATGAAATCAATAATCCCCTGGAAGCCATCATCAATGCCTTCTACCTGCTCCGCGAGCATCCGTCTCTTGATGACGAGGCGCGCACCTACGCTCGACTGGGAGAGGGAGAGTTGATCCGGGTAGCGCACATCGTAAGGCAGACGCTGGGATTCTATCGTGAGTCGCAGCAACCGATCGCGGTTTCAATTTGCCAGATACTTGATGACGTCGTGGAGCTGCAAACCCGACATATGCAGGTGAATCGGGTTACGGTGGAGACGTCATATCAACCAGCGGTGGTATTTGGATTTCCGGTTGAGCTGAAACAGGTATTTCTCAATCTCATCGCGAATGCCGTTCAAGCCATGCCGGAGGGAGGCCGCCTGCGGCTTCGAGTTCATGAGCACACTGATCCCAAGACACTGATCCACGGCATATCCATCTCCATCTGTGACACCGGGTTGGGCGTCAAGCCGGAGGACGCCAGGCATCTATTTGAACCTTTCTTTAGCACCAAGTCAGCCAAAGGTACAGGTCTCGGTTTGTGGATCAGTAAAGGCATCGTGCAAAAGTATGAAGGCACGATTCAGTTCCGCAGTGTCCGTACCTCCCGAGGTTGTGCAACCTGCTTCCGTGTGTTCCTGCCCGGCCAGGTTTCCGCAAACGGGGCGAAAGCATCGGCCGCTCCCGGTGACGGTGCCATTGCAGTGAGTGGGGGGAGTCTTGCCTGAACCGAAGCCCGTTATCCTCTGCGTCGAAGACGAAACTATACCCCTGATGCTAAGAAAGTCTGTGTTGGAGAAATGGGGCTTTCAAGTGATCTCTGCCAACTCCGGTGATCAAGCGTTGCAGATCCTCGAGCTGCAATCGGTCGATCTGGTTTTGACAGATTTGCTCATGCCTGGTCTTAGCGGCATTGAGTTGGCGCGCAGAGTCAAACAGCAAACACCGGAACTGCCCGTCGTGCTGTTTTCTGGAGTCAACGAAATCCCCGAAGATGCGGAATGTGCTGATCTGTTTCTCAGCAAAATCGAAGGTCCCACCGTGATGTGCGAAAGGATTGCCGAGATATTGGCCAGACCTCGAAAAAGCGGCGTGTGACGCCCGGTTCTGTCCTTCGCCGTTGGCTTGCCCGACAGCCCAAGCGCGGGCACAGCACAGGTGGGAGGAAAGCGGTGACTCTAAAGTAAAATCGGGCTTTACCGAGCAGCACGAATGTCGCGCCGAGCAACCTCGGTGCTGATGCCATACAGGAGGTGCGAAAGCTGGCCGTACAGGTGCGAGGAAAGCGGTGACTCTATTGGCTTGCCCGACAGCCCAAGCGCGGGCACAGCGACTTCGTCTGCGAGCCCAAACAACGCCGCCCAAAGCTAACGCCGGTGAGGAAGCCGCCATCTATCCCAGCTAATTCCGTAGCGCCGCCGTAGACACCTCCCTGCAAGGTTCCGAAAAAGTAGTGGACGATGGGGCCCAATTTCTCCTTTTGCTCATGTGATAGGTGCCGGCCCGCTAATTCAGCGAGTTTTCCTGCAGCTTTCATGGTCGCGTCTTCGCTTTCTGACTGCCCGGCTCGTTCCTGCTCACCTTGCCCGGAGTTTCCGGTCTTAGTGGCCTGTGACGCCTTGCGCCAGGCATTCTGAAACTGGCTCATCACGCTCGTACCGATCAGGCCTCCTCCCAGCCCGGTGATCAAGTCTTTGCTGACATTCCGCTCACCCATACTGGTCGCTCCTATCGTCAATAAGGTGCGTCGTGTTGCATGTGGGAGGGAAGGGCACGGACAAGGAAATCAGCGATGCGGCCTGCCTCAATACGATTTGCTGGTTCAGGCGACGAGAGCTTGGGACAAATCGACGACCTCAGTCGCAATAGACGGAACTCAAACCGGGCCGCGGGACCGACGAGTCGTACAGCCCGGAAACGAATCTATCGGTGACTGCGTCCCGCTTGTCCAGAAATCATGGACACATCCCACAGGCCAGCGTCGAATGTCCACCGTCACCAGACGCTGTTTGGCAGCGTGATTTTGCCGATGAAGTATCCAGGCGGGCGTGACGCCGGCCGTTGTTTTGACCCTATTCAGAACGAATAAGGAAGACCAGCATGTTCTGTTTGTATAGAAACTCTGACAAATCCGTTGCCGTAATGCTGAGAGCAGTCAACCGTGAAATGTGTGCCCACTTTGGTGTAGAGCCCGACGGGATGGGGTATTACTACTTTTGGGACGAGGTCATCGCGTCCAAGTTAGCCAAGGGTGAGGAGTTCGATAAGATTCGTGCCTATTTTGTTGAGCGGCGAGACCACTGCGCTTCCTCTGTCGGCACAAAGGCACGGGAGTGCGAGCGCAACTACCGCAGATTGATCGAGATCATAGAGTGGTTGGCGCACAACTTCACGCCGGACGGGATGAAGAGTGCTGACGCGACCCGCGAATTGTGTACAAAGTGAAATGAAAGAGAACCGGCCACGAGCCGGGCTGGAAGCGAGCCCGGAAACTGCCATAGAGTATTGACGACAGTTTCAAGCGGCGTCGCCAACGGACGCGTTACTCCGCAGGCGTGCCGGGAAGCAGGTCTTAAAGTGTTGAGCTAATACCGCTGGCGCGGGCGCTCTTCGCGGCCATCATTTTGATCATCGCGACGCGCCTCGGGTTGCCATGTCGAACCCAAACCGCCGTAAGAGCCACGACAGCACGCGGGTGCTGTGCAATGGTGGCCGACCGGGAGCGCCTTTTTAGCGGCCATTGCGGTTTGTGGACGGAGCCATGGATAAAGTGCTTCGCAGTTTGTCTGCAAGCTCGTCCGCGGGTAATGGCTCGCTGAAGTAGTAGCCTTGAATCTCATCGCACTTATGCGCCCGTAAAAACGACACCTGCTCTTCATTCTCAACGCATTCCGCTACCACCTTGAGGCCAAGGTTTTTTGCCATGCTAAGGATAGAGCTGATGATTGCAGCATCATCCAAGTCCACGTTTACATCTCGCACAAATGAACCGTCAATTTTGAGCTTGTAGACAGGGAACTGTTTCAAATAGCTGAGGCTGGAATATCCGGTGCCGAAATCGTCGATGGATAACCTCACCCCCATCTCTCTGAGTTGCCGCAACATGGAAAGCACAACATTCGCATTGGAGAGTATCAGGCTTTCCGTAAGCTCCAGTTCGAGGTATTGAGGAGCGAGGCCGGTCTCGTGCAGCACTGTTTCAATGAGTCGCAGGAAACCCTTTTGCCGGAACTGAACTGCTGACACGTTCACCGCAACGGGTAGCGCGAGAAGTCCGTCGTTTTGCCATTGCCGGGCTTGGGTGCACGCGGTCTTGAGCACCCATTCGCCAATCGGCATGATGAGGCCGCTACTTTCCGCGACTGGGATGAACTTGATGGGCGGAATCAGCCCCAACTCGGGATGTTTCCAGCGGAGAAGCGCCTCGCATCCGATGATCTCGCCCGTCGCCAGGTCCTCCTGCGGTTGATATACCAGGAAGAGCTCGTTCCTTTCCCCCGCCAGTCGCAGGCTGCTTTCCAGGGTCATCCGCTCCATCGCCTGAACATTCATCTCCTGTGTGAATATCTGGATGGTGTTCCGCCCATGTTCCTTGGCGCTATACATGGCCAGATCTGCATGCTTGAACAGAGCTTCAATATCTTCGCCGTTGTCTGGGAAAATACTGATACCCAGCCCAAGCGCCACGGCTGATTCGAGCTATCCAAACTCGTTTCAATACCGGCTTATAGGGGGCAGCGCAAAGAGCGGGGACGATTCTCAGTGAGTTCGCATCGAGTGGGAGCTTCCCCATGAGGTCTGGCAGATGAGCTTCAAGGGTACGGAGGGCTGGAACCCGCCCCTGGTTCCGCTGTCAGCGAAGGAGGCCCACCACCGTCATGTAGTGGTGCTGCAGGCGTGGGGCAACGCCCGGGCGCAATGGCGCGCGAGTAGGCAATTCAGATGTTATCGACGCCCCTCCGCCGCAACGCAGGCGACCGACGGAAGCTGATTCACCACCAGCCAATACATGCCAAGGTCCTTCACGATCTTGCGGAACTGCTCAAAGTTCACCGGCTTCTGGATGTAGCTGTTGACTCCAGTCAGATAGCTCTTGAGCATGTCTTCATCCTGCTTGGAGGACGTCAGCACCACCACGGGAATCGGTTTAGTGACGGGATTGCTTTTCACTTGGCGTAGGAGTTCGTGACCATCCACTTTCGGCAGCTTCAAATCCAACAGGATGAGTTTAGGCATTGTCCCGTCGCCTTGGGCGGCGCCGGCCTCGCAGTCTGCGAGAAAGGTCAGCGCTTCTTCGCCATCGCGGGCAACGTGAATGGTGTTGGCCAAATGGTCATCGTGCAGCGCGCGCAAAGTCAATTCGATATCGAATTCGTTGTCTTCCACCAGTAGTATCTTGATAATTGCTTTCTTCATATCGCCTCCTGTACCGCTGTCTGCTGCTGTTCGATTGCTTCCGCGCCTCCCAGGGTGAAATAGAAGGTCGCTCCTTTGTCCAATTCGGCCTCAGCCCAGATTCTTCCGCCATGCTTTTGCAGGATGCGGTTCGCGGTCGCCAAACCGATGCCGGTTCCCTCGAAGTCCTTTTCCAGATGAAGGCGCTGGAACACGCTGAAGAGTTTGTCGACATACTTCATATCGAAGCCCGCCCCGTTATCGCGCACAAAGAATACCGGCCCGTCATTCATCACGGTCTTCCCCACCTCAATGATGGCCGCGGTACGCGGACGAGTGAACTTGACCGCATTCGACAACAGGTTCACGAACACGATCTTGATCAGCGCAGGATCGCAGTGCGTCAGGGGCAGGTCGCCGAGCTTCCACTCGATCTGGCGATTCGCCGTTTCGGATGCAAGATCCTCGATCACCTCCTGCACCAACGTCTTTAGCGGAATGGTCCGTCGATTGACGGGCTGTCTGCCCAGGCGACTGAGGTTCAGCAAATCTTCGAGCAGCTTCTCCATGCGCGAAATTCCATTGAGTATGCAATCCAGCCAGTGCCTGCTGTCATCGCTTAGAGTAGACTCACCGTCATGTAACAGGAGGTCGGAGAAACCGTGAATGTGGCGCAAGGGAGACCGCAGATCATGCGCCACCGCGTAGGCGAACGCCTCCAATTCTTTGTTCAGAGCTAGAAGTTCGGCGGTGCGGGCCGCCACCCGCGCTTCCAACTCTTGGTTGAGCTTGCGGATTTCCTCCTCTGCCCGCTTCCGATCGGTGACGTCCCGGGCTGCTGCAAAAACACCATCGATTTCACCCTGCTGGTTGCGGAAAACACTGGCGTTATATAACACGTCAGTGATTTGACCCGAGGCGTGACGAATGGCCAACGGATAGTCTTGGACCAATCCCCTCTCGAACACCTCTTGATAGCCCTTGCGAGCCTCCTCAGGCCGGGTGAAATAGTTGCTGAAGTCGCTTCCGATCAAGCGGTCGCGGGCAACCCCAGTGACTCGTTCGGTTGCTTCGTTGACGTCAGTGATCTTGCCCTCGCGGCTGATGGTGACTAACGGATCCAAGCTGGCTTCGATCAGGCTGCGGGTATAGAGCGAGACAGTTCTTAGCTTCTCCTCAGCTTGTTTGCGAGCGGTAACGTCACGGTTGATTTCCAAGATTGCCGTGGCATTGCCCTGTTCGTCGCGCCGTACCGACTGGCGGCTGGCGACAATGATTACTCTTCCATCCTGCGCCGAGTGCTGGAGTTCGCCCTCCCACGAACCGGTTCTCAGCAGAGTCGCGTGAAACGCTTCCAGCGAGCCGGGAAACGCAGTGTGCAACAACTCGTGGCAACCCTTGCCCATGGCCTCTTCCGCAGGCCATCCATAAAGGTCTTTCGCCCCGCGGCTCCAGAAAAGTATCCGGCCGTGCAGGCTGCGCACCAGGATTGCGTCGTGCGCCAAGTCCAGCAGGGCCGCTTGTTCCCGCAATTTCTGCTCCGCCTGCCTGCGGGCGGTGATGTCCCAGAACGTGCCCAATACACCGATCGTGTTGCCGGCGGCGTCACGAAAGGGTGCCTTTATGGTCTGGACGGTTTGCGTGCACTCGTTGCGGGCGTACTCCTCCACAATTTCTTCCGCGATTCCCGACTGCATCACTCTCTGGTCATCGGCGCGATACTTATCCGCCAGCGACGCAGGGAAAAAGTCGTAGTCAGTCTTGCCGGCGAACTCTTCGTGACGGATGCCTAGGAGTTCGGCATAGTTTTGATTGCAGGAGATATAGCGAGAGCTTCGGTCCTTCGCGAAAACCATCTGGGGCAGGCTTTCGAGCAGGGTGCGATAGAGGATTTCGCTCTGTCGTGCCGCTTCTTCGACCCGCTTCTGGTCACTAAGATCGGTGGCTACCAGGCAAATGCCTTGGCCGGACTCTTCGAGGGGAATCGGGCTCAGGGATAACTGCACCGGCAACGTAGTCCCGCTGTTGCGCAGCAGGTTGCCTTCTGTCCGCACGTTGTTCCTTAACGCCTGCCGCACCAATTGCGGGAAGCCCGATCGTTCCTCCTCGCGCAGCATGGAAATGAAGTTGGAGCCTACCAGCCGCTCGGCTGGAACCCTCACCATTTCTGCGAATCGCTGATTGCAGAAGAGAATCGTCCCTTCGGTAGTCAGCGTGGCTGCGCCCTCGTTCATGCGTTCGGCCAGAATGCGATAGGGTTCTTCGGGGCTTTGCAGGGTGAAGATCCGGTTGCCTTGCGGCCCATCGACCACGATTGCATCCACCTCACCGCTTTGGATAGCTTTCATGGTCGCTTCCGACTCGGCGAGGCGAGCCCTCACTTGCCTCAGTTCTGCGCGCAAATTCCGTCCGGCTTGAGTTTTCACGGCTTGCATATCGCACCTATGTCTTAGGTTTCAAATCCAGCCCGAATAGCACCTTCTCGCGGTTCGACAAGTCGCCGATGATTCGCCGCAAAGGAAGGGGCAAGCATTTGATCAGAGTGGGCGCGGCTACGATCTGCTCGTCCTTGGCAAGAGCCGGCTTCTGATGAATGTCAATGACTTGCAGATCGTATCTGCCGTGCAAGTGGTCCCGGCAAATAGCGTTAATGTTAACGATGGCGCGGCGTGACCGGGAGGTGGCGCCCGTTACGTAAAGACGAAGCACATATTCCTGGTCGGCCGCAGCGGGGCCGACGGCGGGAGCTGTATTTGTGGAAGTCTTGGCTGTCATCGCAAGAGCTCCGCCGGGCGCAGATCGAGCCCAACCACCACCCTCTCGGCATCCGACAAGTCCCCGATAATCTTCTTGAGAGGCGGCGGTAACCTGCGCACCAAGGTAGGAACGGCCAGGATCTGGTCTCCAGCCGCCAGGTTTGGGTTCTTCAGAAGATCGATCACCTCGACGCGGTACTTGCCCGGAAGGTGCTCGTCACAGATCTTCTGTAGATTGTGCAGAGCGGTTATGGACCGGGACGTCTCACCTGCAATGTAGAGGCGCAGATTCCAATAGTCGCCGCTCGCCTTCGGTTTCGCCTTTCCGTTTTTGCTTCTAGTCGGCTTCATCACCAGCTCCCTTCTTCCGGGCTTTCATCAGACCCTTCCCTTCGCGCCGGGCAGTTGCCTCATGCGGGGATCGCGTCTGCCTTGCGGGCTCGGCCCATCTCCTCACGTCCTGCAGCGATCTGCTCGTCCCGCAATTCCATTTCGTGCGCACCGCGCAACAGACCCTGTTCCTCAACTTTGAATTCGGAGCGCAGCCTGCCGATCTCCGCCTCCAGTTGCTGGCGTTTTGTTTTCAATTCGAAACTCTTACGCTGCAACTGCTGTTTGCGCTCCTCTGCTTCCGCGCGCTCTCTGGCTTCCTGCGCAACCCGTGCCGAACCGGTAAGCAGCCCAGATGGCCCTACATAGACCTCGACCAATTGCACTCCATGGTCAGTCAGCACGAATTCCCGGATCTGGTTGGAGTGCGCCATGCCCCGCGACTTCAGCACATACAGCCCGCGGTTACGCTCGCCGTTGCACTCCAGGTTGCGCAACAGCAGCCAGGCGTCCATTTGCGAAGACACGCCGACTTCACTCAGTTCGGGCGCACTGTCGCCCGAGGTCAGGCTGGTAAACATGGCAGTAATCTGGCGCGACTTGAACAGATCAATCAGTCTGGTGACCATCGACTTCACTTCTGAATAGCTACCCACCGAAGCAAAGTTGGTGATTGGATCGATGACCACTACTTTCGGGTTAAATGCCGCAGTCAGGTCATGGATCGTGACCAGGTGCTTTTCCAGGCCGAAGGTGCCGGGTCTTGACGCATGGAAGCGCAACAGGCCGCGCTTGATCCATGGTTCAAGGTCAATCCCGATGGAACGCATGTTGCGGATAACTTCGTCGGGGGACTGTTCAGACGCCAAGTAGAGGGCGCGTTCTCCCCGTTGACAGGCCGCTTGTACGAAGTGCGCAGCCAGGCTGCTCTTTCCCGTGCCCGCCCCTCCCGAAAGCAGGATGCTTGTACCACGGTAAAAGCCCTTTCCGCCCAGCATCGCGTCCAGTCGGGGTACGCCGGTCGAAACTCTCTGCGTCGGCGCCTTATGGTCCAGCTTCAAAGAACTGAGCGGGAGCACAGACAAGCCGGTTTCACAGATCAAAAAGGGATACTCGTTGGTTCCATGCATGGTGCCGCGGTACTTCATCACCCGCAACCGGCGAATCGAAGTCTGGTCCTCGACCCGATGGTCGAGCAGTATCACGCAGTCGGCCACGTACTCCTCGATCCCGTGACGAGTCAGTTTCCCCTCGCCGCTCTCGGCGGTGATCACCGCGGTGACTCCTTTTTCCTTCAGCCAGCGGAAGAGCCGGCGAAGCTCGGAGCGCAAAATGTTGGTGTTGGAGAACCCGGAAAACAGGGACTCAATGGTGTCCAGCACTACGCGCTTGGCGTTGATCGAGTCGATCGCGTTTCCCAGCCGGATAAACAGTCCCTCCAGATCGTACTCGCCGCTTTCCTCGATCTCGCTGCGCTCGATGCGAACGTGATCGACCAGCAACTTCTTGCGAGCGCACAGCGCTGGAATGTCGAAGCCCATGGAGGCGACATTCTGACCCAACTCCTTTTCCGTCTCCTCGAAAGCCATGAAGACGCCTGGCTCGTTGAACTCGGTGGCCCCACGCACCAGAAACTCCATGGCCATCACGGTCTTGCCGCACCCCGCTGTGCCACACAGGAGCGTGGGTCTCCCCGTAGGAAGACCGCCCTCGGTGATCTGGTCCAGGCCAGTTATGCCCGTAGGGCATTTTGCAATTCCATTCTTGGGCGCGAGTTTAAGTTGGCGAGTCGACATTACAAACCTCCATTGTGCGCACCGTAGCTTGTGCCAAGCCGCGGCGCGCGCAGTTGAACACTTCCTGCGAGGGAGGCGAACTTAAGATTGGTAACTGTTAGGGCGGAAAGGACGCTCAGTTTCTCGACACGACCGAGTCGCCGGAGGAAGCCGCTGAGCACGCATCTGGCAGTCGTTCTACCCACTAAGGAAGTACCGGTCATCCTTACTCCAAACAACTCTGCGGAGGAACGATCCGGTCATCCCGGGATCGCTCTTGCCTAATTCCACAGCTGACCTGGTACCTACGGGAGCAACTACCACGTGCTACAAGTTAGCTTCACCGTAGCACGAGCGAATGGGACCGGATCGTGATACGGCTCACAGCGGGCAGTGAGTACGATTCCAAAATGGGACAGTCCCGGAATCTTCCGGAATTCACCGGCATGGTGATGGGTTGATCGTTCATCCCAGGTTGAGTTGTGTCACTCCCCTTGCTTGGTCGTATCAGTTCGCGGCTACGACCTCGACATCGCTTTTGGTGGTTTGCAATCGCTGTCGCGAGCTCCGCAATTGAGTCAGTTGGGGTAATGGATTTACCCAGCCAGCCGATAGGAACTGAGACGACGTCGATGTTTGCGACCTGTGAATGCGGGCCCACGCAGGTCGTTCAGTTGGATGGTTCGCGAGTTGCTCAATGATTAGCATGAGCCCAGCTCTCCGTTGTCGGCGATAGAGGATCTGTGCTCAGAGCGCGCGATGAAGGTACCGGCAACTCGGCCCCTCCAGCACGAAGATCCTGTCGGAGCGCGTGTGAAGGGCTGATGCCTGGGGAGAAGCAAGTATGTCGCGGCCAATCCGCATCCTACATCTCGAAGACAACCATATCGATCGCGTGTTGATCGCCGCCCTGTTGAAGCAAGCCGGACTCCAGTGCGAAATCATCGGGGTCGAGACCAGGACGGAGTTCACCCGGGCGCTCTATGAAAATCCTTGCCATCTGATACTGGCCGACTTGGCGCTGCCCGCCTTCGACGGCTTCTCCGCGCTCAGCCTCGCCCGGCGCCTGGCTCCGCAGACTCCGTTCATCTTTGTCAGCGGAGTGATCGGGGAAGAACTTGCCGTGGATTCGTTGAAAAACGGGGCCACGGATTACGTGCTGAAGGGTCACTTGGAAAGGCTTGCGCCGGCGGTGAATCGGGCCTTGAAGGAAGCAGGGGAGAGCTATCGTCTGCGAGAATCCCAGGAGGCGCTGTATAGGAGCGAGGAACGGTTCCGGCTGCTGGTGCAAAGCATTCGCGATTATGCCATTTATACCGTCGATCCCGGGGGCATGGTGGTCAGTTGGAATGCGGGCGCTGAGCGCATCTTCGGATATGTTGAGCGCGAGGCTGTCGGTCTTTCCGCGCGAACCCTCTTTCGCGACGAAGACGTCGACGAGAACGGCTACGAGCGGTTGGTTCACAAAGCAGAAGAAAAGGGCCGCACCGAGCAGGAACTCTGGCAAGTGCGCAAAGGCGGCAGCTCATTCTGGGCCAACCTGACACTCACGCCGCTGCCCGGAATCCATGGCTTCGCGGTAATCACCCAGGACATCAGCGAGCGCCAGCGCGTAGCGCAGGAGTTGGAGCGGAGCCGGCAGGAACGGGCCCGCATGCAGGAGAAATTCCTGTCGCACATTTCGCACGAGTTGCGAACCCCGCTCACCACCATCGTCGACTTTACTTCGCTGCTCGCCGAGGGCACGGCCGGGCAGGTCTCGCAGGAACAGAAACAATACCTCGAAATCGTACTGCGGGCCGCCAAGCAGCTCGCCATCATGGTGAATCGACTGCTTGACCTCACCCGTAGCGACTGGCGCCGCCTGCCCATCGTGCAAGAATGCGTGCATATTGAGAAACTGGTTGCTGAGGTCTGTGAGGCCTTTATTGTCACGGCCGCGGCCAAGAACATCGACCTGCGCAACCTGACTCCACCTTCTCTGCCGCTGGTCTTCGCCGACCCGTCACGCATCACCGAGGTCTTGACCAATCTGGTCGACAATGCCATCAAGTACAGCCCCTCCGGGACCCGGGTGGAGATCGCGGCCGAGCACAGTGAACTCGAGCCTGAATTCGTTCGCGTCAGCGTCAGCGACGACGGCCCCGGCATTGACCCGCAACATCGCTCGCGCATCTTTGAGCAGTTCTTCCGCGCCTCGGACGCTCCCGACAGCCATCCCGGTGGCCTGGGACTGGGCCTCTATATCAGCCGTGAAATCGTGAAGGCCCACGGGGGCGAGTTATCGCTGTCGGCACGAGAAGGCGCAGGCACCACATTTCACTTCACCGTCCCAGTCTTCCTGCTGGAACGGCTTCTCACACCCATCGCATCTCGCCGGAACCTGGCGGCGCAAACTGTCGCAGTGATTACGGTCAAAACCCCCGCAATGCCCAACTGCGCCTCCGTCGACCAAGGCCGATATATGCGATCGGTGCGGGCTGTTGTGCGGCGCTGCACGCACGAGAGTTCAGACCTGATCTTGCCCGCCATGGAGGTCGACGGGCGTCCCGGTCTTCATATTGTCGCGTTCACCACGGAAGATGGAGGGCCATCGATCGCAACCCGCGTCCAACAAGAGCTGAACGCGTCGCTGGAGTTGCAACCGCTGGAAGGACAATTTGAGGCCTTCAGTCAGGTTCTGGACATCTCACACATCGACTTGGAAAATATCCCGCGAGCCGTACAGGATCTCGCCGATCAGGTTGCGGCGGCCATTGGTTTGCCCTCAGAAACAGGAGAACAGCATGAGCGACCACAAGAACAAGGTGTTGGTGATCGAAGATAATCGAGAGCACTTAATGGCGCTTGTCATTAAACTGAAGGCCCACGGTTATGATGTTGTGTCCGCAGGTGACGGCGTAACCGCAATCAGCACCGTCAAGAAAGAACAGCCAGACGCCATCCTGCTCGACCTTGGGTTGCCGGGAGGAGATGGGTTCGTAGTTCTCGAACGGCTGCGCTCAATGGGGCCCACAGTTGCGACTCCAGTGATCGTGGTAACGGCACGCCCGGCGGAAACCAACAAGCGTGAAGCCTTCAAACACGCTGCTGTGGCTTTTCTGCAAAAACCGGTGAGGACAGAAGAACTGTTGGTGGCGCTGCGCCAAGCGCTGCAATGACCTCCCCAACGCTGAGTGATCCCGCAACCGCACACCCCTCGCTGTGCTTGGTGGTCTGAATCTCGACGCCGGTGAGCGGCTCACCCTCTCGTCGTTTGGCCTCGATCACGCCACTGCGGGTAGCGAAGGGAAAACTGCAGTCGGAGGGCACGACAGGAGCGCCAACAGGCCTAGCCGCCATATCTCACTAAGCAATAGAAAAAGGCTGTCATTTTCTGGCATAACTCTTTTGTGCAAAAGAAATTCCGCCAAGAAGGGAAGACCCAGCCGAAGATCTCCTCATGCCAGACACGCGTGCGGTGAAAAAGCCTAAGATCCAGCCGCAAATGATCCTCGACCTAATCGATGGCGTTCCCCACCCACGGGACAGGGCACTTTTGGCTGTCGGTTGTTTCTGCGGACCTCGCACGAGCGAAGACCTTGGACTCACTTGGAAGTCATACGGCATTGATCATTTCACTATCCACGACACGGCGTACGAAGGGTCGCTATATGTAGGGAAGGTGAAAACAGAAGACAGCCGCGCTCGAATTCCAATTCCGCAGGGCATCCGGCCCTACATCGAGGCGTGGCGACAAGTCTGCCCGGACACCTCCCCGGATGCCCTGATCTTCCCAACAAGCGGACATCGCCGGAATAAGGGCAAAGCGGTTCGCTTCCGAGCCCAGAATTTCTTTAAGTGGAAGCTGTGGCCAATCACCGATAAGCTTGGCATCCCGCGGAATCTGTGCACTTTTCAGGTTTTCCGACGCACCCTCGGAACTGACCTTCAACAGCACGGAACCATGAAGGACGCCCAAGCGATCATGCGCCATAAGCACATTAAGACAACTGCTGAAGTTTACATGGACCAGATCCCAGATAGCGTCCGTAAGGCGATCGACGCGCGCACAGATGCAGTCTTCAGCCTCCGCAAAAGTACCACCAAGACAAAATCTCCTGGAGTTTTGCACTATTTAGCTCGACAACGAAAATCGAAGGGGTCTGTAAAGTGAACAAAAGAATGGCTCCTCAGGTAGGACTCGAACCTACAACCCTCCGGTTAACAGCCGGGCGGATCGCATGCCGCCTATTGATTCTAAAGGGACTTACAGCCGCCCGAAGGCGTCAAAACCGCTATGCCTGGGGGGTTTAGCTGAGAGTTTGGCTGATAGTTTCCCGAGGTACCGTGCGCACAAAAGGTCTGTCGGCGCCAGTTGCCCAATCTCCGTCGAGGTGGGGCTAATCGTGCTCTTGAGGATGTCGGCAGCTAGTCGGAACTCAAGCGAGGACCAACCAGCCCGCAAATCTTCGGAAAACAACTAATGGTCTGACCTCTTGTAAACATCCGTCACTATCGTCAGAAATACAAACTGAGCACCAGCCCCAAGGCGTTGACCTGTCGGTTGGGAGCAGTGCCAGTTTCGTTCTGGTGTTCGTAGTAGGGCTCGAGCTCGTACCGCTTGCGGAAGGGAAAGATACAACCAGCCGTTGCGGCGGTCCTGCTCCATTTGTGGAAATTGCTGTCGTAGTATGCTTCAGCCCGGAGATAGGGAGTGAAGTGATAGGAACGTATAGAAACGGTTCGTTCGGCTGAGATGCGATTGCGATATCGCCAGGCGAGTTCGCCGTCGCTCGACCTGAGATCAAGGCGGTTCCGATCGGCAAGTAACACTCCCCTGACGAGCGGGTACCTGGCTGTTGCCTCCAATAGACCGCGATGCTCGGTTGGCCCATCCGTCGATGGCATGTATCGATATCCCGCCCGGAACATCAACAGCCGGCTCTTCGCGGGATCCAACTCGAAGACAGTAATTATTTTTAGTTTCACCAAGGGCTTGAAATAGAAATCGATGTTCGGCCCAATCTCGGCATCCGTCCCGTGGCGGTTCTCCCGAGTTGCAGCGGCAAAGAACGAGACCCGCACGTCCGAATTCAAGCTAAGGTAAGTATCGATCTCAGGCCAAGCTTGGGTGGGGGTTTGTGCCGCGAGTGGCGACGCCAGAAGTGCCACTAACAGCGCCATCGCTGCCGGCCATCCTAACTTAAAGGAAGGGCGAAGGACCAACGAGAAATCAGACGGCTCTTGCAACAGTGCTGGTGTAGCCATAGAAGACCCTCAGTGTGCTTCCACTCGCGGGTCAGCCGGGCGTAAACTTTGCCGATCTTTCGGCATTGGCTTATGTTGCTTCGGGTAGATGAGCGTCAGATGCAAACTAAGTTGCCATCGTGGGAAGATGTAACTCGCTAGTCGAATAGCGTTGCAGTGCAACAGCGGACGCTTCATTGGGATCTACATGCTTCTTGTAGAACCTGCGCGCGAGGAATGTGGTCGAGCTTCGGATCTGTGCATAATCCAAGATGGAATATGACATAGGCACAATCGCATGTTTGACGAGCTTCCCACCGCAGGCCCAAGCGAGGCTTAGACAGGCGGTCAAGCGGGTCGGTGAAGTTCCCCATAACATTCATGCCGCAGATCCCTCAGCTCTCACGTCGGCCTGTTTGGCGAATATGGGCGGCACTGCTAGCAACCCAATGATGACGTGCAGCGGGACCACCAGCAAAACCATCAAAAACATTCCCGCGGGCGGATTCGTAATGCCATAGAACGCCACGAACCCTGCCGAAATATTCCGCGAGCTCATTCCAAGTGCCATGACGCTGCGCTGATTCTGTTTCAGGCCCAAGCCGATCACATACGGCACCACGGCCATCACGACCATGAACACGACCCATGCTCCTGGGGCGAAGCTGCCTACCGTGCTGAGCATGTCCTTGCCGTAGATCCACAGGGTCGTAGCCAGGCAGAGCAAAAGGAAGATACCCCCGGTTTTCTTGACCCACGGGAAGATTTTGGCGGCCACGGTCGGTTTATAAAACCGGATCACAATGCCGATTATCAACGGAATCAGCACTAACAGAATGAGCGGTTTCGCAAGCGGCCATGCGCTCAAGGTCAGTCCCTTGATCAGCAGCGGCGCCATCACTGGCATCAACACGACCGTGACAACAGTCCCCAGCAGGATGTAGGCTCCGGTGAAGGTCATATCGCCACGGGCTTTTGACGCAGCTAGGGGCAAGAACGGCGCAATTGGCGCCAGACTGGTCAACATCAGCCCGGCGGCATGTCCCTCCGACAGCGGAAGGACCTGGATGATCAACCAGGCGAGAGCCGGCCCAACCACCCAGCCCCAGAGGAGGGTTGGCACGACGAGTTCGCGGCTCCGCAGCCACTTAAGCGATTCTTTCAAATCGCACTCAAGGCCTCCGGCCATCAGGTTCGCCACAGTGAAAACCACCACCGTGATGTTGAACCAAGTCATAATTGTCATAGTCTGTTTTCCTCGAATCACCCGAACGGACCAGACCTGATCACGATGCTTCCGAACAACACGGCGCCCAGAATCGCGATCAGGCACGCCACGATGAAGCTCAGGTCCCATGGTTTATAAGGCTCATCAGTTCTTAAGTTCTTTACGTAGCTCCAATGTTGAATCGAAGCGATGACCACAACAAAGGTCCCGAGACCGGTGAGTACGAGTCCAACGTTCCGCGGCGCGTTCGGCCGCAGAACGGGTACTGTGCTTTGTTCGTCAATAACCTGCAGAAACTTATATATGGTGAAACCGAAGCTGATCATAGAAAGCGCAGTTCGAACCCAGGCCATGAGTGTGCGCTCGGCAGCCAGCTTGTTGCGGTCCAGCGCAAGCCTGTCGACCAATTTGAGTTCTGGTTGCGGCATCTTCTCCTCGTGCGTCGGCAAGCTACGTGACCTCGTGCGCCTTATCATTTGGGCGCTGTTTTATTCGGCAGTCTTGGCGTGCTTTGACTTCAAATCCACGGTGAGCATTGCGCGCGACAACATGCCACCGGAAATCGTTCGGACCTTGAATCCGTTCTGCAACAGGATGCGGGTCGCGTAATAGGCACGCTGGGCGGACCGGCAAATAACTTGGATCTCGCGATCGCGAGGGAGTTCTCCCAGACGCGAGCGCAACTGGCCCATCGGAATGTTGAGCGCGCCGGGTACGCTCTCGACCGCCAATTCAACGGCCTCGCGAACATCCAGCAGGAACGCACCGTCGGGCGAATCCCAGTGCGCGAGCGGCATGTCGCCATGAAGCACATCGGCGGCAACCATGCCCGCGAAGTTAACGGGATCCTTGGCGCTGCCAAACTGCGGTGCGTAGCAAAGCTCGGATTCTTCGAGGTCGTAAACCGTGGCGCCCATCTGGATGGCCACGGCCAAAGCGCTGATCCGCTTGTCCACCGCAGGGCCGTCCTGGCTGATGGCCTGCGCTCCCAGGACTTTCCCGTCGGATTTGCGGAAGATAAACTTCATCGCGATGGGCTTGGCTCCCGGGTAATACCCGGCATGAGAATTCGGAAAGACGTAAACCTTTTCGTAATCGGTGTCTCCCAGCCTCTTGAGCGTTTTCTCGCTGACACCGGTCCAAGCGGCCGCGCCGCCAAACAGCCCGATGATCGAAGTACCTTGGGTGCCGCGGAAATGGGAATCGCGTCCGGCGATCACATCGGCAGCGATACGGCCTTGACGGTTGGCCGGGCCGGCGAGTGCGATCAGGCTCCACTGTCCCGTGCCGAAGTCCTTTACCTCGATAGCATCGCCAACCGCGAAAATATCCGGATCGCTGGTGCGCATATGGTCGTCAACGCGGATGCCTCCACGTTCACCGATCTCGAGGCCGGCTGCCTTGGCCAGCGCCGTGTCGGGCCGTACGCCGAGCGCCAGGATCACGATGTCGGCTGGATACTTCTTGCCGGACTTCGTCTGCACCTCGAGCGCGCCGCCGTCCACTTGCGTGAATCCCGCGACGCCATCGTTAAGCGCCAGGTGAACGCCGTTGCCTTCCAGATGGCCTTCCACCAGGTTGGCGATCTCCCGGTCGAGTGGCGCGAGCACCTGATCGAGCATCTCGACGAGGGTCACGTCGAAGCCGACATGGACCAGGTTCTCCGCCGTTTCCAGACCGATGAAGCCGCCGCCCACCACGACTGCGTGCCGCACGGGCTTCACGGCCTGGATTCCCGAATAGTTGAACATGCCCGTCAGGAAGGTCGTGCCACGCTCCACCCACTCGCGGATGGTTCGTGCGTCCGGCACAGTCCTGACATGAAAGATTCCCGGCAGATCAATGCCTGGCAGCGGAAAGCGGACAGAAAGCGCGCCGGGTGACAAAACCAGCTTGTCGTAGGACTCAGTCGTGACCTCGCCGGTTTTTACGTTGCGCAGGTCCACCGTTTTCTGCTTTGGCGAGATGTAGATCGCTTCACAGTTGGTGCGCGCGTCGATGTTGAAGGCACCGCGGAAATACTGCTCGCTGGCAACCAAGAGGCTCGATTCCCTCGGAATCACGCCCGAGATGTGATACGGCAGTCCGCAGTTCGCATACGAGACGTAAGGTCCACGTTCGACCATGATGATTTCAGCTTTTTCGTCCAGCCTGCGCAGACGCGCCGCGCACGACGCCCCGCCTGCCACTCCACCAACAATGATGACTTTCATGATTTGTCTCCATTCGACGATCAATAAACCGGTATGGCTGTCCCGTTACTTCGACCAGAGGCCTCGTCGATGATCCTCTTTAGTCGCTGGAATAAAGGTCGAATCTCGACCGTCTATCACGAAGAGTTAGAACCCGTTTTACTAATCCAAATCAGTCGTGCCGCACATTTACTTCATCGCTGCCAGATTTTGCAGCCGCATCTCTTCCCATTCCGCCATGCTCGATGGAACATGGAACCACTCTTCCGCGGACACCGGCACCATGTCGATTGCCTCAGTCGTGCATGCAATCACGCATACTCCGCACCCGATGCACTTCGCCCGCTCAACCTTGGACTTGAGATTCTCATCGTCAGCGATGGCATCCACGGGGCATCGCTCCTGGCAGACGCCGCAGGCAACGCAGGCCTCTGGGTCGATGACGGCGCGGTAGTTCGACCGCTGTGGCCCTTCCTCCAGCCCGGCGAGAGTCTTGCCCTGGAAAATGCCACAGCAACAATCGCAGCAGTTGCACGTGCCTACGAACTGAGGAGTTTCCGCTCCCATGGTGAATCCATAAAACGCAAGGTGAACGTGTCCCATCTGTTCAAGCTCAGTGAGGAGCTTGGACGCGTCCTCCGCGTTCAACACGTTTTCCCCGAGCGGCGTCTGCGGCGGCAGTCCAACGAATCCACAACGCTTCATTGGCTGCTTGCAGCTGTGGCCGTGTAATAGCTCCTTTTCCCTTTTGCAGACGCAATCAATCACGAGAAAGCGATCGTGCCGTTGGAAATGAGCGTCGATGTCCAGATGGGGCTCCATCGACTTCATCAGCTCAGGCTTGAGTGAGCCTCGCACCGGAACAACGCCGAGCACGCCGGGCCGAGGCGAAAAGATCCGTTCACCACCACCTTCAATCACATACTGCTCGAAGAGCTTGGCAAACTCCGCGCCAAGCAGCCGCATGTTGGCTTCGTACCAGCCAACCAGGAAGGGACCCAAGCGGTATCTCTTCTCGCCCTCGGTCGTAGGCGCGAGGCCGGGCGCTGCCATCCCGGGCGAGTCCAACCGGACCAGGCGTTTGGGAATCAGGCTCTCTAGCGTCTCTCTTACCTGTGCTTCGTCACGACCGACTCGCCTTGCGATTTCAGCAGCAGTTTCGGGAAAACGGGTCAGATGTCCGGCGAGCCAGACCTCTTCGGGTGTAAACGACATCTTGATCAGGCGCAGTTCCACTCGGGAGGGTGTTCTCGCAAATCCATGGGGAAGCGCATCCATCGCATCCACCAGCCGCTCGTAGATATCTTCCGAATACTCAGTGTTGGTCATAGATTGTCCGTCTTCCACAGCCTAATAATTCCCGGCACGCTTATGTCGCGGCCGGCGCTTTCTGAACATTGCGGCCAAAAGCTTCGTCGATGATCGCCTGCAAGTGCGCCACCAATTCAGAACTGGGCGACTTGTAGTCGTCCAGCTCGTACACCCAGCCAAGGAACTGGTACTTGCCTAACCCGAAGCGGTGATAGGGCAACAGTTCGTAGTCGATCACGTTCTTGTAAGGGCGAATGAAGGCCAAGACTGCACGGATGTGCTCTTCGTCGGCGTTGATTCCGGGAATCAGCGGCGTGCGTGCGATGAAATCTACGTTAGGAAAAGCCTCGTACGCTTTCTTGAAGTTTTCCAGGATCCGCTTGTTGTCCACGCCAACCCACTTCTTGTGGCGCTCGGGTATGGTCATCTTGTGATCGTGCAGCATGGTATCGACGTGCGGCAGCACCTGTTCCACGAAACGCCAAGGCACGTTGCACGCCGTCTCGATTGCCGTGTTGAAGCCGCGGTCGTGCGCTCCCTTTAATAGCGCTGCACTGAAGTCGGGTTGCAGCAAACATTCGCCGCCGCTCAGCGTGATACCGCCGCCGGTTGTGCGGTAGAAGGAACTGTCCTTCTCGACCTCGTCCAGTACCTGGTCGACAGTCATGGTTTCGCCAAAGAGGTACAGCGCTTTCGTTGGGCAAACCGCAACCGTTTCTTGGCCACAGTTGCTGGCCAGGTCCCAGTTGACATGGATCTTGTCCTCGAGACCGTCAACGACATAGAAGGCGCCTTCCGGACAGGGAGGCTTCAAACAGGCGCCGCATCCCTTCTTTCCCACACACAGCTTGGGGTCGTACGCCAGTTCTGGCTTCTGCCGGATGCTCTCCGGATTACCGCACCATTTGCAGCGCAGTGAGCATCCCTTCAGAAAAACGGTGGTTCTGATGCCGGGACCGTCGTGGCTGCAATAGCGCTGGATGTTCAGCACTGTTCCGGTCGGAGCGGACGTTTTGCTAGATTGGCTGTTCACAGCTCCCTCCCGAGACTGATACCCAGGGACTGGGCGATCTTGAGAAACTCGCTATCCGCAGGCACGGTTCTGACTTTGTTGATCGCTTCCGCGAGCGGTACGTATTGAATGTCGGGCGGAGCAAAGGCCATCATCACTCCGTACTTGCCAGATCGCATTGCCCGTACCGCCCCAGCTCCGTAGCCCAGACCCAGTTGGCGGTCAACGGCGGTTGGAGCACCGCCCCTCACCCAGGGACCCAGGACAAGGGGATAGGTTTCCTCGGCGATCAGCAGCTGAAGCTTGCTCGCCACCGTTTCGGCCGCCTGACCCGATCGATGAATGACGTGCCCACTGTCATCACCCGTTGCGAGTGGCGAGAGGGAGGCTTTCAGTGGCGATGGCTCTGTTTTGGCTTGTGCACCATTGAGGAACTTCGCCCCTTCGGCCACAACCACCAGTCCATAAGGCCGCTTCGCAGTGACTTTTTCCTTCAACCTTGCTGCCACCTTGTGCAGATCGCAGGGAATCTCGGGAATTAGCACAACGTCAGCGCGTGCTGCGATGCCGGCCTGCAGCGCCAGCCACCCGGTCTGCTCTCCGAGGACCTCCACCACTCCGATCTTGCGGGCGGACTGGGCCGCCTGACGAACCCGGTCCAGCATCTCGATGGTGAAGCTCAGCGCGCTGTTGAACCCAAATGACACCATCGTGGCCGCGATGTCGTTCTCGATCGACCGCGGAACGCACACCACGTTCAGCCCTTTTTTATGGAGCTTGTAGAGAATAGAAAGGCCCCGGCCGCCAACCACGGAAATCAATCCATCAATCTTTTCTGCCTTCAGCCTCTGCAGCAGCTGATCGGACATGTCCACTTCTTCGACCATGCCGTCTTCGTTCACCTGACGGACGTGGAACGGATCGACATGGAGCGATTGCCCAAGAACACCCGAGCCGGCCGGATCCAGGTTCTCGATCAGTTGAGCGTCAAGCGTGACGAGTCCGCCATCGGGGTAGCGATCCGGGTGCAGCAGACCATCAAACCCATCGCGGATGCCGACCATCTCCCATCCCAGTCTGCCCGCCGCCAGGGCCGCTCCCATGATCACGGCGTTCAGCCCCGGAACGTAGCCGGCTCCCACATTGATGGCAATGCGTCTGAGGAAACTGCCATGGCCTATTTCTGTAGACATGATGTGCCTCTCGTATTAATGCGTCTTGTGTCCGTATTCATGGCCTTCCACCTTCCAGGCCGTGGCGTTCAAGGAGGAAATTCCGGTACGGCGTGACCGAGTGCCACGCCGTACCGGTCTAGCTGACGTCAGCACCTGCCAAACTCTTGCTCAGTGCGGGCGATGATCTCGTCCTGCACGCCGGGGTGCAGCCTGGTGAAGAAAGCGCTGAATCCCGCCACTCGCACGACGAGGTCGCGGTACTTCTCCGGGTGCTTCTGCGCGTCCCTGAGTGTCGCTGTGTCCAGCACGTTGAACTGGATGTGGTAGCCATCGTTGTCCATGTAGGTCTTGATGAGGTTCAGCAGAGTCTCCCGGCCCTTGCGGGTCTTGAGCTGGCTGGGAGGAAGCTTCATGTTCATGTGAGTTGCGGTGTACTTGATGGAGTCCATGCTCTTCGCTGCGGACATCGCCAACGCAGACGGCCCATTGACGTCGGTTCCGGGCATGGCAGACAGACTGCCGTCGGTGAGCGCCACTCCCGCCTTCTTTCCGGTCGGCAGAGCTCCTGTCACCAGACCCATCATGTTGTGGATGCTCTTCGTGTAGGCGTCCGGCGCCGACTGGATGTCGCGGCTGATGTAGTTGCCGCCCCCCTCCACGTTCTGGAAGGCCTGGAAGATGGAGTTGTACACCCGGCGCACGAACCGGTTGACCTCCGGGATGTCGTTGCCGTGCTTGGGAGCTTCGTAGCACAGCTTGCGTACGCTCTCGAACTTGCCCTCGAAGTTGGCGGCCAGGGCCTGCTTGAGTTCGGCCATGGTCAGCTTCTTTTCGTCGAAGACCAAGTGTTTCACGGCCATCAGCCCGTTGGCGGCGTCCACGCCTCCAACGACGATCTGGGCGACCGTGTAGTAGTTGGCTCCACCATTCCAAACCTCGGTGCCGCTCTCGATGCAGCCGCCCGTTAGGATGGAGCGCCAGGTGACGGGCAGGTACTCAGCGCACAGGATGCTGGCGATCCAGGCCTCCTTGCGGAGCGTGTCCTCGCAGAACTGAAGCTGCTTCTCGAATGCCGCGTACAGTTCTTCGAAGTTTTTGAAGGTCTCGGGGTCTCCGCTCTTGGGTCCGAGCTGCTTGTTGGTTCGGGGATCGAAACCGTTGTTCAGCGTCAGCTCGAGGACCTTCCCAAGGTTAGGCTGCCCTTCAACAGGGTGCCCGGTCTCATAGGGAATGTAGCTCCCGACGCAAGCACCCACACAAGTGCGCCTGGCTTTTTCGAGCGTGATGCCCTTCTTGGTGTTCGCGAAGAGGTTCAGGGCGCGCTTGATCATCACGTCGCCATTGACGAACTGAGGCATGCCGACGCCGGTGTCGATGACGTCGAGTACTTTCTCCAGGAACTTACCGCTCATCTTCTCCGTGTAGCAGCAGGACAGTGGCGGCTGGGGCAGCCGCAGGTACTGCGCCGCGTCGAGGATCAGGTAGTCCATCTCAGCGGTGGCATCTTCCCCGTCCTCGGTGAAGCCCCCGAGAGTGATGCTCTGGCCGAGGTCAGCGGAGTTTTGGAGCGCGACCTTTTGTCCGTAGTAGTAGCCGATCTCGTTCAGCTTGATGAACAGCAGCTTGAGCAGGTAGGTCGCCTCTTCCGGGCCGATCAGGCCGGCTGCTTTGTCACGCTGATAGAACGGCTCGAAGTTCTGGCCCAAGTAGGCCTCCGAGTAGCCGCAGCCGACCTGCTCGATCTCCGCACAGATGTGGCACAGGAAGTGGCACTGGATGGCCTCCCGCAGGTTGCGGGCGGGGTGCTCGGGGACCCATTCGCAAACCTCCGCGATATCGAGCAGTTCCTGCTTGCGTTCGGCATTCTTCTCCTTCGCCGCCATCTCGCGGGCCAGCTCGGCATAGCGGTGCGCCAGTCGGATGATGGCCTTCATTGTGATCAGGCAGGCCTCGTAGAAGTAGAACTTCGAGGCGTTCGGCAGCCTCATGTCGAGGGCTTTCTGCCGCTCCTCGACCTCTTTAATCATGCTCGCGAGCCCCTCGTTGTAAACCCGGGGATAGTTCAGGTTGCCGCCGCCGCCCGGCCAGGACATGAACTCGGCCACGAGACCTGCCTGGTAGACCGGTGCCGGGTCGTAGCCGTATTTTTTGATGAAAATCTCATCGGCCCGCGGCCGCAGCGCCCACTTGTCCCAGTACTCGAGCGCCCACTGGTTCGCCTTGCGGTCTTCCGGGGTCTTCGAGTTCTCAACCGTCTTTTCTTCCTTCATCCACTGCACGTTCCATTCCGGGTACGTGTAGACGGCATTGACCGAACTCGCCATGCTTCCCACAATGAGGCTCTCGTCGATGTACAGCTTCTTCCGTTCAATCAACTGCTCGAAGAATTTGGCCCTGCGGATGATCTGCTGGTAGCCCGCGGTGTCCTCGTAGACGTCCGCCATGATCCGGACCCGCTCGTTGTCGATCTCCTGGGGCGTGCTCATGTGCCGCTCTTTCAGCCGATCGACCCTCTCGTTATCAACCTTGATGTGCGTTTCGGGTTGCGTCATAGTTGCTGTGCTCATTCTGATTTCTCCTTGTGTCCGTTATGAGGGAAAGCTTCGTAATCGTGCAATGCGTTTGAAACGTATCGCTCTCGAACTTTTTGCCTCGGCTCCAATCCAGCTACACTGATGACCGTCATAGCCGGTCTTCTTTTCCAATCGTCTTCTTGTGCTCCCTTACGCCAGGCTGAGGCTCGCGCATCAGAATTCTGGGTCCTGAAAAATTGGCTCTCGATCCTCATTGAAAGCCTTGATTCCCTCGACGCGGTCGGGATGGACGACCGACCGCCAGTGCGCTTCCATCATGATCGCCACGGCCTGCTCTGTCGGTTCTCCGATCCCCATGAGGACCGCCCGCTTGACTGACTGGACTGCCGTCGGCGAGTTCTTTGCGATACTCTCAGCGATATGCACTACCGCGTCCATCAGTTCGGCCTTGGGGTAGATTTCGTTGACCATGCCAAGCCGGTGCGCCTCTTGTGCAGTAATAGGCTCGCCCGTCATCAGCATCTGCATGGCTTTCCCGGGCGGGAGAAAACGCGGGAGAAAGACCGGCGAACCGCCCCCAGCGCTCAAGCCGACCATTGCCTCTGGCTGGCCGAAGACGGCATCGTCGGACGCGATGATGAAATCGGTGCTGATGGCGATCTCGCAGCCACCACCGTAGGCCAATCCGTGGACGGCAGCGATGATCGGCCGGCTTAACTGGCGCAGGGTGTAGAGCACTCGATCAAAAACCTGGCGCTGGCGCAGCCATTCTTCCTTCGTCATGGCTTTGCGCTGCCGCAGGTCGCCGCCGACGGAGAAGGCTCTGTCACCCGCTCCGGTGATGATGGCAACGCGCACGGAGGAACGGACCGCAATGGTCTCGAGTATCTCGATCAGTTGCGCCGCCAGTTCCGTCGTGATTGCGTTGTCGGCATGCGGACGGTTGAGGGTGACAATGGCCACACTCCCGCCAGAGACGTACTCGACGAGTACGAGTTGCTCAGGCTCTGGGACTTCATCCGGCGACCGGTAACCCATTCGCTGCATGCGTGTTCGATCATTGTCGGGCATGTGATATTCCTCGTTGCTCAGTGCTGTCAATTAGGTGTGAGATGGCGATACACCACCACCAAATACAGATCCTCCGTGCCAAGTCACCTCCACGGGCTTTCTCGTGGGAATGCGGCAGGTATCGCTCAGCCCCGGATGCAACTGCCGCAGACAATGCATAGGCCCTCATCCACCTCGATAATCGCGTCCAATCTGTAGTCGGCGTTTATTTCGTGCGCTCCAATCATTTGGGAAGCACCATCCGCTCCGGCGTGAGTTTCTTGGTCCACGGACATCCTGAGTGTTTCCAGCCGTCCTGCAATGGTTGGGCCTGTGCCACAATGTCAGAGTCCGCGTTCGCATCGCCCTCCATGCCATCCACAATGTTGTAGGCATGCCGGAAGCCCGCTTGGGCCAGCAAGTTGACGGCGATGGCGCTGCGACCGCCTGATCGGCACATCAGCATGAGCGTGTCATCGGGTTTGGCGACCTCGCTGCAACGCGAGACAAAATCCGCGAGCGGTTTCATCGGGAACTGTTGTCTTTCGGCATCCCACTCATAAATCTGGACTGCAACCGGAATCTTCCACGCCATTGTGGGATGGCCGACGAAGAGGTACTCCTCTGGGGTGCGGACATCAATGATCTTGACCTTCTCGGGCTCGGCCTTCCACGACTCGTAGGCTTCCCGGGCCGTCACATAAAGTCCCAGCGCCGTCTGCTTGCCCTGAGGAAGATTTGTGTTTGGTTCAGTCATATTCACCTGTTCAGTTCGTGCCGTGTTTGTGCCTTCAGGCAAGAGCAGACGTGGCAGCGGCTCTTGCCTTGAAGGCATGCAAGACGGGGAGCGGGCGCTAGAGCGCGCTCCTCCCATCTACCCAAGAATCCTTCCCGAGGCCAGCGCCTCAGCCGTCTCCGGAAGCTTCGAGGTGGTTTTCTTCTTCCATTCCTCTTCCAATAGCTCTCTGGCGGCCTGTTCCAGGAACTCCGGCGCCGCCCACTTCTGCACATCAAAGTCGTTCTTGATGTAGCCGTGACTCAGCATGAAATCCTTGCCGATTTCGACCGAGACCAGGTTCTGCGGCGAGAGGTTGGGGACCATATCGATGTGCTTGATGCCTTCGTAGGTGTGCTCCACATCGAGGTAGAACGTCTGCTTGTCGAGAATCGCTGCGGCGGCGCGCTTGTGCTCGTTGGCCCAACGTCCCACCTTGATCATGCCCTTCATGAAAGTCACGGCAAGCTCCGGATGCTTCTCGGCCATGACGTCAGTGCAAGTGATGGCGGCAGGGATGTTGGCCACTTGCAACGTCCAATCTGGATAGCGGGACAGGTCTTCGATCGCCTTAAACTTGCCCGTGGCCTCCGAGAGTTGCTGCAAGGGGCCGGTCTGCATATACATGGCGTCGATGGTGCCTTTCTCCAACGCAGTTTCCAGCGGACGGAAGGCCAGATCGTGCTTGTGGTCACGGCGCAGCCACAGCTCGGATGGATTTTCCATCAGCGGGCCCATCATCTCCGGCTTGTCGTACCAGTCGTCCGGATAGGGGAATTCCACGATCTCGACGTCTTTGCGGGTCATGCCGTTGAGCCGGAGCATCAGCTCGATGCCCTGTTCCTCCTGAATGCCCCACCAGTCGTTCTTGATCTTGTTCTGGCTACGGGAGAGCCCGATTTTCTTGCCTTTCAGATCGGCCATTCGGTAGATGTCGTCGCGCGAGCGCACCAGCATGACGCCGCCTTCGCGAGGCGCATGGGTCACGCCCAGGAGCCGGGTCCGCCGGATGTCCGCCTGAACATGGATGGGAGGAAACAGACCACCGAAACGGATGAGGTTGTCGAGGTTGTGGACGTAGTGCGGGTACCAGTCGTTCTCGGCGCGGGACCGAAGGTAGCGGTACTCAATGCCGATCTTTTTGTACTGCTCTTTCGTCCAACCAAGTTCCTGGTCAACATTGCTGGCGGAAACGAGGGGACAGTTGGTGTAATAGACCTCTTTCCAGTCCAACGGTACCGTGCTGAGTTTCTTGGCGGGTTGCGTCACAGTTGCTGTGCTCATCTTCCATCTCTCCTTATTTATGCTTCGTTATGCGGGAACAAACCCTTATCGTGCGATCGATTCAGTCGGTTACACCTCGAGCCGTTCGCACCAGGTCCAATCCGCTGACCCCTTCCACAGTCCAGAACTCGAGGACCGGCGGAACAGGACTCAGCTCCATCAAGAGCAATAGCCGTTTGTAGTTTTCCGATTGCAGGTGGCGGGTCAAGTCGTCTGCCGTTTCCCAGTTCGCTTCCAGCACAAGCTCATCCGGATTTCGCCAGCTTTGCAGTAGCCGGCATTTCAAACAT
This sequence comes from uncultured Acidobacteriaceae bacterium, assembly GCA_963815775.1. Classification (GTDB taxonomy): domain Bacteria; phylum Acidobacteriota; class Terriglobia; order Terriglobales; family Acidobacteriaceae; genus CAVVDY01. The sequence continues at coordinate 16,188 of CAWFIB010000030.1, read as the reverse complement.
CCTTGTTGCACCTGTGTGGGTCCAGACAACGAAATAAGTGCGCTGCCCACTTCCTGGCGTTTTCCCTTCGGTGCATGAATGGTCAGCTGTTCGATGATCACTTCTTCTCCCGTCCAGGCAAATCGTTCTCAGCCAGTCAGGTTCCCATCGCGGTGATGCGAAGGAGAACGAACTGTGCAAACCAATGTCGACGACTTTGCAATTGCAGGGCAGTGGCCAAACCACGGCCAGCCCTGGCCGGGAGAGCTAAGTCATAAGAAAGGATTGAGATGCGCACTGGAGGAGGCCGCGGTCAGACAGAAGACGATTCCCCAGAACAGCGGATTTTGGAGTTTTTCTCCAATAGGTTGGAGTTTTCGATGGGAGTAAGAACTATCTGGGCCGGGTAATCCCGAGTTTCTTCATTCTGGCTTCGAGAGTCGTCGGTTTTAACCCTAAGATTTCCGCGGCGCCTCCTTTGCCTCGGATGCGCCAGTCCGTGGCCTGCAGCACTCTGTGGAAGTGTTCCGATTCAACTTCCCCTAGACGGCGCATCTCGGGTGCAGGTTTCGCCTCGACGTCGGGCATTTCCGCCTTAAAGATAGGTCCGGTGGTGAGGATGAGGCTTCGTTCGATGACATTGCGCAGCTCACGCACGTTCCCCGGCCAGGCGTACTTCTGAAATTTCCGCATCGTGCTGGCCTGCACTCCGTCGAAGTTTCTTCCAAATCGCGCTCCAAATTCTTCCAGTATGTGCCAGACAAGCGCGGGAATATCCTCCACGCGGTCCCGCAGGGGAGGAACTACGACGGGAAAAACGTTGAGCCGGTAAAACAGATCGGGACGGAATTTTCCTTCCTTTACCATGGCCGGCAGGTCTCGACTGGTGGCCGCAATCACGCGCACGTTCACCTTGATCGTCTTTGAACTGCCGAGACGTTCAAACTCGCCTTCCTGAAGAATGCGAAGCAACTTTGATTGTGTTTCAGGAGGAAGCTCCCCAATTTCATCCAGGAATATCGTCGCCTCGTCCGCCAGTTCAAATCTTCCAATCTCTCGGGCGAGGGCCCCGGTGTACGCGCCTTTTTCGCGGCCAAAAAGCTCGCTTTCGATGAGAGTCGCGGGAAGCGCCGCGCAGTTGGTCTTGACCATCGTCCGCTTGCTGCGTTGGCTCATCTCGTGGATGGTTCTTGCGACAAGTTCTTTGCCCGTGCCCGTTTCGCCGAGGATTAACACCGTAGAATCTGTGCCGGCGACCTGCTCTGCCTTCTTCAAGACAGCACGCATTGCCGCACTATTGCCTACAACAATCTGGTGGCCATACTCCAGCTTGATCTCTTGCCGCAAGTAACTGTTTTCCTGCTCGACCTGTTCCTTCAATTGCTGAATCTCAGCGTATGCCGTTTGCAGTTTTTCATCGGCTTGCTTCCGCATGAGGGCGTTCGCGAATACTCCGGCGATAGCTTGAAGGCGCGAGATCGTTAGTTCGTCCCATCGCCTCGGCTCGCGCATGCTGCTACAGGACAATACTCCTACCACCCGGCCGCCAACCCGCAAGGGGACCACCAACGATGACTTGATTCCCTGCGACTGCATGAACTGCCTCTCTAGCTGAGCCTCGGGGGGTAAATCTTCCGGCGTGCGCACAACTGTCGTTTCACCCATCTTCATGCGTTGAGACAGCCACGGCAATATGTTCTGCAACAAACCCTTTGAATAATCTGGAAATCCCGCCCGAGTCCATGCATGAGTGATGAGGATTTCCCCAGAGCTGGCCTGGACAAAGCCTATGCTGGAACGATCGCCCCCCAGTGTTTCCGAGAGGGTCTTCAGCCCATTGGTAATCTCTTCATCTACACGGTCTGGGGAGAGATTGATGAAAGTTGCCGACAGCGCCGAAATTGTCCGTTCAAACTCCGCCTGGTTCAGCAACTGTTGCGCGGCGAGCGTTCGCTCACTGCGGTCGCGAACGATGCCGATTACCAGTTTGCGTTCGCCTGACTGCACGGCACGCAAACCGACCTCGACCGCTAATTCGCTCCCGTCTTTATGCAATCCCCAGATATCGCGTGCCGCAATCATGGGCTGGACGCCGGGTTCCAACCCAAATCCCTCGCGCCGATCAACATGAGCGGTCCGGAATCGATTCGGTATGAGTTTTTCTATCTCCGCACCGATCAATTCCTCCCGTTCATAGCCAAACATCTGAAGGCATTGCACATTCACGTCGACGATGCGGCCTTCCGAGTCGCACGCGAGCATTGCATCAGGGGCGTGCTCGAACAATTGCCAGCGATTCTCTGGCGTGAGCCGAAGCTCGAGATGTTCACCCCGATGCGGCCTATCCCCTTCTGATGGTGTCGGAGCTTTGGCTTCCAGCGGACGGGATCCCGACGGACTTTGGGTCGAATGGTTCATCCTTCGCACTCCCGCGACTCAGCGGGTACGTGAGTACGACACCGAGACCTAGGGAATATACCCAGCTTAGGCTGCTGCTCCGGCCGCGTCAATCCAATATGTTGGAGGTGATTTGGAGGATGTTCAAAAGTGTTATAGCACCCCCTCGCTCACATCCTCGGCAAGTTATTGAACTGAAAATAGTTAACGGTACCTGCCGTACTATTCCAGTTTGGCGCGGGACGTGCAACACGTAAGTGTTAGCAACCGCGCACCTACACGAGCGGGATTGCCAAGGGTTGTGACGAGCCTGAGCTGAAACGCTGGATGGCTTGACGACGTTCGGTCAGGTACGCCGGAGGCGGTGACGATGAGCACACGCAGTAGTGGCTGGAACTTAGTGTTTCGCGCCTTTCGAGAATTTGCAGCGATCATCTGTATCGGGGCGCTGCTGCCGGGGAATTCGCTGGCGTCCCAGACGCCGCTGCCCGACGCCCCGTCGGCACAGGCCGCAGCGAAGATCCCTGCCGACCAGCTCGACTCTCTGGTGGCGCCCATTGCGCTCTACCCCGATCCGCTGCTCAGCCAGGCGTTGGTGGCTTCCACCTATCCGCTTGAAGTCATCCAGTTGCAGCAGTGGCTGGCGCAGAACAAAGGGCTGAAGGACAAAGCGCTGGCTGATGCGGTAAAGAAGCAGGATTGGGACCCGAGCATCCAGGGATTGGCGGCCTTGCCCGACGTAGTCAAGTTACTGGCCGACAACATCAAGTGGACCACAGACCTCGGGAACGCCTTCCTCGCTCAGCAGAACGATGTGATGGATGCAGTGCAGCGCATGCGCAAAAAGGCTAAAGACGCCGGCAACCTGAAATCGACGGAACAGCAAAAGGTGGAAGTAAAGACCGTAGAAAGCCAGCAGGTAATTGTCGTGCAACAGGCCAATCCCCAGGTCGTGTACGTGCCGAGCTATAACCCAACGGTCGTATACGGAGCGCCAGTCTATGCCTATCCACCAATCGCCTATCCTCCTCCGGGCTACTACGCCGCCGGCATGGCTATCTCGTTTGGTGTGGGAATGGCGATGGGTGCGGCATGGGGTGGCGGATGGGGCTACAACATGACCTTGCCCGCGAAAAACGTATCCCTTAGCTGAGTGATTAACATCAGTAAGGGAGATGAAGATGACGAATGGGAAGCGGGCACGATACACGCTGGCGTTCAAGCAGGAGGCGGTGCGGCTGGTGGAGTCGGGCCAGAGCATAGCCGGGGCGGCACGCAGCCTGGGGATGGTAGATCAGACGTTGTTCAACTGGGTCAAGGCCTCACGGGAGGGCAAGCTCAAGGGTGCCGACAGCGCTTCCAAGGTGAGCGCCGAGCAAATGGAGATCAGCCGTTTGCGGGCAGAGTTGGCGCGGGTCAAGATGGAGCGCGACATCCTGGAAAAAGCGACGGCGTACTTCGCGAAAGGCCAGAAATGAAGTACGCCTTTATCTACCGGAACAAGCGGGTATGGCCGATCAGCGTGCAATGCCGGGTTCTACGCGTGAGCGTGGCTGGCTACCACGAACACTTTGTCCGCCGGCGAGATAGGGTTCAGCGTCGCCACTTGAGTGAAGAGGCACTGCTGGTTCATATCCGTGCCGTGTTTGCCGAGAGCCGGGGAGCCTACGGTTGGCCGCGCCTCTGGCGGGAGTTGCGGGCCCGGGGGATCCGCGTAGGCAAGCTGCGGGTGCAACGAGTAATGCAGCGGAACGGTATCCGGGCACGAGGCAAGCGCCGTTTCCGGATCACCACCACGGACAGCCGGCACAGCCTGCCGATTGCACCCAACCTGCTGGATCGCAACTTCACCGCGGCGGTACCGAATCAGGTCTGGGTCGGCGACGTAACCTACATCGCAACCGACGAAGGCTGGCTGTTTCTGGCTGTGGTCATGGATCTGTTCAGCCGCCGCATCGTAGGTTGGTCGCTGGGTGAGCAGATCACCAGCGAGATCGTCATCGATGCCCTTCGGATGGCTTGGTTCCTACGCGGCCCAGACCGCGAGGCAGGACTAATCTTTCACAGCGATCGAGGCAGCCAGTATGCCAGCTATGAGTTCGCCAAGGTGCTGCAAGAGTGCGGGATTACACCCTCGATGAGTCGCAAAGGCAACTGCTGGGATAACGCCTGCAGCGAGACGTTGTTCGGATCACTCAAGGTGGAACGGTTGCATGGTCAGCATTTTGAAACGCGGCGTCAGGGCCAGGATGAAGCGCTCGACTGGCTGCACTGGTATAACCAAACCAGACTGCACTCGACACTGAAATACGTCAGTCCGATGCAGTTCGAACAAGACTCGGCGTTGAGCGCGGGTCTCCGCAAACTGAACGCACGGGCAATCAAAGCAGGCTATGGAAAAGCAGGAAAGCAAAACGCGCTTTCCAACTTTCCCACAGCCACGACGACTACGAAGTACATTCAGTTATGGGATACGGATTCTAGGGGCAACGCCAGTCTAGGCCCAATTGCGGGTCATTACTTTCCCGCTATTTCTTCAACAATCGTCTGCATCACGAGCGGGTACGGGGCGAGGGCCCTTCGAATGTTGAGCTTTGCCCGCGAAAAACGTATCCCTTAGCTGAGTGATTAACATCAGTAAGGGAGATGAAGATGAGGAATGCAAAACGGGCACGATACACGCTGGCGTTCAAGCAGGAGGCGGTGCGGTTGGTGGAGTCGGGCCAGAGCATAGCCGCCGCGGCACGCAGCCTGGGGATGGTGGATCAGACACTATTCAACTGGGTCAAGGCCTCACGGGAGGGCAAGCTGAAGGGGGCTGACAGCGCTTCGAAGGTGAGCGCCGAGCAGATGGAGATCAGCCGGTTGCGGGCTGAGTTGGCGCGGGTCAAGATGGAGCGCGACATCCTGGAAAAAGCGACGGCGTACTTCGCGAAAGGCCAGAAATGAAGTACGCCTTTATTTACCGGAACAAACGGGTGTGGCCGATCAGCGTGCAATGCCGGGTTCTGCGCGTGAGCGTGGCTGGCTATCATGAACACTTTGTCCGCCGGCGAGAGATGGTTCAGCGTCGCCACTTGAGTGAGGAGGCACTGCTGGTTCATATCCGTGCCGTGTTTGCAGAGAACCGGGGAGCCTACGGTTGGCCGCGCCTCTGGCGGGAGTTGCGGGCCCGGGGCATCCGCGTAGGCAAGCTGCGGGTGCAACGAGTGATGCAGCGGAACGGCATCCGGGCACGCGGCAAGCGCCGTTTCCGGATCACCACCACGGACAGCCGGCACGGTCTGCCGATTGCACCCAACCTGCTGGATCGCAACTTCACCGCGGCGGCACCGAATCAGGTCTGGGTCGGCGACGTAACCTACATCGCAACCGACGAAGGCTGGCTGTTTCTGGCTGTGGTCATGGACCTGTTCAGCCGCCGCATCGTAGGCTGGTCGCTGCGGGCAGTTCTCCGCAACCTTGCTACACACCTTTAGCGCGGGACGCTGGAATTGCATCCTCTGGCAGCGATTGCAGCGGTGCTCATGGGCGGCGAACTCGGCGGAGTGTTGGGCGTGTACCTTTCGATCCCGGTCGTAGCAGCCATGCGCATCGTTTGGATACGCTGGCAGAAATACTCCGAGATCATTGCGACAGCGGCTCCGCAAGGAACCATTCCAGAGCCAAACGTTAAGTGAGGCTCTACACGATTGAAGTCTCGCTTGTAAAGTGGGGGCAGCTCCATTCCAACCAGTCGCGGTTGGAACGGAACCACCCCCAAACGGCCCCGACCTTGCGGTACGAAGCCTTCTGGAATCAGCAACTCACCTTGCCGTCGTATCGCCCCGCTGTCGCGTCAGCGGAACTTTGGATAACGTCGGCTAGCTTCGTTGCGGCTGGCCATCGCCGTTCAGCCTGAACTTTTTCAGTTCCAATAGGGCTTGGCGCCGTAATACATGTAGACCTTGGCGCCCCAAGCGCGGTCAGCCATGTCGGGCCAGTGCTCCTTGTCGAAACCCGGAGCGGCCTTGAGCAATTCCTTGTCGACGTTCAGAACAAACTGACGTTCGACCGTATCGACCTTTAGGGAAGTCCATGGAATGGCAAACAGCTTATCGCCCATGCCTAGGAACCCACCGAACGAAAGAACCGCGTAAGCGATGCGGCCCGACTCCAGGTCGATCATCAAATGTTCGATCTTTCCGAGGTCTTCCTTTTGGAAATTTACGACTTTGTCGCCGGTTAGAGTGGTTGCGGACAGTACTGCCGGTGTTCTTTCCATTGTTGCTGTCATGGTGTCTCCTCTATTTCTGCGTATTCACATTGGTGAATTCCGGGTATTAGCTACATATAGGCCACCGAGAATCCAAAGTCCGGTCAAGATTGAACATGTCGCCAAGCACTAAATCTCGAATTCCCGTTTTGGTTTCCTGGTCACTATGCACCCCTTGCGGTGTGCTGAAGCGGCACTCTTCGCCTTTTCTGACGAGCCTGGGCGTTCCTCTCAGCTTTCATGACAATTGGACTCCGGATCGGCGTAGATAGAATGTTGGCTCCATCCAGAGAAACAGTAAAAATCTGAACTTCGCTGCTCCATACCCTCCGCCAATCTTCTGGCACTGTTCGTCTTCGACAGTCCAAGCGTCCGATCGCGTGAACGAAACGCTGTATTGCACGTAATGCGATGCTGCGTTTCGCAGAGCGGTACGAACTGAGCAAAACTGCTCGGCAGGGAAAACAACGGCTTAGTCCGCGCAGCCTGAGATCTCTTGTTCGTAAACTGCTTGACCGCGAAGATGAACCCGTCTGTTAGGGTCGGGCGCCGCGCCGCCGGAAGCAGCAGGCGGCGAATCGCGGCTGACGAAGAGAGGATGCCGTCATACTCGCCGCAAGCCGCAGACATTACGGCACTTGCGCTCGCGGAGTGTTAGATGGGAAGTGCACTGAATACCCCAAAATGGGGAAACCGTCGCCTCCTAGGCATCTGACCTTGAACTGGCACCAATTGACGCAACAACCCAACTTTGCTGGGTGAGCAATATTGACCAGCCTTGGGCTCGTTGAACCCAGTATGCTCCAGCGATTGAGCGCGAGTCGGTTGCAGTCGGCCCTTCAGAGCAAAGTTGATCTCCCTTCATCCACTGCGACCGGCAGTGCGCGAATTGGGCTGCTACACCGAGGGTGGCGATGAATGCACCGTACGGGATGGAACTGGTTGAAGACTGTCTCTCCTGCAACCTCTGCTCCGAGGGCTTCTTCTGCCATTTGCCGAAGCCGGTAATGGAAGCCTTCCAACCCCTGAAGTTCACGCTTGCCTACCCTGCGGGAGCCACTCTGTTTGTGGAAGGGCAACCATGCCGCGGCATTTACATTCTTTGTAAAGGCCGCGTGAAATTATCCACCAGTTCAAGCGAAGGCCAAACCCTAATCTTGAAGATTGCTCGGCCTGGAGAGGTACTGGGTCTGCACGCAACCATCTCCGGAATTCCACACGAGACAACTGCGGAAGCTGGCCAATCGTGCCAACTCAACTTCGTCAAACAGGCCGACTTTGTCAGGTTTCTGACAGAACACACCGACGCTTGCATGCATGCGGCTATACATTTGAGCCGCGAGTGCCAACAGGCGTACGTCCAGCTACGCTCGTTCGTGATGGCCTCAGCGCCGCAGCGAATCGCCCGCTTGATGCTGGATTGGTCGCACGACGATTCCGCGACGTCCCCGGCTCACAGAATCAAGGTGGCATTGACCCACGAAGAGATCGGGCAAATCATCGGCATGTCGCGCGAGACCGTTACCCGAACTCTTGCCGATTTTCGCAAGCAGCGGATTGCAGAACTTCATGGTTCCAACCTGCTGATTCAGAATATGTCTGCCATCCAAGAGCTGGCGGGCGCACAGTCCGATAACGCCCCCCAGCAGGCGGTGTTGAGTGCCGCGGTCAACTTCAAACAGAGCCGTCGGTCATTTCGCTAAAGGGGGCACTGTGTTGAAGCCATTCATCATTACTTGTGACGCTGGCGCTTTGCGTATTCCCTGCGGCAGCACAGGAAAGCCAGAATCTCCCTAACGCTGAGATGCCGGACTCGTTCACGATTCCTGCCGACGCAGTTCATCAGGTCAACCCGGTTAAGCCAACTGCTGAGTCGATCGCCCAAGGGAAGAAATACTATGGATACGATTGCGCGATGTGCCATGGGAACAATGGTGATGGCAAAGGTTAAGTAGGGATTGATGAGAAACTCAAGATCGGCGACTTCCGCAATAAGGAGACTTTTAAAAACAAAACAGACGGAGATCTGTTCTATATCATCAAGAATGGCCATGGGAAGATGCCGAAGGAACGAATTCGGTCAAGCCCAAATGAGCTCTGGAGCCTGGTTAATTACCTTCGATCGCTTCCAAGCAAGAAAGCTGAATAGGCGGCGCACCGGAACTTACGATGCTCCTGGATGCGTCACCTGCCAGCGAGGCCGAACAGTTAGAAGGGCTAGTCCCGTTGCAGCTGATTTATACTCGATCCGTTCAGGCAAATTGAAGAAACACAACCAAACTGCCGCTGTTTGACAACGATAGCGCGCAAGCATAGCATTGTAATTGAGCAAGCTATCTCTTCTTACTCTTTCAGGTTCCCTGAACTAAGTCAGCCCATCTGAAGCTTTTTTCCTCTTAGATTACTCCATGGAGGAACTGTGTCATGACAGTATTAACCCGTTGGGATCCTTTCCGTGCCACCGCCACCCTGCAAGATCGCATGAACCGTCTTTTGCGTGAATCGTTCAACCCCGAAGGTCCAGAGGAGGCGTTGACGACCACTGGATTCGCACCGCCGGTGGACGTCTACGAAGACGAGCACAACTTCACTCTGAAAATTGAAGTGCCGGGTGTTGAGGAAAAGGACATTGATGTCCGCATCGAGAACAATACGCTGATCGTCCACGGCGAGCGCAAGTTTGAGAGGGAAGAGAAAGAAGAGAACTACCGTCGCGTCGAGCGGCAGTACGGAAGCTTCACCCGCTCGTTCACTCTGCCCAACTCCGTGGATCCGGGGCAGATAAGCGCCCACTACGACAAGGGCGTACTGAAGATCAACCTCGCGAAGAAGGCTGAGGCCCAGCCCAAGCAAATCAAGGTTACTGTTGGCAGCGAGAAGAACCGCGATGCCAAAATTCACGGCAAGGTCGCATAAAGGCCAGGTGCCTTAGTTGTCAGTTGCGAGTGGTGAGTGAAGGGAAAAGAAAAAGGGACTTCTATCGCCACCGTTCTCGTTTATCGTCTTTAGTGCCGTCGTTCTCGGGGAGGATGGGAGGATGACGGCTTTAGGCAAGAGGACTGAAAGCGTTCCATCTCGCCACACCATAGCGATTGGAGAACCTTGAGCGTCCTGTGAAAGAACATTAAGGGGACAAAAAGTCCTCAAAGTTCTCGTCGATAAGACATTTCTCTTTTCCAAACAAGTAGCGGGATGCAATCCCGGGCAAGTGCGAGATCCGTTCGCGCACTCAAAAGACCGTCTTTCCTCTACGCCGCTTTGGACTGCGCCCAAGATTTGCATTATTTCGGATGATGTCTTCCGTGTCGTCGCGTTCTTTGGACGGCGACCACCTGACTCATCGTAATGATGCCTAGTCCGGTCGACAAGATGGGCGTTCATCAGAAGCTGAGCAGTAACTCGGTAACCTGCGGCGGAAGACAGGCTACCGGTCGAGTGCTCAGAAGAAAATAACTCGAAGATTTCGTGTGTTCTGAATTGACCATTCATAATTGCAGGAACCTGCAACCATGGATCATGGCTCTAAGTCCTCGTGTGATGACGGTCACAGTGGGGGTGACGAGGAGTGCTGAATCAACGTATTCCTGGGAGTGTACTGAAAGCACAATCCTGAGCCGGTCCTGACAGTGGGGTAATCCTGTGAATCAACCCAAGTGGTCAAAATCCAATATTGAATACGGCCTAGAACTTCTAAGTTCCGGACTTGAAGGAGCGCGTTCCGGTCGAGAAGCATTTCTCAATGGGAAACCGCTTAGTCCGTTTCTTGGCGAGTCAGTTCGCAATGCCTTGAAGCCTGCCGCCTTTGGACTGTGCATTGGCGTGTTGGGCGGCTATCGCGGGAACCTGCAGAGGTCGGGGAGGAGAGTGTTTGCTTACGGTTTCGTCGGCGCTGCAATCGCTTTCGCCGCATCCGTCGTCTGGGAAAGCCGTCGCTTAGGTGCGAGCGTGGCTTCGGGTTCTTTCAGGAATATTGGTAAGGTGCGCGACGAGCACTGGCTGGAGAGGTACCCAATCGACTATGCCTAGAAACAGAGAAGGTTTCGTCAGCGAACGGCTGCTCAATGCACTCACCTGCCTATGGTTACGAAAGCTGGAAGGTGTAACAGCGAGTGTGCTTGACGTACATAAGGGTTCCCATATGTTCACAAAAGGGAGACACCAATGACCATGAGCGGAGCGCACGAGCGAGTCTGGACCGCGCGCGACCAGGAGAACACTGCAAGCCTCAGTGCAGAACGGGTGGTGTACCTGGAAGGCCTACTCAGCCAAGCCAGAACCGCTGCCGCCGTCTTTGCTCAATACGGTCAAGGGGATGTCGATCGCATCGTCAAACCGATGGTCCTGGCGGGACTGGAACAAGCTCAATATCTAGCCCGCCTGGCGGTTGAGGAGACCAGGCTCGGGGTCCTGGAAGACAAGGCCCTTAAGAACATGGTGGCAACGGAGTTCGTCTACAACTATGTCAAGGACAAACGCACGGTCGGCGCTATTCGCGAGTTCCCGGAACGCGGTCTGGTGGAGGTGGCCGAGCCAATCGGGGTCATTTTCTCTCTCACACCGATCACGAATCCCACGTCGACGATCCTCTTCAAATGCATCATGGCCATTAAGACGCGCAACGCGGTCATTTTCAGCCCCCACCCGAATGCCCAGCAATGTTGCTACGAGGCGGTGCGGATCATGTATGAGGCGGCGCTGAAGCACGGCGCTCCCGAAGGCGTTTTCACTTGCCTGGAATCGCACACCCTGGAGGACAACGCCTACCTGATGCGGCACAAAGACGTTGGACTGATTGATGCCACCGGTGGGCCGGGCATGGTGAAGGCCGCGTATAGCTCCGGCAAACCGGCCCTGGGTGTAGGGCCGGGCAATACGCCAGTGTATCTGGAAAAATCGGCAGACCTGAATATGGCTGTGGTGGACATCATCACCTCCAAAACGTTCGATAACGGAACGATCTGCGCGTCAGAGCAGACGGTGGTGATCGATGATGAGATTTATGACTCCGTTTTACAGGAATTTTCGAACCTGGGCGCGCACATCTGCAATGAGAAAGAGACGGAACTGCTGGCATGCACGGTGATCGATCCCAAAACCGGATTCATGCAGCCACTGGCTGTCGGCCAGAAAGCGACCGATATCGCCCGTATGGTCGGTCTTTCGGTCAAGCCGAAGACCAAGCTTCTAATTGCGCCGATTCAAGGCGTCGGCCGCGAACATCCCCTGTCGGCCGAGAAACTGTTCCCAGTGCTCTCGGTCTACCGGGCGAAATCTGTCGATGAGGCGCTGAAGGTATGCATAGACGTGAATCATGCCGGTGGGCTTGGACATACAGCCGTCATTTTCTCGCGCAACGAAGAGGTCATCCAAAAGTTCAGTGAGGTGATCAACGCGGGGCGGATCATTGTGAACTCGCCGGGATCCATCGGAGCGCTGGGTGGCGTTTACAACGACATGGTGCCCACCTTCTCATTCGGATGTGGGACCGGCGGTGGCAACAGCACGATGGACAACGTAAATGTGTACAACTACCTCAACATCAAACGCGTGGCGCGGAGGACGCCAGCACATATGTGGTTCCGCATTCCGAATCAAATCTATTTCAACATAAACGCCGTGGAAAATCTGGGCCATTTCCCGTCACGCTCCACCATCATCATCACCAATCGGATTATGGAGCAAAACGGCCATGTGGACATTGTCCGGCGCTACATTCCACCGCAAACTCTTGTCCACATCTCTGTCATTCCCGATACGGAGCCCGAACTCAAGATCGTGATGCAGGGAGTGGAGGCGCTCAATTTCTACGGAGCGGACCAGATCATCGCGCTGGGGGGCGGTTCCGTGATCGACGCGGCAAAGATCATGAAACTCAAATACGATTCGCCGGAGGCTGACTTGCAGGAATTGGCCGCGCCGTTTCTGGATCTCCGTAAGCGCGTGGTCCAATACCCGACCGTAAAAAACAGCCGGGCCCGTTTGATTGCCATTCCCACGACGAGCGGAACGGGGAGCGAAGTCACTCCGTTTGCCGTCCTGTCCGACAAAGAGCGAGGGCGCAAGGTGACGCTCGCCGACTATTCGCTGAGTCCGGATGTGGCTATCGTCGATCCGCAGTTCGTCATGTCCATGCCGAAAGGCCTTACCGCCGATACCGGCATCGACTGTTTGACCCACGCCCTGGAAGCTGGCGTTTCGATCTATGCCTCACCCTACACCGACTCCAACGCCATGCAAGCCATTCGAATGGTGTTCAGGTACCTGCCCATCGCTTACGAGCGTCCCGCGGATGAAGACGCGCGCAGCATGATGCACAATGCTGCCTGCATTGCAGCAATTGCGTTTTCCAACGCGTCGGTGGGCGTGAATCACGCGCTGGCTCATGCCTTCGGAGCGCGGTTTGGCGTGGCGCACGGCCGTGCCAACGCGCTTATGTTGCCGCATGTCATCGCCTATAACGCCTCGGTTCCCACCAAGTTCATGCCATCGCCGAACCAGCGGGGGTATATCGCACACAAGAAATATGCCATGGTGGCGGACTTACTTGATCTTGGGGGCCACTCCATCGAGGAAAAGGTGGAGAACCTCATAGCGGCGACAGAGCAGCTGCTCGACCAATTGGCGATTCCGCGTTCGATCGCCGACCTGGGGATCTCGAGAGAAGAATTCGAGCGAGCGATACCCGATTTGGTCCAGATTGCCTTTGACGATCCTTCCGGGCGCTCGAACCCTCGCATGCCACTGCTGAGCGAATTGGTCGAGCTGTTTTGGAGCGCTTACCAAGGGCGCGGCCTGGCGAAGACTGCTACAGCAACTCAGCAACAAACTGTTGATGAATGGTTGTGCGTATGACTATGACAACCTTTTCCGTGTGGCCTAAGGCTGATGGAGAGACCATCGCCCAAGCCTTGCAAGAGGCCCGCCAGAAGCTGGACAGTGCCGAGGGCGATGTGTTGTTGGATTTCTCTTCCGTGCGCCGAATCGATCCGAGTGCACTGACAACGATGGAAGAGTTAGCTGGTATAGCGGACGATAAAGCCGTCAAGGTCGTGTTGCGCGGCGTCAACGTAGATATCTACAAAGTGCTCAAACTGGTGAAGCTGACGTCACGATTCTCCTTTCTGACCTGAGAGCCTTCATCAACGAAGCGACCGGGCGGGCGGCTACATTATTGAGCGGCCCCCGCATGGGCCACAACCGTAAGCAAGCTTGGAAGAAGGTAGCTACTATGACGAATCGGGCCGAGCGTAATTCATTCTCTTGGGGAGACGCGCTGTTCTTACATATCGAACGCTCAGGCCAGCCGCTCAATATCGCGGGGGTCAGCATATTCCAGGGCGAGATAAAGCTTGCCGCCTGCCGCGCCTACATCGAATCGAAGCTTCCGCTGATTCCGCGCTACCGTCAGCGTGTGGTGTCTACTTCTTTTGATCTTGGTCTTCCGAGTTGGGAGTTCGATCCGCGATTCGACATTCGGAACCACGTTCGAGAGGTAACACTCAAGCATGGAACGGAGAACGAACTCAAAACGCTGGCCGGGAAGATCGTGAGCAAGAGCCTGGACCGGCAGCGGCCGCTCTGGGATTTCACTCTGGCACGGTTGCAAGGCGGCCGCTCTGGACTCGTGACTCGAATTCATCATTGCCTGGCGGACGGAATTGCTGGTCTGGGCGTGATGAATGTCATCATGGATACCTCCCCGACTCCGCCTCCGATCTCCCGCAAGAAAACCAAGGTAGAGCCTCCGCCGCCCGCCAGGGATGCAGGAGCAGCATTCCTGGATGGGCTGGCCAAGTCCTACCTCTCCCTAGTCAACGGGGCGGTCTCTCTGCATTCGGGATTGCTCAACATGGCTCAGGAGGCTGTGGCGAATCCGGCAGGTGCTCCGGCGGAACTGTTTCGCTTGATGTCCGAGCTAGCTGCGCCAGCAGAGCGATTGCCCTTTAACGTGATCTGCAACGGCCCGCAGAAGTTTGCCTGGACCAAGGTGGCGCTGGACGACATCAAGGCGATCAAGAACAACTGCGGCGGGACGGTAAACGATGTCGTCCTCACTGCGGTGACTCTGTCCTTTGGCCGTTACGTCGAGCAACGCGGCGTTGAACTGACCGGGCGGTCGCTGCGAATTGTGATTCCCGTGAACGTGCGCGGCAACGGAAGCGCCACGGAACTGGGAAATCAGATCTCCTTCGTGCCGGTGACCGTCCCGCTGGACATACGCGATCCCCTAAAGCTGCTGGCCACGGTAAAAGAACAAGTAGAGTTCCTCAAGCGTGCGCGCGCCGCCGAATTTGTCGGCTTGCTGGGCGGTCTGTTGTCAACCCTGCCTAACGTTTTCTGGGCCAATATTGGACCTGTCGCCAGCCAACTTCCGCTTAGCCTGTGCAATATCATCTGCACCAACATCCCTGGCCCGCAGGTCCCGCTCTACCTCATGGGTCACAAGATGCTGGCCTGGTATCCATGGGTCCCGGTCGGCGGATTGATGGGGATTAATTGCGCCATCCTCACCTACAACGGCACCGCGTATTTCGGCTTCACCGGAGATACGCACGCGGCACCCGACCTGGAGCGCCTGGAAAGCTTCCTGAGATTGAGTTTCGCGGAAATGCTAAGAGCCGCTGGTGGCAGAACGCCGCCTAAGAAGAGCGCGCGCACGAAGGCTGGAGTCGTATCGACACGAGCACCGGTGGCGGCAGTTCTTGAATCCGCTTCCAGCCGCTCTTCCTTCCGTCGAACCGGAAAGAGCACCAGGCCAGCCAACTAAAGGGGACACCGTCTCGACGCGATCAATCGCGTAATGATTGCAGAGCGCGAAGAAATTGGATTCAAGGAAGAGGCCCAAAAATTATGTTGGAGACTTTCCAAACGCCCGCTCAGGCGGCTTACTGGTTGATTTCGGGGCGAGTCCTTTTCTTGATCATCAACCTTCTGGGCCTCGGCTGCTTTGCCTATATCGTGGCGAAGCGCCTGACACCCCTGCTTCGCGGCGAACGTGATGTCCGTTTTGATCGACCGTTGGTCCGGCTGGGAAAGCTTACGCAATTTTGGCTGGGGCAGTGGAAGCATCCGCGCTACAGGACCGCAGGAATCATTCACATTCTTATCTTTGCGAGTTTCATCCTTCTGGCGACCCGCGCCTTCTCGCTCCTGCTCCTCGGCATCTCGGAGAATTTTGTGACGCCTGGATCGTCTGGAGCAGCCGGGCATATGTACGAAATGATCACAGACTATGCCGCGACCATTGTCTTCGCCTGCATGGTGATCGCCGCGGTTCGCCGGATTGTCTTCAAGCCTGCGCGATACGAGGTGCCGGCCAAGTACGGGAAAAGTCACAAAGTTGACGCTGTCTTTCTCTTAGCGCTAATCGCACTCCTGATGCTGTCCGAAAGCGTCTTTGAGGCCAGCAAAGTCGCTTTCCTGGCACAGCAGGGCCACACAGCATTTCTGGCTGCGCTATCGCTGCCGTGGATGTTGAAGAACGCCTTCAGTTCAACTTCTTTGCCCGCGCTCTGGAACCTCCATCGCGGCGCCTATCTTGTGGATGTGCTGACCTT
>CAWFIB010000029.1:0-289174 GCA_963815775.1 uncultured Acidobacteriaceae bacterium | reverse complement strand
CTGGGCAAGCACCGGCGAAGGATTAACCAGGGGGCGAAATGCAATGATTCCGAGAAGAAGAACAATCAGCCCCAGCATTGTCTTGATGGTGCGATCCAGTTGCATAGAGAACTCTCCCTGCGCCGCCGACCGGCCGCGGCGTTTGCATTCGGCAGTATTCGCAGCCTTTATTTAGGAGGCGGAAACAAGAATTTCAGCATGGGCGCGACTCTTTCCGCCCAGGCCGATTCGCTGTGGTCGGCGCCTTCCGCTTCCATGTAGCCCAGATCGGCATTCTCGCGCCAGCCTTTACCCTCCAGCGCGGCTTTCAACAGGCGAACGTCCGGCAGCGCCCTGGGGCTCTCATTGGTTCCGATATCCAGCCAGATGCGCTGGCCGGTGTTACGCGGAAGCTTGGACACCGTCTTTAAGATCGCGCGGCCACGCCACCACACCGAGGGTGACAGGATGGCCAGCTTGCCAAACACCTCAGGGTAGCGAAGGCCCAGATACATCGAAACCAGGCCGCCCAGCGATGACCCACCAATGCCGCAATTGGCCCCGGAGATCAGCACCCGATACTTGTGGGCAAGGAAGAGACGTAACTCTTCGACCAGCATCTGCCCGTATGCGTCCGCCTGGCCTCCGCCGAGGCGCCGGTCCTCAACCGGTGTGTACTCGTCGATGCGGTGGTCTCCAGTGTTGTAGACACCGACGATCACCAGGGGCTCGATTTCCCCTGCGCGGATCAGCGTGTCTGCGGTCTCGCCCATGCGCCAGTACTTGTCCTGGATGAAGGAGGTCCCCGGATCGAACAGGTTTTGCCCATCCTGCATGAACAGCACAGGAAACAGCCGCTCCTGCTCCGCGGCATAGGTTGGAGGAACATATACGATGAAATCGTGCTTGTCGTCGACCAGAGCGCTGGCGAACTGCTGGTGCTTGAACAGCCGCGACTTAAGGTCGCTCTGCGCCGCCAGGGCCTGCGTCAGGGCAGCTGTTGGGTTGGAAATGATCGGTTCTGTGGCCATTCCTGTAATATTGTGTTTTTCTTTGGCACGGACTCCGCCCCCGGCGCGACGGCTGGGCCGCCGAGTTTGCGAGCCTGGCTTTTGCGGTCTTCGAGGCACCGTTTCCAAAAAGTAGTGTCTTAGATTAGCAGACGCGATTTTCGTAACAACAAAAATTCATTCACGAGGCCCGACAACTTGCATCGCGAATATCACAAGTGGTGGTCCAGGGACCTGCAACGCGATATGGAACTGCTTTGCTTTGGCCACGGCGGGACCAAAGTCCTGGTGTTTCCTACCTCGCAAGGCCGTTTCTACGAATATGAAGACAACAAGATGGTCGCTGCCGTTGCCGACCGCCTCGACAACGGACAGCTTCAGATCTACTGCGTCGACAGCGTCGATAGCGAGAGCTGGTACAACAAGCGCGCGCATCCTTATTGGCGGGTGCAGCGCCACTTGCAGTACGAGCAGTACCTCATCAACGATGTCTTCCCCTTGATGTGGAACAAGAACTGGACGCCGCGCACCATCCTCACCGGTTGCAGTTTCGGCGCTTACCACGCCCTGAATTTCACCTTCCGTCATCCCGACATGGTCACCGGCTGTGTCACCATGGCCGGATCGTTCGATATTCGGCGCTACATGAACGGCTGGTATGGCGACGACGTCTACTTCAATAACCCGGTCGACTATCTCGCCAACTGCACCGACGGGTGGAAGTACAACCACATTCGTACCGTGCTCTCCACCGGCGAGTGGGACATGTGCTGGAGCGACAACGAGCACATGGCGGGTATCATGCGCTGGCGCGGCATTCGCCACGAACTCTATGTCTGGGGCGACCAAAGCTATCACGACTGGCCCTGGTGGCGGCCCATGGCGCGGGCGTATCTGGAGTAGAACCCCTATGACCGCCACGCAGTGGTGGATCTGATCGCTGGCGGGGAAGTTCTTTCGGGAGTCTTGTAGTTTTCATGCCGGCGTCGTTCCGCTGATCGCCATGGAGTTCGGCATCTCCAGGATGCCAGCATGGGATGGCGGGCCCAGCCAGCCTGGCCTCAAGTCTTATGGGCGCGATCCACTCCGGGAGGTTTTTCCGACCACTTCGGCCGCCGCGTCACGTTCATCTTCAGGATGTTCGTTTCCTGGCGTCTCTCAGTCTGCTGACTGTCAGCCTCGTCTTGAAGCGCTTGATGGAACGATTTTCCCGCCAGTGGACCTATTCGTGTCGAAGGGCTGATGCCGGGTCAATTCCGATTGAGAGACTACCCTCGCCCTTCGCCGCTTAAAAACTAATCTTGAGGATGCGACCGTCCGTGCCCACCAGCCACCCGGCTTTCGGACTGGCAAAAGCCACCGCCCAATATCCCGTCACGCCGGGCAAGGAATACCACGTGGTTCCTTCATCCGGAGTCCACGCCGCGCCTCCCGCGTTGGCCGTGATGACCACAGTGCGGTCGCCCTTTCCGCCGTTGCCGCCGGCTCCCGGCGTGTAAGCCAATCCGAAGATCGCTCCGGTGACGGGAGGAGGATTCGTCAAGGTCCACGTCACGCCCCCGTCACTCGAGACCGCTGTTCCGGCGCTATTCGGGTCGTTAGGATCCAGATCGCCACCGCCCACAATTCCATTCCAGGGATTGCGGAAGGCAACCGTAAACGCACCCGCGCTCGGTCCGGTGACCAGCGGAGTGTTGTAGGCGTTCCAGGTATCGCCTCCATCGCGCGTAGTCAGGACCCTCGCAATGCTCGTAGCGCCGGTCGCGATCCAGGCATTTTGCCCGCCTTGGGTCGCCACGCAAGTGCCGCTCGCGGCAAAGGATCCCTCTCCCGGCAGCGCGGGCGGCATATTAGCGCTGATGTCCTGCCAGGTGGTTCCATTGAGCGTGCGCAGGTCAGGAAAGACACCGTTCACCGAGTCGCTGTGCGCGATTCCCTTGTTGGGCGTCCAGAACGCAAAGCAATCGTAGAATGCGCTGGGATTGTGGTTCTCAAACTGCATTGTCCAGTGGGCGCCGCCGTCAACCGTCTTGTAGATGCGGAAATCTGTGGGGTCATTGCTGCCAATCGACAGCAGGTAAGCTTCCTTCGCGCTGACGCCTTCCACGTCGCGAAATTGAAGCGCCTCCGCTCCGGGAACCACTCCCGCCTTCCAGTGTTCTCCGCCATCGGTGGTCAGGACAAATGTGCCATCGCGACCCGAGGCCCAAACCACCCGGGGATTTACCGGGCTGACGGCAATCAACCCGCTGGTCGTGCCGCTGTCTTGAGCCGTGAGTGTGGGCGGGTGCTGCTGTGCCTGTGCTGTGTTCAGTGTGATGAGGGCAAAGAGCGCAATCGTGAGAGTCGCAAGCAGATGTTTCATGGCAACTCCTCCTCGTAGTTGTTCGGGAGTATAGGTCTGGGCCGGGAGGGTGTCAACGAAGGGCCAGTGACCCGCGGAAGCTCACCAGCGCGGTGCAGGTGGCCGGCCCTTTCTTTGTTTGAACCACCAACCATGTGGTGTGCCCCATCCTTTCCCTTCGTTTGGGAAAGGGTGGCAGTCAAGAACGTCCACACCCCGACTCCTATGCGCGAATCGACGAGACCGCAGGGTTACTTTCGTACCCTCCTCGGGTCGTTTCTTCCTTGTTCCCAGCTCACGAGTCCGTACACTATCCTTGGGAGCGGACGCAAACAGCCTCGGGGAGAGTCGGCTATAAATCGTTTGATTGCAGGACTTTACAAGTAAGTCCCACGGACTCAGGATTTTACAGACAAAATCGTGCTAAGTCGAAGAAAATAAGGATTTAAGCCTTTAAATTTTTTACAGATTTTGCTCGTTATCGGACATAGATAGCGGCGAGGTTCGAGCGACGAGCCACTCGCCTCAGGGCTGAAGGCCTTCGTCATCGGCCGGACTCGGCACGGCTGAAGCCGTGCCCCTTCAAAGCCGCCCGCACTGGCAGCTTCCCGCTAACCACTATCCACTAACTACCGCCCACACGGCGTCAGCTTCACCCACTGCGCCGGGTTGACCTGCACAGCGTTGACGTACAGCGTCCAGTGCAGGTGCGGACCGCTGGAGCGGCCGGTGGTTCCCACGTAGCCCAGCACATCTCCCTGCTTGACCATGGTGCCCGGCTCTACAGCCAGCTTCTCCATGTGCATGTAGATGGTCTCGACTCCCTGGCCGTGGTCGAGCCCTACGGTGTTGCCCAGCACGGTGATGAGCTGGGCGAACTTCACCCGGCCATCCGCCGCCGCGCGCACCGGAGTTCCGGGTGCCGCGCGCAGGTCGACGCCGCCGTGGTACTCGCCGGTGGGCTTGTGATTGCGATAGCGCCGCACGCCGAAGGGCGAGATCATGCACCCGGGCACCGGCTCGATGAAGCGGTCCTGCCAGTAGCGAAGGTCGGTGAGGTTCTGGCGGAAGCCCTTCAGGATATCCATTTCCTCCGGCGTGTTATGCAGGTTGGCGATGCGCGGCGTGAGGTTGACGTTCTGCGTGGCAAAGTGAGCGTTGACCACAGTGAGGTCGGCGGTTTGCTCCTCCGGCTGCGCGTCCGACGAGAACATGATCTTCTCCGGGCCCGGAGCCTGGGTTGCGGGGATGGGCATGAGCCCGAGCCAGTCGCCGTTCTCCTGCTTGAACAGCGGAACGGTGCGCTCGCCCATGCGGGCCGACGTGGTCTCGCTGTTGCAAGTCAGGCGGAC
The DNA here is from genome assembly GCA_963815775.1 of uncultured Acidobacteriaceae bacterium. Taxonomy (GTDB): domain Bacteria; phylum Acidobacteriota; class Terriglobia; order Terriglobales; family Acidobacteriaceae; genus CAVVDY01. The sequence goes on along the minus strand of CAWFIB010000029.1, from coordinate 284,489 downwards.
CACGGTTCCCTGCGGCGGGTTGGAGGGTGAAAGGTGACAGGCCTCCGCCGCAAGAGCGGAGGCTGAAAGCCACAACACAGATGCAAGGATTACGATGCCGGGACGGGACACCTGACCAGTATAAGGGCACTCCAAATCTAGTCGCCCAGGATGAACTCCGTCATGTCAGGAGCCTTGGCCGCATCTCCAGGAAATGAGCTCAGGCCAAGCAACTGCATCATGAAGCGCAGCGTGCTGGGATGCTGGTACAAGCGCACCGGGAACTCCGACTTCAGTGGCGGATACTGCAATCGGACGTTGGGACCGATCGCGACCCAGACCACATGGCCGCCGCCAAAGTTGCTGTCGCTGGTCTCGGCCTCGTCGAAGGTGATGATCAGCAGTCCGCCGCCGGGGGTATTGAAGTCGGGGCTGTTGAGCAACTGCGGAATGTTGGCCTGCAGCCAGGTATCGGCCTGAGCAAGCGTCCCGTTGTGAGCGTCGTCATTCAAGTTGGGCACGATGAAGCCATAGTTCGGCAGCGTGTGGTTGGCGATGTCGGTGGCAAGCTGAGTGAACGGAACCAGGTTCTGCTGCTGGTTGGGATCGCCGCGCACATCGGAAAAGTAGGAGCACGGATTGTGGCGCTCGGCGTAGAGACCGGTATCGCCGCCGTAATATCCCTGGAACGGAATGCTCTCGGAATATTCCTTCCACGTTTTGCCCGCGGCGATCAGATCACGCACCACATTGTCGACGCTGACCGTTCCGTTGTAGCCGTCATTGTTGGTGATGATCTGCCCGGTTGTCAGCATGAAGTAGTTGCCGATCGAGGGATGCGTGTTCGCGAAATATCCCTGTGCGACCGAATAACTGTTGATCAGGCTGTTGAGGTAAGGCATCTGTTGGTTGCCGACCACGCTGTTCCAGCCATGGTTCTCTTCCATGATGATGAAGACGTGGCTGACCTGGACGTTTGCCAGGTTCCTCCGGGTGAGGGTTGCTTGCGCCGCGAGCAGGCTTGCAGTGAACAAGATTAAGCACACCAATACTACGCATTTGGTCATTTCTCACCCTCTTATTACTAGTGGGATAGCGAACGGCACACGCATGATAATTCTCAGATCGACGGTTTCTAACAAGAATCTCTCAAGTCTCTACGGAAGATAGCTGCACAAAGGTTGGATGCAGACCCTCGGGCCATTACTGCATCCCGAAGTTCACGTGCGACAGGACCGAGTCTTCGAGTCGCGAGATTCTGCTTGTCTTGTGTGCCGGAACATCTCCGGGAAGATGATTGTCCTGTTGGGCCACATAGCGGCCGATCAGGTAGCCGATGATGCCACCTACCACAACGTCAGAGGGGAAGTGCACCCCTGCGGTGACGCGCGCAGTGCTGACGGTTGTAGCCATCCCATACATCACCAGGGCGACCGGCCATTTCGGGTACTCGTGCGCGATCACGGACGCGAGCGTCCAGGTGAAGGCCGAGTGGCCGGAAGGAAAGGACCCACTGGTGAAATTGCCGGAAAAGAAACTGCCATCGCCTCTGCCGCTGTAAGGACGCTCGCGGGAGAAAGCTACCTTCATGCCGTAGTAGAAGATCGTGCTGTCGATCGCCCCGCGGGCGGCAGCCACTCCCGTGTCTTTGGCGTGCTGGTTGTCAGTCACGAGGCCGGTCAGGAAGATTCCTCCAGCCGTAGCCGCTGTGGAGTACAGCGCAGCGTTCGAGAGGTTGATGCTTGTGTCGTGCCAGGCGGGGTTGACCTGGTGGAGGACCGAGACGTCAGTCGAAATCAAAGCCGCCGTCGCGGCCCCGACGGCGATGTCCCATTTGAGGTTTTTCTTTTGAAAAGGGGCCTTCAGGAAAGTCAGCTCGTCTTTGCCGATGGTGCGGACACCTCGGCCCAGTTCGCCAGATAACGAGTTCGACTGAACGCCTTGTTCAGCCGAAGGTGCATCCGGCAAGGCGGCCTGAACTACGGCCGCGGAAGAAGCTGGAAGAATGGCCGATTGCTGCTGCGCATTGGCGCTGATGGCCAGTCCAACAACGAGTGCGAGCAGAAGTGATTGACGGTTAGGACACAGCCAGTGAAACGCCATCCTGCGAGTTGAGCGTATGGCAATTGAACATCTGAGTTGGTCACTCATGGCTGGAGGTGCTCCCTGCCCCGATCTCGATAGCGTTTGCGGTCTTGCCGCAGCAAGCCTAAACCCTCTTTCGTTGACTTTGTTGCCAGAATCTTTGCCCCACCTTCTGGTATTGGCTCCTTGCGTTTGTGCGGTGCAACCCGGAGCCTGTGATGTATGCCACAGACTACAGGGTTGTGTCTCCGCAAAATCGAGGGTGGAGGAAAACCGTGTTTCCTATCGTTGAAGCGCGCCCGCTGGCGCGAGGCATCAAGTTGTTCGTCATTCAGGCGCCGCGTATCGCGCGCAAGCAGAAACCCGGGCAGTTCGTCATCCTTCGGCTCGATGACACCGGCGAGCGCATCCCGCTGACCATCGCTGACGCGGATGCCGAAGCCGGGACAATCACCATCGTTGTGCAGGCGATAGGCAAGACCACCATGTTGCTCAGCATGCTGGAGGCAGGCGACTCAATCCTCGATGTCGTCGGTCCGCTGGGCAAGCCATCGGAAATCGAGAACTTCGGGACCGCGGTCGTGGTCAGCGGCAGCGTCGGGACGGCCATGGCTTATCCCACAGCGCGGGAGCTGAAGCGTGCCGGCAATAAGGTCATCTCGATCGTGGGTGCACGCAGCAAAGATCTGCTGGTGCTGGAAGACGAAGTCCGCAAGGTCAGCGACGAGACCTACGTTGTGACCGACGACGGCACCTACGGTGAAAAGGGCCTGGTGACGGACAAGCTGAAGGAACTGCTGGCCAATCGCGAGCTGAACTACGTGCTCGCTGTAGGGCCGGTACCGATGATGCGCGCCGTCGCCAACGTCACCGCTCCGAAACAGATCAAGACCATGGTCAGCCTGAATTCGATCATGGTCGATGGCACCGGAATGTGTGGCGGCTGCCGCGTTCTGGTGGACAACAAGAGCGAATTCGCCTGCGTCGACGGACCGGAGTTCGACGCCAGCCGTGTCAACTTCGATGTGCTGACGCAGCGCAACAACATGTATCGCGAGCAGGAGAAGCAGAGCATTGACCGGTTACAGGCCGATCCGCAGGCGGAGCTGAACAAGCTACGCGAGAGCATTCAATCCCATCAGGTGTGTGCCGCCGAAGCCGCAGGAGTCAGAGAATGAGCAATAATCCGCTGCCCAACAAAGAGCGCGTTAAATTGCCCCGCCAGCGCATGCCCGAACAGGATGCGCACGTCCGGGCGTGCAACTTCCTCGAAGTGAATACGGGTTTCTTGCCCGAGCAGGCGCATCAGGAATCGCTGCGCTGCATCGAGTGCAACAAACCCACCTGCATGCAGAAATGCCCGGTCGCGGTGGATGTGCGTGCAGTCATGGATTTCATCGTCAAGGGTGATTACCTCGGCGCCGCCGCCAAGGTGCGCGAAGACAACGCGCTGCCGGCAATCACGGGACGGGTGTGCCCGGTCGAAGATCAGTGCGAGTCGGGATGCGTTCTGGGCAAAAAGGGCGAGCCCCTCGGCATCGCGTATTTGGAGCGCTTCGTCGCCGACTGGGAGCGGAGCTCGGGCCAGTTTGGTTTGCCCAAGAGCAAGCCTGCCACGGGGAAGAGAGTCGCCATCGTCGGCAGCGGTCCAGCGGGCCTGGCGTGCGCGGGCGACTTGATCCAGTGGGGACACAAAGTGCGCGTCTTCGAAGCGCTGCATGAGTTGGGTGGCGTGCTGGTATATGGCATTCCCGAATTCAGGCTTCCGAAAGAAATCGTGCGTTTCGAAGTCGAGACGTTGCAAAGGCGCGGCGTCGAATTCGAGACGAACGTGGTCGTCGGCAAGAGCGTGACCATCGACGAACTGATGCAGGAAGAGGGTTACGACGCTGTGTTCATCGGCACCGGCGCAGGCCTGCCGCGCTTTCTGAACGTTCCGGGCGAGCACTTCAACGGCATCTACTCGGCCAATGAGTTCCTGACGCGCGTGAACCTGATGCGTGCTTATCGCTTTCCCGATTTCGACGAGCCGCTGTATCCCTGCAAAGACCGCGACGTAGTGGTGATCGGTGGCGGCAACACCGCGATGGATGCAGTGCGCAGCTCGCTGCGTTTGGGCGCGAAGACGGCCAGCATTCTCTATCGCCGCACCGAAGCCGAGATGCCTGCGCGTGTGGAGGAGGTCCATCACGCCAAGGACGAGGGCATCCACTTCGAGATGCTGGTTAACCCGGTGGAGTTCCTGGGAGACGAGAAGGGCAATCTCACGGCCGCCAGATGTATCCGGATGGAACTGGGCGAGCCCGACGAGTCGGGCCGACGCAGCCCGGTACCGATTAAAGGTTCGGAGTTTGTGCATCCCTGCCAGGTGGCGGTGATCGCCGCAGGGACCAGCGCAAATCCTCTGATCCAGTCAACTACACCGGGCCTGGCGACCACTAAGCGCGGATACATTGCAGCTAATGACGACACGCTGGCGACCTCCAAGCTCGGAGTATTCGCGGGCGGCGACATCGTCACCGGCGGTGCGACCGTGATTCTCGCCATGGGGGCGGGACGCAAAGCGGCAAAGGCGATTGACGAGTATCTGAAGGGACCAGAAGTAAAGGACGCGACTGTCGAGAGTCCCGAGGCGCAGTCCTCGCTCGTGCCCAGCCTGCAAAAAGGACTACAGTGACAACAATAGGTCGGGGCGGGGTGGAGGCGAAGGATGAGCACACATTCCTGGACGGTGGCGGAAGCTAAGGCGAAGTTCAGCGAAGTCCTGGACAGGGCGGAATCCGAGGGCCCGCAGAGGATTACCCGCCACGGGCGCACCACCGCCATGGTGGTCGCCGCGAAAGAATGGAAGCGGAAGGCCAACCGAAAAGGCAATCTGGCAGAATTCTTTGCTGGTTCTCCATTGCGCGGCGCCGGGATCGAACCAGGACGCCTCGATCTCCACCTCAACAAGCTTGAGCTATGAGTTTCCTGCTGGACATGAATGTAGTTTCGGAATCGACGAGACCGCGTCCGGGTCCGGGCGTGGTTGCATGGCCGGCCAGCGTGGATGAGGAGAGTGTTTTTCTAAGCGTGATTACCCTGACCGAATTGCGATACGGCATAGAGCGCCTGCCTCCGGGCCGCCGGAGGAAGCGGCTCGATCGATGGCTGCAGCAAGAGTTGCCGCTGCGGTTCGAGGGAAGGATACTGCCCATCGATGCGTTGGTGGCCGACACTTGCGGGAAGCTCGTGGCGCGCACCGAGTCGATTGGGAGTCCGATTGAAGCTCGCGACGCACTCATCACCGCCACCGCCCAAGTTCATCGCTTAACGCTGGTCACCCGGAATTGGTCCCGTTTTGAGACTACCGTGAAGAGCATCCTGACTCCGTGGACTCCCACATGAAAATCACGTCCACAGCGCGGCTGAGCTGCCGACCCACTCCAGGTTCTTGTTGTGATCGACGCCCATCATCATGCCACGGCCCATGCGGATGAGCGGCAGCACCGGCGTCAGTTCACCACCCTCGGGCCAGACATACATCATGCGAATTTCCATCTGGGTGGGCCCGTGCGGCGTGTGGATAACGGGCTCGAAACGCATGCGCTCTTGCAGGATGTAGTCGTGTCTCTGGGCTGCGGGGATGGCATCGATGTCGGCCTCGGTAGGCGCAAACTTGATGCCCGCGCCGGCGAATGAGTAGAGCGGCTTCAGCAGGTAGTTCTGGTTATCGCTGGGAACGACGGGATTCTCGTCGACGAACCACGTCTTTGGCACGCAGCGATGCTGAAGATACGGGATGGAGAACTTGCTGATACGGAAGTACCAGTTGGGATGCCCCGCCCACTCCACATCAAGTTCATCACGCAGGTCAAAAGGCAGGGTGATTCCCTTGCGCTCAAGCTCATCGACGATGCAGCGGTTGTAGATGCGCTTGACCTCGATCTCGCGCCCGTTTTTCGTGTAGTAAAGGCGCTTGCCACGCTTCTTCAGGGTGAGGATGTCAACCACCGCGATGCCCAGTTTCTGCTGCGTGATGTTGAAGTCGGGCAGCGTCTTCTGGCGCTGGGGATCGATCTCCATGAGGATAACGTTCTCGGGATCGTGACCGGCAACGATCAGCTTGCGCATCAGCGCCCAATAGGAGTTGTGATTGTGGCCCGACAGGTAGACGCCCAGGCTTTTTGACAGGCCGTAGGAGTCGATGTACTGCTCGGCCATTCTTGGCTGGTAGCCGTAGAGCGATGGAAATGCCTGTAGCTCCACCAGCTTCGGTTCTAGTTCGCCGCTGCGGCCTCGCACCAGTCCAAAATCGACGGCGACCCACATGGGCATCGGAGACTCATTGGCCACGTTGTACTTGGCTGGAATGCTGATCGCGGACAAGTTGAGGTAGTTGGGATTCTTTATGAGCTGGAAGATCAGGTCACGGCCGTAGTCCGACATCTGATCGAGCAGCGGTTTGGGGAGAAAGCATGGGGTTTCGGAGACCCGATACTCAAGGTGGGTGCCGGAAATCCTGTCGAGCGACGCGAGGAGGTCCTGGTATTTGGCGGGGGTGAAATTCCGGTTGAACTCCTCGCGCAGCGCGGGAATCATCCTTAGGCCTCGATGAGGAACTCGCCTTTCTGCATGATTTGTTGCCCGTCCACCCAGATGTCGAAGTGCGTGCCTACCACGTCAATGTGGGTGCTGGAATCCCACTTCGCGCCGGTGTGAAATCCATAGGGATTGCCGAAGGCGATGTGGACCCCGGGAAATTTTTCGTCCTGAAGAATCTGACCGATTACGTGCTTGAGGCCAAGGTTGGTGCCGATGGCAAACTCGCCGACCAGATCGCTGTTCTCATCGGTGTGGGTGTAGGCCCAGAACTCCTGCTCCAGTTCCTTGTTCTCGCTGAACACCTCGGTAATGCGGTTGTTCTTCATGTTGATGGTGAGCGGCTGGTGGCCGAGGTCCTGATACTTCTCGCACAGGTAATCGCCCACCACGCCATCGACGACGTAGGTTCCGTTCACTTCACCGGGCGTGGTGAAGATTTCGCCACCGGGAAGGTTGCCCCATTTGTCGGGGCTGATGATGCCGCTGGTCTTGATCCACTTGTAATCGTGGTTCATGTCCGCGGTGAGATCGGTGCCGGCAGGATTCCTGGCGACAATCTTATTGGCATGGGTAACGATGTCCATCACTTTGCGGCTGAGAGCGTCGACTTGATTGAAATCGGCGCGCATACCTTCCAGCATGATTTGCCGGTTGATGTTGACCATGTGGGCATGGCGCATGCGGCGGCGATTGACGATGTCGGTCATCTGCATGCGCGATTTCAGCTCGTTGCGCTGCACCCTCACCGCAAAAATGCTGACCTGGCTGGTCTCCATGTCGTCGGCGATCGCAGGCGGCAGCCCGGTCAGAGGGCGCTGCGCAACATCCTCGAGGACGAAGGAGTGGAAAGGAGATCCCACGGCAACCAGCTCGTGCACGATGCTGGCTGCGATCTCACGCGTGTCGTCGTCGGTAATGACGGTGACCTTCTCCGAAGGCTGAATGCGCAGGCAGGTGTTGACTGCGTTATGGGCGCCGGGAGAGAGTTCGGCATCAAAAGGTGTCGTGGTCAGGTCGGTAAGAACGGATTCTTTCAAAGAAATTTCCTCGTTGAGAAGGGACACTATCACAGCTCGAATTTTGAATTGTACCAAGGGCCCAGAATTGCGCGCGGTAGGATGCACCAACCAGAGGCTATTTCATATTGAGCCAAAAGGTAAACTAGCTTTCCCTCAGGGCTGAAGCCCGTGCCCTTTCAAAGCCGATGATAGTTTCGAGTTACTTCACGGCCGGGCTGGGCTCGAAGACGCCTACGCGGGTTTCCTCGACAATGTAATCCACAACCTTCTTCAGATCACCGGTCTCCTGGAAGACCTTGAGCTGGCGGTCGGCGCCAGTTCCCATATCGAGCATCTGATGGATGTAGTTAATCTCCTCGCGCGATCCCAGCTTATCCACTTCGTCGCTGATCAGGTCAAGGTATTCCATCATCAGGTCGTGCAGGGGCACTTCTTCTTCTTTGCCGAAGTCGATCAGCTTTCCCTCAATGCCGTAGCGTGACGCGCGGAACTTGTTTTCCATGATCAGCGCGCGGCCATAAATCCGGTAGCTCTTGTTGGCGGCATGCAGTTTGTAGAGCATCGCCATGGTCGCCTGGATCAGGGCAGCGATGGCGAGGGTCTCGTCGAGGCGCATCGGGATATCGCAGACGCGGACTTCCAGAGTGTTGAAGAAGGGATGCGGCCGGATGTCCCACCATATCTTCTTGCCGTTGTCGATGCAGTGAGTCTTGACCAGCAGGTTGACGAAGGTCTCATACTCCGACCAGTTGGCAAAGACATCGGGAATAGCGGTGCGGGGAAAGCGCTCGAAGACCCGGCAACGATAGGATTTGTAGCCCGTTTTCATGCCCATCCAGAACGGCGAGTTAGACGACAGCGCCAGGATGTGGGGCAGGAAGTATCGCATGGAATTCATGATGTGGATCGCGGTATTGCGGTCCTCGATGCCGATGTGCACATGCAGCCCGAAGACAAGATTGGCGCGCGCGATGAGCTGCATGTCTTCCAGCACCTGGTGATAACGCGGGTCGGGATAGATTTCCTGGGTCTTCCAGTCGGAGAAAGGATGCGTGCTGGCGGCACCCAACATCAGTCCATGGTCGGCCGCGAGGGTGATCACTTCGCGGCGCAGCTCGCGTATGTTTTCGCGCGCTTCCTGGATGTGGGTGCAAACGCGGGTGCCGACCTCGATGACCGACTGGTGCATCTCGGGCTTGACCGCCTCGCGCAGTGCCAGCTTGGCTTTCGGCAGAATCTCGGAAGCGATGTGCGAGCGCAGATCGCGAGTTTCGGGATCAATCGTCTGGTATTCCTCTTCGATTCCGATACTCAGGCTCGGGGGCTTCATCGCGTCTTATCTCCCTTCCTGCGGGGTTGGCAAACTCCTAGCGTCCAGGCTCTCCGCTGAGAAAGGTGCTCCAGCGGTACTCGCGGATCTGGCCAGTGTGATCTTTGGCCTTGCGTACAGCCAGTTCGGCAACGGTGTTCACGATCCAGGCAAAGTTGGCCTGTCCCACGGAATTCACGTCGGCGTCGGGCGCGGGATTCATGAAGTCAATGGCGTAGGGAATCCCGTTCTCACATGCGAACTCAACCGTGTTCAGGTCATAACCCAGCGCGCGGCACAGAGTAATACAATCGCGCTCCACGCGCTGCAGCAGCTTGGGATCGATAGGCGGCGGGTTCTTCACGTAACGCTCGTGAAAAGGCAAGGAAGGATCGTACTGCATGATGTGCACCTTGTCCTGCCCGACGACGTAGCAGCGGAAGTACTCCTTGAACTTCACACCGCGTTGCAGGGTCATGCAAAGATCGCCCGACTGATCATAGGCCTGGAAGAATTCCTCAGGCGAATTGACCTTGTACACGTTTTTCCAGCCGCCGCCGTCGAAAGGCTTCAGGAAAGCAGGGAACCCGACGTAGCTGAAGATACTGTCCCAGGGCATGGGGAACTGAAGATTGCGCATGGAGCGGTCGGTAGTGCCAACCGGGTGTTGCTTGTGCGGGAGGAGCACGGTCTCGGGAATTGCGACGCCCAGCTTGCTTCCCAGGGCAAAGTTGAAGAATTTGTCGTCAGCACCCCACCAGAAGGGATTGTTGATGACCATCGTTCCGCTGAGGGCCGCATTCTTCAGGTAACCGCGATAAAACGGTATGTCGTGAGAGATGCGGTCAACGATGACGTGGTAGGGCGACGGCTCGGCCATGCGCACTTCGCCGATTTGCGCCAGCTCGGCATGAATGCCCGGTTCCTTCATGGAGTTGATCTTGTCGACCAACGCGGGCGGGAAAGTGGTCTCCATCCCGAAGATGATTCCGATCTTCTTCACGGTGCTCCTGGCTGTTTGTGAATGCACACTGACTGTGTTTGGAGAAGCTCAGCCACCTATTCTAGCGAAAAGCAGCATCCGGGGACATCCAGACCAGCAATGACTGGCCGCAGATCGCTCCAAGGTGTCGGGGTCGATTCCGGCGGCCTCGATGCGGCTGCCATCTTTTCCCAGGTCCCGCCGGCACCACGAATATCGAGCAAGTGCGGCCTTTGTGCGCACCTTCTTGTGGAGAACTCCGGAGAGTTTGTACCGGGTAAAACTACGTGGCGGAGGGAGAGGGATTCGAACCCCCGGTACGGTTTCCCGTACAGCGGTTTTCAAGACCGCCTGTTTCAACCGCTCACACATCCCTCCGCGGGAGGAATTGCGGGCTGAGGCAAGTTTACCGCACCCAAGCGAAGCTTTGGCCGCCCACAGGTTGTCACCCACGGAGCTTGGTGTCAGAGCAGGTGACCGCGAGCGCCACCCCAGGGGCCGGAAATAGTGGTTCCTTATTCATGCCACATTCATGCCACAAAACCACTTTTCATGAATCGCCGGGATTGTACGATCCAGAACCGTCATTCGGAGGAGCAACGTTCATGAATACCGACCCGATGGTAGGAGCCGAATCCCGCCCGCTATTCCTTCCCGTGATTCTCGGCACACTATGACCTTCTCGGGTCTGAGCTCTCGTCTACTAGTGATGGTAGTAATTCTCCTCGCCTACTAGCCTCCTAGCAACCCTTGCACGGGATTCCAACCTTTCCGGAAAATTGTCCCGCAAGAAGTGAGGCTCCATGACATTTCGCCTGAGACCAACCCGCATTGGCCTGGTCTTTCTGACATCTCTTGCTGTTGTTCTTTTCGGCAGTTCATCCTTCGCGCAAAACCCGCGCGGCTCCCTGCAAGGAGAAGTGCAAGATACGACTGGCGCCCGCATTATCGGGGCGACCGTAAGCGTCTCGAACCCGCAAATCTCAGTACAACGCTCTGCCAACACGAACAACCGAGGCGAATTTCGCATTGACGACCTTACGCCAGGCCATTACCGCATTACTGTAAGCGCCTCCGGTTTTGCCCAAGCGAGCTCGGACACCAAAGTCGTAGTTGCCAGCGTGGGGGACATCCGTGTGACGTTGCGCCCGGCAGGCGCCCAGGAGAGCGTCAACGTAAAGGGAGAAGGAGCCTCGATTACCACTCAGCCTTTCGACCCCACCAGCACGGTGCAGCAGGGTATTGTCACCGCACAGGACCTCCGCGACATTCCGCTGGCGTCCCGCAGCTTTGCCAACATCGCCTACATGGCGCCGGGCACGGAGCCGGTCGAGCCCTCGGACCCGACGAAAGCGCGCATCACCGCGGTATCGTTCGGTGGCAGTTCGGGTCTGAACGTGCAGTTGTCGGTCGATGGCGGGGACAATACCGACGACTACATTGGCGGCTTCCTGCAGAATTTCTCTCCGGACGCGATCCAGGAGTTCGCGGTTCAGACGTCGCAGGAATATGCGGATGTCGGCCGGACCGTGGGCGGCGCGGTGGTCATCACCACCAAGCGCGGTACGGACCAGTGGCACGGGAATGCCGCATTCTATGAGCGCGCCGCTGGATTGAATGCACGCAATGTGCTCGACAATCCGGATCCCCAGCCCAAGCAGCCCTTTTCGCGACAGAACTACGTTGGTACCATTGGTGGTCCTCTCAAACAGGGGAAGCTATGGCTGTTCTCGTCATTTGAATATGTGAACGAAAATGCCAGCATCAACTACAGCCCGGACAACCTGACGCAGTTCAACGCCCTGGCGTCGCTCGCGGCGCAGGGGCTGATCCCGGGTGTCACCTATATCCCGGTTCCGCAATATGCGAGGGTGCCGTTCAATGACTTTCTGGGCACCATTCGCTTTGACTGGTCACAGTCTCAGCGCTCGCAGTGGTTCTTGCGCGGAGCCATGGATAGCAACCTGACGGACAACAACCTTGTACAGCAGGCAACGCTGCCCTCAACCGGAGCCACCACACACGCCAACTATTTCAACGTGGTGCTGAGCAATACCTTCGCGTTCACGCCCAACTGGCTGGGCTCGTTCACGTTCACTGCCTCTACGTTGCACAACACGCAAGGACGCAATTCGGACCTTGGTTTCGCCCTGGCGTTTCCCTTCAGCGCGACTTCTTCAACCATCTCCGGATTTGAAACCTTCGGCGATCAGCAGTTCATGACACCGATCACCGCGTTTCCCGTGCTGCGCGACCAGAACAAGTATCAGTTCCGCTACAACGTTAGCCATGCGACGGGCAAGCACAATCCCAGCTTCGGCATGGACTACATTTACGAACCGCAACTCAGCGGTGCTCTCTCCGGCACTGCAGAGAACTTGACGGCCTTCCCGCTGGACCCGACCGACTACCTAGCCGACCCCGCACAGTTCTCGCTTGATCTGGTGTGCGCCCCGGGAGCGACAGACGGCACCTCCTGCAGCAATACACCCGCCGGCAACGGCACCTTCTCCCAGAGCGTCCAGCGGGTGGGCTTGTATGCGCACGACTCCTGGCGGATACTGCCGAACCTCACTATCAATTATGGTCTCCGGTGGGACACGACCTTCGGATTATTCGAAGCATCTGGAAGGGACCAGTACGCGAACCCCGCATACTCAACCTTGCTAGCCTTGCAGATTCCGTTAGTGAGTGGGGTTCCGCAGGACTATCGCAAGGAGTTTGCTCCACGCGTGGGAATTGCCTGGTCGCCGGGACACAAGGAGAATCTGGTTATTCGCGCCGGCTTCGGCATCTACTGGAACGATCTCGCGCAAAGCGGATGGGTGACCGCTTTCCAGGCCGTCAACGAGCCCACAACTCCGTGTATGCATCCTGGGGACCCGGCATGCATTCCCGGCGCGACCGATGGGGGAGCGGGCTCAGTGATCGATCCCAATTACCACGCACCCTACGCGGAACATGCCAGTGCGGGAGTGCAATACGCCTTCAATCACAATTGGACGTTGAGCGCCGACTACATTCGCGAAACCGGCATGCACGCCTATCGCGCCTACAACTACGTTCCCGGCTACAGCCTGTTCTCTCCCCTATATCCGTCCGATCCTGTCAGTCAGCAGGCGAATGTCCCCAATATTCAGCTCTACAAGACGGACAATCGCTCCAGCTACGATGCGCTAGCAGTCCATTTGCAAGGGAACCTGGCACACTGGTTCAACCTGAGTGCCAACTACACTCTGGCGAGCGCCAAGACCTGGGGTTGCACCGTGGGTGAGTTGTTTGATTATGTCAACGGAGTTTGCAACGCGCTCAATGCCTTTGGCCCGGGCGATTACGGACCGTCAGGCGAAGACGTGCGCAATCGATTTGTACTCGCTGGGGTTTTCTATCTACCCGCAAAGTTCCAGCTCTCAACCCTGATGCAATTCGAAAGTGCGCGTCCCTTCACTATCGCAACTCCGGTGGATGTAAACGGGACAGGGGACGACTCGCAGAACCGGGCCGTGATAAACGGCGTCCCAACTTCGCTGGACCAGTTCCGCGGCAAAGGCTATCAGCAGGTCGACCTGAGGGTGTCGAGACCGTTCCAGGTGGGTGAGCGCTGGACTATCCTTCCCTTCGCTGAATTCTTCAACCTGTTCAATCGTACGAACCCCGGCAACAACTATGTCGCGGACATCTCAGCCCTTCCGAATCCCGTGAACGACATCAATAATGCGACGCAAATCTGCTATCCAAGCGGTTGCGTGCCCATCACGAATCTGAATCAGGTCAAGTACCCCGCCGGAGCCTTGGGCGATTTCTTTGGGCCGGGCACTACCGTGGGCATGCCTTTTGCGGCACAACTCGGGGTGAGAGTTAACTTCTGAAGACATCCTGAGCAGATACAAATGGCGGCCCCGAAGAGCCGCCGCGACAAACAAGGGAGGAAAGTGCCCTACGACACCGTGCGGACCTTGTTGGGCATGAAGTGATAGGGCGGCCAAGGCCCAGTGATGCTGACCTGGCAATCCTTGAAGTGCCGTGTCGCTGCCGAATACCGGTTCTGATACTTGGGAATAGAACTGGTGTCGATAAGGTGGGCAAAGTCCAGAAGCACGTTGCCGGAATCCACGCGTTTGCAGACGATGTCCTCTTCTAAAGGCGAAAACAGCTTGTGGACTTGAAGGGAGAGAGCGCGGGCCTTGGTTTGCCGCTCTCGTTCGCGACAGGCCTGTTCACGCAGCTTGCGCAGATATTCGGCCCCGACTCCCGCCGGCAGGTCTTTCAATGCTTCCGCGACGCGGGCGTCTTTCAGCAAGATTTTGAAATGCATCTCTGCTTTTCCGCGAAGGCGCTCTACACTTTCCAGAAAAGTCTTGCGATTGGTGCGCACAGCACGACGCAGGGCCTCGTCGGAATCGAATACAGTACCAAAGCGGAAAGGCAGTACGGTCATTGTCTGGAAGCACTCTCTGACCACACGGGCGTGGTCAATGATGGCTTCCTGACTGAGAGGCTTCGCGGCGGAATATTCGCTGACGATGACAGCGAATTCGCCGCTGGGATAGGCGAAAACCGAGGCTTCGTTCACGCCTTTGAAGTTCTCCAGAATGTAGGGACGCCGGGGGCGAATGCCGTTTTGCAGGCCCGGATGCTCAGTGATGCAGTACGCGTACCACGCCATCTCCGTCTTCTCCTAGGAATGCTCGCGTATCGCACACACACTACGCGAGAAATGGCCGAGTTCGAAATGTGGAGTTACAGGTAAGGCTACTGCTAGTTGCGGTACAACTTCCGTTTTGATTCTAAGCCTGACTTCACGCTTAAAGCAACTGAAACATTCCGAGTGAGCGAAATTCACTCCCCAGCTGGCTTAGTTTTGTCGAAGAATGCTCAGCCTGGCTTGCAAACCGAATGAATTGGAAAATTAAGTTTTGGGTTCCGACATTATGGGGCACAAATTTCTCTCAATTCGTGAAAAGGACGGGGCGGAACGCAGTTAATTTGGCTGGAAGGCTGGGCGGAGAGAATAGCTGACTCCCACTGAGCAAGCGTTCAGGGATTTCGCGACCTATTTTGCTCAACGGTTGCCGGCGTGGGCTTTTTTCGCAGCAGATTTCGCAACTACCTTCTTAGACTTGTGGGCGGACACCTTTCGCACCTCTTTAGTTTTAGAAGGTTTAGCCCTGGCCGGCTTCGTCTCCGCAGGTGGTTCTTCTTCCTCTTGCTGGCTCTCTTCGCTTTGCCGTCGATCCAGGGCTTTGCTCACGACATACGCCATTTCGTCGACGGGGGCCGGTTTCCCGGTCCAGATCTCGAACTGCCGGGCTCCCTGGTGAACGAACATCTCCAAGCCGGGGATGGTGTGCAAGCCCTTGGCCTTGGCCAGTTTGATCAGCTTGGTTTCCGCCGGTGTGTACACCAGGTCGAAGACGTAATGCGCGTTGAGTTCCTTTTCTTCGAGTGGCATTTGCCGGTTGCCGTTCATGCCAAGCGGGGTGGCATTGATGATGACATCGAATTCGAGCTTGGCGAGATCGGCCCGTTTGACATATTTCGCTTTCGCTTGTCTTGCCAGCGACTGCGCCTTCGCAGGAGTTCGATTGGCTATGAAAACTTCAGCATTGCGCCCCTTCAGGCCGAAGACCGCGGCGCGCGCAGCGCCCCCGGCGCCAACAACCAGGATGCGTTTGCCAGGGAGCTGCATCCGTTGTTCAAGAGGTTCCACAATGCCGGCGACGTCGGTATTGAAGCCGTAGAGGTTTCCGTCATGGCTTCGTACGACGGTGTTGCAGGCCCCAATCTGCCGGGTAAGCGGATCGGAGTTGGAGAGCGCTGCAACGATCTCCTCCTTATAAGGCATGGTGATGCTTAAGCCGCGAATAGGGATATCACTGGTGCACGCCAGCAGGTCTTTGAGACTCTTGGCGTGCAGCGCGAGATATACGGCGTTCACGGTTTCGCGGCGAAAGGCCGCATTCATCATGACGGGTGACAATGACTGCGATACCGGATCGCCAGCAACACCGTAAACTTGAGTGGACGCCTCGACCATCTCAATCCGATATGTGTCCCGCAGTTCACTGACTGTAATCTGCCCGGGAGCTGTCTCTTCGCCCCGTGCTGCCGATCCGAAGGTAAACACGCTGCCGGCGCGAACCCCGAGCACGCGGCTGATGATGCCCTGCTCCCCCATGCATAGACCCACCATCTCGTGCTGACCGGAGTGGGACTGCAGGAACTTCATCATGGTGACGTTGTCATACAGATTGGTGGCGGTGGTTACGATTTTGTAAAAGTCGGCCGGCAGATCCCGCATCACGGTGAACTGTTCTTCCAACTTCCTGGTGCTCTTGAAGTCGTGGAAGGAAAGAATGACTCCGACCCGATTTTTCAGGTCGAGGAATTCTTCGCGCTTGAGTTCGAGGGCGCTTTGGACTTCCATGTCGACCAACTGAAAGCCAACACTGGCGGCTTTGATTAGAATGTCCAGCTGGGAGTGCAGGGATCCCTTGAATTTGCCCCCGTTGACCGCACGACGGCAGGTAGCAATGACGGTCGCCTGGGGGTATAGCTCCAAAAAGTGCTTGAGCTTTGGGAATGCCGTGGCAGGCTGAGACAGGTAATCTAACCTGAACTCCAGAAATGGGTTATCGCGAACTAAGGTCTCAGCCCGTTCCAGCAGGTTTGACGCATCTGACCCGGTGACAGCGACACAGAGGCGAGGCAGCCGGAAACGCTGAACCCGGGTGTAAGTGGTGGTAGCTGCGCGCATATCGAGCGCCCCGATACTATCGTTGCACCACGATTGTTGCAACTGTATTGTCATGGCATTTTGATTTGTGTGCCCAGCAAGACACGGCCAGGTTTTGGGACATTCATGGCAGGTAATGAACAACTCGGGCTAACCTTCGCCGCTCCAGCCCGAATTGTCTATCCTGTTCGGGAGTTGGTGGTGGCCGTCCGGACCCAGCTAGAACGTTCATTTACAGATATTTACGTCGAGGGTGAGATTTCAAACTACCGTCCGGTGGAATCTGGGCATGTCTATTTCACCCTTAAGGACGGCTCCGCTCAGCTCCGGGTGGTGCTGTGGCGCAGTCAAGCCCGGCTGTTGCGCTTCCGTCCCGGAAACGGCATGCGAATCATTGCCCGGGGGCGAGTTACCGTCTATGACGAGAGAGGTGAGCTGCAACTGCAGGCGGAGTATCTGGAGCCCAAGGGTGCCGGTGCGCTGCAACTGGCTTTTGAGCAACTCAAGGCGAAACTGGCGGCGGAGGGCCTCTTCGACGCTGGACGAAAGAAGCCGATACCGGCTCTACCAAGACGCATAGGAATCGTGACCTCCTCCAACGCAGCGGCCTTGCGCGACATACTGAACATCCTCCAGCGGCGTCACGAATCCATTCACGTACTGATCTACCCGGCCCAGGTTCAGGGAGAGAGCGCAGCGGGCGAAGTGGCGGCCGGAGTGCGGTACTTGAACCGTTCGGGAAAGGTCGACGTCATTATCGTCGCGCGCGGCGGCGGCTCGCTTGAAGACCTGTTCGCTTTTAACGACGAAGAACTCGCGCGGACAATTGCCTCGTCGAAGCTCCCTGTCATCTCGGCCATCGGACACGAAACCGACTTCACGATTTGTGATTTTGTCGCTGACCGGCGGGCGGCCACGCCGTCGGAGGCCGCCGAGATTGTGGCTGCGGCCAAGCACGAACTGGAGGAACGGCTGTCCACGCTCCACAGGCGCTTGGCGAAGGCAACGCAATACCGGCTGCTGCTGGCACATAACGCGTTGTCACGCCTCACACAACACGCGGCCTTTGCGCGCATGAAGGACTCCCTTGCGCGGCGCCAGCAGCGGCTGGACGACCGAGTCTACCGGATGGTGCAGGTACAGGCACAGAACCTCACGCGTATGCGGCGCCAGCTCGAATCGGTGGACTCCCGCCTTCGGCATCAGGACATGCGCATTCGGCTGGGCAATGTCAGACGGGAATTGAGTCGACGGGAAGCAGCGCTTTCAACCGCAATGACCAGTTTGCTTACGCGCCGCCGCGCCCAGTTGGATCGGCCGAGCGAAACCCTGGGCCGCACAGCCGAAACCCTCGTACTCCAGAAGCACTCGCGTTGGCTAGGACTCGATCGCAGCTTGCAAGCGCTCTCACCCAAGGCGGTGTTGGCGCGCGGTTACGCACTTGTGTTCGATGAGAGCGGCGCGGTGGTTAAAGACGCGTTACAGCTTGCTCCGGGAGAACAGGTAAAAACGGAGTTGGGCCGAGGGCGCTTTACCTCTGAAGTTCGTGACGTAGAAACAGAAAACGACTAGTGGCTCTGTTGGACCGTACCCTGAGCCGCAGTAAGGTCATCGGATACCAGCCTTTTCAGGTGCTCCACCACGCTAGCGACGGAAACATCGTCGCGTGTGGCGGTTGCGCGCGTGGCAACCTCGACGATGCCCTCCCCGAGTTTCTTGCCAACATTGACGCGATAGGGGATACCAACCAGATCAGCATCTTTGAACTTCACGCCAGGGCGCTCGTCGCGGTCGTCGAGCAAAACGTCCAGCCCGGCCGCTTCGAGGCGATTGGCGATATCGATTGCGCCTGAGTTGATCTTCTCGTCGGTGGTGTTGGTCGGCACCACCACCACCTGGAACGGCGCAATGCTCACGGGCAACCAGAAGCCGTTCGCGTCATTGTTCTGCTCGATGCAGGAGGTGAGGATGCGCTCCAACCCGATGCCGTAGCTGCCCATGATCGGCATTACTTCCTTGCCGTTTTCATCGAGCACGCGCGCGCCCATCGATTCGGAGTATTTGTAACCGAGCTTGAAGATGTGCCCGATCTCGACGGCCTTGGCGACTTTCAGCGGCTTGCCGCAACTGGGACAGCCTTCGCCCTCGACCGCATTGCGCAGGTCCGCCCATGAGGTCGCGCGGAATGTCACGTCGGGAGTGATGTTCTTGACGTGATACTCCTCTTTGTTGGCGCCGGCGATCAGGTTGGTGCGACCACGCAACGCCTCCTCCACAATCAGCAGTGGCCTGGAGGTATCGTTCTCGTCCTTCGCCCACTCGACATGCAGCGGGCCGAGGTATCCGGCCGGCGAATTGAAGAGCTGCTGAATCTCCTCCTCGTGCATTGGACGATACTCTTTGCCGGCGATGGCGGCCGACAGCTTCGCTTCGTTCAACATGTGATCGCCACGCATGAGCACGACAAGCGCACGGTTGCGCTGCTCGCCGGTTTTGGCATCGGCGGGACCGACGATCATGTAGGCCAGGGTCTTGATCTTGTTCTTCGGAGAGACGCCGAGAAAGCGCGCGACATCCTCAATCGTCTTTTGCCCGGGCGTGTGTACGAGCTCAGGCTGGCCGTTATTGGTAGTCGCCAAATCCTCGACCAGTTCCAGCTTCGAGGTTGCCTTCTCCAGGTTCGCTGCGTAGCCGCAGCTCGGGCAACTTACGACAAAGTCCTCGCCGGCATCGGTGTAGATCATGAACTCGTGCGACTGCGAACCGCCCATGGCGCCGGAGTGCGCCTCGACTACGACATACTTCAGTCCACAGCGATCGAAGATGCGGCAATAGGCGTCATAGTGCTTGCGATAGCTCACGTCGAGTCCAGCGGCGTCGATGTCGAACGAGTACGAATCCTTCATGGTGAACTGGCGCACACGCAACAGCCCTGATTTGGGACGCGGCTCGTCGCGAAATTTCTGCTGGATCTGGTACCAGATTTGCGGCAGTTGCTTGTAGCTGCGTAGCTCTTTGCGCGCGATCTCGGTCATGACCTCTTCTTCGGTCATGCCCAGGCAGAGGTCGCGGCCACTACGGTCCTTCAGGCGAAACATGTTGTCGCCCATGACCTGCCAGCGTCCGCTGGCTTCCCAGATTTCCCGCGGATGCAGCGCCGGCAGATAAAACTCCTGGCCGATGCGGTCCATCTCCTCGCGCACGATCCGGGTGATGCGGACCAGCGTACGGTTGCCAAGAAAGAGGAATGAGTAGATGCCGGCGGCAAGCTGACGAATGTAGCCGGCGCGGACAAGAAACTTGTGGCTGGCGACTTCGGCATCGGCCGGGGCCTCGCGCAGCGTAGGAATAAAGAGTTGAGACCAGCGATGCATAGTAGGGTCGTCGTTCCTGTAAGTGAATCCCTTATTGTAAGGGAAGAAGCGAGACGAATGGTCTCACCACAGAGACACAGAGGGCACAGAGGAATTTCGAAATAACGCTTCCGCATACTCCGTCTCCGTGGTGAAGGCCTTTAATAGGTCACGAATTAGGTTTCCCGGAGCGCACGCCAAACATCTCCGCCGGCTGCCCGGTGAGCCGCTCGATGCGGTCAGCAATGGGCGGGTGGGTCGCGAACAGGTTGGCAAAGGTCAAGCCCATGAGCTTCGGCGCGACGATGAACAGGTGCGCTGTCGATGGCGAAGCGGCCATCGGGATGCGCTTTGAGTACGCGTCCAGCTTGGCCAGCGCGCTTGCCAGTGCTTGCGGGTTGCCTGTAAGGTGCGCCCCTGTCTCATCGGCCTGGTACTCCCGCGAGCGCGACACCGCGAGTTGGATCAACATCGCCGCGATCGGCGCGAGGATCAGCATCAGCAGTCCCATCGCGCCTCCGCCTTGTCGGTCTTCACGATCCCCGCCCATCCCGCCGAACCAGAATCCCATGCGCGCCAGGAACGTGATGGCTCCGGCGAGCGTCGCCGCGATGGAGCTGATCAGGATGTCGCGATTACGGACGTGCCCAAGCTCGTGTGCCAGCACGCCTTCCAGTTCTTCATCGTTCAGCAGATCGAGAATTCCCTGAGTGGCTGCCACCGAAGCATGCTGGGGATTTCGTCCAGTTGCGAATGCATTGGGTGAGTCGGTGGGGATCACGTAAATCTTGGGCATAGGAATGCCCATCTTCTGCGACAGACGCTCGACGATGGCATACACGCGCGGCAACTGCTCGCGGGTGGCGGGCTGCGCGCGATATGTAGCGAGCGCAATCTTGTCGCTGAAGAAGTAGGAAGCGAAGTTTATGATCACGGCAAAGATCAGGGCCATCTCCAGGCCCCGCTGACCGCCAAATATCTGCCCGAGGAAGAGCAGGAACAGCGTCATCGCTGTCAAGAGAAGAGCCGTCTTGAAGGTATTTCCCATACAGTTCGAGTCGATCAGACTCTGCCATGTAGATGATACCCAGTTGTCACGGTCGCGGAAAACACGTGGCCCCGTCCGGTTACCCGGACGTGATCCAAACTTCGCGAGCGAGAGGCCTCTCTTAAGAAGGCAAGGCGGGGGTTGCGGCGATGATTTTCTCGCGCAGGAGGTTGTAGCGAATCGCCGCCTAAATGTTGGCTTCACGTGTCAACCTTTGCCGCAAACTATCTATCCAACTTGCATAAGGGCGGCCAGATTGTATGTCGATGCCAAGCCCAAAACGACGGAGGTGACCTGGAACATGAAAAAACTTGGGATCCTGATTTTGGTGGTGTTGCTCGGCACGTTCATGGCAATGGCCCAGGGCAACAACAAAAGTGTAGACAACCAGCAGCATAAGACCGCTGCGAAAAATGACCAGAATGCGGCGGAACAAGCCAAGAGTGAAGGGCAGAAGGACCTCGCACGGCTTGACCAGTCGGCGGCCATCATCAATCAGTTGCTGGGGGCTCCGGACAGTGGAATTCCGGAGAACGTGTTTGAGAATGCCAAATGCGTAGCCGTTATCCCTTCAATGATCAAGGGCGGCTTCATTTTTGGCGCTGAGTACGGCCGCGGCGTAGCCACCTGCCGCACCGGCGGTGGATGGAGCGCGCCCGCCTTTTTTGCCGCCACGGGCGGTAGCTGGGGCGCCCAGATCGGCGTTGAAGGTACGGATGTAGTCATGCTGATCATGAACGATAACGGCATGAACCAGTTGCTTAGTTCCAAATTCAAGATTGGCGGCGATGTTAGCGCAGCCGCAGGTCCCGTGGGACGCAGCGCCAGCGCCTCAACCAATTGGAAGATGAAGTCCGAAGTTCTGACCTACTCGCGCTCGCGTGGAGCCTTCGTTGGAGCCACGCTGAACGGAGTAGCTATTCGCGAGGACCAGGATGCGATGACCAACTACTACGGCCACGACGTTGGTTTCCGACCGGTATTAACGGGACAGGTGCATGACGCCCATGCAAATGATCGTTTTCTGGCGGCGGTACGTAAGGCTCATACCGAGGCCACGGCCGAAAACCACTAAGGGAGCGTTCGCTTCACAAGGACGGCGGGCTAACCGGCCCGCCGGTGGTGTCTATGCCGGTTGCTCAGCACTGCCCCGATTGGCTACACTGCGGCGACCGGAGGGCGTCACGTAATGCGAGTTCCCATGGTGCTGTTTCTGGCAGGTATTCTCCTGGCTGCGGCAGCAGGACCGGCGGCCGCAGCAACGGCGTCGCAGACCGAGAAAGAGATTCGCGGCGTGGTCCGGCAGCAAATGGAAGCCTGGAACCGCCATGACTTGCAAGGCTTCATGGCCGGATATTGGAACTCCCCCGAGCTGACCTTCTTTTCGGGAGGGACCGAAACCAAAGGCTGGCAACCTACTCTCGAGCGCTACCAGAAAACCTATCAAGCGGGCGGACACGAGATGGGGAAGCTGGAATTCGCCGACTTGCAAGTCGTCCCGCTGGGGCCGGATTCAGCCTTTGTCCGCGGCCGATGGCATCTGACGATGCCGGACGGTAAAGAGCCACACGGACTGTTCACCCTGGTGTTTCAGAAGTTTCCTCAGGGCTGGCGGATCATTCATGACCATACCAGCGCCGCGCAGTAGTTTGGCGTTTGACGGACTGTTGTGAAGATGTAGAATCCTCTTGGCTGCTGCTCACATCATCCAAGGTGTGACTAGCACGACAGGCGGTATCCGCTGGGCGGAACTGCACTGGAGGACATCGTGAGCATTACTACCGGCGACTTCCGCGCCAAAATCACCGCTTTTTCACTCCTGGAAAAGAAAAAGCACCACGAGCTAATAACCTGTCTCACGGCGTATGACTATCCCAGCGCTCGTCTGATCGACGAAGCCGGGATTGACATGATCCTGGTGGGCGATTCGCTGGGCATGGTCATGCTCGGCTACGAGAATACTCTGCCGGTGAGCGTGCAGGAGATGTTGCATCACGTGCGCGCGGTGCGCAGGGGCGTGAAACATGCGCTGCTGATTGCCGACATGCCCTACGCTTCCTATCATGTGAGCATCAGGGACACCCTGCGTAACGCCGTGCGCTTCATCAAGGACGGCGGCGCCGAGGCCGTCAAGATCGAAGGCGGCGAAAAACGTGCGCCAATTGTAGAGCGCCTGGTCGACGCCGAAATTCCCGTCGTCGGCCACATCGGGCTGACGCCGCAGTCGTTGCACGCGATGGGCGGCTACAAGGTCCAGGGCAAGAGCCTGAAGGCGGTTGAGCAGCTAATGCGCGATGCCCTGGCATTGGAGCGCGCCGGCGCGTTTTGCGTGGTGCTGGAAGGCATCCCCCGCGAAGTGGCGGCGATGGTTACCCACGAACTGGAGATCCCGACCATTGGAATCGGCGCCGGCCCGGAATGTGACGGGCAGGTGCTGGTGTTCCACGATCTGCTAGGCCTGACCTTTGCGCCGGCGGCGAAGTTCGTGCGCCGCTACGCCGATTTGGGAACGGCGGTCAGCAACGCTGTGCTCGCCTATAAGGAGGACGTGAAGTCCGGGGGGTTTCCATCCGAAGCGGAGTCGTACCATCTGCCCAAAGAGACGTCAGCCGCCTTGGATGTGATTGCCGAGCGCAAGCACGCCCTGCGATCATAAGAGTGTGCTGTCTCGTTCTCACGGCTTTTCGGCCTTCGTCATAGTCGCTGCTCTTCTGGTGTGCGCTCACGCTCAGCGGGCAAAGGGCACTGCCTCCTCTACCGATCCGTCTCAGCACTTCTGCCAGACAGAGGGAGGATTTTGCTTCAACTACCCTGCTGGTTGGACGGTGCTCGGCGAAGCCTTTGGTGATGGCGTTGTCGTCGCTCCTCCGCAGACCACCGACAGAAAGCTTTGGGATGTGGTCACCGTTGCTGCGGTCGAGCTCCCGACGATGGAAGACGGCGCCGCTCTCAGCATCGATCAAATCATCGATGCAGCAATGAGCAACATGCGGGCAGGCGGGCACAATCCTCAGACCCTGCAACGTCAGCAACTGGTTGTCGATACGCTTCCTGCGGAGATGATTAAGGTCCGCTACCACGACAAAGAAAGCGCACGCGATTGGATTGAGCAATTGGTGTTCATCGACGGACCCGACCAGGAAATCTATTCGCTGTCTCTCAAGGCGCAGCCGGGATCGATCGACCGATTGCAGCCCGCCTTCGATGGCATCGTGCAAAGCTGGAAGCTGCAAACGAGCGATACCACCACAGTGAGTCCGGCGCGTCCATCGGCAACCAAGCCTGCCGGGCCCGCCTCGCCCCAGCCCACGCCGCACAATTGAATGCTAATGAAAATGAAACTGATTCGCCCTGTCGCCGACATGAAAGCGCACTGCCGCGAGGTTACCCGCAGCGGAAGGACTTTGGGTTTCGTTCCCACCATGGGAGCCCTGCACGAAGGTCATGCCTCTCTGGTGCGCGCCAGCAAGTCGCAATGCGATGCAACGGCGGTCTCCATCTTTGTGAATCCGTTGCAGTTCGGGCCGAGTGAGGACCTTGCCAAATACCCGCGCACTCCGGAGCGCGACAGCCAGATGTTGGAGAAACTTGGCGTCGATGTGCTGTACATGCCGGCCGCTGGCGAGATGTACCCCGCGGGCGCGACAACGTTTGTCGAGGTAGCGGGACTGAGCGATCGCCTCGACGGCCTTTCACGGCCCGGTCACTTTCGCGGAGTGGCAACGGTCGTCGCCAAGCTGTTCGAGATTGTCAGGCCTGACTTCGCTTTCTTCGGCCAGAAAGACGCGGCCCAGGTTGCAGTCCTCCGCCGCATGGTGCTCGACCTGGACATGGATGTGAAGCTGGTCGTTTGCCCAATCGTTCGCGAGCCGGATGGGCTGGCGATGAGCTCGCGCAATGCCTACCTCAGCCCGGAAGAGAGGAAGCGGGCGTTAGCTCTCCATCGCGCGCTTGCGCAGGTGCAACAAGCCGCAGAGATGGGCGAGCACGATGCGGCGAAGTTGGCCGCGCTGGGCAAGAACCTTATCGCCGAAGAGCCCGCCGCTAAGCTGGACTACTTCGCCGTCGTCGATCCCGACTCGCTCGAACCGGTCAGCGATGTCTCACGCGGCGCTCTTGTGGCTGTGGCGGCATTCGTTGGCGCGACACGGCTCATCGACAATATCTTGCTTCCGCCTCGTTGATCAGGTTCGGAGTTTGTGCCTTCTCCAGCCGCTGATCCACGCGGCTCCCAGAACAAACACCACCGGATAGCACTCCAGCGTGTAGCGGGGCTCAGGATTTTCCAATGTTCCGAGGAACGCGGAGCGCAGGAGAACAAACAGCAGCATGAGCGCGAGATATTTGGGACGCGGGCCGCGAATCACGCCCATCACGGCAGCGCCGATGAAGAGCAGGTTGAGCGCGCCCCAGATCGTCGCCAGGATGGCATCATGCGGGTCGTCCCTGTATTCCCACCAGCGCGAGCTTAAGGGCAGCATCTCGGTCCGTGGCCGCAGCCACATGTCGGCGATGCGCATCACAGGCAGCTCAACGTAATAGCGCAGGGGATGACGCGCGATTCGCTCATTTGCCAGTTTCGCAAAGCGCTGGTTGAGATCGGGTCCCACGAAATGAGACTTGGCGTAATCCTCGAAGATCGCATGTGTCTCTGCGCATTCCTGCTGGTTGTCGCAGGCCCTCGCCGGCAGGAGCTTGATATCAACGTCATCGTCCGGAACCTGCCAGTAGATCTCCTCCGTCGAGACATAATCTGCGATCCAGGTGCGCACCCACTTATCGAAACCCACGGGGACAAACTCATCAGGATCGCTGGCATACCTGGGCGCCAGGGGCTGGAATCGGTGAAAGTCGCGCCAGTTGCGAATCGTCCACGGTGTCAGCGGCGCCAGCGCGATGGACAGAATGAGGGCCCCTGCCCAAAACAAGCGTGAGCGCTCGTCCGGCACTCTCCACATGCGCCAAAGCAGGAATAAGCCGACGGAGATCAACAGGATTCCGCCATCCGGGCGCAAGAGAATTCCCGCTGCCAAGGCCAGACCGCACCCGGTCCACGCTCTCCATGCCGTTGTGCCCACGTCTAATGCATTGAACCCCGCGACCGCGGAGTCCAGCGCCGCGGCCGCGAAGAAGATGCTCAGGGTTTCCGCCAACGGAGCGGCTGTGTAATTCGCGGTAAACGGACATAACGCTGCCAGGGCAAACGCGATTTTGGCCGCGCGCTGGGAGAGGGTACGGCGGGCCAGATCGGCGATGATCAAGCAGCCGAGCAGGTCGACAACGATCTGCACCAGCAGTACGGCGTTATAGTGCTCGTGTCCGAAGAGAACGAAGCAAATGGCCAGGAAGGCTGGATACCCGGGCAGCCGTATCCAGGTGGGCCGTACCCCTTCGGCGTGAGTCAGTCCGAAGATTCCATGGTCGAGCCAGTTCTTGGCGATGTCGCCGTAGATAAGCGAATCGCCCGTGACATGGGGGAATTTAAAATAGAAGATAAGCCGCAGCAGCAAGCCGGCGAGGAAGAAGATTAAGAAGAAACCCCGACATTTCCGGAGCAGGCTAAAGAAAGAGCCCGACTCCACTCTCCCCAGCGCCTTGACCTCCTGTCCACGCACGTGGCGAATATAGCATCTGAGGGAGAGGTACTGTTGCTCTGCTGAAGGGCGGCGGTTACGATGAGTTGGCGCGCAATTGATGTCCATTCCTAAGCAAATCTTCTACGATCCTGACCGCAAGCGATGGCGGCGGTTGCGCCTGGTGCTCGACGCCAGCGTGATTGTCATCACCTTGCTGGCGGTGTTCTTTGTCGCCAGCGTCATTCGCGGGGCATCCGTGCCCGGGGTTTCCCTGCCTGAGGTCAAGAAGCCCTACCATGCACTGAAGGAAAATCAGAAGCAGAAGCTGCACCGCCGGGCTAACACCCATCGCAAGACCCACAAGCCCGCCTCACAGGTCGTCTTGAACACGGATGAAGGCATCCGCGGCGCCTTCTACGTGCAGTGGGATGCGGCCAGCTTTGCCTCGCTGAAGGAGTATTACCCACAGATCGACCTGCTTTTCCCTGAGTGGCTGCATGTGCTTACTGCGGACGGCCGCCTGCAGGCAGTCACCGAGCAGAACACGCTCTTCGACCTGATGCACAACGGCAAGCCTCGTCCCGTGGACGAGAAGGTAATGCCGTTCCTCAAGGGCGAAAAGGCGCAGATGGAAGTCCTGCCGCTGGTCAACAACTACGATCCGATCGGCAACCAGTGGGACCCGGATGCGACGGCAAAGTTCATGGCCGATCCAGCGGCGCGGCAGCGCTTTCGCAACGAGATTATGGCCTTCCTGGCCACCGACCAATACAAGGGCCTGACCCTTGACATAGAAGCCTTTCCCGAAAACTCGCGAGCCGATTACCTGACGCTGGTGGAGGAGCTCTATGGCGATCTGCACGGCAGAGGTCTCAAGCTGTACATCGCCGTTCCCGTCAACGACAGGGATTTCGATTACGCAAACGTCGCCGCCAACTCTGACGGCCTGATCCTCATGAACTACGACGAGCACTATCCCGGTGGGATGTCCGGAGCGGTGGCCAGCCAGGACTGGTTCATCAAGAACTTGCAGGACGCGCTGAAGGTGATCCCGCACGAGAAGATTATCGCCGCTGTCGGGAACTACGGCTATGACTGGGCGAGAAAGAAGGGTCAGAAGAAAGGGACCCCTCCCGCTGCTGTGCACAACGTTTCCGTGCAGGAAGCCTGGCTTGAAGCGGAGGACGCCGAAACTCCCGTCGACTTTGACGGTGACTCGATGAATCCGCACTTCGCCTATCTGGACGAGAACAACATCCGACACGATGTGTGGTTCCTCGACGGTGTTACCGCGCTGAACGAGATGCGGGCCGCCCGCGAATTGGGCATCACAACCTTCGCTTTGTGGCGGCTCGGCTCAGAGGACCGATCGCTGTGGGCGGTGTGGGACAAGCCCAGCGATGCCAATGCTCCCAATGAGTTGAAGACCGTTCCTCCTGGTCAGGACGTCGATATCGAGGGGCAGGGGGAGATTCTGCGAATCGACTCCAAGCCATCTCCCGGCGAGCGTGAACTCACAGTCGATGCCGGCACAAAGCTGATCAATCACGAGAATTTCAAGGTCATGCCGTCACCGTACGTCATCGACATGTACGGCAGTTCTCCGAACAAGATCGCCATTACCTTCGATGATGGCCCCGATCCAGAGTGGACGCCCAAGATGCTTGATGTTCTGAAGGAGAAGAACGCTAAGGCGACCTTTTTCCTGATCGGACTCGAGGCAGAGAAGTACCCCAGTGTAACCAGACGGATCTACGCGGAAGGTCACGAGATCGGCAACCACACCTTCACCCACCCCGACATCAGTAATATCAGCAAACGCTACTTTGAGGTCGAGTTGAACCTCACGGAGAGTTTCTTTGAAGGCAAGCTGGGGGTAAAGCCGGTGCTGTTCCGGCCACCGTATTCGATCGATCAGGAGCCGGATACGGCTGATCAGGTGCGCCCCCTCGAGCTCTCGCAGGAAATGGGGTTTATCACGGTTGGCGACAAAATCGATCCCAACGATTGGCGCGACAATCCCCGGCGCACGGCAGACGAAATCGTGCAGGACGTGATGTCGAACCTTCCTCCGTGCAATCCCAGCAATCTGCGTTGCGGCAACATCATCCTGTTGCATGATGGCGGCGGGAATCGCGCCCAGACCGTCGAAGCCCTGCCGGTCATCATTGACCAGTTGCGGGCCAAGGGCTACGACTTAGTTCCAGTTTCGGAGCTGCTCGGCAAAACGCGGGCTGACGTAATGCCTCCGCTTACCCGGAACGAGCGCTGGGCAGCGTGGATCGACAGCCTCAGCTTCGACATGTTCTCGGGGCTGTCTACGTTCATCATTCTTGTTTTCTTCATAGGCGACGTGCTGATGAGCGCGCGCCTGGTGCTCATCGGAGCGCTCGCTACCTATGATCGTTTTCGAAAGCAGCCGTATGCGGACCCGACTTTCCAGCCGGCAGTTGCAGTTCTGATTCCTGCTTACAACGAGGAGAAGGTCATTGAGCGCACGGTCCGCTCGGTCCTCGATTCCGAGTATCCAAGCCTGCGCGTGATCGTCATTGACGACGGCTCACAGGACGCAACCCTGGAGGTTTGCCGCAAAGCCTTCCGGAAAGAGATTGCGGAAGGCTACGTTACCGTCCTTACAAAACCCAACTCCGGCAAGGCCGACGCGCTCACCTTTGCCCTCGAACACGTAACGGAAGAGATCTTCGTGGGCATCGACGCGGATACGGTCGTCGCTCCCGACGCTATCCGGTATCTGGTGCCGCACTTTGCCGATCCGCGCGTCGCTGCCATGGCCGGCAATGCGAAGGTGGGCAACCGGGTCAACTTGTGGACACGCTGGCAAGCGCTCGAGTACATCACCAGTCAGAACTTTGAACGCCGCGCACTGGATACGTTGAACGCCGTGAGTGTGGTTCCGGGTGCGATTGGTGCATGGAGAACATATGCCGTGCGCGCGGCGGGCGGGTACCATCACGATACCGTTGCCGAAGATGCCGACCTGACGATGGCGCTGCTGCAGGCCGGTTATCGCGTGAATTACGAGGACCGCGCCCTTGCCTATACCGAGGCGCCGACCACCGCCAGCGGGCTGATGCGCCAGCGCTTCCGCTGGTCGTTCGGGATCATGCAGGCGGTGTGGAAGCACAAGGTCGCTGTGAAGCGTAAGGGAGCGCTGGGTTGGGTCGCTTTGCCCAACGTTGTCATCTTCCAGATCCTGCTGCCCTTGGTCTCACCGTTTATCGATGTAATGTTTGTCGTCGGCACGCTGAATTATTTCGTGCAGAAATACTTCCATCCCGAGTCGGCGAATCCCGCGAGTTTCCACAAACTTGTGGTTTACTTTGCACTGTTCATGGTGATCGACTTCATCGCATCAGCGATCGCCTTTGCCCTGGAACGGCAGCAGCCGGGCCGCAAGCGCGATTTCCTGCTGTTGGGCCACGTCTGGCTGCAGCGATTTGCCTATCGTCAGGTCTTCTCCCTGGTGCTGATCAAGACCCTCAAGCGCGTGATCGACGGTCGCAGCTTTTCCTGGGACAAACTTGAGCGCACCGCGACCGTCAGGCAGCCAGTAGTGGTGCGAGAGAAGCAGGAGGTGGGATAAGGCTCGGGGCGCGAGCAGCCGCGAATACTTGTTAAACTGATCGGCGATGCTCCGCGCCAAGCTAGCCATCCTACTCGCAACCGTACTCGCGACGGCTGCCTGTTTTGCCTCTGCCTACCAGGCCAATCCCAAGCTGGTTGTGATTCTTATCATCGACCAGTTCCGCGGTGACTACCTCGAACGCTATCACCAGGAGTTTGGGCCAAACGGCTTTCGCCTCTTCACTGACCGCGGAGCCTACTTTCCTGCTTGCTATTTTGAATACGCGAATACCCGTACCGCACCGGGCCACGCGACCATCGGCACGGGCGCCTACAGTCCAGCACACGGCATCTTCTCCAATGAGTGGTGGGATCCCGCCCAGAAGCGCATGGTCAGCAGTGTAGAGGACAGCGCGACCAAACTCATCGGCGCCGATGTCGAGGGCGTCGGCTCATCTCCGCACAATCTCCTTGCTGACACCATTGGGGACGAACTGCGTCTTGCCACCCAGGGCCAGTCGCGCGTGTACGGGATTGCCCTCAAGGACCGCGCCGCGATACTGCCTACCGGGTTCAGCGCCAACGGCGCTTTCTGGATCGACTACGATAGCGGCGCCTGGCTTACATCGACCTACTACATGAGCAGTCCTCCGCGCTGGCTGCTGGCGTTCAATGGGGGGGACTCGGCGAAGAAGTATCTGAATCAGGAATGGAAGGACAGCGACGGCACTCTTCTCGCCTCGACCAAGCCACACAACTTCGACAATGGCAAGCCGGTGAGCTACTTCGAGCTGGTAGGGTCGACTCCCTTCGGCAACGACTACGAGTTCGACTTTGCACGCGAGTTGATCCAGCAGGAGATGCTGGGCAATGGCACCGTGACCGACCTGCTGGTGATCAGTCTTTCGGCGAATGACATCCTTGGCCACATGGTCGGACCCGATGATCCCGAGATGCATGCCATGGCTCTTGCGCTCGATCGCCAGATCGCCGACTTTGTGGGATTTCTCAATCAGCAATATGGACAGGGGCAGTTCTGGCTGGTCTTGACGGCAGATCACGGGGTTGCTCCGGTGCAAGCGACCGACAAGCAGCTTAAGTTACCGCTGGCCACGCCTTCCGACAGCGACCTGCACGCACAGTTGAACAAAGATTTGAGCGCGAAGCTGCACAAGTCCGGAGACTACATCCGGTCGGTCTCCTACCCCATCGTCTTCGTGAACACCGACGCGTTCCCTCCCAATCTAAGTGAAGGTGAAGCGGAGAGCGATGTTGCCGAGGCAATGAAGTCTGCCGGCTTTCTGAATGCATTCACCAAGGAGCAGATGGGCAACGGTGAACTTCCACCGACGCCTCTCGGGCACTTGTACTTGAACAGCTACTCGCCTTATGGAGGCGCCTGGGTCATGGGCGTGCCGATGCCTTTCTCGTATGCCGCCACGACCAGGGCGGTTGCCAACCACGGAGCGCCTTACAGCTATGATCAGCACGTTCCACTGGCGCTCTACGGTCCGGCGTTCAAGCCCGGGGTCTATCGCGAGCAGGTGGAACCCATCGACATCGCACCGACGCTCGCCGCCATGCTGGGCCTGAACAAGC
Organism: uncultured Acidobacteriaceae bacterium; assembly: GCA_963815775.1. Classification (GTDB taxonomy): domain Bacteria; phylum Acidobacteriota; class Terriglobia; order Terriglobales; family Acidobacteriaceae; genus CAVVDY01. Next base: position 252,634 of record CAWFIB010000029.1, on the reverse strand, counting down.
CAACCAGTTCGGCCGGCAGCGTTTTGACGGAAGCGATCTCCCAGCGGCTCGAGGAGTCGGCTCCCTCCGCCGCACCCTCCAAGCGCCGTCCGGCAAAAGAGGCACACCCGTGAGTCCCGTAACCAGGCCGGCACTGGACATGTCGGTTTCCGTCGCTGGAGTCCAGCTCAAGAACCCCGTGATTGCCGCCAGCGGTACATTCGCCTACGGGATTGAATTTGAGGATGTGGTAGCTCTTTCCCGCCTGGGCGGCTTTGTGGTCAAAGGACTCTCGCGCGAGCCGATGGCCGGTAATCCACCGCCACGGCTGTTCGAGACTGCCGCCGGCATGCTCAACGCAATCGGCTTGCAAAATATCGGTGTACGCGCCTTCCTCGAAGAGAAGCTCCCGCTCCTGCAAAAAATCAAGGACATCGCTTTCTTCTGCAATGTTTTCGGCCACTCACGCGAGGAATACGAAGATGTGATTCGCGCGCTCAACGACGGGGAGGGGATTGCCGCCTACGAACTGAATGTCTCATGCCCCAACACGAAATGCGGCGGGATTGCATTCGGCAGCGATCCCCACATGCTCTTCGATGTGGTCAAAGCTGCAAAGAGTATCGCTACCCGCCCCGTGATTGTGAAGCTCTCGCCCAACGTGACGAGCATCCCCGATGTGGCTCGCGCCGCCGAGGATGCCGGCGCCGACGCCATCTCGCTGGTGAACACCTTCGTCGCCATGGCGATCGACGCCGAGACCCGCAAGCCGAGAATTTCCAATACCACCGCGGGGCTTTCGGGGCCGGCGATCAAGCCCATTGCGTTGCGTATGGTTTGGGAAGCCGCCAAAACGGTTCGCATACCGGTCATCGGTATCGGTGGCATCAGTACCGCCGAAGATGTGATCGAGTTCATGCTGGCGGGAGCGTCAGCCGTCGAGGTCGGGACGGTGAATTTCTGGGACCCTTGCGCCAGCGAGAACCTGGTCGATGCGCTGGAAAAGTGGTGCCTGGAGCACCGTATCGAGAAGATCAGCGAACTCACCGGCGGGCTGCAAACTTCGTGAGGGTGTATCCGCCAGAGGGAAGATCACAGCAGCACAGTTTGTATAGGACAAGTCGTTGAAATCCGCTCGCAGGTACGTTGTCTTGCTGTCTCTGGCGTTGCTGGCCACTGGCGTCTTCGCGCCAGGGCAGGTTGTGTCCGACAGCGAGGCGGAGGCGCGCATCTTCGCCGAGCTGAATCATTCACGCGAACAAGCAGGAAAGCCGCCGCTGAAGCTTGATCCCAAGCTGACGCAGGCGGCGCGAAATCACACCGAGCTGCTGGTGAAGCACCAGAGCCTGTCGCACCAGTTCTCGGGTGAGCCGACTCTCGAAGATCGGCTGCGCGCTGTGGGCCTCTTCTTCACCGCGGCCGCCGAGAATGTGGGCCTGAACAGCGAGCTGAACGACGTGAACGGCATGTTCCTGCGCTCGCCCGGCCATCGCGCGAATATGCTGAATGCGGTCTACGATGCAGTCGGCATCGGAGTCGTGCAAAGCGGCCGGGACTTTTGGGTCACCGAAGACTTCGCCAAGCTCACGCCCAACCTATCGGCGGAACAAGCGGAGGACCAAGCCGCCGCGGCCTTCGAGGCACGATGGAAGGAAGGTCATGCGGTTCCGATAAAGCGAGTTAGCTTGCCTGCTCTGCGAACTTTCGCCTGTAAGGTCGCCCAAGCCGGCGGCAAGCTGCAGACCACCTTTACCTATGAAGATAGACCGGCAAAAGAAATAGTCGGTTTCAGTACTCCCGATCCTTCCTCCTTAGCTTCACAAGTCCGTTCCGTGGTAGAGATCGCCCACCTTAGTGCCTACGCCGTGGGAGCCTGCACCCCTCAGGAGTCAGGGAGTACCAGCCAGTTTTGGATTGTGATGGCATTTTTCTGATAATTAGGCTTGACATTCGGTCAGGCTGTGCTACCTTGACCGGAATCAATCAGGGCCACGATCAGGAGAACATCTTGAAGCTACAACGACTGGATCGTGCAGTTCTGTACATCGGCGTGCTCGTTAGCTGTCATACTCTGGCCGGCTAGCAAGTTAAGCATAAAAGTAAAATCAGGCCGCAACTTACAAGCTTTAGCGGTACCGACTATAAGCGTACTCACACTGTCGGTCGATCCTGGTTGCACAGGTTCGACATGTGCATGTATGCAGTCCGGTGATCTGGGTAACTATCCAGGTTCCAAATGAATGGCCACCTTGGCAATTGTGAACAGAGGGATATTGTCACGTTAATCTGTCAAGCTGGCGGCAAGGCAATTGACCTGAATCTTCCCCAGGCAAATTCTCCGCCGAACAACCCATTCTACGTCTTTGACGCGCCCGCAGAAGCGAATTCCTCAGTAACGAGCCCGGAACCAGTCTCTGGGAACAACGACGATACATGGACCTACGAAAGCCTGAAAATTGGCGCTAAGTCCTGTCAGGTCGGTCAGCTTGGATTCATCATGCGGTAGCCGTATTAGTTCAAGGGCGTGTGCGCGCGATGCGCCACGAAGTTGGGATTTTGCTGTAGATCTTGAAAGTCCGGCGAATCCTTTATCGATCGTGCCGCGAGTAGCCAACTCTACGGCCTTCTTCAGATAAGTTAAGAGCTTGTTCAGTCTGCTCAAAGTGGCTGTATACTATGGCCGCACGAAATAGCACCTCGGGATCCGACGGGGCAGCTTGGAGAGCTTATCTAAGTATCCTCAACGGCTCTGTTCTTCTCGTCCAATCATTGCTGCAGTAGTTGGCGAGGTAGGCCAGCAGAGCGTGCGTCGTTTGGGTTGACTTCAAGCTTGGAAGCGCGCGAGATCGATATCGCCCTTCGATATTCAGACCTCGGCTTCAGTCTCTGCGATTTGGGCTCCAGTAAAGGGCGTCCGCGAGATTTCCCCATATTTCCCAATGGCCCGTCATCCAGTCGCAAGTGCCTGTTCTTGCGCGTTGATAGACTCCGGAAAGCGATGCATCAGATAGTATGCATATGCCAAGGTTACTATAGGCATCGGAGGTGGGACGGAGATCAATCGAGCGTTGAAACGCACTGATCAGCATCTCTGTAGTGCCCTTCCTGTCCATAGCTGCCCCCCAAGAGTACGTATAGGACTGATAATTGTCGGGGGCGATCCGCGATCTCCTTCTTAAATATCTGCCACGGCATCGGCATAGCGTGCCTGCCTGTAGTAGAAAAGGCCCAGGCAATGATAAACGCCCCAGTAGTTGGGACGCAGGGCAATCGGCATCCTTGTAGGCAGCCTCGGCGCGCAGAAATGTCCCCCAGATTCTCGTAGGCTTTGGCCAGACCCGCGCAGAGCATCAGTCGCTCTGCGGAGTTGAGCGCACAGTGCCGCTTAAACTCCTCGTATAGCCTTGTCGTATTTGCCGGTGCCATTCAGAATGTTCCCCAGGCAAATATGTGCCTCGACCAGGTCTGGATCGAGCGACAGGGCTTTTTGGCAGTTTTCTGCGAAGCTCTAGCCGCTACGTCATTTCCCTTATCCAAGCGCTTCGAATTCTGTCCAATATGCGTTTCCTAAACCTGCATATCCCAAGGCATAGTTCGGATCGATGCTGATCGCCTGCTTGAACTCCGCGATCGCGTTTTCAATGTTCTCCGGCTTCTCGTACTCCTGCAGATATCCTCGGCCGCGAATGTAGGCTTCGTAAGCCGCAGGCTGAGTATTCTGGACGGCGTACAAGCTTACGGCGCGCCTCTGGTTGCAGCTTCGTGGGCAGCATGTCCAAAACTGCACTTACGACTTTGTCCTGCAGCCCAAATGGATCGGTATCCTCCGACTCGATTGTTTTCGCCACGATTTGCCGGTGCGTCTTAGAATCGACCAGGTAGCAGTTGATACGCAGCATCGGGCCCGAGCGCTGAATGCTGCTCTCCAGCACGTAGTCGGTGCCAAATATGCGCCGGGCATCTTCCGCAGTTTTGACCTTCTGGTCCCGAAGGTCCTGCGGCGATACGATTTGAACCGCAGACGTATCGCTGGCCTGCACGAGTTTGGCAGTAAGCGTCTCCGTCAGCCCAAGACCAAGTGCACCGGTCGCTGGGTCTTGTCCGACCGTGTCCATGGGCAGCACGGCCATGATCTTCTGCTGTACCTCGCCGCTATTTCCCCATTTCCACCACGCCAGCACAGCAGCCGCTGCAAGAACCAGCACGATGGCTCCCGCAATCAACACTCGCAGCCACGGCACAGGCCGGCGCTGTAGATGCGGGACCGCCAGCGTCCGCCCAGATGGCTCCCGTCCCGCCCACAGCCGCTCCAGTTCGGCCAACAGGTCTCGCGCGGACTGATAACGCAGCTTCGGGTCCTTTTCCAGACACTTGAGGATGACAGCTTCGAACTCGGCAGAAACTTCCTTGTTCTTCAGCCGCGGCGCGGTTGGAAGGCTGTGCAGAATTGCATCTGCCAGCAACTGCCCATGCTGTGGGAATGGCCTGGAGCCGGTTGCCAACTCATACAGCACGACACCGGCAGAATAGATATCGGAACGCGTATCGGGCTCCCGTCCTTCAAGCTGCTCGGGCGACTACATAGCCGGGAGTTCCGGCTTGAGGACCGTGTGCAGCGGGTAGCTCGGTGAGCGTCACATCTTCCGGCGCAGTCATCAATTGAGCCAGACCGAAGTCCAGGATCTTCAGCACATTGTCTGGCGTGACTTTCAGGTTGCCGGGCTTGAGATCGCGGTGAAGCACGCGCTGCGCATGAGCTGCTGCCAATCCGCGGGCGAGCTGTATACCCAGGCCGACTGCCTCCTGCTCAGGCAAAGGCCCATGCCTTATGAGGTCGCTGACTGTGGTCCCCGGGACGAGTTCCAGGACCAGGAAGTCTACGTCCTCCTCCGATCGAAACTCGTATACGCACTCTACGTTGGGATGGTTGAGCCGGCTGAGGATCAGTGCCTCGTTGCGAAAACGCTGACGTGCCTTCGCATCCGCGAAGGTCCGGGCGTTTAAGGCTTTGATGGCAACGTCGCGCTTCAGCCGCGTGTCATGGGCGCGGTAAACAACACCCATGCCGCCTTCGCCAAGTTCCTCAACCAGACGGAAATGGCCAAGATTCTTGCCCGGATTTAAGCTTGCTATCGCCATAAGTCCCGATGGCGAATCGTATGACGTTCCTAATTTGGGGTCAATGCTTTAAGCCGGAGTCCTGCGGGGCATAGGTTTGACGTTGCTTGGCGCAGAAGGTAGCACGCGAATACGCTTGAGATTGGGGTATAATCCTGCGGTCGCTCTTCGCCATGTTCGTCTGCGCCGTTCCGCAATTCACTCTTGGGTAGTTGTCATGCCTCACAATCAGTTCCGGCCTCTTGCATCATCTCATCGCCTTTTAGTTTCGATACTCGTGGCCCTTGGGTGGCTGGCGGCTTTCGCCCTTAGCGAACCTTGCGCCGAGGCCCAGACGGCGAACAGCCTGGCCTTGCGCACGCTCGTGGTTTACAACGCCAACAATTCCGACTCTGTTTCAGTGGCGAACTACTACATTGCCAAGCGCGTCGTACCGATCCAAAATCTGTGTCCCATAACTCCGCCCGCCACCGACAAGCTCACCTGGGACCAGTACGTCTCCTCGGTAAAGATTCCGGTGCAGAACTGCCTCAATGCTGTTGGACCGGCCAGGATTCTCTATATCGTTTTCACCTATCAGACGCCATATGACGTCGTCGGCTCAACCAGTCCTCTCTTCTACTCGCTTGATCAATATGTCGCCGACATCTGGAACGTCTATTCAACTCAGGACTTCTTCCCTTACCCTTATCTCACGCAACTTCAGCCGTACTATGCCGACTCGCAGAGCCAGGGAAACGTCTATCAGCCTTTCCTTTCGTTCTCCGCGTGGCGCAATCAAGTTGCCGGAAAGTTGATCTATTCGGTGTGGCGGCTGGACGCGCCTACTGCCGATTTGGCCAAAGGGCTGGTCGACAAGGCTATCGCTGCGGAACATTCCGGTCTGTCAGGGCAAGCCTGCCTGGACAGGCGCTTTGGAGACATTTCGGGCGTCGATGACTCCGATTACGGCGAAGGCGACTGGGACCTGCATCAGGCAGCGACGTTTTCCGGGCTGGCAGGGTTCCCAGTGCTGGAAGATTCCAATCCGCAGGAGTTCGGCACGCCCCCCGCTCCCGACTGCCCCGGCGCGGCGCTTTACTCCGGTTGGTACAGCTACAACAACTACAACGACGCCTTCGCCTGGAACACCGGCGCCATCGGTTTTCACCTCGACAGCGCTTCGGCCTTGAACCCCCGAGGCGGGCCGAACTGGTCGGCCAATGCCATTATCAAGGGAATCACTGTCACCACCGGCGCGGTGAATGAGCCAGAGCTGGGAGGTCTGGTCCGCCCCGGAGGGACCTTCCGCGATCTCTTTCAGGGGGCCAACGTCGGCGATGCCTTTCTCCGAAACACGCGCTGGCTGAAGTGGATGATTCTCAACATCGGTGATCCCCTCTATCGTCCCTTCCCCAAAGGATTGCAGAATTTCAATCCACCTCCCACGCAGGCTTCGCTTGCGCTGTCGCCGCGCTACCTGTTGAACGCAAGCACTTCCACCGGCACCGTCACCCTGGCACAGGCGGCCCCGCCGGGAGGCACGGTCGTACCCCTAAGCAGCAACGCGGGGGAACTGGTTCAGGTGCCGCCGAGTGTCACAATACCGGAGGGTCAGCGTAGCGCGACCTTCATCGCGACCAGTGCCGCCTCGCCATTGGTCACGCAGGATTCGCCGGCCGTGATAACTGCATCGGGGGTAGGCCAGAACACGCTCACGGTCTGGCCACTGCTGGGTGCGGACGTCGTCGAGCCGGGGGGCGTCATTGGCGGAGCGCCCGCCACCGGCACAGTAGCCTTGAATGAACCGGCTCCTCCCGGCGGCGTGAGCGTGTCGCTGAGCGGCGACGGTTACAGCCACGTGCCCGCAAATGTTACGGTTCCTCAGGGCGCGCTCACCGCGAACTTTCCGATTACGACTTCATTCGTTGATAGCCAGCACATCAGTCCGATCAATGCCAGCCTGAACGGAGCGAACGCCGGTACCGACCTGTACCTCCAGCCCGCACTGGAGCGAGTGGATGTTTACCCGTCGTCCGGCCCCGGGGGTGCTCCGGCACAGCTTGCTCCGGTGCTCGGAGCTGCTGCTCCTCCCGGCGGATGGCTCGTGAACATGAAAAGCAATAATCCGCAGGTGGCCAGCGTGCCGTCAACCGTGAAGGTTCCGGAAGGCAGCTACTACGCGCTCGTTCCGATTACAACCACGCCTCAGTGCAACAACGTGCCGGTGACGCTGACGGCCTTCTCAGGAATATCGGTAGTGATGAACACGTACACGGTCACGCCGCCACCCCCGTCTCAGCTGGATTTCCCTAGTCCGGTAAAGGGCGGCAACAGCGTGAACGCCACAGTCTATCTCTCGTATCCCGCATGCAGCGCGGGACAGCCCGTTGCTCTTAGCAGCAGCAACCCGCAGGTGGCCAGCGTGCCGCCTTCTGTAACGGTGCCGGGAGGTCAGACCCAAGCCATCTTTGTCATCACCACCTATCCGGTCAACCAGCAGACCCAGGTGACGATCTCAGCGACCTCGGACAACACACCCGTGCAGAAAGTGCTGACGGTTACGCCGTAAGGGCTGGATCCCCGGCCCTGTTTCTGGTGCTCGCCGAGGTAGTTCCGGGGAAAGGCCCTTCGTCCGCGCTGCGGCCATAGATGACCGGCACGGGCACGTCCAGCATATGCAGGTACACCGAGAGCTGGCCGCAATGGTGATACCAGTGGTTCAGCATGATCGCCCGCAGCACTTCGATTTTCGGCCGGGTGAATGTCATATTGCCCTGCACGATCAGCGTCCAGCCGCTCTTCGCCGCCTGGCCACTCATAGCTTTCAGGCAAGCCTCGGCATCTTTGCAGCTCTGCTCGAGAGTCGAGTGAATGGAAGCTCCGCGTCAGGGCACGACTTGAAGTCGTGCCGCAAAGGGCCTCTTTTTCTGGAAACGGGGCGGACTTTAGTCCGCGAGCGCCGGTTTTACGCTCGCGGGGTGGATGCAGCGAGGCGGAATATTGGGTAGCGCTATCCGATTTACCGTAGCCCCTCTTAGGCTCCGGCATGGCTGCGGCATGGCTTTGGTGCAGGCCAGTTGAGATAACACCTGATTTCATCAACGAGCCAGGACCAAAGTTCCCTACGCAGGGTCTAGCATTCGCTCCCGTCCGCCGGTTTGTCCTCGGTCAGCGATTTCTGTGACACGAGCCATGCCTCTGCCTCGGTCGCGATCCGGAAAGTGCGCGTCCCGCGAAAGAGTTCGCCTGCCAGTGCCTCAAACATCCTCATCGTGCCGAAAAGAGCGTTGCCCTTGACCAGGATTGCACACGCATCGAAGCGAACCTTGGCACGGGTCCTCTCCAGCTCACCGACGAGGGTCGAGATTTGGGGAGTCTCAGGCAAAGAATCCACTTCACTCAGGTCTAGAAAGACGTCGGCGCGCTCAGGGCATCGGGGATCTTGCTCCAAAACCCGCAGATGATCGATGACCTCTTTCAACGTCACATACCCGCCGCCCTTGGTCCGAATCGTTCTCTTATCGGCGTCAATTTCGTACGTTATGGGCACACTTCGGTTGTATCTTCCGCTCATCTCGAACATGTATAAATAAGGGGTAAGTGTCGATGTTGTTCGAGTCTGGCCCTCTGTTACATGGCTCCTGCCTTCGAGGTGCGTGATTGGCCCCTAAAAAGAACAACCCTTCGCGGCAGAAACGGCCACACGCAGCAGTTCGGAAAGACGAAGATCTATACCGTGATCTGGTCCAGCATAGCCGGGATCTGTTGTGCACTCATGATCTCTCGGGCAGGCTACTGTCCGTCAATCCACTGCCGGCGCGGCTCCTAGGTTATGAGGTCGAGGAATTACTGCAGCAACCGATGCGAAGCCTTCTGGCTCCCGAATATCGTGAGCAATTCGACGAGTATTTGGCCCAAATCCGGAGGGATGGTTTCTCTGAGGGTTCGATGATGCTTCTCACGCGCGGGGGAGAACGCAGAATTTGGGAATACCACAATACCCTGCGAACCGATTGTGGTTCCGAACCCATCGTGCGCGGTATGGCACACGATGTCACGGAGCGGAGTCGAGCCGAAGCTGCGTTGCGACTGAGCGAACAACGTTTCCGGGTTGCCCTTGCGAATTCTTCAGTTATTGTGTGCAACCAGGATCGAGAGCTTAAGTATACGTGGATTAGTGGCGCAGCTCTCCCCCGGATGGAGCCGCAGCAGTATCTTGGGCGTAACGACGCCGAAATTCTTGCTGGCGAAGAGGGTGCTCGGCTGACTGCGATAAAGCAATCCGTGTTGGAGGGTGGTGACCCTGCTCGATCCGAAGTAAGTGTCACTTTGCACGGCGAGAAACGTTACTTTGACTTGACTGTCGAAGCGCTGCTTGATCGGAGAGGAGCAGTTGCCGGAGTCACCTGCGCCGCCGTCGAAATCACTCCGTTGAAACGAGCCTTAGCAGAACGCGAAGAGTTGATAGCGGAACTGCAGAACGCGCTCGAGAAGAACGAGTACCTTGCGACCCACGACGCACTGACAGGGGTGGCGAACCGCCGACTTCTAGCGGACAGACTTGGGCAGGCGCTTGCCCGAGCCAGCCGGCAAAATGGAAAAGTGGCTATTCTGGCTCTCGACCTGGACGGCTTCAAGAACGTTAATGACACTCTCGGACATAATGTCGGGGACTTGGTGCTAACTAGTGTCGTTCAGCGGATTCGGGCCAGGCTGCGGGCCTCTGACACGCTCTCCCGAAGCGGAGGCGATGAATTTACGGTGCTTGCGGAGGTTGCCGACAAGCGAGGAGCGCAGGTTGTAGCTTGCGCCCTGCAGACCGTGTTCACTTCACCGTTTGAGGTGGAAGGCAAGGTTGTGTTCCTTGGCGCTAGCATTGGGGTAGCGCTTTACCCTGACAATGGAAGCACTGCAGACGAAGTTCTTACCGCCGCAGACAAGTCAATGTATGTCGCAAAAGACGTCAACAAAGGACGACTCCCTGCGGCCAAAGTAGATGGTCGGCGACTCGGAAGTAATCCGAAATAGCTGTTAAATCGCCGTTACACAACTTGCGCCCCCACCTTCACCAAAGGTTCCGCCCACTGCCTGGTGGGTCCCGCTGATAGCTGGCAGCCGGCGGCTCTTACCCGGTGCTAGACTTGACGCGTGATCGCCGAAATCGTGGCCGTCGGTTCGGAGATGCTCACTCCCTTCCGGCAAGACACCAATTCCCTGTACCTGACCGGCCAGCTCAACGAACTCGGCATCAATCTGGCGTTCAAGACCATCGTTGGCGATCATCGCCTGAATCTGACAGATGCCGCACGGACCGCCATTTCTCGCTCCGACATTGTCATTTTTATGGGCGGACTCGGGCCCACCGAGGACGATCTGACGCGCGAGTGCGTTGCTGAGGCGCTGGGGTTGGACCTCCGCCGCGACCACGATTTGGTGGCGGCGATGTATAAGCGCTTTGCCGAGCGCCGTATCTCCATGCCGGAAAACAACGCCCAGCAGGCCGACGTCATCAGCGGAGCAACCATCATCCCAAACACGTTGGGGACAGCGCCGGGGCAGTGGTTGGAACGCAGCGAGAATGGCCGGCTGCAGATCATCATGCTGCTGCCGGGGCCTCCCCATGAGTTGAAGGCCATGTGGGAGAGGGACATCATGCCGCGACTGCGGCAGGCCGCTCCTCCTTCGGCCATTGCCACGCGCATCATCAAGACGGCAATGCTGGCGGAGTCGGCGGCTGATGCGCGCACCGCACCGATCTACAAGAAGTATCCCAACATCGAGACCACCGTGCTAGCCGGACAAGGCCAGGTGGAGTTCCATTTGCGAACAACCGCAGAAACCAAAGGCGAAGCCGAAAAACGTATTGCTGCGCTGGCCGGTGAACTGGAAGACGAGTTAGGCGATGCCGTTTTCTCTACTGCTGGCGAATCGCTGGAGGAAATCGTCGGCTACTACCTGCAGATGCGCGGGGCGACGCTGGCCGTAGCGGAGTCGTGTACCGGTGGCATGGTCGCCGAGCGCATGACGTCGGTTGCCGGCAGCTCCCGCTATTTCCTGGGAGGAGCCGTTGTGTACTCGAACGATCTGAAAACGCTGTTCGCCGATGTGCCCCCACTGATGATCGAAGCACGCGGCGCGGTAAGCAAGGAAGTCGCCATCGCGCTGGCAGAGAACATTCGCGAGATCTGTAACGCCGACATCGGCCTGGGCATTACCGGGATCGCCGGGCCGGGAGGCGGTACGGAAGATAAGCCGGTTGGTTTGGTGTACATTGCCGTTACCGATGGCCAGAAGCAAGATGTGGTGCAACGTCGGTTTCCCGGCGATCGCGAACGTATTCGCCGCTGGGCCAGCCAGCAGGCGCTCGACCTGGTGCGCCGCATCATGATGTGAGAAGAAAAGGTCTTGCCACGGAGGCACGGAGGACACGGAGAAGTAGAAGTCTGAGACCTTTTATCCGCGTGTCTTCCCAGCCAATAACTTGAAGTGCTGCGAAGCCGAAAGCGGCCAGCGATGTGATTACTATTCCGAGTCCCTTTAGGGACGGCACAAAATTAGAGTTGTTATGCGTCTCTTTGTTGCCCTCGATATCGACGCCGAAATTCGTGACCGGGTCACGCACTTCCGTGACGAGATGCGAAAGCTCGCTCCCGGCGTGCGCTGGGTCGGGCCGGAGACGTTTCACGTAACGCTGCAATTCCTCGGCGAAACAGAGAAGGTCATTGAGATCAAGGCTGCCTTGTCGGGAGTGACAGGTGTGCCGGTTCCGCTGACGCTTCGTGGAGCAGGTTTCTTTCCCACACCACAACGGGCACGGGTGTTCTGGGTGGGCATCGAAGCGGGCGATGAATTGCAGAACCTTGCCAGCAGCATCGGTGCCGCGCTTGCGCCACTCGGTTTCCAGCGTGATGAAGGCCCATATCATCCGCATCTCACACTGGCGCGCGCCGGCAGCGGACGCCCGCATTCCCAGCCGGGCGACAAGCCCGCACCCGGATTACAACAGGTGCGCGCGAAACTGGAGGGCCAGCCGCCGCCTGAGTTCGGTACAATGACGGCGCACGAGTTCATTCTGTATCAGAGCACGCTGTCGCCGTCGGGCGCGCGCTATGCCAAGTTGGCAAGCTTCTGGTTGCGATAGCAGTGCAACTGGTGCCTATCAGAGAATTGGCATTTACTACCCTCATCGTCGCAGTCGTTTCTTTCCTGCTGGGATCCATTCCATTCGGCTATCTGCTGGTGCGAATATTCCGCGGGCAAGACGTTCGCAAGATGGGCAGCGGCAACATCGGCGCGACCAACGTGGCGCGTACCGGCTCCAAGGGACTGGCCATTGCCACGTTGCTGCTGGATGCGCTTAAAGGCTATGCGGCCGTGGCATTCGCTTTGTTGCTTCCAGATCATATTGCGATTCCGGTTTCAACGGGCACGCACTCCACACTCGCCATAGCCGACCCTGGGATGTCATACGTCCTTGCCGCCCTTGCCGGCTTGTGCGTCATACTCGGCCACATGTTCACGCCCTGGCTGGGTTTCAAGGGAGGGAAGGGTGTTGCGGCCGCGGTCGGCGCTTTTGCGGCTATTGCGCCGCGCGCTGTCCTGGTTTCCCTGGCGCTGTTTGTTCTGCTGGTTGTCATCACGCGCTATGTGTCGCTGGGCAGCATTGTTGGTGCGGCGGTCTTCCCACTTGCCACATACTGGATTTGTCCCGCGATGCGTAATGCTCTTGTGATCAGCCTGATAGGCCTCTCCGCCTTGCTGATCATTGTGCGCCACCGGGCGAACATTCAGCGGCTGCTGGCCGGCAAGGAGAATCGTTTATGGTGAACCAGTGAGCGAGATTGCCATCATTGGAGCCGGTGCTTGGGGAACCGCCATCTCCATCGTGCTCGGTCGCAAGGCGTCCCACAATGTGAGACTGTGGGCTCATGAGCCCGACCTGTGTGAGGGCATCAACGCCCTGCGTGTCAACCACCTGTTCCTCCCAGATGAAAGAATTCCAGCAACGGTGCTCGCTACCAACGATCTCGCCCAGGCCCTGCAACGGGCGGAAATTGTTGTCAGTGTTATGCCTTCGCACCATACCCGCCATCTTTTTGGCGCCATGCTGCCACATCTCCGTCCGGAGATGCTGTTCGTCAGCGCAACCAAGGGAATCGAGAACGACTCCCTGCTGCGCATGACGGAAGTGATCGCTGCCACAGTTCCATTTCCTGCCCGCATTGGCGCCTTGAGCGGTCCGTCGTTCGCGAAGGAAGTAGCGCAGGGACATCCCACGGCCATAACCATCGCCTCCAAGGACGCAGACCTCGCGCAGACCGTGCAACGTGAGTTTAGCGATCCGAGCTTTCGTCTTTATACGAATGATGATGTCGTCGGCGTCGAACTCGGCGGCGCACTGAAAAACATTGTGGCCATCGCCGCCGGCGTGTTGGACGGCCTGGGGCTGGGGCACAACTCGGTTGCCGCCCTCATCACCCGTGGATTGGCGGAGATCACACGTCTTGCCGTCGCCTGCGGCGGCCGGCAAGATACCATGGCCGGGCTGTCGGGGCTAGGCGATCTGGTGCTCACCTGCACCGGAGGCCTGTCGCGCAATCGCAGCGTCGGGGTTGCGCTTGGTCAAGGGCAAAAGCTGGAAGCGATCATTGCGGGAATGCACGGCATGGTCGCCGAAGGGGTGCTGACGACAAATGCCGCGATCGGGCTGGCGCTTAGGATGAACGTCGAAATGCCGATCACAGCACAGATGCACGCCATCCTTCAACAGGGCAAATCACCGAAAGATGCTATCCGAGAATTGATGACCCGGCCCTCGACCAGCGAGGCTGGAAACATGCCAGCGCGCTAACCCCGCCAGGCGGAATCCTTAAGCTCCACAATTTTCACTTGGCGGTAATCGCGTCGAAGAATCGCATCATGATCTCGCGCACCGCATCCTCGGGCATCCCTGCCTTGTCGAGCATATGTTGTACCGTGAGACCGCTGCTGAGTGCGAAAAATGCCATTCCCACCCCATAGGCCGAGACCGGGAGCGTCTGGCCCAGGTCTTCCATGATCTGCTCCAGAATCTCCACGCCCGAGGTTACCAGCCTGCGATGCATAGCCGTAAGTCGCGCCTTGACGTCAGGGTGGCGGAGCGCGAACAACTTGAACTCCATGGCCAGCAAACTCCAGCGCCGATCCAGGCACATGCCGAGCCAGAACTGGCGCAACGCAGCCAGTTTTTCCGACGAGCTCTGGCACTTGCCAACATGCTTGCGCACGTTTTCGATGCGAGAGGTGGTTTCCCGCTCCAGCAGCGCAAAGAACAGGTCTTCTTTGCTCTCGAAATTGGCGTAGAAGGCGCCTCGGGTGTAGCCTGCCTCAGCGGCAATTTCTTCCAGCTTGGCGGCCTCAAAGCCGTCGCGCGCAAAGATCTTTTCCGCGGCTTGCAGGAAGCGGGTGCGGGTAAGGTCCGTCCGTTCCTGGTGACGGGAGGCGGTAGGCGGGCCCTTCTTTTCTCGTGGAAGCATCATCTAAGGAGTTATTAAGCGTATTTCCTGTTTCCGTTTATTTTCCGCAACGTCCGGCGAATCTTCGTCATCTAAGAGCCTTGAAAGATTCCATACATGCATGTATGTATTAGATACAATATGCAACGACTGGGATGCAAAGCAAATTTTGACCGGCGGCTGGCTGGCAGGGCGTCGCTAATCGCGGCGCTTCTCATCCTCTGCTCAACTTCGTTACTGGCCCAGGGCACCAACGCGACAGGCTTGACGCCGCTACCTTCTCCCGAGCAGGTCATCCAGCGCAACACCGACCCGTTCGCGGGTTCTTTGCCGCAGGGCAAGGCTACGGCCGCGACGATCGATCTCACCCTCGACCAGGCGCTGGACATGGGGCTGAAATACAACCTCGGACTGTACCTGAGCGATCGCGTCACAGACCAGGCTCGAGCCGCGCGATTGAAAGCGCTGAGTGAATTGCTGCCCAATGTGAATGGCGCCATCACCGAGCAGGTGCAAAAGATCAACCTCAAGGCTTTCGGATTTACCTTCCCGGGTTTCCCCACCTCCGTGGGGCCCTTCGGGCTTTTCGAGACACAGGCCAACGCGGTATGGGACTTCGGCGATCTTTCCAAGATCGACTCACTGCGGGCGGCAAAACAGAACGTCCAGGCCGCACAGTTCAGCTACAAGGACGCCCGCGACACCGTGATCCTCGCGGTGGGGGCGAACTATCTTCTGACGGTGGCCGCCGAATCGCGCGTGACCGCTGTGCAGGCCGAGGTAAAGACCGCACAAGCGCTTTACCAACTCGCGCATGATCAGGAGAACGCCGGGCTGGCGCCGCAGATCGATACATTACGGGCACAGGTCCAGTTGCAGGCACAGCAGCAGACCCTCATCCAGGCGGAGAACAGTCTGGAGAAGCAGCGTATTGCGCTGGCCCGTGTAATCGGTTTGCCGGTGCAACAGAAGTTTCGCCTGGTGAATCGCGTCCCCTACCATCCGGTTCCCGAAATCGATCTGGATACGGCTTACGAGCGCGCCCTGCAGACGCGCGCCGATTATCAATCGGCGTTGGCTTTGCTCAAAGCGGCGGAACTCAAACGCTCTGCCGCGTGGAAAGAATACCTTCCCAGCCTGGGCGCCTCCGGCCAGTACGGAGTGCTGGGCTTTACCCCCAGCTCGTTGGGTCCGGCTTACACGCTTGGGGCGACGCTGACCGTTCCGGTCTTCCAAGGGGGCAAGGTACGTGCTGACGTCCAACAGGCTGACGCTGTGCTGAAGCAGCGCCAGGCGCAAGTTGACAATCTAAAGGCGGGCATTGAACAGGACGTGCAGGATGCCATCCTGGATCTGAAAGCAGCGGCCCAGCAGGTTCAAGTGGCCACGACCGGCCTCGATCTGGCGCAGCAAACGCTGGCGCAGTCCCAGGACCGCTTTGCCGCGGGCGTGACCAATAACGTGGAAGTGATACAGGCGCAACAGTCGCTGGCCGTGGCGAACGACCAATATATTACCAGCCTGTATGCCCACAACATTGCAAAGGTGCTGCTGGCGCGCGCCATCGGCAATGCCGAGCAGCTGGCAAGACAATACCTGGCTGATCCGGGTAGCACGACCACGACGCCGGATGTAAATCCCAATCCGTCGCCCCAAGGTCCGGCTGCCCCGCCGCCGGTGCAAAATCCGAAGACAACCACGACGCTGAGACCCTAGCGTCCATCGAATCAAACAAACGGACAGGTAAACTGATGAGCCCGACCACAACTGAACAGAGCGATCTCGAACAACCTCATGCATCCGAGGAACCTCGGGTAACTACGAACCACGATCCCGAAGCGCAGCCGCCGGCAGATGATCGCCGGAGCCTTCTAAAACGTCATCGCGCTGCCAAGCCCATCGTCTTTCTGATCGTGGTTTTGGTGCTGTTGGGGGTCGGCTGGTTCTGGTGGGAGAGCCGCCATTGGGAGAGCACCGATGACGCGGAGATTGACGGGCATATTTATCCCATCAGCGCGCGCGTGAGCGGGCACGTCATTAAGGTCAACTACGATGATGGCCAGTTCGTGCACAAGGGAGATGTGCTGGTGCGGCTGGATCCTACTGATTACCAAGTAGCGTATGAGCGCACCCAGGCCGAATACGCCGATTCCCAGGCCAATGCCCAAGCCGCCGAGTTCGGCGTGCCGGTGTCGAGCGTTGGGTCGGCCGAGCAGATCCGCTCAGCCCAGGCTGACTTGCAAAATGCAGAGGCGGGGTTGTCGGCAGCGGAAAAACAGGCGGCGGCAGCTAAGGCACAGGTGGTTGAGGCGCAGGCCAACGCGAAGAAGCTGAATGCTGATGTGGAGCGCTATCAGCAACTGCTGGGGAAGCGCGAGATCTCGCAACAGCAGTTCGACGCTGCAACTGCAGCCGCCACCGGAGCCAACGCTACGGTAGAAGCCCGGCAGGCGTCGGTGCTTGCGGCGGAGGCCCAGGTGCGACAGGCGCAATCGCGCATCACCCAGGCAAACGCCGAGATTCGCAACGCTCAGATTACTCCTAAGCAGGTCGCGGCGACACAGGCGCGGGCCAAATCAGCAAGTGCCCAGGTACTACGGTACAAGTCGGCGCTCGATCAGGCTCAACTGAATCTGCAGTACACCACCATCACCGCGCCCGTGGATGGCGTTGTAGGAAGCCGATCGGTGCAGGTGGGACAGAATGTTCAGACGGGTCAGGATCTGATGTCCGTCGTACCGTTGCGGGATATCTGGGTAAACGCAAACTTCAAGGAGACCCAACTCACCTACATGAAGCCAGGG
The DNA here is from genome assembly GCA_963815775.1 of uncultured Acidobacteriaceae bacterium. Lineage (GTDB taxonomy): Bacteria > Acidobacteriota > Terriglobia > Terriglobales > Acidobacteriaceae > CAVVDY01. The sequence continues at coordinate 235,257 of CAWFIB010000029.1, read as the reverse complement.
CAGACGGTGAAGATTAAGGTGGATACCTATGGCGGGCGCACCTGGTACGGCCATGTCACCAACATCGGGGGCGCCACCGGTGCCAAGTACAGTTTGTTGCCGCCGGAGAACGCGACCGGCAACTACGTTAAAGTCGTGCAGCGCATTCCGGTTCGCGTGGACTTTGACGACCACGACTCTTCGGACTTCAACAAAGACGGCCTATTGCGCCCAGGCATGTCGGTCGAGCCTGACGTGAAGGTGCGTTAGACAGTTCGACATGGCCGATTTGCAGGATTCCGGCCTTATTATGACTGCATACCACTTTGGTCGCGCCTTCAACATTCGATCGAAGTCGTAAGCCTCCGAGAAAGAACAACATTCCGAGTGCACCTTGGTGCCGGGTCGCCTTCCCGTCGTGACACAAAAATGACTTGCTTTCCTCGGCAGGAGCAACGATAATTCTCGCCGTACTAGCGCCATAGTACTTTCCGTCAGGTCGGTAGTACGAGCGTATACTCCAGATCATTAGACGCCAATCTGATAGCCGCTACGTCTCCCGCAGGTGAGGGCGTGTGCTGCTTTGCCAAAGGAATTGAATGTACCGGGTCCCTACACGGCTAGTACTGCTTGTTCTAGTTGTTTCGACAGTCTGCTTTGCTCAGCAGACCTCGGCTCCCGCAACGGGTAGCACATCCGCCACCTCCACATCGTCCAATTCAAACAATTCGCTTCCTCCATCCGAGCGGGTCGTCATGAAAGTGGGCGACACCAAGATTACGCAAGCACAGTTTGAGGACATGTACGGCGACTTCCTGAAAGATCAGGGAGGCGCTGCCGTGCCGAAAAAGAAGACTACGGCGGAGAACTTTGCCGGCGGTCTGATGCTTGCTCAGGAAGCTGTCGCCCACGGATTGAACAAGAAGCCCGAGATTGAGCGGCAACTGGAGATGAATCGCATCCAGATTCTCTCCAACGCCGAATACGACGCCCTCTCGGAAAAAGCAAAGCCCACAACTCAGGAGATCGCGGCCTATTACAACTCGCACCTCGACGACTTCGATGAGGTGGCGCTCCGCCGGGTGTACATCTTCAAGCAGAACGAACACACTAGCGGACACGGGCTGCCCGCCGCGGAAGCGCAAGCTCGGGCGGAAGAGATTCGCAAGGCTTTAGCCTCCGGCTCCGACGCCAAGCAGTTGATTAAAGACACCAAGGACGCCATCGATGTTTCCCCCCTGACTTTCCAACGCGACGACCTGCCTGATGTCATGAAGCAATCGTTCGACATGAAAGTAGGGGAGTGGTCGCAGGTGGCGGACACGCCCGACGCTCTAATTTTGTTTGAAGTGGTAAAGAAGGATCGGCTTACTCTCGGGCAGGCAACGCCGACCATTGAAAAGAAGCTTCAGGCGCCAAAACTTCGCGAGGAGATGGATGCCCTGAAGAAGAAAACCGGAGTTTGGCTGGACGAAGAATATTTCGCCGCTCCCGTAGCCGCGGCGAAGAACCCGGTTCCGAGTCCATCCCAAGATAAGGGCGAGCAAGAAAAGCAAGAGAAGTAGAACGCAAGGAACAGGAACAGGAACAGGAACAGGAGAGGAAATAAACATGAGTAACCGCAAACTTATCATTTGCATTCTCACATTGGCTGTCTGTGCCTTCGCCCTACCCGCGATGGCGCAGATGACATCCACCGGCATTGATTGCTCGCAAATCAGTGCATTGAATCTTCTTAAGCAGGACAACATGCGCGCCGGCCAGACCCTGATTGAGTGCGGCATCGTGCAGGGCGGCGAGCCGGAGGGCGGCAGCGACATCAACTTCCCGGCTCCTCCCAACGTCCTGGTCAGCAATCGCTCCTGCAGCGGCCCGACGAGCTGCACCAAGAGCGAGAACATGGTTTGGGAGAACGGCTCAACGGTGGTCGTGAATTTCAACGATCACAATTTGGGCCAGTACTCCGGAGTCTCCTACTCGACCGACGGCGCTGCTACCTTCACCCAGATTCTGCCGCCTCCCTTCACTACCCACGGCACCAACTACGGTGACCCCATCGTCGTGTTCAATAAGAAGCTGAACAAGTGGTTTGCCGGCGATCTGGCGTCCGGTTGCGGCGGCCAGGGTATCGGCCTTTGGACCTCGCCCGACGGCATCAACTGGAGCACCGGAGCCTGTGCGCACACCAACAGTGGTGACGACCGTGAGTCGATGTGGGTTGACAATGACCCCACCAGCCTCGGTTACGGCAGAATGTATATCTCCTTCAACAACTTCAACGTTGGCTCGGGAGCTTTGCAGGTGGTTTACTCCGACGACGGCACGACTTGGACTCTGCAAACGCTAACCAGCAACTTCATCCGTGATGTACAGATCACCGGAGCTCAGGTTAGCCCGACCGCGAATCGGGCCGCCCTGCGCGGGTACAACACCGTTTTTGTGGCCAGCATGAACGAAGGCGGCGGCGGCCTTTCTAGCCGCACCAACGTCATGTGGCGTTCGAGCAATGGCGGCGCCGCCTGGACCCAGATCACCATGGGATCGAGCTTCCCTGCTGTGGGGGACGGCACCTGCGGCTACTTCGCCAAAGTGAATCCAATCTGGCGGCACATGGGTTGGGGCGAGCCTGCAGTTGGTCCTAACAATGTTATTCACTATGTCTTTGCCGGACACGGCAGCGGCTCGGACAACGGCGACGTCTTCTACACCCGCTCCACCGACGATGGCACTACTTGGAGCACGCCGATCAAGCTGAACGACGACACGGATGCGCAGTACAAAGTGCAGTGGATGCCTTCGCTGTCGGTCAACCCCAGCGGCAGGGTTACAGCCTCCTGGTATGACCGCCGCAGCGTCAATACGGCCTGCAACGCGGCTACTGATCCGGGCTGCAACTATGAGCGCTATGGTGCTCAGTCGCCTGACAACGGCGTTACCTGGGGCGCGAACTTCGCCATCAGCTCTTCGATCATCCCGCAGCCGCAGCAGCAGGACGGCGGTGTTCAGAGCTGCTATGCCGGTGACTACGACTACAGCACCGCCCAGGGCAGCAATGCTTACGTTACCTGGACCGATGGCCGCCGCAACGTTAGCGGCGTGCAGGTGCAGGACGTTAACCTGGCGGTTGTGCCCGAGTAATAAGGGGCCAGCTAGGCCGATATCTGATAGACGGAAAGACTTTGGGGCAGCCATAAGGCTGCCCTTCTTTATTGCTTTGTTGGTGGGCGCACTTCTGAGCTGAGCAGCACTGCCGGCTGAGCGGGAGCGGATCGCAGACCGCACAGGATGCCGCACACCAAGGCACTATAGCGAAGCGAAGCTGGACGACTGAACCGTGGCAGCGTGCGATACTGATGTTGTCCTCACCCCTGAGCCGGGATGGCGAAACTGGCAGACGCAGCGGACTTAAAATCCGCAGACCCGAAAGGGTTGTGGGGGTTCAAGTCCCCCTCCCGGCACCACTGGCATTGCTGCCCAGACCTCCAGTGGAACTCGGTCAAAAGAAAAGCCGGAGCGGGAGCTCCGGCTTGGTTGAGAATGGAGTTGTTGTTTAGAGACCGATTCTGCGACGCAGGAAGCCGGCAGCAGCCAGAAGGCCGCTACCCATCATGGCCAGAGTGCCGGGCTCCGGTACAGCGCTGGCATACAGCGTGAAGGCTTCGCCTCCATCTCCGCAGCCGCCCTGATCAACTCCGCCCACTGCGAATTCGCAGGTGGCAGGACCTGGAACCACGTCCCACGCGTCAAACTGGGTAGCGCCGCTGTCGTTGGCGTTACCGAGTGAGAGCCAGTAGGTATTGCCCTGAACAATGTTGCCGGACAGGCCGTCGATGTGAGCATCGTAAACATCGTAGCCGAATCCGTTGCTGTTGTGGAAGGTGTACTGGACCTGAGCAACCGTACCGCTGCCGAGGCTACCGTCAAACGCCGAGGTTCCCAGCCACCAGGAGACGGTGGTTGGTGTAGTGCCCGTGGGCACCCAGATACCAAAGTCCAGGCTGCTCGCCGTACCGCTGGCGGTGGCAACAAACCCATCGGAAATATTCTGGCTGAAGGGGCCAGGGTTGGGGCCATCAATGAAGAAGGCATTGTAGGTGCCATTCGTAGCGCCATCGTCAAAAAGTACGTTATCGGCGAAGGCGGTAGCGGAGAGCGCCAGACACAGGATCGCGAACAATACAACTGTGAAACGCAGTTTCAATTCATCCTCCTTATAGCTTTAACGCTTTCGAAACGACTACTTTTCTTTAAACGTGTACTGATCTTGGGGAAGGTGTCTGAATAGTAGGACATTGGAAGCGGTAATGCCAAGTGATTTATCGCGTGTTGCACGCGATTTTCTCGGAACTCGTATGACTCACAGTTTGTTCTATTCATGCTGATTTCAAAATCCGACAACCTGGAGTCAGGGCTACGACGGATTCCGATCGCAAGACCACCCAGACTGAACTGAGCGACAGAGAACTGAAAAGCGGCGACATTTCCAGGCCAGTTGCTGGATACCTCTATTTCCCCGTCACCGGCAAGGAGAAGCCGAGCTATCAGTTGGAGTATCGCCGCGCGAAACAGTCAGCGACCTTCCGCTCAAGGCAAAATAGCTGTGCAGCCTCGGACGTGTTACTTCGGCAAGCTCCCCTTCGTCCATTCTGAGAGCTTCTCCATCGGGCAGCGCACGCCCAGAAAGAACTGCCCGAACTGCGCATAGACGGCGCTCACCTCATCGAAGCGCATTTCGTAGATCAGCTTCTTGAAGATCAGCGGGTCATCGGAGAACAGATCCACACCCCACTCCCAGTCATCGAAGCCAATCGACCCGGTGATGATCTGCTGCACCTTACCCGCGTATCTGCGGCCCACCATCCCGTGCTCTTCCATCTGTCGCTGACGTTCTTCAATCGGAAGCGTGTACCAGTTTTTGTCCTCACCCCGGCGGCGGTCCATGGGATAAAAGCAGAGATAACGGGCGCCCGGAATCTTGGGGTAGAGTCGCGGCGACATGGCCGCACGTTGGCGATCCAGCGTCGCCTGGACCTCCTTGTTCCACTCCTCCGAGAGCGGCGTCACACCACGCTCTGAAAGCGCCCGGAAGAGCTTCACGCTGGAGTCATACAGGCCCAGCTCGATCACCGACAGGTAGGAGTGCACCGGCTCGAGAAATTCATGAAACTCGGTCTGGGCCAGTTGCAACTCCGCCGCGTTCAAATCGTCGAAGGTGTCTCGGAAGTGTACGACCATCAGGTCGCCCTTGTGCCCGAGCATGGAATACAGCCCGGTCCGCCCCGCTTCCTCGCTTGCCGTGAACATAGCCGCTGCCGCTTGAGCGATCTGGACACGCCGCGCCTCGTCCAATTTGCGCCACTCGGCCCAGCGGAAACGAAACATCTGGTGCAGCACGCTTAGACCTTCGAGCGTAAGGGGAACTGCGGGCAGATCGGCCGCGACCTGCACATCTGCGTTAGAAGCCATAGGGGCGATCTCCGAAGAAGGAGTAACTCAGCTCGTTGTATTGTAATTGCCGACTGCTGTATAACCTTGCAGCCCCGAACGGTGGCCGCCACGGCCTCCACCGTCGCACAAGGGCCCGCGGTTCCATGGCCGAGGTGTCGTCCGCGGCAACTTGCTATCCTAATGACGAATGGTCGCTCACATCATTGAACTGGTTGGCGCGTGGATTATCAGCGTGATCTCGTCGACCGGCTACGTCGGAATCATGCTGCTGATGGCCATCGAATCGGCGTGCGTCCCTTTGCCCTCAGAAATTATCATGCCCTTTTCCGGAGCTCTGATCGTGCCCGCCGTGGCTATCGCCTACGGCCGCGATCCGCTTTCGCTCTTTTGGGTGGCGACCTGGGGGGCGATCGGCTGCAACCTGGGATCGGTCATCGCTTACGAAATCGGCTATTTTGGCGGCCGCCCGTTGGTGGAAAGCTATGGCCGGTACATCCTCCTGAGCAAACGTGAACTCGACTGGGCCGACCGCTTCTTTCAGCGGCACGGTTCTCTGGCTGTGCTGAGTGCGCGCCTCCTTCCTGTCGTCCGCACCTTCATCGCGCTCCCCGCCGGAATTGCCCGGATGCCTCGGCTCAAATTTCACATCTATACCTTTGTGGGATCGTGGCCGTGGTGCTTCGCCCTCGCCTACATCGGCATGCAACTGGGCCAACGGTGGGACAAGGATCCGCGCCTGAAGATGTGGTTCCATCGGCTTGATGCGGTGATTCTGGCGATCATTGTGGTTGGTGCACTGTACTTTGCCTGGTCGCGCTGGCAGCATCGTGTCGGCGGAGGGGAGAAGGCCCGGCCGATTCCAGAGTGAAGTGCATTGGATTGGAGAAACGATGGCTGACAAGACAGAAAAAGTCAGGAAATCCGAAGAAGAATGGCGCCAGGAGCTGACGCCCGAGCAATATCACGTTCTGCGCGAGAAGGGTACGGAGCGTGCCTTCACCGGTGAGTACGCTCACGCCAAGGCTCCCGGCGTCTATCGCTGCGCGGCTTGCGGACAGGAACTTTTCCACTCCGACGCCAAGTACGATTCGGGCAGCGGCTGGCCCAGCTTTTACCAGCCGATGGACCCTGACAACGTGGAGTTGCATGACGACGACAGCTTTGGAATGGGGCGCACGGAAGTCATTTGCTCGAAGTGCGAGTCCCATCTGGGACACGTATTTCCGGACGGGCCACATCCGACGGGCATGCGCTTCTGCATCAACTCCGCCTCGCTAAAACACGAAGAGAAGAAGTAAAGAAGCAATTAGCAATTAGCAATTAGCAATTAGATAGCATAGGAGCCGACTTACGCCCTGGTTCCCGTCACCTCTGCAAACAGATCCTCATACTTGCGGGCCACCGCTTCCCAGGCGAACCTTTCCTGCGCGCGTTGCTTGGCTCGCAAGCCCCACTGCTGCCTTTCCGCACTGTTGTCCAGAAGCATTTGCAGTTTCTGAGCGAGATCGCTTTCCTGCTTCGAATAGCGCACCGCAGCATCGCCGGCGGTTTCGTTATTCTCTGGAGTGTCCAGGTAGAGCGTGGCATTTTCGGCTGCCATCGATTCGATCAGAGCAGGATGCACGCCACCGACTTCGCAGGCAAAGACGAAGATCCCGGCGTTCTTTTGCAGGGCCCAGTATCCGTCTCCATACACAGCGCCGGTGAAGACGACGCGCCCATCGGCCAGCTTGCGCAGATCGTCAAGGTACTCCGGCGTATAGCGATTGTCGCCGACCATTACCAGCGGCCAATCCGTTTTTACCTGTCGCCAACTCTGTAGCACTAGCTCCGGATTGTTTTCCGGCTCCAGCCGGCTGACATAAAGAACGTAGCGGCCCGGCTGAAGGTGAAAGCCATTCAAGCTGTAGTCGCCCTTGGGCATCTCCGAGCCATAGCCGATGACCGTCGATTTCGCACCGTACTTCGCAGCATAGTAATCGTGAATGGTGGTGGCATCCGTCACCAGCCGATTTGAGCTGAAGCTCGAGACCCATTCGCAGAAGTGCAATACCTGTGCGCCCAGCCAATTCCACTTGCTGCGTTTGCGGTCGAGCCCGTCCACATTCAGCACAACCGGCGTGCCAAAGATCCTGGGAAGATATGTGAACGGCGCATTCGCCACGTTGCAGATGAGCACAACATCGTAGCGGCTGAACGCTGCATGAGTCACAGCGAAAAACGTGCTGACCCAGGTGTCAAGATGTTTCTGGTGAAGGCTGGGCACGATCACGCGCTTCACGCGGCGATCGTACTCGTCATCTGGCCGCGTAAACGCGCGACGACAGTAGACGGTTACATCATGACCGTGGTCGGCAAAGCGGGAACTGATCTGCTCGGCGAACCGCTCGAAGCCTCCATAGCGATTAGGAATGCCTCGCGTGCCGACAATTGCAATCCTCAATGCCGCTCACCGGACGCGAGTTCTCGTACGGCAAAGTCTGTCTCGATGGTCGGCATCCGCTCCGGGACGTCGATGGCACGAGGTGTGTTGCGGAACCACCAAACCAACTGGCGGTCGGACACCCTGCGGCGGCCCTGAATGATCTCGCGCTTGTGCTGCAGGCGTTCGCGCACGTCTGCGCGCCAACGATAAGTGCAGGCGGAGAGCATCTCTCGGTCCCGCAAAAGTGCATAGCCAAATGCCTGCGCATCGCGCCACAGGACAGGGCCTGCGAGCCGCAGCGTAAGCCCCCACGAAGCATTCTTGGCGCGCATCAGCCAGCGGTTCTTCACCGAGTGCCAGTTAATGAGATAAGGCAGGTCTTCTCGCCGTTCCGGGGTCACGCGGCGCACATGCCAGGCTACCGCATTTGGCGTGTACAGGAACTTGTGTCCCATTACCTGAGCGCGCCAGGCCAGATCGCAGTCTTCCCGGAACGAGAAGAATTCCTCGTCGAAGAACTCGCCGCTTACAGAAACCGCATCGATGAACCCACGGCGGAAGAGCACCGCTGCCCCTGTGGCAGCGAACACATACTGCACGCGATCATACTGGCCGCGATCGATCTCTTCGGCCCCGCGATCGAGGTGACGCATGTTGCGGGTGAAATACACCCCGGCGGAGTCGATGATGTTGGTGCGCCCATCAGCGCTCTCCGGCCTCCAGCGCAACAGCTTGCCGCAGACGGCGCTCGCTTCCGGATGGGCCGTTCCCGCAGCGACCAATCTGCTCACAAAATCCTGTCGCAACAGAACATCCGGATTCAGGCACAGGACCCAGTCGCCATACGCCGAGCGTATTGCTTCGTTTTGTCCCGCCGCGAAGCCGATGTTCTGCTCCTTGAAAATCACGCGGAGGCGCGGCCGGAATTCGCGCAGTATCTCGCGCGTGCCATCGCTCGAAGCGTTGTCGAGTACGATGACTTCCAGGTCCGGGTAATCCTGCCGCGCAACCGACGCCAGGCATTCACGCAGACATGAGGCCGAATTCCAGGTGACGATGGTGATCGAAACCATGACCTTTCAATACGCTCCACGGCCGGAAAGCACGATAGGAATCGTGCGCAGGAAAATTTTCGCGTCCAGCCACAGTGACCAGGTGTCGATGTAAGCCAGGTCGAGTTGAATCCAGCGGTTGAAATCGAGGTGGTTGCGCCCCTCCAGGACCCAGGTGCAGGTGAGTCCGGGGCGCATCCGCAGTCGCCGCCGCTGCCACGGTTCATACTGGTCTACTTCCGCAGGTATCGCCGGACGCGGCCCGACGAACGACATGTCGCCCCACAGAATGTTCCAGAGTTGCGGCAGCTCATCGATGCTGAAGCGCCTCAGCCAGCGGCCCACCGTGGTGATACGCGGGTCGTCGCGCACCTTGAAGGCCGGCCCGTCGAGCTCGTTGAGCTGGTGTAACTCTGCCTTCAACTGCTCGGCGTTGTTGATCATCGAACGGAACTTGTAAAGGGTGAAGCGGCGCCCGCCCAGGCCGCAGCGGGTTTGTTTGAAAAGGACCGGTCCCGGCGAGGTAATGCGGATGGCCGCTGCCACGGTACCCATCAGCGGAGCGAGAAAAACCAGCGAGCAGGTCGCCAACAATATGTCGAACACGCGCTTACAGAAGAGGAGCAGTTCACTCTCCGGCGTGCTCGACAGGCTGAGCAGTTCAACGTCACCAAACTTCTCCAGGTACACCTGCGAGTATGCTGCCGGCAGGAACTCCAGTTGCACGCGGACCTTCATCCCCAGGTTGGCGCAGTGCAGGATAACGGGCTCCAGCCGTGCGAGCTCCTGCATGCTCACTGCGAAAATGACCTCATCGATCACCCGGTTTTGCAGAATGTTCTCAACGTCCCCGAGCGGATAGACTTCGTATTTCCCGATGTTGCGCTGCGTCGGCTCTTCCTGGCCGTCAGCATCGAGGAAGCCCACAAGCCGCAGCCCGCTGCCTCGGCTCTCTTCAATCAACGTGGCAACCTCACGTGCCCGCGATCCACAGCCCACCACCAGACAGTAGTGGTAGCGACCGAGGACTTCCCGCATCCAGTACACGCCGGAGTACGAAATGGCGCGCCCCGCCAACAGTGACCCGAACATTACGGCGCCCGCTACCAGTACAAAGGAGCGGCTAATGTCGGAGCGCTTCAGCAGGTACAACCCCGCATATGCCAGCACCAGCACCACCAGCAGTTGGTACAGCAGGGTGGCCGCGACGCGCACCGGATTGCTCAGTTCAAGGTCGCGATAGAAGGTTCCAAAATATCCTGTGACTGCCCAGAGAGCCAGCACACCCAGCAGTAAAGGGATGTAGTGGCTGAAAGGATAAATCGGGCCCACTCGCTCATGGAAGAACTCAAACCCAACCGGCAGGATGCGTAGCAGATAGGCGGCGCCGAACGCGATGCAAATGACCATGAGGTCTTGCATCAGCGTTAAGGTACTCAGCAATTTTGATCGGCGATCAAACACAGCAGCACTGCTAGCTTTCTGTTGGTTGTTCCGCTCTTGTCAGCCATCGCATGTGGCAGGCATTTCCAGGATCTAAACGTCCGGAGCGGTGACGAGTTGTGGCGGCAAAAGGAATAGCGCAGCTGAAAGATATTTTAGCCTACTTGTGCACCAGGAAGAAGCTGCGCAATATAAAACTAAAGTGCTAATCTGGGTACCACTATCACGCCCTTGCGCCAACCCCCAATCGCGAAAGTAGTTCGTCTGATGCTTGAACGCCGGGAGTTGGTTTCTCTACAGGGTGGTGAACCATGTTCGGAAACTGACCGCTGTACTAAATTTTGGCGTGCTCTGTGTCGTTTGCCGTCGACCACCAGAAGCCGGGCGTCAAGCCTACCGGACAGCCAAAACACAGCCCTGGGTCTCCGGACAGGCGCCACATCACAACGCCATGTGCGGCTAGTCACTGAGTGCGGGTGACGAGAGTTTGACAATGGAGCTGTTACGGAAGTTCGCGTCCGTGGAGGCCCCCATGCTCTCTGCATTCCTGATCGCCCTGTTCATCATAGGTGGCATCATCTTCATTGGAATGCCGCTCGCATTCAGTCTGCAGTCGTATTACAAGAACCGTGGCCGGCGTGCGATCATGTGCCCGGAAAACCACCAACCGGCCGATGTCGAAGTCGACCGCAAGTTTGCCTTCTGGACGGCGTTTCGCGGTCGGGAGCACACTCGCCTGGGTTCGTGTTCGCGCTGGCCGCAAATGCACGAATGTGGCCAGGAATGCCTGGCGCAGATCGATCCCACGCCCGAGAACATCGAGCGCCTGCTCAAGAATTCGTACGAGGGCAAGGTTTGTGGTGTCTGCGGCCGCTTTCTAAGTCCTTCCGACTGGCAGCGAGGTCGGCTCGCCTTCGTCGACCAAAACTTCCGGCTGGTTGAAATGCGGAGCATCGAGCTGGACCAACTCCAATCCGCAGTTGATTCCATGCGTCCTCTATGCTGGAACTGCCATCAGGAGCAGAAGCAACGTCAGCTGCAACCGCATCGCATCCTAAAAGGGGAGCGCCAACCGGTCAGAACGGCGACTGTGGACTGAGCGACATTCTTTGGACATCAGCCCACACGCCGGGCCAGTTGCTTTCCCTCCGCTTGACCAATCGAAGCTGTGCGATAGTAGTCTGGTGAATTGTTTCTCACGAATGGCAATGCTGGCACTGCTTTGTATTGCGACTTCCGGCGCGGTTGCTCAAACTCAGACGCAGGCCCACCCTAAGTCAAATCAAAGCTCCGGCCAGGCTGCAGTTAAGAAGTCTCCTCTCGTTCCGTTTGCCGGGAACTGGTTCAGCATGTTCGAAGGCAAGCCGTGGATGCTACTAAACCTGAATCTGGTTGGTGAGCAGTTCTCGGGTTCTCTACAGCGAGCGCGCGACTTCGCCTTCAACGACAACGGCGACCTAAAGCACGTGAGCGACGAAATCGTCACCTATCAGTTACTCGACGGCAAGCTGACTCCCGACGGGCTGCTCCTCGCCTTCAAAGACCCGGATAAGCCGAAGCCCCAACGCTACATGATGAAGCTGACCGGCGACTCGACGGCGGAGATCAAGATGATCGAAATGGTCATGCCACCTGGCATGCCCAAGCCCAAGCCATGGAAGCTGACGAAGGTCCAGTAATACGCCCATAGAGGTCGATCGCTCGGGTCCAGCCTCATGTGAGTGGTCCAGGCAGACCTAAGCAACCCGTCCGAATTTGCTTTCCAGACCACGTATTCCGAAAACCTTCTCGAACCCCAGGTGTCCGGTATGACTTAGTCGCAGGGCGCGCGTACCTGGGCGTCGGGCAACCCACTTCATGTCGAGGAAGCGCGAAAGCAGGGCAGCTCCCAGCGAGCCTCCCAGGTGATGACTTCGCTCTGTCCAGTCCAGACAGGCGTACGCAAACGAACGCCTCTGACGATGTAGGAGTGCGGTGTCGATCTCCAACGTGCGCAGTATCTCTTCCCCCGAGGGCGTCACCACGAATCCATTAGGCTGTCGGCGAATGGCTCCCTGTTTCAAAAGTCCGTCGCGGACATCGATCGCCAAAACTCCTGCAAGATGGTCGTAGCAGCTACGGGCAAAACGGATTTCGGGCATCGGAGCGAAGTGAGGGTCAGTGTTTGCCAGTGCTCCGATGGCTTCCACGGCCGCTGCCACGTCGGCATTCTTAATGCGAAAGAGGCGCTGCCGTCCACTGCGCTCTGCGGCAATCAGGCCTCCCGCCAGCAGTTTGGCCAGATGCGAACTGGCAGTCTGGTTCGACACCTCGGCCGCTATCGCTAGCTCCGACGCCGAATGAGCGTTTCCGTCCAGCAGAGCGATCAGCATCTGCATGCGTCCAACCTCACCAATGAGGCGGGCGATCCGGGCTATTGTGCTGGTGTCCTTTGCATCCATATTTCGACAGCTATTGAAACATAGATGACACGACTGGCGCTACACTTTCTTTTGTTGGAAAACCGTAACGGAGGATGCCCGATGAAGGACTTGACTATCACTCTCGCGAATCGTCCCGGCGCCCTGGCCGCGATGGGAAGTGCGCTGGGTAACGCCGGTGTGAGCGTTAAAGGCGGCGGCGCGTGGGTGGTGAACGGCCAGGGAGTCGGACACTTTCTTGTCGACGACGCAGCGGCGGCGCGGCGCGGTCTTGAAGCGGCAGGTATCGAGGTCGTAAGCGAACGGGAAGTGGTAGTGCAGCGGCTGAACCAGGACCAACCCGGCCAACTTGGAATGCTCACACAGAAGATGGCAGAAGCCGGTGTGAACATTGCCGCACTTTATAGCGATCATGAGCACCGACTGATTCTGGTCGTCGATGAAGCAGAGAAGGCCAGTCAGGTCTCCGAGGCATGGGAGATGCAACGCCTGCGCGGCGAAGCGCGGGAACCCGCCCAGGCAGTAAAGCAGCATACTTACAACCTGTCTGTCGAATGGACGGGCAACGACGGTGAGGGCACGAAGACCTACAGAAGCTACCGTCGCGACCACATCATCCAAGCGGCCGGCAAGCCGCAAATTCCGGCATCGAGCGATCCGACCTTTCGCGGCGATACCTCGCGCTACAACCCCGAAGACCTTCTGGTGGCCAGCATGGCTGCCTGTCACATGCTGGCGTATCTCCATCTTTGTGCCGTAAACAAGGTTTGCGTTACGGATTACCGCGACCAGCCGGTTGGAGTGATGAATGAGAACAACGACGGCTCGGGTAGCTTTGTTCAGGTGACGTTGAAGCCGAGGGTGCAGGTGACTCCCGACAGCGATGTCGAGAAGGCCTTGGCGTTGCATCATCAGGCTCATCGCCTGTGTTTTATCGCCAATTCCGTCAAGTTCGCTGTCGAGGTTTTTCCGGAAATCACCACGACATGATGTGGCAGGACAGTCGCGGCCCGCGTCTATGCTTCGTCTATCAGAGCCTGCTGCAATCTCGCGTGGAGACGGTCGCTGTAGCCGACCGGCAATTCAAAGGTACGATCGTCGCCTACCAGCACCAGGATGTTGCGCGTCGAGTCAAGCACGGCACTGCAGTGCCGGCAGTGGGCCAAGTGCTCTTCCACCGCCTTACGAAGCTTTGGCGGAACCGTTCCGTCGATGTAGTCCGAGATCTGGTCCCAGACGTGTCTGCAATTCAGAACCATGAGCCACCTGCTTTCCGCTTAAACAGGCCGAAGATGCCTCCGCTGGCATGCTTGGTCTTCAACTGCGGCGCCAGGATTTTCTGCATCATCAATCTGGCGCGCAGCAGCCGGGTCTTTACCACTCCTTCGTTGACCCCCAGTGTGGCAGCGGTGTCAGCGATGTTGAACTCCTGTACGTCACGCAAAACCAGAACTTCACGGTATATTTCGGGAAGCGATTCGAGCGCCGACCGCAGCAACTCGCGCAGCTCCTTCCGCTCCAATGCTTCCGATGGCACTTCGCGCCAGTCGGTGATAAGTGCCGGCACAAACTGGCCGTCTTCATCTTCCTGGGCCGCATCAATCGAGTCGAACTTCAATACTTTGTCATGCCGCAGCCGCGCGCGCGCCTCGTTGATCGCAATCGACACCAGCCAGGTGCCGAACTTGGACTCTCCGCGGAACGAGGGCAGGTTCTTCAGCGCCTTCAGCACCGTTTCCTGGGCCACATCTTCCGCATCGTGCTCGTTCTCCAGAACCGAGTAGGCGGCGAAGTACAGGCTGCGTTCATGGGGCCGCACCAATTCGTGGAAGAGTTGTCGCTCGCCCGCGAGAATCCGCGCAATCAGCTCACTTTCCTGCGACGGCGATCTCGCCTCGCGTGCCGCGGTACCAGAGGACATCCGATCTCCCACTCCCAGTTAGAGAAGTAGCCACCCATACTATCGCCAGACCATCAGGCAGGACTCCCAGTAGATCGGACTTCCCAGCCCAATAAAAGTGACAGGCATTTCATGCTGTTACCTAACCGCGCTTCGGGCGTCCTAACCAGCATGAAGGTTGCATGGCTGGCGTTGCTGATCGCTGCTTCTTCGTTCGCCCAATCCCTGCCGGTGAAAGAACCCGTCGTCGTCGAGCTGTTTACCTCGGAGGGATGCTCGAGCTGTCCTCCCGCCGACGCTCTCCTGGTCAAGCTCAGCCAATTGAGCGGGCCACAAGCACCCGACATCATCGTCCTCGGCGAGCACGTCGACTATTGGAACCACATTGGCTGGACCGACCGTTTCTCTTCGGCGCAGTTTACCTCACGCCAGCAAGGGTACGCGCAGCACTTCGGGCTGGCTTCGCCGTACACGCCACAGATGGTGATCGATGGGGAGCGTCAATTCGTGGGTAACGACAGTGCGCAGGTGGCGCGCGAGATCACTGCGGCCTCCAAACAGGAAAAGCCTGCGAAGGTGTCTTTGACCAGGCTTAACGGCGACGCGTATCAGGTCTCGGTGCGGTCCAGTGGCGCGAAGGGCAAGGTCTTCCTCGCCATCACCGAAGATGGCTTGTCTACTGAGGTCAAAGGCGGCGAGAATGATGGCCGCACTTTGCACCATGCCGGCGTTGTCCGCGAGTTGCGCACCCTGGGCTCGCTATCAAAAGGCAGCTTCGATAAGAAAGTTGAAGTGCCGGTCAAACGAGATTGGAACCTGGCCAACATCAAGCTGATTGTCTTTACGCAGCAGGGTGATTTCGGACGCATCCTCGGCGCCGCATCGCTTCGGCTCAGCCCATAGAAGATTTACTGCGGCTGGGTGTTCGAATTTTGTTGAGCGCCGGGCGAATTTTGCTGAGCCGCCGATTCCGGCTTCTCACGCTGCGGCGGCAGCGGATAATACCCGTGCTTGGCGGTCACCAGTAGTCCCGGGCGCTTCACCCTCACTTCGATATCGCGATACTTGCTGGACGGGCTTTGCGTCGTGTTGTAGCCCAGGGTGTACTGGTTGCGTGCCTGTAGCGTGATCTGCTGGTAGGCATCTTCAATGGTCTCACGCGACATCTCGTTCAGCACGTCGCCGCCAGTGGCATTGGCATATTTGGGAAGGATATCGGTGTAGCCCTGGGTGGGAATGTGCAGCTTGCCCAACTCGCGATAGCCAGGCATGGCGGCGGAGTCGACGCCGATCGCGTACACCGCGATGTTGTACGTCAACAGCACTTTCAGCACCTGATCATAACTTGCGCGGCTGCCGTACTCGCGGCCATTGCTGACCACAAAGATGATCTTGCGGGTCTCGCGCGACTGGTGCGAGAGATCTTGTGCCGCCATCAGGATGGCGTCGTTCAGCACCGCCGACGGGCGCGAAGGAGTGTTCACCTGTAAGCGTCCCGGATCGACGGGCTTGCCGTTGTTCGATGGACCCGAGCCAAAAGGCCCGCCAAGCTGTACCGGACCAGGAGTGCTTCCTTCCATGTCGCGGATACGCTGCAAAGCAATTTGCAGTCGTTGCGCATTGCCAAAGTCGGATTGCTTGGTGACCGAGTTTCCGTAGGTAAACACGGCCGTGTTGTCGAACGGGCCGAAGGCGCCGGTCAGGGCCGAATAGGTTTTGCTGACCTTCTTTAAGGTCGTCTCCGGCAATCCGACGTCGATCACCAGTGCAGTAGAGAGAGGGAAGGGATCGCTGGTAAAGAAAGTGACCTTCTGGGGAACCCCGTCTTCGTAGATGCTGAAATCTTTTTGCAACAGTCCAGCCACCAGGTGCCCATCGTGGTCCTTCACCGTGACCGGAACCGAGACGAAGTTCACGTTGACTCTCAGCTTGAACAGCTCATCCACGCCGCTGCCCGGCGCCTGCGAGGCCTGGCCGGGGGGAATGGTCTTGATCTGCTGCGCACCGGGGGGCGGCGGCTCCGGGTTCTGCTGCCCCGTATCTGCCGACTCGGCCGGGCGAGTATTCGCGCCCGATTCCGGGTTTGCTGCTGATGAGGATTCCCCTTGACTGTCGCTCGTGTTCGGTGACGGCACCCTGACCTGGGGCACCGGAGCGTTGTTCTGGGGTGCAGGGGCGTCCGGCAGCTTCTCCTGCGAGAGAAGGGAAGTGGGGGCAAGGAACAGTGCCGACATCGTCAAAGCGGCACACAGACTCCAATGGCTCAATCGCCGATTGAACATGGCAGGCGTTCTAGTCTCCAGGATGGCGAAACTAAGCTCAGTATACGCCAGCCGATTGGCTATCCTGCTGACCGGCGAAGTCACCTATGCGGGATATGCAATACAATAGACCCATCCGCAAGAATCGAGAGGCCATGTTGTTGATGCGAGTTTGCCGGACTGCGATTGCTGCCGGCCTGGTTTCGTTTTTCAGTGTCTGTTTGGCGGCGCAATCTCAGACGCCCGCTTCCCAGCCGCAAGACCAGCAGGCGCCGCCTTCGTCCCAGGAGTCAGGCAACGAAGAGCCGTTACAGACCTTCAAGGCGCAAGTCAATGTCGTCAACCTGTTCTTCAACGTGAAGGACAAGCATGGCATGCTGATCCCCAACCTGACGAAGACCGACTTCGAAGTCTTCGAAGATGGCAAGCCGCAAACTATTAAGTACTTCTCGGCCGAGTCCAACCAACCGCTCACGCTGGGCATTCTGATCGACACCAGTCCCAGCCAGATGCACGTGCTGCCCATCGAGCAGGAGTCATGCACCGAGTTCCTGCGCAGCGTGCTCCGGCCCAAAGACCTGGCCTTCCTGATCAACTTCGACTCCGATATCGACTTGGACCAGGACTTCACCAGCAGCGCCAACCAGCTTGCCCACGCCCTCGACAAACTCCAGATCAGCGGCGGCGCTTCCGGAGGAGGTATGCCTGGCATGGGTGGCGGGCCCATCCCCAACGCTCATCCGCGCAGCACGGCGCTATACGATGCGATCTTCCTTGGCGCCGATGAGAAGCTGAAGAATGAGGTTGGCCGCAAGGCGATGATCATCTTTACCGATGGCGAAGATGAAGGCAGCCGGATGCGAATCCAGGACGCCATCGAAGCGGCGCAAAAAGCGGACACAATCTGCTACGTCATCCTGATCGCCGATCGCGGCTTCTATGGCGGCATGGGCTACAGCGGCGATTCCGCCATGAGAAAGCTGGCCGAGGAAACCGGCGGACGGGTGATCGAGGTCGGCAACAAGCAGGAAAAGGTGCGCCAGGCCTTCGACCAGATTCAGAACGAACTGCGCAGCCAGTACAACATCGGCTACACCCCGACCAACAACAAGCTCGATGGCTCCTATCGCAAGATCCAGCTCAAGGCCAAGGGTGGCGACTTGAAGGTACAGGCCCGCCAGGGCTACTACGCGATGGCGAAAGATTAGTCTAGCCGCGATCCTTCATAGCGATGGGTAGTACCGGCCCAGTCTTGTTTACGAGCTGGCTGGTGCAGGATAGAAAGCCACACAAGCTACCCTTCCGGGCGCTCCTGCCATCTATTACAACCAGGTAAATTTCGAGGCGGCTCCCGCGCATCGCGGGGCTCTCATTGTCCAGGAAGGAAGCGGCGGAATTGTTTGAGTTTGTTCTGCGCTTTGTCATCGGCGGCATAGTCGTATCAACCTTCTCCGCCGTCGGCAGCATTCTGCGCCCGAAAACGTTTGCCGGTCTCTTCGGAGCGGCGCCGTCTGTCGCCCTGGCTACTTTGGCCTTGACCTTCAAGCAGAATGGTCACACCTACGCGGCATTGGAATGCCGCTCCATGGTTCTCGGCGCCATAGCTATGGCGATCTATGCGTGGGTTGCCGCGATGATTCTCTTTCGTGCGCGTCATAATACCTTGCTGGTTACCTCGATGTCGCTGTTCGTATGGTTCGGCGCCGCTCTCGGACTTTGGTCGGCTTTGCTGAGGTGAGCGGATGGTGATCAAGGCAGATATCTCGGCGGTCAAGAGCACGAGCTTGAGCGAGTTCGCGATGCGGTTTTTATTTGGCGGAGCGGCCACAGTGATCGCCGGTCTTATTGCCAAATATTACGGTCCGGAGGCCGGCGGACTCTTCCTCGCTTTCCCGGCCATAGCGCCGGGAGCTGCGACCTTGCTGGACCAGCATGCAAAGCGGCACAGGCAACGTCTCGGACTAGGCGGCCACACGCGTGGGAGAAAGGTCGCCGCTCTGGAGATGTTCGGAACCCTTTGGGGAACTGTCGGATTGCTGGCCTTCGCCTTAGTGGTTTGGCGGATGGCGCCTTCCCACAGCGCTGCTATCGTGCTGCTCCTGGCCACGCTTGCGTGGTTCACATGCGTGCTATTGGCTTGGGAACTCCGCCGGCTTCTGAGGCAGCGAAACGCGGCTCACCGTGCATCTATACGAGGTCGGGTGTCTGTTCGCGAAGACAAGCGACATTCTCATCTCAGTCAATGATCGACACTTCGGCTTTGGCTGAAGCTCTTGGCTTTCTCTCTTCAGCTGAGGTCGCGTGCTGACCCGCCAGCCTTTATCATGAGCCGTTGCCGTTGACAGAAGAGAGAAGATCCATGGAACACACAATCCTCGGAGCCGGCGCGATCGGGGGACTATTGGGCACGGCGCTGGCGTCGCTTGGCCACAACGTCAACCTGATCGTGCGCCGGGAAAAGCTATCAGGTTACCCCAGGGAGCTGATTCTGGAGCGGCCTCCCGAGACCATCAGGGCTGCCGTGGACCGGCAGTCCGACATCTTCGGAGCCACTGGGGTCACGCTCATTACCGAGTTGTCGCAACCAACCGAAGTGCTGTGGATTGCGACCAAAACCTATCAGCTCGAGGATGCGCTCGATCTAATCAAGGCCAAGCCGCGGACCATCGTGCCGCTATTGAACGGAGTGGACCACATCGCCGTGCTGCGCTCGCGCTATGGACAGGACCGGGTGGTCCCGGCAACCATTGCCGTCGAGGCCGACCGCATTGCCGACGGGCACTTCGTCCAGCGCTCACCGGTGCGGCTGAACCTGTCGGCCACAGGCGAGGCGGTGCTTGGCGACACGGCGCAGGAGCTGCGCGACCTGGGATTCCTGTGCTCGTTCATTGCCAACGAGCAAAGCCTGATGTGGGGCAAGCTCTGCTTCCTGGGACCGTTCGCGCTGACCACCGCAGCTTCGGGCAAAAACCTGGGCGAGATCATGGCCGACCCGGCATGGAAAACAACCATGTATGACGCCTTTGCCGAGGCGCAGGTCGTAGCCGAAGCCAACGGAGCGGTGATCGATCCAGCGCGGGTGCAGGCGATTCTCGACTCTTCGCCGCCAACCATGCGCAGCTCCATGGCCAAGGACCTGGACGCGGGCCGCCAGTTGGAGCTCGATGGCATTGCAGGGCCGATTGTGCGCGGCGGCGAGCAGTGGGAGATTGACGTGCCGACGACAAAGCGGCTGGTGGCGCAGATTGAGGAGCGGGTGGGGAAGCCGGGATCGATCAAATAGAAACTGAGTATAGTTTCCGACTCACTGCAACCGAAGGAGCGGATGGTTCACGCTCGGCTGGACAGTGGTAATTATCGCGAGAATCAGGAGACGGAAAGCGGCATGTTCGTAGTCATCGTTCCAGCAGCCGGGTCGCAGGGGGTCTACGCCGACAACCGGCTCTGGGCACAACAATATGTCGCATCAGACCCCCAGAATCGCCGTCTAGTGGAGCTCACTGACGACACTCCTGAGGCAGCCGTAACGGCCAGCCAGATAGCCGCGGGCCTGGCGGGACCCGACGGAACAGTGATTTATGCTGTTGGCCATGGCGGGGGAGACGCTAATCGACTTGAAGCAGGAAACGCCGATTTCGCGCCGCACCGCCGGTTGCGTGTTACTCAGTTCGTTGCATTCTGGGACGTGCGGACGCGGGGGTGGGACCAGCTCCCTGCGGTGTCGGTGATTGAAGGTGAGCTGAACTTAGCATTGGCATTGCGTTCACCCAGGGAAAGGCACCAGGCGGTCGCGCAATGGCAAAACCGATTTTTTGTCAACGCAACTCGGGCGGTCGAGCAGATGAGGGATCGTCGGCGTGTCCAGCGGTATTATGAACAGATTGCGGAGATTTATCACCGTCTTCCTGTTGAACGTATTATCCTGCTCACCTGCAACGTGGGAAACAGCACCGCATTTCTTGATGAATTATCTACGGACTTCGGAGTTCCTGTAGCTGGTTTTAGGCGGCGGGTTGTCTCTCAACCATTCCAACGGGGCCGTCAGCGCCGGGTCCGGATGTTTCTGGAAGGAGATGAACCTGGCCACGGGACTAACGTCGAAGAAGCCGAACGGGAGCTGATGCCTGGGGCCACGGCACAAGATCGGCGCACCGGAAGGGTACTTCAGACACGTCCATCGGCGGTTTCGCGACCTACCTCTATGCGTGGTGGCGCAGTCCGGCCAGGGTCCATCGGTATACGACGACCCTAGGGCCCGCAGCTCGCCCCGATGTTGGACGTAAAACCTGCGGAGCATCCGTAACCGTGTTGGCGCCGTGAAGAAGCTTAGGAGGACCGCCTCCGCAGCACTCACTCACCGCTTGACCCTGGTTGC
Source organism: uncultured Acidobacteriaceae bacterium (assembly GCA_963815775.1). Taxonomy (GTDB): domain Bacteria; phylum Acidobacteriota; class Terriglobia; order Terriglobales; family Acidobacteriaceae; genus CAVVDY01. Next base: position 213,954 of record CAWFIB010000029.1, on the reverse strand, counting down.
GGTGAAATGAATCGGGATATGGGACTCGATGCTGCTGTCGGTCACCATGGTGAAGTCGATGGTATCGCCTTTGACGGTGCCCTTGTAGTAGTGCTTGTCTTCATAGGTTTTCTCGTCGCCGGAGATGGTCGTGAGGCTCTTTGTCATGAAGCTGATCCGGTCGCCGGTGACCTTGCCGTCCCAGATGGGCCGGCCCTGACCCTTACGAGTTCCAAGAAATCCCGCTGTCCCGGACAGCTCCTGGCCGTCAACGTCGAAGTCAAACAACTCGTTGTAGGTGTCGCCCCAGTCGTATTTCACCGTCGCCTCCCACTCACCCGCGACGTTTGCCGAGGGCTTGGTTGAGTTGCTCGTCGCATCTCCTGAGGTCGGGGTGGACTGCGGAGCGGCTCCGGTACTCGGTGCAGCTTGTCCCGCGCCTGCGGCAACCGGGTCGGGTTTTGCAGCTCTTTGCTGATGAACCAGCAACAGCAAAGCAGCCCCGACGATCACCACCGCAGCAATGACTAACGCGGGGATAAGGCGCTTGCGGTGAAGTTCTCGAGGGACGAAGCCAGTCTGGTGAAGCGTTTGATGCAGGACATCGATCAGCTCTTTGGCGTCGTCGTGGAAGCGCGTGTCGCGGATTTCCATCGCCTGGCGATCGCACAGCGGCCGCAGGTTCTCCGGCAAGTCGCTCGGGTGCGGCAGGGTTGCCCCGCCCACCAGGACGGGAATGACGCGAATGCCGCGCTGCAGAGCCTTGGAGATTTCCATGCGGACGAAATCATTTGGGTTGTCGAGCCGCCGCTGGCCATTGGGGTCGGTCACGCTGAGCCAGTGCTCGCCGATCACGGCAACCATGGCGTCTGAGACATCAAGCTTGCGCTCGATGACGGTGGTGAAATTGTCTCCTCCCTTGATGTCGTCAACATCCATGAACGTGTTTTCTGCACCAAACTCGGCGCTCAGGATGTCGAACAGCCGCCCGGCATAGGCGGCGCTGTCTTCGCGGCGATAACTGATGAACACTCCAGGCATGGTGTGAGGTCTGCCCAGGCAGAATGGCCGGATTATAGCCTTGCAGGCCGCTGAGAGCTAGATGCATCCTCGCGGGGGCTGACGCCCAAAATATCCTGGGATGGGTATCGGCCCGGCTGAAGCCGGGCCCTGATACAAAGCGACTGCCATCGAAGCCCGATTCCAGAAATCTGTCAGAAACATTCCAGACAGGTCCAAGTACCCTGCGAAGCAAGTCGGGCTACTCTCGCTCCATCAATTGGGGAAATGCTCCCGCATGAGCAAGAAAAAAGGATGGTGCGATCGATGAAACGAGTAGCGGTTTTTCTGTATGGCGTCCTGAGCTACGCCGTGTTTTTTCTCACATTTCTTTACGCCCTGGGCTTTATTGGAAACTTCTACGTTCCCAATTCCCTGGACTCAGCAGCCCGGGCGCCTTTCTGGCAGGCATTCCTGACCGATGCATTGCTGCTGGCAATTTTCGCTGTGCAGCACAGCGTGATGGCGCGGCCTGCATTCAAGCGAATGCTGACGCGAGTGATTCCGGAAGCGGCCGAGCGCAGTACCTACGTTCTGCTCTCAAGCCTGGCGCTGATCGCGTTGTTTAAATACTGGCAGCCGATAGGCGGCGTGATATGGAACGTGGAGAATCCCGCGCTGCGAGTGGCGGTGACGGCGCTCTTCGGCCTCGGATTTGCCTTGGTGCTCGTCAGCACTCTGCTGATCAACCACTTCGACTTATTCGGGTTACGGCAGGTGTGGCTCTATCTGATCAAGAGGCCCTACACACAGCTCGAATTCCGCACGCCGTTGTTCTATAAGCATGTGCGGCATCCGCTGTACGTCGGCTGGTTCATCGCCTTCTGGGCAACGCCGACCATGACGGGAGCTCACCTGCTGTTCGCGGTACTGACCTCGGTGTACATGCTGATGGCGATCCAGTGGGAGGAGCGCGACCTGGTCGCGGTGCACGGAGAGCGTTACGAGAATTACCGCAAAGAAGTGCCCAAGCTGGTTCCGTCATTGCTGCCTTATCTCGAGGGCGACGAAAGTACGGCTGGGAAGCAGCGTTCGGCCGCGTAACCGGTGGGCGCGTGTACTCGGGGTGGAGTACGCACTGCAGTCATAGCGAGGAGCACGCGCTTGCCTCAAACAAGCTGCTATTCAACTTTAACTAATAAGAGGAGACCGTAGATGAAAGACCGCAAACTTCTATCGCTGAGACTTGCCGCAATAGGTCTCGGTATTTTGCTCTCGACCGTATTTGCCGCTGCGCAGGCGCCCCAAAGTCCGGCGGCCCTTGCCTTGCCCACCGTCAACATCGACGAACCCGGCCGGATCCCCTATCAAGCTGTTGTGCTGGGCAAATGCAACGGAACTGCCTGTTCCGCCACATTCAATGCCATTCCTGCCGGCCATCGCCTGGTCATCCAGCATGTGTCAGCTCAAATAACCACGCTAGATCCAGTCCCGGATGGGACGAGGGTGTGGGTCGGTCTTGGAAACAAGGTGCAGTTCACGTCTTTCCCGGCCAGTCCATTTATACCTGGTGTTTTTCTTGGCTCCTTCGATCAGCCAGTTGAGTTCTATGTTGACGGTGGGCAAACACCCGTCATGGACCTCAAAATCGGAGTGTCACAGTTCGACACCTTCGTTCCAACCCTGATCGGCTATGAACTGGACTGCTCCAAGGTCTCATGCGCCCCCTTTGCAGGGGCAAACTGAGATTGGTCCCAAGGTCGAGTCCCGTCGACCAATGATCGACCCCACATATCCTGCGCCGAAACCGTTATCGATGTTCACCACGGTGACGTTGAAGGCGCAGGAGTTAGGCGCGCAGGCGTGTCCTCCAATTTAGGCGAACGATCGCATTGCAGCAGCGCCCTGTTCCTGCCACGACATGAATGTCGAGAATTCCTCAACGAAAAGCTCCCATGCGGAATCACCGGGGGCTACCATGTGGGACCGGCTCGGCAGTTCGACGAAACGTGCTCCGCGAATGCGGGCAGCTATGAGCCTTCCTTCCTGCACAGGCACACTAGCGTCGTCGCGCGAATGCAGCACCAGCGTGGGGCAGGAGATAGCGGGGAGCAGATCGAACATTTTCAAGTTGGGAAATTCCGATAACATCCGGGCGGCATTCTCCGGCGAGGCCGCGATGCGCTGCAGTTCGTTCATCCAATTCCTCGCCTCCGAATCGGCGTCCGGCTGGAACAGAGTCGACCACATCTGACGGAAGGCCGGATTGTCGCGTCCCCAACCGAGCCGGATCAACGTGAGCAACGCGTCGAGTTGTTGCGTTGCTTCGGGGCCGGGCGGCGGCCAACCATTGGCAAAGGCTCCATTCAAGATGAGCTTCGTCACACGCTCCGGATGGCGTGTGGCATAGGCGGTAGCAATCGCTGCGCCCTGGCAACCGCCAAAGATGGCAAACTTTTCCAGCCCTGTCGCCTCGATCAGCTCTTCGAAGTCCTTCACCATCCGTTCATAGGAAAAATCTTCAATGTCCCAGTCAGAGAGTCCGCTGCCGCGCTGATCGTAGCGCACCAGGGTGTTGTGGCGCATGATCTCGGTGAGCCAATGCCGCAGGAAGGGGCTTTTCCACTCGAAATGAAGATGGCTGAGCCAATCGATGGTGCGCACGATGGCGGGCCCGCGTCCTCCCATGGTGTAGGCAATGCGCACCCCGTCACTGGTGGTGAAGAACTGCACCTCCGGGTCCGGAGCGTCGCGGTGCTGCTGCGCGGGTTCGAGGGTGACAAGTTTCGGGCTGGGCTTTGTCAAGCTCACGGCGCCGACGAAGCGATAGCCATGACGTGGCACGGTTTCGATGTACTGGCCCGGGCGCAGGAGCTTGCGCAGATGGGAGACACAGTGATCGAGGTTGTTTTCCTCGACCACGGAGTCGGGCCAGACGGCCTGCATCAGCTCATCTTTGCGCACCAGGCGGCCCGCATTCTCCACCAGAACACGCAGGGTATCGAAGAGCTTGGCCCTTAAACGAATTTCCTCACTGCCGCGAAGAAGCCTTCGCTCATCCACATCGAGGAGGAAGGGGTCGAAAACATATCTCGCCATCAGCCTCCGGCGGCCGTTGTCGGGGGAACTGCACGACAGGCCGCTGCCACATCCGCCGTATTTTAGCAGCGGCCGTAGTTTTTTGTTGTCAGGTAATGGTAAAAAAGGCCGGACATGGCGTCCGGCCTTTGAGTCAGTTTCGCGAACCAGGTCAGTACGAGTACCCGTCCGGCTGGGCGACAGCGCCTACTTCCACTTCTGTGTCCACGTAGTCGCGGCCAGCCTTCAGCGCATGGCGGTCGAGTTCCAGCAGCTTCGGATTCTTCACCGTAGCTTCGAGAACTGCAATGGCCGTGTCGGAGGGCAGGCACTCAGTCTCTTCCAGCAGCGCACCCAGCATTACGACGTTTGCTACCTTGGTTGAGCCCATGCGGTCGGCGATGTCGGAAGCCGGCACGCACACCACGCGGGCATGAGTGATGCTGAAGTCTTCGGGCAGCTTTTCGCGGTTGTAGAGGATCAGTCCGCCGGAGACCACGCTGGAGGCAAACTTGCGTAGTGAGAGCTCGTTCATCGCGACCAATACCTCAGGCCGCGAGATGAGAGGCGTGCCAATGCGCTCGTGGGAGAGCGTGACGTGGCAGTGCGCGCTGCCGGAGCGCATCTCCGGTCCGTAAGACGGCAGCCAGCTTACCTCCATGTTCTCGCGCAGGCCCATCTCTGCCAGCAGTTGGCCCATCAACAGGACGCCCTGTCCACCGAAGCCGGCGAACTTCACCGTCACTTCGCGGGTATGGTGACGATGCTTGGTGGCCGTTTCTGGCGCGGCATTGGTGTCCACGCCCAGCGCCTCGGCAACTGTCTTGTGCGGCACCTTGGCCGAAGCCGGCAGCTCAGGCTTGCGATCGCGGAAGACGCCTAGCGGGAAGGCCTTCACCAGGGTTTCGGCTACCCACTTGCGTGCCACGACGGGGTCCATCTTCAGGATGGTCGGGCAAGGCGAGAGCATCTCGATGAGCGAGAAGCCGCCGCCGTTCTTCTGGATTTCCAGCGCCTTCCTCACCGCCTTCTTCGCCTTGGTGATGTTCTTCATGTCGGAGAGTGCGACGCGCTCGATGTATGTCGGTGTTTCGAGCGAGGCGAGCAACTCGGCCACATGCAGCGGCAGGCCTTCGTTATTGGCGCGGCGTCCCCACGGTGTGGTACTGCTCACCTGGCCGATGAGCGTGGTCGGGGCCATCTGGCCGCCCGTCATGCCGTAGATCGAGTTATTGATGAAGAAGACGGTGATGTTCTCGCCACGATTGGCGGCGTGAATAATTTCAGCTGTGCCGATGGCCGCGAGGTCGCCATCGCCCTGGTAGGACATCACGATGGAGTTGGGGTTGGCACGCTTCAGTGCCGTAGCGGCGGCCGGAGCGCGGCCATGGGCGACTTGCACATTGCCCACATCGAAGTAGTAGTAGGCGAAGACCGAGCAGCCGACCGGGCTCACCAGGATGGCGTTGTCCTGCACGCCGAGCTCGGTGAGGGCTTCAGCGATCAGCTTGTGGGCGATGCCGTGTCCGCAGCCCGGGCAGTAGTGCGTCTGCTGCTGCAATTCGGCCTTGCGCTCGTACTTGTCATAGAATGCCGGCGACTTTTCGTAAACAACCTGATAACCTTCCACGATTCCTCCCGATTTTCGGGGGCGTTAACGCCGTCCCCGGGGGACTTCAATCTTCTTTTATTGCGTCCACCCAGCACTCCGCTGCGCTTCGTGCCGGGCTGTCATCACACGCCCTTCGGGCTTATACCAATGCCGCGATGCGCGCGAACACCTGCGCGGTAATCTCTTCCGCCATAGGCACGTTGCCGCCGGTGCGTCCGTAGAACTCGATGGGCAGCGAGCCCTCCAGCGTCAGCTTCACGTCTTCCAGCATCATGCCGGTATTGAGCTCAACCACCATCGCCGACTTCACCGTCCTCGCCGTATCGCGCAGCTCGCGCGAGGGGAACGGCCACAGCGTGACCGGCCGGAACAGCCCGGCTTTCACGCCCTGCGCGCGCAACTGATCGACGGTGGAGCGCAGCACCCGGGAGACGATGCCGAAGCCGATCAACAGAATGTCGGCATCTTCCGTCATATAGTTCTCGCTGCGGCTCTCCAGTTCCTGGGCGAGCTGATACTTGCCTTCCAGCTTGCGGACATGGGCTTCGAGATCGTCGGGTTCAAGGTAGATCGAGCTGATGAAGTTCTTCTGCGTCTCCTTGGTGCCTTTAACGGCCCAGTCTTTGGCAGGAGGCTCGATGTCTCGCAGCTTGATGTCCAACGGCTCCTGCATCTGGCCGACATAGCCGTCCGTCATGATGATGACCGGGTTGCGATAGCGGTCTGCCAGCTCAAAGGCGAGCACGGTGAGGTCGAACATCTCCTGGACCGACGAGGGAGCCAGCACGATGTTGCGATAGCAGCCGTGGCCTCCGCCCTTGACGCAGCAGAAGTAGTCGCTTTGCTCAGGCGCGATGTTGCCCAGTCCCGGGCCGCCGCGCACTACGTCCACGATGACGCAGGGCAGCTCCGATCCCGCAATGTAGGAGATGCCTTCCTGCATCAGGCTCAAGCCCGGGCCTGAGGAAGCCGTCATCACTCGCTGGCCGGCAGAGGATGCGCCGTAGACCATGTTGATGGCCGAAACTTCGCTCTCGGCCTGCAAAAACGTACCGCCCACTTCCGGTATGAGAAGGGCGGCGTATTCGGCGATCTCGCTGGCCGGAGTGATCGGGTATCCGTAGAAGGCCCGGCAGCCGGCGAGCACCGCACCTTTTACGACGGCGACGTTGCCCTTACATAGCTGGCGCATGGTTTCCTCCCTGGTTGGCGTTCATCACAGCGCCTGCCACTTTTGGCGGCGGGATGAGGCGATACACGGTAATCGCGCCCGGCTCAGGGCAGCAGTAGAAACACGCGCCGCAGCCGGTGCAATCCTGGCCGGTATACATGGCAGGATGCACGCCGTACTTGCTCAGCTCGGGCGCCAGAAACAGGCACTTGGGCGGGCACGACTCCACACACAGCCCACAGCCTTTGCATTCTTCGGCGTCAACGGTGATGTTACCGCGCGGTTGCGATTGAGTTGGCATGATTCTCCTTGGTCTCCTCCAGAGCATTGCGCTGGAACCAGAGCTGCTGCTCGCAATACTCGTAAAGTTCGTTGTGAAACGTAGGGTGGGCGATCTGGATCAGCGCCTCGGCCCGCTGGCGGATGGTGCGGCCATGCAGATACGCAATGCCGTATTCGGTGACCACATAGTGCACGTCGGCACGTCCGGTCAGCACCCCGGCGCCGTGCGCCAGGCGAGGCACGATGCGGGAAACCGTCCCGTCCTTGGCGGTGGAAGGCAGAGCAATGATCGCCTTGCCTCCCTTGGACCGGGCAGCGCCCCGGATGAAGTCGAGCTGCCCGCCAAATCCGCTGTAGAAGCGTGCGCCGATGGTCTCAGCGCAGACCTGGCCGGTCAAGTCGATCTCGATGGCGGAGTTGATGGCCACCATGCGATGGTTCTGGGCAATGCGGAACGGGTCGTTGGTATACGCCGAAGGATGGAACTCGAAGATGGGGTTCTCATCGACGAAGTCAAAGAGCTGCTTGCTGCCCAGCACGAAGCCGAGAATGATTTTGCGCGGCTTGAAGTTCTTGCGCTCGCCGGTGATGATTCCTGCTTCCACCAGAGGTATCACATTGTCGGAGATCAGCTCGGTGTGAATGCCCAGGTCCTGGCGGTCCATCAGATTGGGCAGGATGGAGTCGGGAATGCCGCCGATCCCACATTGTAAGACAGCCCCGTCTTCGATCAGGGAAGCGACGTGCGCTCCAATTCGATCGTGCACCGGGTTGTGTTCGTGCTTCTTCATCTCGCACAGCGGCTGCGAGACCTCGACGATGGCATCCAGCTGGCTGACGTGGATGAAGCTGTCGCCATAGGTGCGTGGCATCTGGGCGTTCACCTGCGCCACCACCCGATGGGCGTACTTGGCCGCTGTCAGCGAGGTATCGACGCCGACGCCAAAGCTGCAAAATCCGTGCGGGTCCGGCGGTGAAACCTGGATGAAGGCAACATCGATCGGCATCTCGCCGCTCTCAAACAGTGCCTCCACTTCCCCGAGAAAGATCGGGGTATAGTCGGCGCGGCCGGCATAAACCGCGTCTCGAACGTTCGGTCCGACGAACAGCGCGTTGTGGCGAAAATGTCCCGCCATCTCCGGCGCGCAGTAGGGTGAAGTGCCGAAGGTAAGCAGGTGCATGACCTCGACGTCCTTCACGAAGGGAGCGCGCGCCATCAAGGCCTCAACCAGCGCCTCGGGCTCGGCACATCCCGGGTGAATGTACACCCGCATGTTCGACTCAACGCAGCTCACGGCCTCGCTGGGGTTCATCAGTTTGCTGCGGTACTGGTCTATCCAGGACATATCTCTCCTATGCGTTCACTTCCTGGCCTACCGGCGGATACCCAGCCACGGCCCGTTCGTGTCCAAGCGCAGCGTAGTAGACCGCGCGGTTGAAAAACTGGTCCAGCATTTCCTGCAGCTCGATTTCGCCGAAGATTTCGGCGGGACGCTCCAACTCGGCGTGGGTTTGCAGGTAATCCCACAGGTTTTCGCGTACCAGGCAGATCATCCAGATGACCTGGCTGACGGGAACGCCCTGCTCGGCGCGCTTGGCGCCGATCTCCAGGTAGCGCTGCTCGACCTGGGATTCGGTCTTGGCCAGCAGCCACTCGCCGAGATGGCGATAAACCTCATAGACGCGCTGGGTTAGCTCGGTCTCGGGGACGTTGGCGTAAGCTGAGCACCGGGGATCTTCGAGATATCGTTTGTGAAGGCTGCGGGCTAACCCGTCAGAATGGCTTTCGATCAGCTTTACCAGCCGATATGCGAGCAGCATGGCTGACCCCTTTCACTGGGCAAATCGGCACTAGAGGGAGGGTGCGCAGACAGCCCAGTTCTCCTCATTGTTACTTTTTAGTGTGGGCCAAAGACGGGCATTCGGGCGGTGATTGAGGTCACAATCTGGGGTGATTGGAGTCACCCGGGGGGGAGTGGGTGCAAGCCCCCGCATTCATGCGGTACTTGTCTTGCGTGCTGTCAACGAACGCAAACTCCGGTGGGAGAGTTTTGATGGCTGCATATTCCGCAACGGACAACTGGCGCAGTTCGATGGGATGACACAAATCAATCGCAGGCGTGGTTGGTGAAGTAAGAAGGGCTGGAGCCGGTTGTCCCATGCGAGTCAACGATAAAACTCGTCCTGGCGGCGCTGCACGACACTTGTGCGCTGCAGAACCAACGATTACCCTGGGGAGCATAAACTCATGAGCCTCGACCCATTGGTGCAGCTTATTCACTCTCTCCAGCACGAAGAGTGGGGCAAGAGAAACGATGAAGCGTTTAAGGCACTGTTTGGTGTCCCAGACGGACGATACCCTAAGGCTGCCGAGAAATCGGTTACTCTTCGCGCTCCGGAGATGGGCCAAGATTCCGGAGTTTCCTTCGCAGCCTACATTCATCCATCAAATCCAACTAAGGGCGCTTATGGCGGGTTCTCGTTCGTGATATTTCCTGCGGTGGACGCCCCCTGTCTTGTCGGCCTTGTTGTGGGTACACAGGGACTGGCGCCTGATGAAGCGATCCTAGGTCGTCCCGGCCACGCTCGTAAAGCGCAGGCAATTTGTGCTTGGTTGAATAAAGAGTTTGGGAGCGGTCAACAGGTCGCGTGGGCTAAGCAGGATCCTACGCGCATTGATATCAATGTTCCAGAAAATTTGGAGCGCGAGTGGTCTGTCTACAGGCCAGTATTCGGCCGATACGGGAAGGTGCTGTACGCAGTATTCAAGCCCGGTTCGGATGTGGAGATCACGAAGCAAGCGGTTACCGCCATCTTGGATTTGTGCTTTGAGGAACGCGGGTTCGAAGTGAACGCAAACTGTCGAACTGACTGTGAGGCGATTCGAGCCAAGTGGTTCGGCTGTTTGATGCCCGTGGTTACGCGGCATGAGGTACGAAAGCTTCTCGATTCCAGGCGCTTTGTGATTCTGCAAGGGCCGCCCGGAACCGGCAAGACGATGATGGCATTGGATTTTCTGAACGATGAGTACGCTGGATCAGGGCGGTCTATTCAGTTTCATCCAAACACTACGTACGAGAACTTTGTTGGAGGCTTAGCTCCCGAGGAATCAGAAACCCAGCTAGGACTTCACTTTCGGCCCAAGCCTGGTTTTCTTATGGAGTCCGCCAAGTTCGCGCGAGACCACTATCCTAAGCCGTACTTGTTACACATAGACGAGATTAATCGCGCTGACTTGGCGAAAATTTTGGGAGAAGCGATTTTCCTTTTTGAACCCAAATCTGTACATCAGCGGGAAATCGATTTGACCTGTAATTTTGGCGAACCATTCCACACCAAACTAAAACTTCCAGAAAACCTGCAGGTTCTTGGCACGATGAACAGTGCTGACCGGAGTATTGCGATCCTTGATGTCGCGGTACGACGACGCTTCGCTTTCGTATCTCTTTGGCCACAGGTGAGCGTGGTCGACCAGCACGGTTGCGAGCTAATGCGGGAGGCTTTCCGGCGAATTGTTTCTGTTTTCGTCGAGCACGCGGGCGCAGACGCGTTCCCTCTCGTACCTGGCCATTCTTACTTCCTCGAAACCGGTGAAAATGCCGCCAAAGAAAGTCTAAGGGTCAGTCTGGCGCCGCTACTGGAAGAGTACCTGGCCCAAGGGTATGTGACGGGATTTGCGGAGCAGATTAGGACATACCTGCAATGGCTACAAAGCCTCTGAGCCGCGGAAGAAAGCTTAAAGGAAGGCGATTTCCGCCGCCGCTGCTCCCTCCGCAGCTTGCACGCGAAGTCTGTCTCGAACTAACGGACAACTCCATCCTCCAGAAGTCAGCGGTAGAATTTTTCGGGCTGCGGCGTGCCTTCAAGGATCCAAGCTCCTCCGCTGCAAGGTTGCTGGAGCAATTCGAAACGCAGAACCGCTCCCTGTTTTCGTTGATGGATGTTGAGCTTACTCACGTCTATGACGGCAGCGATGTTTACGTCAAAATGCAAGCCGGTAACATTGTGGGTGCAGTCCCGCTATTCTCTCCCACCAGTGGCGTGCTTGATTATGGGTTGGTAATCCAACCAAGATTCCCGTGGCCCGGCATCGGCCCAATGTTAGCTGAAATGGGTTGGCGAATAGCCCCCACTCCTCTGAAATTGCCTCTCCTGAAGCGCTCAGAGCGTAAAGTTCCGCCTTGGGTGATTTCATGCATGGTGCTCGGCAGATTGAAAGCGCTATTGGACTCGTTGAGCAGACGTTTCGAGTTAGTTACTGAGAACAGGCTAGCTCCCCGGGGAACGGTTCGCTGGACTCAGTATGCCACTCAGCATCTTGCGACCGGGCAATTCCTTTCTGTGCCGTGTACATTTCCGGATTTGCGGGACGACCGATTACTCCTGGGCGCGATCCGTTACTCGCTGGAAAAACAACGGAGTCTCCTCGACTCGCAGCGGGAGCATGGCGGTTTTGTTCATCAACTCATTGCATTCTGTAACGAGCTTCTGCACAGAGTTCAGCATAGTGCGCCATTGTTGCCATCGTCTGGCATGCTGGCCGGTTGGTTGCAGAGGCCATTGCGATCTCAATCGTTCAGGGAGGGGCTGCAAGCAATTGAATGGACAATCGAAGATCGCGGCTTGGCGGGTATCAGCGACTTGGAGGGAATCCCTTGGCGGATGCCTATGGAGCAATTCTTCGAAGCTTGGGTCGAGACCGTCTTCCGTTCCATCGCCCACGGGATTGGAGCAGACCTCCGGGTCGGACGAAGAAGTGAGACCCTTCACCCAATCAATTGGGAGCCGTCATACCTTGGATCACAGGCGGCTTTAGTCCCCGATATTTGGCTCGATTGGGGGTCAACAACTCTCATCGTTGACGCGAAATATAAGCGCCACTGGGACGAATTGGAAGACCACGCCTGGCGATCAGTCGAAGAGATGATAAGAGAACGGCATCGAAACGATTTGTTCCAGGTGCTTGCCTACGCAAACCTTGCCCGAACACCGCACGTCATTGCCTGCCTCGCCTACCCCTGCACGCCCGAAACCTGGAATCGGATGGTTGAGCGAAATAGGGTGCTTCATAAAGCGGAGATAACAATAGGAACGCGGAGCCTGCACCTTTGGTTGACAGCAATACCGATGGCAACTGAGATCGAGAAAATCCGGGCGGCCCTTGAGCCGGCAATACGGTTCGCAGCTGCGTAACAATCTAGGCATGTGCTAGGCTCTTCGCTCATTCCGCTTGGGTGTGTGTCCGATTAGCGTCGTACATCATCAATCCCATGGCATCTCCTACAACCTCAAACTGCTCCTCTGTGACCTCGCGCACGAGCCTCAGCTTAGACGCAGTGGCGCCGTCGCCATATGACCAGGGGTGCTTGTCGCTGCCTTCATCGTTCCGGCAATCGGCGTCATGATTGAGTGAATCGGCGAACGACCAAGCTTGCTCGTCGTTGGCCGCTTTGATCAGGAGCCACCCGACATGCTCATGATCCCCATCAATAATTATGTATTTTGCAACGTAGTGCTTCAGCGGCACGTGCTCCTCTCAGTCCTGGACAGTGTAATCGTTTTAGTGCCGCGCCAAACCTGCGGCTGAGGCGCAAATCACGGCTATTCTTGCGCAGATGAACGGGCCACCTCAAACGCGGCTCCCCAACCGTCAGCAGGATACGGCTCAGGTCATCGGGTTGCAATACCCAGGTGGGACAACGCGGCAGGTTCGCTCCGACCTGTTCATCCAACGATCAGACGGCAGTGAAGTTTACTTCGAGATGAAAACTGTCAAACCTAACAAGAACACCTTCAAGGACATGAAAAGAGACATTTTGATGATAATGGCAATGCAATACCAGACCAATGCCCAAGCATTTGCCGCGATGTCCTATAACCCCGCCGGAGAGGGGAATGTTTACACACCCGAATTCAACCAGTTCTTAGAGCTGGATGCAGACTTGATCGTCGGAAGGCCCTTTTGGACCTTCATCGGGGACGAGCACACATACGATGAGTTGCTTGAGATCGCACAGTACGTAGGCACGGCAACAACACACCTGATCGCCGAAATGAATAGGCAAGCTGGACAGTGATGAGTTACTTACCCGGGTATCGCGATCGCTACGGGCCAGGCCTCAAGTATCAGTTTCCGGGTATTCGCTCCTGCAAGGTATCGCCAGAGATGGGGCCTTCGGTTCCGGCGGCAAAAAAGGCCGCTTTCGCTCAGATGACAGCCAGATTACCCACACTTGCCGCCCCCTGACATTTGTCATTCCCCTCCGCTGACGTTCCACACTTGTTGACCGCCGGGCCGCTGGCGGATGATAGCAACTGTAGCCGGACGCGACGATCCGGCTGGAGCAGACGACGTCAACGGCAATCGCAGAATTCATTCCTTACCTTGCGCCGCATCTGACCAGAACGAAGACGTCCGCTTTGCGGACGGGCAGGTCCTCCCGGCTTACCCAGCTCAACGCTTCATAACCTCGGCGCGGTTGCGAAGGAAATTCACGATATTGCCGCGGGAGAAGATGCCCTCGATCCGGCCGTTGGAAACTACCGGCAGTTGATTGATGTCCTGGCTGCTCATGATCTCCAGCGCCTTCGCGGCGGGAGTGTCGGGCCCAATGGTGCGAAGCCTGGCGACCGGCACCATCACGCTCTGAACACTGGTTTGCGGCCACTGTTCGCGGTCCACCTGCCGGACCTCGTTGGGCGTGATCAGACCGACAAGGCGGTTCTCCTGTACCACCACGAAGCAGCGGCGTCCGCTGCGCAACAGGTACTCATCCACAAAATCCTGCAGGCTGAGGTGAGGTTCCACGATCTGGCAGTCGCGGTCCATGATGTCGGCAACTTTGCGGTCTCGCAGTTCCTCCATGACTTCGACCTGAGCGTAGCTGCTGCGCGAGGCTTCCAGCAGAAACCAGCCAATAAAGGCCAGCCACAGGCCGCCGAAATTCGCTCCCACGAAGAAGCGGAAGAGGCCGAACAGGATGAACAGGAAGGCGATTCCCTGGCCCACCCGCGCCGCCAGTTGGGTCGCACGGACCGCGTTGTGGTTGCTCCACCAGATGATGGCCCGCAGCACGCGTCCGCCATCGAGGGGGTAGCCTGGAATCATATTGAAAACGGCCAGGACGAAGTTGATATAGCCGAGCCACACCAGCACGGCGACGGCGGGGGGCCGAGCTTCGGCGCCTGGTGTCCAACCCAATCCGCGGGCCACCAGCAGGCAAATCGCGCCAATAACGAGGCTGGAGAGCGGGCCGACGATCGCAATCAGAAACTCTGTCTTGGCGTCGGGCGACTCCTTCTCGATCTGCGAAACGCCGCCCAAAGCGAATAGAGTTATGGCCCGCACCCGCAGCCCCTTGGCTTGGGCGACCAGCGAATGCGCCAACTCGTGCATCAGCAGCGTTACAAAAAACAGGATGGATGTCACGACAGCGACCGACCAAACCAGACCGCTGTTCCAGGCCGGCATGGTGGCGCGGAAGTGTCCGACGAGCGAGAGCGCAATCAGCACGGCGATGATGAGCCAACTGAAGTGCAGCCCGATGGAGATACCGGCAATCCGCCCGAGCTTGATTTGTGCGCGCATATCCAGCCTTAGGATATAGCCGCATCACTCCGAGTTCTATCGGGGAAATGGCAACCTGAACGAATTCTGTCCCGGGTTCCGTCCTTCTTCCGGGGAAACTGGCTTGGGCGGAGTGAGTGCCGGTGCTCCCCTCCTGACATTTGTCATTTCCTTCCGCTGACAATCCACACTGTTGACCCTCGTGCCGCTGGCGGATGATCGCAACTGTAGCCGGACGCAACGATCCGGCTGGAGCAGACGATGTCAACCGCAATCGCTGAATTCATTCCCTACCTTGCGCCGCAGCCGACCAGCGTTGCGCGCACCCGCAACCTGACCAAGCGGTACGGCGAAACGACGGCGCTGAACAGCGTCAGCATCGAGCTGCGCGCGGGGGAGCTGTTGGCGCTGCTCGGCCCGAACGGCGCGGGCAAGACCACGCTGGTGCGCATTCTGCTGGGGCTGGCCAAGTCGGATGGCGGCAGCGTGTCGGTATTTGGCGCCGATCCCCGCAGCCTGGCGGTGCGTTCGCGCTGCGGAGCCATGCTACAGGTGGCGCGCGTGCCCGAGACGCTAAAGGTCCGCGAGCACGTTCACCTGTTCTCGTCGTACTACCCCAAGCCGCTGCCGCTCGAAGAGACGCTGCGCGTCGCCGGGTTGGAGGAGATCAAAGGCCGCCGCTTTGGCGAGCTTTCCGGCGGGCAGAAGCAGCGCGTGATGTTTGCGCTGGCCATCTGCGGGGACCCGGATCTGCTCTTCCTTGACGAGCCGACGGTCGGCATGGACGTGGAGGCGCGCCGCCTGATGTGGTCGCAGATTCGCCTGCTGATTGCGCGCGGCAAGACGGTGCTGCTGACCACGCACTATTTGAACGAAGCCGATACACTGGCCGATCGCATTCTGGTGCTGCAACAAGGGGAGATCGTCGCCGAGGGCACGCCTTCGGAGATCAAGGCCAGAGCGGCAGGCAAGCAGATCCGCTGTGCCACGCGCCTTTCGCTCGGCGAGATTGCTGGCATCCCCGGCGTTGTGGCAGTGAAGGAGGACCGGCAGGCGTTTGAGATTCAGGTGAGCGCGGCTGAGCCGGTGGTGCGTGAACTGCTGCGCCGCGACGAATGGCTGTCGGACCTGGAGGTCACGAACGCCGGGCTGGAAGAGGCGTTTCTGTCATTAACCAGCAGCCGCAACCCGGAACGCAATGATGCTTGAACCACAGAGACACGGAGGCTCAGAGATTTTAGGACTATTAATGCTCCGTGTCTCCGTGCCTCTGTGGTGAATTACGAGCTTTCTAAAGGAGACCCTGATGGCGACGACCACCATGCCTGTTGCTCTCGTGATTCCGCGCCGCACGCTCGGCGAATGGATTGCTTTGTTCGCACTGGAAGCCAAATACGAAATTCTGAAGTACATGCGGCTGCCGATTTTTGCCATATCGACGCTGCTGTTCCCGACCATGTTCTACGTGCTGTTCGGGATCGTGCTGCCCGGCGGCGGCCACGCGAGCCGCATGCAGAGCGCCACCTACCTGCTGGCAACCATGGCGTGCTACGGCGTGATGGGCGTCGCCATGTTCAGCTTCGGCGTGGGCATCTCGATGGAGCGCGGCCAGGGATGGTTGCAGGTGAAACGCGCCTCGCCTATGCCGCTGCCTGCGTATTTCCTGGCGAAGATTGTGAACGCCATGGTCTTCGGGGTCGCGATCTCGCTGCTGCTGCTCGCCGTCGGTGTGGCCTTCGGCGGCGTGCGCCTGGCGCCGCTGATGGCATTCAAACTGGTGAGCGTTCTGGTGCTCGGCTCCATTCCTTTTAGCGCGATGGGGCTGGCGCTGGGCTACTTCGCCAAACCGAATTCGGCTCCGGCGATGGTGAACCTCGTCTATTTGCCGATGTCGTTTTGCTCGGGACTGTGGATTCCGATCTTCCTATTGCCGAAGGTCCTGCAGAACGTGGCGCAAGTTCTTCCGCCGTATCACGTCGCGCAGTTGGCGCTCAGTACGATTCACATGGACCCACACCCCAATCCGGTTTGGGGACATGTCGAAGCACTGGTTGGAATGACCCTGTTGTTCCTCGGACTCGCCGCTTACGGATATTGGCGTGACGAGGGGGAGACGTATGGGTAGCAATTAGCAAGCAACTAGCAGTTAACAATTCGCCAAAGGCTAAGGGCCAAAAGCCAAAAGCGAAAAGCGAAAAGCGAAAAGCGAAAAGCGGTGATGTCATGAGCAGATGTACTTTGGAATGGACGGTCTGTTGCGCGGCACTGATTGGATTCGCAGCCCTGGCGCTCACCGGCCGCTGGCCGGAGTTGGGTGCGGCGCTGGTGATCACCGGCGTGCTGTGGTACACACTGGTTCCCGAATACCACTCGGGGAGACAATAGGCGAAGGCTGGACCAGATGGAGCGACTGAAGAAAATCTGGTGGTGGTTCTACCCCAACACGGGAAAGGACCGTTGGTGGATGCCGCTGATCTGGCTTCCATTCATGTTCTGGTTCTTCGTCTCCCCGCTATGGAAGCATGCCGGCCCGCTCCACTGGATCGTCAACACTGTCGTCGGCCTTGTCTTCGTTGCGCTCTATCTGCAAGCCTTTGCACGCGGCGGCCGAACCCGCTTGATCTGCACCCTCCTCATGCTGGCGATAGCCATCGCGACAGCACCCTTCAACCCTGGT
This sequence comes from uncultured Acidobacteriaceae bacterium, assembly GCA_963815775.1. Lineage (GTDB taxonomy): Bacteria > Acidobacteriota > Terriglobia > Terriglobales > Acidobacteriaceae > CAVVDY01. Next base: position 196,589 of record CAWFIB010000029.1, on the reverse strand, counting down.
GGACCCACCCTGCTCATCTACTGCGCGGCTGCCGGCAGCTTCACCACCAAGCGAGGGCGTGTGCTGGGCTTCATGGCGGTGGAAATCGCCGTGCTGGTGTTCTACGCCTATCGCCTGCACCTTGATGTTGGCTTTTGGGCCTCCATGCTGCTGCTGATTGTTCTGGTCGGGCTGGCGAACCATTTCGCCGCGGTCTCGCATTGCCAGAAAGAAGAGCTGCGGCTGGCCAATGATGAGATCGCGCACCTGGCCAAGGTAGCCGAACGCGAGCGCATCGCGCGCGACCTGCATGACGTGCTGGGACACACGCTGTCGCTGATCACGCTCAAGTCGGAGCTGGCGCGCAAGCTGGTGGATCGCGATCCCGAGCGCGCCAAGCTGGAAATGCAGGACGTGGAAAATACATCGCGTGCCGCGTTGGCCGATGTGCGCGAGGCGATTCGCGGCTATCGCAGCGATGGCTTCTTCGCCGAGCTGTCCCGTGCGCGGGCCGCTCTGGAGACGGCGGGCGTCACCCTGAAGTGCGACACTGCGCCGCTGGAGCTGAGTCCGGCACAGGAGTCGGTGCTGGCCCTGGTGCTGCGCGAGGCGGTTACCAACGTGGTGCGGCACGCCGAAGCGCAACGCTGTGAAGTGCGGCTGGTAAAGCAAGACGCACTCTGCCGGCTGGAAATCGCCGATGATGGCCGTGGTGGCGACGCCCCTGAGGGCAATGGTCTGCGGGGTATGCGCGAGCGCCTGCAGTCCATCGGCGGCTCGTTGGAGCGCCTCACCGGGCAGGGAACCCGGCTGGTCATTCAATTACCGTTAGCAACTAGCAACTAGCATTTAGCAATTAGCATTTGGCACCTAGTATTCTGAGAAGTTAGCCTTTGCTAACTAAACGCCAAGTGCTAAACGCCAAGTGCTAATTCATGCCCTCCACCAAGCGCGACAAGATACGAGTGCTGCTCGCCGAAGACCAGACCATGGTGCTCGGTGCGCTCGCTGCCCTACTGGAGATGGAAGATGACATCGAGGTGGTCGCCCGCGCCCGTTCCGGCGACGAGGCGTTGCAGCTCATCCAGCAGCATCGCCCCTCCGTTTTTATCACCGACATCGAAATGCCCACCATGACCGGCCTTGAAGTTGCCGGAGAAGTGAAACGTCGCGGGCTGCCGGTGCGAGTCATCATCCTTACGACATTCGCGCGCGCGGGATACTTGCGGCGCGCGCTGGATGCGGGTGCGTCAGGCTATCTGTTGAAAGACATGCCTGCGGAGCAGCTCGCCGACGCCGTCCGCCGCGTGCATCGTGGATTGCGCGTGATCGATCCCGAACTCGCAGCCGAAGCGTGGACGGAAGAACCCGATCCGCTGACCGAGCGCGAGCGCCAGGTCCTGCGCCTTGCCGGCGAAGGTATGGCCAGCTCGGACATCGCAACCGAGCTGAACTTGTCGGAAGGAACGGTCAGGAATTATCTCTCCGAGGCGATCAGCAAGATGGGCGCAGCGAATCGGGTCGAGGCTGCGCGGCTGGCGCGGGCGAAGGGGTGGTTGTGAGGCTTAGGGGACCTCACTAGTCGTTGTCACGGTTTGAATTTAAAGTCCTTGGCTGCGGGCTCAAACCCGGTCTTGCCAAGGTCAAAGTTACGAGCTTTAACTCCTTCTACAAGCTGCTGCTGTGATTTTGCTTTTCCCACCCCGACGACGTCCGTTTTGCCCAACCATTGACTCACGTCCAGATTTTTCGCGTACTTGAACTGCAAGTCGGTACGCCTCATTGCGAATGACGGATCAAGCCGCGTGACCTTAATAAAATCCTCCGCAGCTCCCCGAGTATTCGCCATCTCGAAGCGTGCTTCTGCCCGATTGACAAACGCCTCTACAAAATTCGGCTTAAGACGGATGGCTTCCGTGTAGAAGTGAGCTTTCTCTGCCGGATCGGTAGCAACGAAGCCCTCCTCAAACGACAGAAGAGCGCTCATATCATCGTTCGTTGCTTCAGAAAGTGGACGAATACCAAGTCTCTTCCCAAGGCGTATTCTCCCTAGCTTCGATTCCGAGACCGGATGTAGGACGACATCAATAGCAGCTTCCAGAAAATTTCTTCGCAGCCGATCCATGCCCTCCTCAGCGCGTTTACCGAATTCCACTCCTATATATTTCGCAATCGGGGCCAAAGGCGTCCCGTCGAGTTGCTTCCTGATCGCTGGCGAATCAAAGTTGAACTTCTTGAACATCAGAGGAACGATGCTTCGCTTCGTGTCAAGAGCAGTCTCGATTTCGAGTCTGAGCAAGTCACTTGGATCGTGACAACGCGTCAACGCGGAAGGTATCAAGACGGGCAGGAAGTGGGCCCGGGCTCCGATATTGTCCACCAGTTCGGTATCGAGGATCCCCGGCCTACTGCTTTCCCAGTCATAGTACACGTCATACTCGTGATTCTTCAGGTCCTGATTGACAAAGCCAGCAAAAAGATTGCTTTGCTCACCATGGCGGTAGCTGATGAAAACGGTCTTCTCAACGCGTGACATAGATCACCTCTCTGGGCCGATTCGAAATCTCAGATTGCTGAAAACCGCCGGAAGCTCTGCGTTTTGCGCCTTTACCGCACCCCCACCAACTGCCCTTCTTCTTTTTCCTTCTTCGCCCGCGCGATGGCAACCAACTCTGCTGCCTTCTGCGCAATGTGCTCCGCGCTGACCTCGAACTCCTTGATCAGCTCCCAGGGCGCGCCGGAGTCGCCGAAGCGGTCCTTCACGCCGATGGCGCCCGTTATGACGGGCGTGCCATACAGCTCGGGGCTTTCGGTAAGGATGCTGCTTACGCGCCACGCCAGCGCTCCGATCTGGTGCTCTTCGGCGGTGACGATTACGCCAGTTTCCTTCGCCGCGCGAAGGATAGCCGCGGCGTCGATCGGCTTCATGGTGTGGAGGTTGAGCACGCGGGTCTCATAGCCGAATTCCTTCTTCAGGATCCAGGCCGCGCGCATCGCCTCAGGCACCATGGGACCGCAGGCGATGATGCTCAGGTCTTCGCCTTCGTCCATGTAGTGAGACGCGAGTACCGTGTCAAAGGCGTCGACCATCTGCTCGGCCTCGCGGCGCAGGCGACTGACGTTGGCCTTGCCAAAGACGAACGGCGTGTCTTCCCTGGTGACGATCGGCGTGGCTTCGCGGGCGAAGCGAATGTACTTCGGCCCTTCATGCTGGAGCAGCAGGTAGTCAGTCGCTTTGCGGGTTTCGATGGCATCGCAGGGCACCGAGACCACCATGTTCGGCAGCCCGCACATGGCGAAGAGATCTTCCAGCGCCTGGTGGGTTGCGCCATCCGGCCCGACGGAGACGCCACCGTGCGCGCCCGCGATCATCACGTTGAAATTGCCATAGCAAATCGATACGCGAATCTGGTCAAGATTGCGGGCGGCAGCAAACGTGCCGTAGGTTCCGAAGACCGGCAGCTTGCCTTCGCGCGCCAGTCCGGCGGCGGCGGCCGTCGCCGACTGCTCGGCGATGCCCATGCTGATCCAGCGGTCCTTGCGTTCCGGCTTGCCGGAGTAGAAGTCGCTGATAGTGATGGAGCCGGAAATGTCGAGCCCGAGGCATACGACGCGTTCGTCGTCGCCATTGTTCTGCAGCGACTTGCCGAAGCCCTTGCGCGTCGGCTCCATGGCGACCTTCATTGTGCTGCCGCTGTTCCACCAGTAGTTATTGGTGAACTTTGGCATCTTTTCGTCGAGCGTGGCTTCGACCGTCTTCTGATAGTCAGCAGCTTTCTTCAGCAGAGCATCGTAGGCGATGGTCTCTTTTAATCCGAGTTCTTCGAGTCCCTTCACCATCTCGTCGTAGTTGGGAGCCTTGCCGTGCCAGCCGGCAATGTTCTCCATGAAGCTGACGCCTTTGCCCTTGACGGTGTTGCAGATGATGACCGTGGGCTTTCCGGCGACAGGAATCTTCTTGGCGTTCTGCAAAGCATCGACAACTTGCGCCATGTCGTGTCCGTCGCAAACGATGACCTCCCAGCCGAAGCTGCGATAGCGCTCCTCCAGCGGCTCGACGTTCATTACGTCTTTCACCCAGCCGTCGATCTGCAGGCGATTGCGATCGATGATGCCGACCAGGTTGTCGAGCTTATAGTGCGAGCCTTCCATCACCGCTTCCCAAATGCTGCCTTCCTGCTGCTCGCCGTCGCCCATGATGCAGAACACTGTGTTCTTGCGACCGTCGAGCTTGTTGCCCAATGCGATGCCGACGGCGATACTGAGTCCCTGGCCGAGCGACCCGGTCGAGGCTTCGACGCCCGGAAGCTTTAGCCGGTGGGGGTGACCCTGGAAGGGCGAATACAGCTTGCGCAGCGTGACCACGTCCTCGAGGGGGAAGTAGCCCGAGAATCCCAGACCGAGATACAGCGCGGGAGCTTTGTGTCCGCCGGACCAGACGATGCGATCGCGGTCCGGCCAGTCAGGCACGTTGGGATCGTGGTTGGCGACCTTCAGATACAGCGCCGCCACAATGTCCATCATGGACAGAGTTCCACCGGAGTGGCCGGAACCGGCAGCGCACAGCGATACCAGATCGTAGCCGCGCATCAGGCGGGCGGCCTGTTCGAGCTCCGGAATGGTGAAATCGCGAATCACGGCTTTCGAGAAGGCGTTCAACACCGGCATGGAATGACCTTCCTTTCGGGGCGAGCATTGGAGAGGCCGCGTTGAGCAAGACCTTCGCTGTGGTTTGTCCATGGTTCCGCGGCAACTTGCGCACCCAGCCCGAAGTTACGGGACTCTTAAGGTTAAGAGCCGACAACCACAGCCGCAGTGAGGTTGGTCACGGTGCGGTTGTGACGCAAGTACACGAGTGAAGATTAGGATGAGTGCTGAATGCGCTCTGCGGTTCACCCCGAAAAGGGCGGCTCGCATCCAATGCCTGGTTCTAACCTGGGAGAGCTTTGCAAACTACTTATCTGACCGGTGGCAAGCCGGTCGCCATCGACGTTTTCGTGCCCCCGGCTCCGGGGACGTATCCCATCGTGCTGGCGCTGCATGGTTCCAGCGGAGTGCACTCCGGCTCCCTGCAATTTCCGCAGATGCTTGCCGATCGCGGATTCACGGTCTTTCTGCCGCATTTCTTCGACACTACGCAGACGACCTGGGCGAGTCCGCTCACGATTCGCGACAACTTCCCGGCGTGGGTCATCGCTATCTCCGACGCGCTGGATTTTGCGCAGGACCACCACCAAAGCGATCGCCGGCGCCTCGGCATTGTCGGGTTTTCGCTAGGCGCCTACCTTGCGCTTTCGCTAGGGTCGCAACAGGCACGGGTGAAGGCCATCGTCGATTTCTTCGGCGGCTTACCGGACCACTTTGCCGGGCAGGTGCGGCACCTGCCGCCGGTGCTCATCCTGCATGGCGACCGCGACACCGTGGTGCCGGTATCCGAAGCGCACAAGATCGAAGCGTTGTATCGTAGCCACCTGGCGCCGTATGAGATCAAGATTTACCCTAACGCCAACCATGGCTTCAACGGCTTCGACATACTCGACGCCGGACAACGGACCTACTTCTTTCTGAAGAAGCACCTGGGGGACGAAAACAGCGGGTAGCACCTACCGGCCGGCGGTGGTCTTTCCTCGCACACTGGCGATCTGCAACTCCAACGCTCCCAGCGAGACTGTGATGTCGCGAATCGAGTAGTACATCGACGCCACCAGGCACAACAGGCACAGCGCAAACAGCGGCAGGGCGATGAAGTCCCGGTGCAGCGTGAGCACCTGCTCGAGAAATAGCGAAACCACCATCAGCGAGACGAAGAAGATGCTTGCCGAAGCATAGGTCAATGAGGCGCGCAGCAGGCGGGCACGCAGATGGGTGTGCCGGAGCTGCTCTTCCAGGTGTTTGACCCGGGCGCTATCCGGATCGCTGTGCTCCAGCTCCTCCATTAACGCGCGGGCCCGGTCGATGGCTCGGCCATAGCGGTTGCTGATGCTGAGCAGCAGCAGGCCGACCCCGGAAATAACAATGACGGGCGCGATCGAGGCGGTAAGGATCTGAACCACGGACAAGGTTGGCATTTGGATGCTCCGGATGACAGCCTGCTGGGATCTTACCAATGATGGGTTCTGTTTGCGGACAGCGATGCAGCAACTTTCCAGCTAAATCACAGCCGGCGTCTCTTCCAATCGTTACAATGCTGCCGGGACCAACTTCTTATGCAAACGGCAGACGTAGTCATCATCGGTGGCGGGATCGTAGGCGCAAGTATTGCGTGGCACCTTACGGAAGCGGGGTGCAACAATGTCCTGATCGTCGAACGCGAATCGCACCAGGGCAAAGGGTCGACGGGGAAAAGCATGGGTGGGGTGCGCGCTCAGTTCGCGACCCGGCCCAACATCCAGATGTCCCTGTACTCCATTCCTTTTTATGCCGCATTCGAAGAACGACTTGGCCAGCCTTCCGAATATCGCGCTCAGGGATATCTCTTCGTCGCGACCAAGCCCGCACATCTCGAGTATCTGCGGACCAACCAGGCATTGCAAAAGTCACTGGGGCTGGAGCAGGTCAGCATGGTGACGCGCCACGACATCGTGGAGCGCGTGCCGCAGCTTCGCTCCGACGACATTCTCGGTGGCAGCTTTTGCGCCACCGACGGCTTTGTCGACCCCTACAGCGTGATGGTCGGGTTCACCACTGTCGCCTGCGAGCGTGGCGTAAAGCTGTGGCGCTCCGCCGAGGTGACCGGAATCCGGCGCGGCAACTCGGGCGGTTTCGAGGTGGAAACCTCGCGCGGACCTGTCAGCACAAAGACGGTGGTGAATGCCGCCGGCTCCTGGGCCCGCGAAGTAGCAGCGATGGCCGGCGTTGATCTGCCCGTCGAGCCCCTGCGTCGCATGCTGGTGCCAACCGAGCCGTTTGACGGCGTCTCGCACGCGATCCCGATGGTCATCGACATGACGAACGGCTTTCACTTTCGTCCCGAGAGCCTGGGCTTCCTGCTGGCGTGGAATGACCCGGAGGAGACGCCGGGATTCAAGTCCGACTTCGTGCCTTCGTTCATTGAGAAGATCCTGGAGCGCGCCGCCGACCGCGTGCCCTGCTTCGAGAACCTGGCGATCAATCCCAAGCGAGCCTGGGCCGGACTCTATGAAATGTCGCCCGATCACCACAGCATTCTCGGGCCTACGCCAGAAGTCGAAGGCTTCTACTGCGCCAACGGATTCAGCGGTCACGGCGTGATGCATGCTCCGGCGACCGGGAAAATCCTTGCCGACCTGATCACCTCTGGCAAGACGAGCGTCATCGACAATGTCGAGGTGCTCAGCCCAGCGCGCTTCGCCAGAGGCGAGCTGCTGCACGAGACAGCGGTGCTGTAGACAATGTCTTCTGAAGAGTTTGCCCTGAGAAATGCCGGCTCGGCGGACATTTCGGCCATCGTCGATCTCATCAATCGTGCCTTCGCGGTCGAGAAGTTCTTCAAGACAGGTGAGAGGATCGACGCTACCGGATTGACTGAGATGATGAACAGTGGCGAGTTTCTTCTGCTCGAGTCAGTCGGTGCTCTAATTGCTTGTGTATTCGTGAGGATCACCGGCGAGCGGGCCTATGCGGGAACGCTGGCTGTCGAACCGTCGCAGCAGCGGTCTGGTATTGGCCGGCGCATGATGCAGGAAGCGGAAAATTATGCGCGGGTGCAAGGCTGCGAGGTGCTCGACATTCGCATCGTGAACGTGCGTCCTGAGTTGTCGGAGATTTACACCAAGCTAGGATTTGTGCCGACGGGCATTGAATCGGCAGAGGTGATCAAGACGGCAACGCGGCCGGTTCACTTCATTACCATGTCGAAGGCGCTGTGACGCAGGCAGTGGCAGCTCCTCGTCAGGCACAAGCTTGGTTACGCCTGGAGTTCTTGCTCCTGCAAACGGCATTGGCCGGGGGAGGCTGACAAGTGGCCAGCATGACGAGAATCTTCATCGGGGGTTCCTCGGAAGCTCTGAACGAGGCCATGTTTGTCCGGACGCTGATAGACCGGCAGCCTGGCATGGAGGCGATTGTCTGGAACGGCGACGCATTCGTTGTTGGAAGAACTCTGTTAGAAACAATTGAGAGACTGCCTTTCGACTACCAAGGTGCAGTGCTCCTGGCCACTCCGGACGTTGCCTGTAGGAGGAATGGAAAATCGTTCGATGCCCCTGTGAACAACGTTGTATTCGAGTACGGGTATCTGGCGGCCCGTCTCGGCAGGAACCGAGTGGCAATATGCCGGTTCAAGAATGCTGAGGTTCCGTCAGACCTCGGCGGGATGAAACTAATCCAAGTAAATGAATATCAGAAAAAGAACGCCTCAAGATTACCCCGAGAGGCTGAAAAAGAACTTCTGAGTTGGGTGCAGCACCTGCCGGCCGGATTGAGTGCGATTCCGGCGATCTCTCAGGTGCATGGTTATTCGGGCGTGTGGACTGTGGAGACCCGTTTCGCCATGTGGCGAGGCGTTGAGCTGAGGAAAGCCGACAAGGTCTCTTGGGAAGGCAAGTGCCTCCTCGTTTTGCAGGATGGGGGAGAGCGGGGATCGGGAATACAAGTTGGCTGTCTGTATATCGCAATTGGCGAATACAGAGCGACCTACGATGTCGTTAATGAAATAGTTGCTGCTTCCGTCACCAGGGAGGGCAATCTCCATTTGCGTGTTCGAGTGGTCAGACGTGATGGACCTAGAGACGAATCCGGAGTCCTTTCGGATTCCCGATTGCGTGAGCCTCTGGTGCGAAAGGAGTTCGAAATTCATCTCAAGCCGGCTCCCAACCAAGGCAACAAGCTCATGGGTCGTCACGAATATCGCAGCGCGACAACGATCTACCAGCGGGCAAGCGAACACTGGGAGTATTCCGGGCTGCTAGGGATAGGACTGTAAGTCCTGGTACTTGAGCGAACCAGGCACTGCCAATGGAATCGGGAATTGGCGAATTACCGAGTATATCGACGACTATGGAATATCGTACCCTTCTTCATACGGACCTCAACGTCTCCCGCCTCTGCTTCGGCACCATGACCCTGGGCAAGCCGCTCGACCAGGCCGGCTCGACGCAACTGCTCGATCGCTGCATCGATGCGGGCATCAACCTCTTCGATACCGCCAACATGTACCAGACGGGCGTGGCCGAGACCATGCTCGGCGGAGCGATCAAGCGACGGCGCGACAAGCTGGTCATCGCCAGCAAGGTGCGCTTCAAGGTCGGCGACGAGCCCAACCAGCAAGGACTGACGCGCAAGGCCATTCTGCGCGCCATTGATGAATCCCTGCACCGGCTGCAAACTGACTACCTCGATATCTACTATCTGCACGCGCCTGATCATGCGACGCCTATCGAAGAGTCCCTGGAGACAATGAATTCGCTGGTGAAGCAGGGCAAGGTGCGCTACATCGCGTCGTCGAATTACGCCGGCTGGGAAGTGGTGCAAATGCTGTGGCTCGCGAAAGAACGCGGCTGGGCGGTCCCCTGCATCTCTCAGCCCATGTACAACCTGGTGGCGCGCGGCATCGAGCAGGAATACCTTGCCATGTGCAAAGAGTTCGGCGTCTCGACCATCGTCTATAACCCCCTCGCGGGCGGCCTGCTCACCGGCAAGCACATGCAGGAAACCTTCACGCCGGGCACACGCTTCGACAACAACAAGCTCTATCAGGACCGCTACTGGCACGACCGCTACTTCAAGGCCGTGGAGGAGCTGCGTGAGATTGCGCGGCACGCCGGTCGCTCGCTCGTCAGCCTGGCGTTGAATTGGCTGCTGCACCACACCCCGAGCGACGTCGTGATCTTAGGCGCATCAAGCCTCGCGCAGTTGAATGAGAATCTTGCCGCTTGCGAGGAAGGCCCGCTCGACAAGGAAACGCTCAACGCCTGCGATCAGATTTGGAAGGATTTGCGAGGTCCACTGCCCATCTACAATCGGTGAGTTTCAATGAACCTGATTGTTTGCCGCTCGGCCCAGCGCCCGTCGTAGCCGTTCGGCTCCGCCAGGAACGCGCAGTGGCCGCCGGCTGCGGTCTCGACGAATGTGATGTTCGCGTTGCTTTCGAGCTTCCGCCGCGTGTCTGGAAGGATGCGGATGAACGGGTCGTCCTCGGCGTGCAACACCAGTGTAGGTAGGGCAATGCATTCGAGAACGTTGGCGGAAGCGGCGCGCGTGTAGTAGTCCTGAGCGCCCGAGAATCCGCAATACCGCGCCGTGATCTGCTCATCAAAGTCGCGAATGCTGCGCAGCCCGCGCAGATACTTCAGGTCGTAGCGGCCGGGATAGAGCGCGGCCTTACGCCGCACGCGCTGCCGCAAGTCTCGCAGGAAGCGGTATTCATAGATGCGGTTGCCGAGGTTGTGCAGCGCGTCGGCCGAGGGCGCCAAATCCATCGCCGGCGAAACCCCCACCCCAGCCTTCAGCTGCGGTGGGGCCTCGCTGCCCCACTCACCCAGCATCTTCAGCACGAGGTTGCCGCCCATCGAGTAGCCGACCAGCGCGATCGCCTGTAGCTTCTCGTCGGCAATGAGGGTTCGCACGACGATCTCCACATCAGCCGACATGCTGGAGTTGTAGAGGGTTGGACCGAGATGCTCCGTGTTGCCGCAGTTGCGCATGTTCATGCGTACAACATTCATGCCCTCAAGCCACGCCTTGCTGCCAGTGCCGATCATGTACCGCGACTCGGCCGAGCCTTCCAGACCGTGGACGATGATCAGCGTCATGGCAGACTGGCGGTCCGCCTGCCAGTGGCAGTAGCACAGCAGGCGCATGCCCGGCTCGACCTCAAACAGGCGCTCCTCCGCCGGCGGCAACAGATTTTGGCGGCGTATGAAGTTGCCGGCGACAGTCTGCGCATGGCCGCCCCGAAACAGGCGCCGCGGATGAAACGGCTCGGCAACGAATCGATGGTTGTTTTGCGCTTCCACGAGAAGAAGAACCTGGCAAGGCGTTGGCCTGCCGCGGTCATTTGATTTTGCCATATCGGGATAGGGTTGCTCCATTCGAGCCAGCCGGAGGCACATCCACATTGTTCTTACAGCCGTCAAGGGCCCAATCGGGACCGCGCTTGGCATTGACCGTTCGGTGCGCTGCCGTCTGGTGATAATCTCGACCTTCGACCGCCCATGAACGCCGACTCGCTCAAGAAGCTGTTCCAGCAGGTCAAGAAGGGCGCCCTGTCTCCTGATGAGGCGGTGCAACAACTTCGCCATATGCCGTTCGAGGACCTGGGCTTCGCCAACATCGATCACCATCGCGTGCTGCGTGTCGGCATGCCCGAGGTGATCTTCGGTCCGGGCAAGGAGCCTCGGCAACTGGCAGAGATTTTCGCCAAACTGGCACAGCGCCGCAACAATGTCTTGGCGACGCGCGCAACCGAAGAACAGTTTCGCGCAGTGAAGCGCAAGTTGCGCAAAGCTGAATTTCATGCTCTCGCCCGCTGCATCACGCTTAGCCAGGACGCGACTGTTCGTGGCAAAGGCAGCATTGTTGTTGTATCAGCCGGTACCAGCGACCTTCCCGTCGCCGAAGAAGCAGTGGTCACGGCGCAAATCATGGGCAACCGGGTACAGCACCTCTACGACGTAGGCGTCGCCGGCATTCATCGCCTGCTGGCCCGCAAAGACACGCTAAGCAAGGCGCGGGTGATCGTCGTTTGCGCAGGCATGGAAGGCGCGCTGCCCAGCGTTGTCGGAGGATTGGTGGGCGTGCCCGTGATCGCCGTTCCCACCAGTGTGGGCTACGGCGCGTCGTACAAGGGAATTGCGGCGCTGTTGGGGATGCTGAACTCCTGCGCCTCAAATGTTACGGTCGTGAACATCGATAACGGCTTCGGCGCAGGCTACGTGGCGTCAATCATCAATCGACTGGAATAATGGCAACCGCGGATCGCGCGGAGAACGCGGATCGACAGAAGGCTTTTGTATTGGAAGCATCGCGAACTCTTTCGCTACGGCCCGATCCTCCGCGAAAGTCCGCGGTTGAACCACCTACATCTTTGGCCCGCTGAAGCGGCTGGCGATGTCGACCGCCAGACGGAATGGCTCGATGATGGGCTTCTTTAGCGGCGGCTCGACGTCTCGGTGCTTCAGCGCTTCCAGCAGTTTCTCCGTCGGAACGTTTCCTACCAGCACGTCCTGCGCGAAAGGGCATCCGCCCATGCCGCCGATGGCGGAATCGAAGCGCCGGCAGCCGGAGTCGTAGGCGGCGAGCACTTTCTCAATGGCCTGATCGGGACGGCTGTGCAGGTGCACGCCGATTTCAAGGTCGCGAAACTTGGCAAACACCTGGTCGAGCAGGTCGCCGATCTGCTCCGGCGTCGCTAGCCCCACCGTGTCGGCCAGCGAGACGGCGCCCAGGTCCATGTCAGCCAGCAAGCCGACGCCTTCGAGTAGCTCCTCGGCATTCCACAGATCGCCGTAAGGGTTGCCGAACGCCATCGAGATGTAGGCGACAGTGTCGAGTCCGCTGTCGTCGGCCTTCTGCTTGATCTTCTCCAGGACTTCCAGATTTTCTTCCGGCGTCTGGTTCTGGTTCTGTTTCAGGAAGGTCGGCGAAAGTGAGTACGGGAAGCCCAGCGTGTGCACCCCATCGGTTGCGATGGCGCGCTCGGCTCCACGCTCGTTCACCACAATGCCGATGATCTCCACGTCGTCAGGCGGATCGAGATCGCTGATCACGGTCTCGGAATCAGCCATCTGCGGAACCGCCTTCGGCGAGACGAAGGAGACCGCGTCGATGTGCTTGAAACCGGCGTTGATCAGCGCCTGGAGATATTCGACCTTGAGGGTCGTCGGAATCTGTCCCGGCAAGCCCTGCCAGGCATCGCGCGGGCATTCAACGAGTTTGATGGAGGCAGCCATGAGCTACGAGCAGCGAGCTTCGAGCGACAAGCAGCCTGCCGTCAACAGCCGCTCCGCAGGGTAGGATGCCCCTTCCACAAGCTCACAAAGAGTTAATGATAAAGCAGCGCGTTCCATAAACAACAAAGGTCCCGCGTACGGGACCTCACTGATAGCTCGCAGCTCTTAGCTCGCAGCTAGTTGCTAGCTGCTTCTTTGGCAACTACCGACACGAACTTGCCCATCGCGCCGCGGTTCCGGAACTCGATTACGCCGGTGACTTTGGCGAAAAGCGTGTCGTCTTTGCCGCGGCCCACATTCACGCCCGGCTTGATGCGGGTGCCGCGCTGCCGCACGATGATCGTGCCACCAGACACAAACTGGCCTCCGAAGGCCTTCACGCCCAGCCGCTGGGCATTGGAATCGCGGCCATTTCTCGAACTGCCTAAACCTTTTTTATGTGCCATAACTTTTTCCCGGTATTTGTACCGCCCCTCAAGGGGCTGAATTTTCAAGATCCGCGTGAGCGCGGCACCAAGCGCCGCACTACCCGTTTCGACTAGAATTCCGCTTCGCCATCCAGTCGCCAGAATCGCACGTCGTACGCCAACCGCGCGGCGGCATTCCACCAGCGAAGCACGTGAGACTGGAACCGCTTGATGACCGGCATCGCGGCCATCATCAACTGACACGTCAGCATTACGCTTTGTGCGCCTGGCCGTCGATGTTGATGCCCGTAATCCTGACGGCAGTGTAGGCCTGGCGATGTCCCTGCAGCTTCTTGTACTGCTTCTTGCGTTTATAGTGGAAGACGAGCACCTTGTCGCCGCGCTTCTGCTGGACCACCTGTCCGGTGACCACGGCATTGGCCGGCTTGGCCAGCTCGCCCTCGCTGCCGCTGAAGGCCAGAACTTCGCCGAACTGTACCTCGGCACCGCTCTCCTGCGGCAACTTTTCGACTTCAATCACGTCTCCGGGTGCGACGCGATACTGCTTTCCCCCGGCGCGGATGACCGCGTACATGGCAATCTCCTGAACCTAAACTGTTGCGGATACGCAACCGTGCCGCCTGTTCGGCGGCGTCTAAACCATTTGTGCACTTGCACTTACCAGCGCCAGGAAGAAAGCCTTCACGGAACGGCAGCTGGATGCCCCGGACGGGACACAGTCGTACAGGCAAACCATAGAAGTGTAGCGTGTTTGGGAGGGAGAGGTCAACCGCCAGTCTTTTCCTTGCAACCCGTGGCGCGGCTTGACTTCCATTTGGCCGTGGTCTATGAAAGAAACGTACAGCCTGCAAAAAAGGGTGAAGGACTTCACCTTCAAACCGCTGTGCCACCGGTCTCAGAGCCGCTGCCCGGCACTGCCAACGGGGTGACCGGCGCAGACAGCCTGACCGCTTGTTGAAATTCCCCCTCAACCCATCCACTCCAGCCCTAAATTAGCGAGGATTCCGCCAATGTTTCGCAAGACCCGACTATTTACCCCCGGCCCGACGCCGCTGCTGCCCGCCGCTCAGTTCGCGATGGCGGCTGCCGATGTACACCATAGGACGCCGGAATTCCGGACGCTTTACTCCAAGGTGCTCGACCAGATGAAGACCTTCGTCGGCACCCGCAACGACGTGATCCTGCTGACCTGTTCCGGAACTGGCGCCATGGAGGCGTCGGTTTCCAATCTGACAAGCCCTGAGGATGATGTGCTGGTGCTCTCGGCCGGTAAATTTGGGGAGCGCTGGACGGCCATCGCGAAAGCGTTTCAGTGCCACGTCACCACCGTTTCCAAACCCTATGGCCAGACCTTCACGCTGGAAAAGGTCAAGGCGGAACTGAAGCCGACAACGAAAGTCCTTTATATGCAGGCGACCGAGACCTCGACCGGCGCGCGCCACGATGTGCAGGGAGTGGCGAAGCTGCTCCAAGGCACCGACACTCTGCTGGTCGTAGACGGAATCACCGGCCTGGGAACGACGGCGCTCGAAGTGGACGGTTGGGGAATCGACGTGATGATTGGCGGTTCGCAGAAGGCACTGATGATTCCTCCCGGGCTGGCCTATCTGGCAGTGAGCGATCGCGCCTGGAAGCGCATGGAATCGAGCCGGCAGCCAAAGTATTATTTCGATCTCCCCAAGGAGCGAAAAGCTGCGGCCAAGGGCGAAGCCTCCTATACACCTTCGGTCGCTCTCATCGCCGCTCTGGGTGCGGCGCTCGACCATCTTGCGCAACAAGGCGGCGGAGAGCTGTCCAAGGGGCGCGACCTGCTGATCGAAAATGCAGAGGCCTGTGCGGCCATGACCCGCGCGGCGGCCAGGGCGCTCGGGCTGGAACTCTTTGCGCCTGATTCTCCGGCGGCCGCAGTCACCGCGATCAAGGCTCCTGCCGGCATCAGCTCGGATGATGTGGTAAAGGGCATCAAGTCCCGCTTCGGCGCCATTATCGCCAACGGCCAGGGGGACATGAAGGGGCAGCTCTTCCGCATTGCTCACCTTGGTTATTTCGATTATCTGGACACGATTGCGCTCATCGGTGCGCTGGAGCAGGTGATGAGCACCATCACGCCCGGCAAGTTTCAACTCGGGGACGCGCTGCGCGCGGCGCAGACCGTCTTCGCTGAACGTACCAACAACGTAGCTGTTGCCCAACCAGCTTAAAGAACGGATCGCACATGAAGATCGTTGTCGCAGAAAAGATTTCGCCGGCCGGCATCAAGCGTCTCAGCGAAGAGCCGGGATGGACCATTGCCGGCCCGGACGAATATGCCAAGGACCCTGCCGGGTGTCTGCGAGACGCGGACGCACTGATCGTGCGGTCGGCGGTGCAGGCAAATCAGCAGTTGATCGAGAAAGCTCCCAAGCTGCGCGTCATCGGGCGCGCCGGCATCGGGGTGGATAACGTCGATGTCGAGTATGCCACCAAGCGCGGCATCGTCGTAATGAATACGCCGGGAGGAAACGCGATCGCTGTCGCCGAGTTAACCATCGGCCTGATGGTGTCGCTGGCCCGTAACATCCCCAGGGCCGACGTCACCACCCGCGCCGGCCAATGGGAAAAGAAGTCCCTGCAAGGAACTGAGGTGAATGGCAAGACGCTCGGCATTGTCGGCCTCGGTCGGATTGGGGCCGAGGTGGCCCGCCGCGCGCACGCCATGAACATGACCGTCCTTGCCTATGATCCTTACGTTCCTCCCGAGTACGCCAAGCGGGCCAGCGCCGAGTTGGTAAGCCTGGACGAGATTTGGGCCCGTGCCGATTACGTCACCTTGCATGTTGGACTGAGTGCGCAGACCCAAGGACTGGTGAATGCAGCGACGCTCCAGAAGATGAAAAAAGGGGTGCGCATTATCAACTGCGCCCGGGGCGAACTCATCGACGATGCGGCCCTGGCCGAGGCGCTTGCCTCCGGACACGTGGCTGGTGCGGCCCTCGATGTGTTTGCCTCTGAACCGCCGAAAGGCAATCCATTGCTCACGGCTCCGAACCTCATTGCCACACCGCACATCGCGGGCTCGACCGACGAGGCCCAGAATGCCGTCGGGGTGCAGATTGCGATGCAACTGAAAACCTATCTGAAGACCGGGGTGGCGCAGAACGCCGTCAATCTGCCCTCGATCTCGGAGGTGGAGTATCAGCAGATCAGCCCCTTCCTGGAGGTGGCGGAGCGCTCGGCAACCGTGCTCGCACTTCTGTTGGATGGAAACCTCGAAGAAATTCACCTGACCTTCACCGGAGCGATCACCAAGTGGAAGACTCCGCTGGTAAGAGCGGCCGCGATCCAAGGTGTGCTGCAACAGGGCGCGGCCGAGACGGTGAACCTGATCAACGCTGCCGCGTTGGCGGAGGAGCTGGGCGTGCGTGTCACCGACGATCTGGAAGAAAGCGACGGCCTCAGCGAGGTTACGGTCGTTCTCCGGTCGAACCGCAATGAAGTGAGTGCAAAAGGCATCGTCATCCATGGCACATCGCCACGGATCATCGAGTTGAACCAGGTGGAGCTGGAGGCCCCGCTCGAGGGCCATCTTCTCGTGATCACCAATCGCGACCTGCCCGGCGTCATTGGCAAGATCGGATCGCTACTCGGAGACAACCACGTCAACATCGCCCGTTTTGCGCTGGGGCGCGAAGTGCAAGCCACGAAGGTTCGCGCCGAATCTAAAGTTGCTGCCGGCGAGGCGAACCGGGCCTACGCCATCATTCATGTCGACACCCGCCTGCCGGAGCCGGTGCTGCGGGCGCTGCGCCAGATGGAAGAAGTCATCGCCGCCTTCCCGGTGTCGTTTGCTTAGTCAGCAATTAGCAATTGGCTGTTGGCAATTAGCACTTAGCGATTAGCCGTTAGCAATTAGTCATTAGCGGTTGGCGCCTGGCGATCGGCTTTTGGCTGGAGCTGTTGGTTTTGGCGCTTGGCAATCAACCACCGCGTGCAAGTGGCATACGATCTCGCGCCGGAGGCGCAGCAGATCTTAGCCCAGCGCTTCAGTGCTGGGTGAAGTGCGGAATAAGGCCTGGGTCCCGAAGGGACGGCAGATGTTCTGACACAGTCTTTACGACCGGCATGTCGTTTGCGCACGACTAAAGGTTGTGCCCTTGATACAAAGCAAATTCGCATTGTGAGAAAGCTTCTAGATTTAAATGAGCAGAGAACAAGGCAATCCTGACCATAGGATGACCGACGATGGCCAGCCTCGCTCCCGCGACCATGAAGCCCAGCAATTCGTACTTACGTTCCTGACGGAGACTCGATCTCCCGACACTGCATTCGAAGCCAAGCTTGCCAAGTTGCATGAAGTCCTGGCGCAGTACGGATTCCGCGTGCAGCAATCCCGGTCTCTCACGGCGATGGACAGCGAGTGTCAATGCTTCGAGTTCGTCATCGCAGGAGCGCCGGAATCTCTTGACGGCTTGCGAGCAGCACTGCTGGAACTTTCCCACAGCTCGGACCTGGACTTGGCAGTACGCGCTGAAAGCAACGATTACCGCCACTTCCGCCTGGCCGTCTTTGATATGGATTCCACGCTGATCGAAGCCGAGGTGATCGACGAACTGGCGCGGGAAATGGGCGTAGGAGAGCAGGTAGCGTCGATTACGGCAGCGGCCATGCGAGGCGAGCTGGATTTTCCCCAGAGCTTTCGCAAACGCGTGGCACTGTTGCAGGGCCTGAGCGAGACCCGGCTGGTGGCCGTCGCCGAACGAATCCTGCTGACCAATGGCGCCGAACGCCTGTTTCGTGTGCTCAAGCGGCTAAACATCAAAACGGCAGTCTGCTCAGGCGGCTTTACCTTCATGGCCGAGCGCCTTCAGCAGAGACTCGGCATTGACTACATCTACGCCAACCATTTGGAGATCAACAACGGCGTGGTGACCGGCGAGGTGCCGCTCCCGGTCCTTGACGGAAATAGAAAGGCTGAACTGGTCAGGCAGCTTGCCGCCCGTGACGGAATCAGCCTCAACCAGGTGATCGCGGTGGGAGATGGCGCCAACGACCTGCCGATGATTAACCTGGCTGGCATGGGCGTGGCCTTCCGCGCCAAGCCCGTCGTTCGAGCCTCTGCACGATACTCCCTCTCCCATGCTGGTCTTGACGCACTCCTGTATCTCATTGGATTGCACGAGGACGAGATCCACAGATTGCTGTAAGAGATCCTTCCAGAGCGACACACATAGAGATAGAGATAAGGAGCACACCCGAAGCCATCACCTTGCCCCCGGGCTTTGCCGAAGTCGTATGCCGCGCCGGATAGTCTCGCCCGGGCTGTCCGGCAAAACACCAGGTCCTTCACTCCGTTCAGGATGACAGACATGCGACGGGAGATGGCCCTCCGCCTATTTGGCGAAGGGTGAGCCGGACTGCGCGGACAAGTCTTTTATTGCCTGCTCATAGATCACCTTGGTTTGCGGGTCGGGTGCGGCGGCGTCCTTTTCCTGCAGCCACTTCAGCATGGGAGCGCGCGCAGGGTGAGGGTAGTTGGGATCGAGATCGGTGACCTTCAAATCGCCGTTGATGTCCTGCACCGTGAACTCGACCTGCCTCGTGGTGCCTGCCGACTCGGTGGAGTAGCCCTGCCCCAGGTTGAAGCGTCCCAGCAGGTGATACGTGACGGTGACTCTCCACTTGCCATGCTCAGGCGGTGCGACCGAATTGCCCACGTCAAAGCGCGAGACCACGTCGATAAGCGGGTAGTCCGGGTCCTTGGGCCAGTTGACCACGGACTTCAGCTTCTGGAAGTCCTGATCGCTAAGGCGCGCGCCGGTGTAGTCGAGGCGGCAGTACTGTGCCACCTTGTTGCGGATGTCGGCGTCGGTGGTTTGCTTGGGAATTTGCGTGGGAATGCCGAATTGGCCGAACCCGGTGCCGGCCGTCAGGAGACAGAACAGAACAAGCTGACGCATGAAGATATAAAGCCTCTGAGTGTATTCCTGAATATCAGAGTAAATGTTTCGCGGGACAAAAAACAAAACGACAGAACTAGCACCATCCAGCGTTGCAGTGGTTGTCGAGGCTGGGACATGCAGCGGAGGCGGGTCGACAATCCCCTAGGATAACGGGGCCGCGACAGCAAACCAATTTGCTCAGAATGCGTCCAACGTCGCGAATCCTACGCGCAGAATTGTGAATGCGCAATGACACACCGCTGTCGAATTGCCACAGCAAGAAATGCGCAGGCATAGACAACTGCATTCCCACTCCCGGAATCGCATAACTCCTGCGACCCGTGAGGTGGCTGCATAAGTCTTGGACCTTACCAGCAACCAGTGCGCACCGATTGCTTGCGACAGGCCGAGGAAGTTTCGCAGTAGCCAACACGAGAGCTGATTTCGATGGAACATCGAACCGCTGCCCGTGTGATAGACTCCGCTCCACCTGGGTTCGCAAGGAGCCCGTTTGTGTGTCTGTTTTCGACAGCCAAATCAAAGCTGAATGGCAATTCCCCCCCAGAGGTCCGCGATGAAACCAGCGATTCTGACCACCTTTGCCGCCCTGCTTGTTCTCATGTTTGCCGCCTGCGGTAATAACCCAAAAAGCAACCCCACCCTTACCGTTTCGCCGGCCACATCCAATGTGCAGGAAGGCTCGCAGCAGCAGTTCACGGCTACGGTCAGCGGCACCAACGACAATGCCGTCACCTGGCAGGTCAATGGCGTCACCGGAGGGAATACATCGGTCGGTACTATCAGCTCTGCAGGGCTATACACTGCGCCTACCGTCGTACCCAACCCGGCCAGCGTAACCATCACGGCTTTCATCACCGACATGACGACAGTTTCGGGTTCGTCGATTGTGACCATCACCGCGGTGACCTTCAACAATTCATCGCTCAAGGGCAATTTCGTACTTGCCCTGTCGGGCGTCGACGGAAACGCCAATCCCTTCTATGCCCTTGGTGCGATGACGGCGGATGGCAATGGCAACATTACCGCAGGCGAGGAGGATATCGTCGATACGACTTCTGGATACGCCAACGCCACTACGATGAAGGGAACCTACACCATCGGAGCGGATGGTCGAGGCACGCTTAATCTCAGCAACTCCATCGGCCAATTCCAATTCGCCATCGCCATGCAAGCGATGAGCAATGCGGTGCTGAACGAAACCGACTCCAGCGTGGTGGCTGCCACCGGAACCCTCGAAACCCAGGCTGCATCCGTGGCGGCTCCGTCGGGCAATTACGCCTTCGGCTTCTCCGGAAGCGGGCTCGGCTGCGGTCCGGCGAGCTCAGCCGGAATCTTCACCATGAAGGGCGGCACCGTCGGTGGTGTCCAGGATCTCAACTGTGGAGGCACGATTGTCAAAAGCCAAAGCGTGAGCGGATCCTATGGTGCAATCGACGGCCTGGGACGCGGTACCGGTTCGTTCACCGGCTCGAGCGTGGGCTCGTCGAACCTGATTTACTACGTCGTCTCATCTGGCCGCTTCCGCTTTCTGGCGGATCCCAATGCTCCCAGCTTCCTGCTGGGCAGCGCCGACCTGCAAGCGCAATCGTCGTTCGCGTCCAGCGATTTCAATGGCAACTATGTCATCAACAGCTCGGCCGTCACCAATGCCGGGGTCTCCTACGCCCTGATTCAGATCAACGCTGCCGGCGGAAATGTTTCCACTGGCTATTTCGATGTGAACGACACGGGAAACATAGGCTCGGCAGCACTTTCCGGCAGCTACAGCCTGAGCTCGAACGGGTACGTCAGCGGCACCTGGAATGTTTCCAATGCCAGCTTGCCGTTCGCCATGTACCTGTTCTCGCCCACCCAGGGCTACTATCTGGACGAGCGCACCACCGCCGTCGGCGGTGGCAACATCTATGCCCAGAGTTCGTTAGTCACCACCAATGCCGCGTGGGCCGGCAGTTATGCCACCAGGCAGTTTGGCTACTTCCTGACTAACGGCGTCTTGAATAACAACAACGCCAGCGGAGTTAGTGGACAAATCTCTGCCGATGGCAATGGCATCCTGGCTGGAACGCTGGATATCAACGATCCTGCCGGTGTCACCACCGGGGAGACGGCGCAAGGCACGTACACCGTCGGCAGCGTCGCACCGGGTCGCACGACATTGAGTACCACGACCGCCGTCGAGGGCACCCGCAGCTACGTCGGCTACATCGTCGACCAGGGTCGGGTCTTGCTTCTGGAAACCGACAACAACCTGGTGTCCAGTGGAGACGCGATCCGGCAGTTCTAGCTAGGGGGTCCAGCTGCCGTTGTTCTTAATTATCGGGTGAGCCACTCGGGCTGCTGTTGCCCGGTGGGGCAGTGCAACACTCTCCCCGGCAAAAGAAGCGGGGACGGAGTACTCGGCCAAAAGCCAAGAGCGAAGAGCGAAAAGAAAAGCGGATTCTATTACGCTCTGCCCGTTTTCTGGTCGCTGAAGACCTGGCCGTCGCGGATGTGGATGACGCGGTGCGCGTACTCCGCGATGTCGTGCTCGTGGGTGACTAGAACGATGTTGTTGCCCTGCTCGTGCAGGCGGTCGAACAGAGCCATGATCTCGACCCCGGTTTGCGAGTCGAGATTGCCGGTGGGCTCATCGGCCAGGATGATCGACGGCCGGTTGACCAGGGCGCGGGCGATGGCAACGCGCTGCCGCTGTCCCCCGGAGAGCTCGTTGGGCTTGTGGTTCATGCGTTCCGCCATTCCCACCGAGCGCAGCGATTCCTTGGCCCGTTCCAGGCGTTCTTGCGAAGGCACCCCGGCGTAGATGAGTGGCAGTTCGACATTGTGCAGCGAAGTGGCGCGGGCCAGAAGATTAAAGGTCTGGAAGACGAAGCCGATTTCCTTGTTGCGAATGCGGGCCAGTTCGTCGTCGTCAAGCTCGCTGACCAGTTGTCCATTCAGCCAGTAGCTGCCCTTGCTGGGAGTGTCGAGGCAGCCGATGAGGTTCATCAGCGTCGACTTGCCCGAGCCCGACGGTCCCATGATGGCGACGTATTCGTTGCGCTGGATCTTGAGGCTGATGCCGCGCAACGCCTGCACCTGCTGCTCCGAACCCATATCGTAGGTCTTCCACAAATCCTCGGTGCAGATGATGCAGTGATCGGGTGGAGCAACCATTGCTTCGTCCCTTAATGTCGCCAGTTCGGTTACCATCCTCTTCTCCTCATTGCGCTGGGCGCCTTGCTGGTCACTCATGCTTGTCTCTGCTCTTCGGGCGCTGCGCCGGATTACGATTCGTCCG
Organism: uncultured Acidobacteriaceae bacterium; assembly: GCA_963815775.1. GTDB lineage: Bacteria > Acidobacteriota > Terriglobia > Terriglobales > Acidobacteriaceae > CAVVDY01. Next base: position 174,097 of record CAWFIB010000029.1, on the reverse strand, counting down.
TCTTCTTGGCCGGGCTGTTATCTATTTTGACGCTCGCACCATTCTTAAGTGTGCGCAAAGTCTTGTAACTTCCGGTGACGATTTCATCACCCTCTTTGAGCCCGCTGGCGACCTCAATGTCGGTCGTACCCGCGATCCCCGTAGTGACTGGTACGAAGACCGCTTCCTTTTTGTTCTTCAGAACGAACACCCCCTGGATCTCTTCTTTGGGATCTTCCTTGGGCTTGTCCTTCTGGTCCTTCATGCTGGCCTCGACGACCTTTTCTTTTGCCTTCTTCTTGTCCTTGTCGGTCTCCAGGTCGCCCCGCTGGCGGACTGTAAGTGCTTGAATCGGAATGGCTAACACGCCATTGCGGGTGGCAGTGGTAATGCGCGCCGTGGTGGAAAGGCCGGGTCGCAGGTTGTCAGGCGGACTCTCGATGGTCACCACCACCTTGAAGTCCTTGGCTTCCTGGCTGCTCGAAGTCGACTGCGCGGTCGAAACACCGGTGGAGCGGATGACGGCGTTGTCGCCGATCTGCGTGACTTGTCCCTTGAAGGTCCGCTTGGGGAAGGCGTCGATAGTGATTTCGGCAGGCTGCCCCAGCTTCACGTTGACAATGTCGGTTTCGTCGACCATAACTTCGGCGGTGATGACTGAGGTGTCGGCGATCGTCATCAGCGTGCTGCCCGGAGCATTCTGGATCCCGACAACCACGGTCTCGCCTTCGCGGACCGGCAGGTTGGTAATCACGCCGTCAAAGGGAGCTGTGTATTCCGTCTTGCTGAGCACATCGGTCACCCGCGTCAGGTTGGCGGCGTTCTGCTTGATGTGCATGTTGGCCGAGTCCTGCTGAGCGCGGGCCTGGGCCAATTTTGCTTTGGCCTGATTCAACTGCGCCGACGCCGTGTCGTAGGCGGCCTTCTTGGTGTCATAGTCAGACTTGGCAATGAGTTGCTGATCGTACAGCGACTTGTTGCGGTTGTAATCGAGCTGCGCCCGCTCATATTCGGCTTGGGCCTGGTGCAGCTCGGCAACGCCAGTATTGACGGCAGCCTCAGCAGCGACGTAATCGGTCTTGGCGGAATTCAGCGCCGCCTTGTTGGCATTGACATCCGCCTCCGGCTGCACGTTCTCAATCGTGGCCATCATCTGGCCCTGCTTGACCCGGTCGCCTTCCTTCACGTAGAGGTGAGTGATTTTGCCAAAAGCGTTGGCGCCGATGTTGACATAGACCTTGGGCTTGATCTCGCCGGACGCGGTGACCACGGCAGTCAGGTCTTCTTTGACAACTTTCCCGGTCTGAACCGGTACCACGCCTTTGCGGCTCTGTTGCAAAGTGACGCCCACGATGATCAGCAGGACCACCACAACAGCAGCGGTAATGAGCGCAGTTTTCTTCCAGTTCTTCATTGGTCCTCAGTCGGGGAGCTCAGACACACCAATCTGATGTTCTTTACGATTTGAGACGGCGCAAGGTTCCTGACGAGAGCGATAGCCCAAAGCCATGGCGGTCAACTAGATCGCCGCGCCGCTCGTGCCTGCGGGCCGGATAAGAAGCTCCTTTCCGGATGACTAGATTATAGCCGCAGAGCCTACCCGATGGGCGCGGGGTGTCCTAAAGGTGCGTTGAGGGTAAAGATTGGCTAGTACGAGATGGCGGGATGCTGGTGGTTCTTTCGGTTGTCGATTCCAAGGCCGGCAATGAGAGTGTAAACAAGCAATCGAAGCGCAGACTTCATCGACCACATCCGATAGCGCCAAAGCAGCTTCTTTTTGAATCCGGTGTAGTTTTGAATCGTTAGCCCGTAAAAGATTTGGCGCCTGAGATCGACTCGCACCTGTATTTGACCCGGGAATCCGAGATTGTCCCCGATGTCCAGAACTTCCACGTGAGACCCTTCCTCCAGCGGCCATAGATCTACGAACATTACATCGGTGAGTCCATTGTATTGAAAATCCAACTTTAGTTCTTGGGCCATAACAACCGACCCTTGGCCAGCTCCGCCCGCAACTGACTCTCCGGAAAGCTGTACCACGTGCTGATCAGACGCACTCTCGCAATTGTGAACTTCGTTCTCTGTACCAGAATTGATTTGATGGCCACAAGTAGCCAAGGGTGGTCTCCTACTTCCAGGGCGTAGATAGCGTTCTCTGAGGCCGCACCGCGACACTCAACAACCCATCGGGGATTCGGCATGTTGACTTTAATTCTGTCAACCGCCAGTCCCGCTTCAAGGTGAAAGCGAAACGCATGATTCTTGGCCGTTCCTCGATCACAAAATACATCACGACCAAGCCAGTCTTTGCACTGGAACGCGATGTCCTTGTTGAAGAGTTTTCTCAGACCGCGCATTATGACACGGCCCAACAAAACTCCGTTAGCTAAAATTATAGACGGGCGGGGAGGAAAAGCATTTCAGTATCTCGCAAGTTATTGCGGGGGAAGCGCCATTACATACAATATGTTGTGGTCGATTCGTGTTCATCACATTATACGGTAAGCGTTTGCCAACTAACCATAGCAGCTCTCGAACGCCCCAGACGTGAACGGTGATTTGTGCTTCCATCGCAGCTGTGACGCGCAACGATTTGTGTTCCGGCAGAAGTTGTTGTAGATACGTGAAGTGCAGAGCGCAAGCTGCCTTGTGATTCTCCAGCTCTTTTGACAACGCATTCGTAAACCGCGTGAAGCGCCGGATTGCCATGCGAATCATAAGACTCTGCTTCTCGACGTAGCTGGTGCTTATGTGGCGTGGGTCTGGCCGTCCGTTCTGTGCCCATATTATCGTTTAGACCATCGGCGCTGGCGAAAAACGGCCAGCCCTGTCATCTTGCCCGTGGTCATCGAACAGCTTCACATCCTGAGCGAAGTCACAAGTGCCCAGCGGAGGATTCTTCTGGCAGATTGTCGCCAGGTGAATAGCAGCCGTGAGAAGATCATAAGCGCGCTGCGAGCGCAGCTCAGATAGGGCTGTCGCGCAGAGTATGTCGTTCGCTTCGCCTAACATCTCACGCAGCGCGCGAAGATCATTTCGCTTGGGTGTCATGCCTCAACCGTAGCGCCGCAAGAGAGCAGAAAACAAGCGGTTGCTGTTGGCCCTCAACGCACCTTTAGGCCGCCACCCGCGAAGGCGCGCGGTGCCCGGCTGATCACTGCGGCGGTGAACATTGCCAGAAGCGGGAGAAAAGTCACGCAATTCAGGAACTTTAAGCAGCACAAGGGGTTCTAAGTGGCAAACCTCGGGGGCGCGGCATGGGGCAGTATCGCCTGCAATCTTGCTTTCACATCAGCGAACACATACAATTTACTCACCAAAAGTGTGTGTGCAGGAGTCTGTCAGCACCAATGAAGTCCTCGTGTTTTCGTTTTCTTTTGAGCTCGCTTGCCGGCGTCCTTCTCCTGGTGAGCGGGCTAGTCGCACAATCCCAGAGTACGCAACCCGCACCATCTCAGAGTGCAGCTTCTGATAGCTCGAAGACCGCCGCGCCGGCCGCCGCAACCGCGGGAAACAACAGCGGCGCGAGCGCTCCGGCGGCCCAGGCTTCCAAAAGCACGGGCCAGGGTAAGAAGGTAGTGGACGACAGTGACGCCAAGATCGATCTGGCCGCTCCGGAGACCCCGCAGTCCGATCCCCTGAAGCGGCAACTGAGCGAGAAGCAGAAGAAGCAAAACGCCAAAAAGCTGAAACAGGAGTTGGGCGCTACCTACAAGAAGTGGCTCAACCAGGATGTGCGCTGGATCATCACTCCGGAAGAGCTCCAGGCTTTCAAACAGCTCTCCAATGACGAAGAGCGCGACGCCTTCATCGAGACCTTCTGGCAACGCCGCGATCCCACGCCCGATACCGAAGAGAACGAATTCAAGGAAGAACATTACCGGCGTATCGCCTACGCCAACGAACACTTTGCCGCAGGCAGGCCGGGATATTTGACCGATCGCGGCCGGATCTACATCGTCTTCGGCCCACCCGACGAGATTGAAGCCCATCCTTCCGGCGGCACCTACAATCGTCCCTTGGAAGAGGGTGGCGGCGAGACCTCCACCTATCCCTTTGAGCGGTGGCGCTATCGCTACCTGCCGGGATTGCAATCGTCGAACAAGCAGGAAGTCTGGATCGAGTTCGTCGATACTTGTATGTGCGGCGATTACCACATGTCGATGGATCCCAACGAGAAGGACGCCCTGCTGCACGTTCCCGGCGCCGGCCTTACCATGTACGAGCAGCAGGGCCTGGCCAGCAAGTCGGACCGCATCAGCGGCTTCGGAACCATGCCCCAGGGTCCGCTCTCCGGTCAGCAGAACACCGAGACATTTGAACGGCTGCAGCAATGGGCTGCTTTGCAGCAGGCGCCGAAGGTCAAGTTCAAGGACCTGGAAGAGGTCGTCAGCCACAAGATCAACGTCAACCTGATGCCCTTCGATGTGAGGACTGACTTTATCAAGATCACCGATGACACCGTGCTGACGCCGGTGATCGTGTCGGTGAGGAACAAAGACCTCACCTTCGTGAACAAAGACGGCATTCAGCGTGGCACTGCCAACATTTTCGGCCGGGTGACGACGCTGACCGGCAAAATCGTTCAGACCTTCGAGGACACGGTGCAGGTGGATGTTCCTTCCGAACTGCTGGCCCAGACCCAGGAGCATTCCTCGCTGTACTGGAAAGCCCTGCCCCTGCGGCCGGGACGCTATCGCTTTGACGTGGTGGTGAAAGACGTAAACGGCGACCGCGTCGGGACCTGGACCCATGGCGTGATTGTGCCCGAATATACGGAAGACAAGCTGGCATCGTCTTCCTTAATATTGGCGGACCATCTGGAGAAAGTTCCTGCCAAAAGCGTCGGCGCCGGCAACTTTGTCATCGGCCAGACCAAACTGGCGTACCCGCACATTGAACCGGCGGATGGAAGCCCGGCCAGCTTCCATCGCGATCAGGCGATGAATCTCTGGATGCAGGTGTACAATTTGCAGTTCGATGAAAAAACGAAGAAACCGTCGGCCAATTTTGAATATGAGATCGTAAACTTGGCAGACAATAAGCCGGTATTGCACGCCACCGAGTCCACCGACAGCATGGCCAACGTCGGAGAACAGGTGACGCTGGAAAAAAGGCTGGCATTGAACAGTCTCGAGCCAGGACAGTACCGGTTAACCGTGACAGTAGACGATAATGTTTCCAAGCAACAGATAGCACCCTCGGTTCGCTTTGCTATCGATTAGGCTTGGAAGGGAGCGCGGTGATCGTTTCAACCGCGTATGTTTTGGTCCCGGAAAACGCTCTGTGGGGGTTGTCATAATGACCCGTACGACAGGCTGGGTCCTCGGTTCCGTACTCGCCCTCTGCCTCGCGGCCGGGGCAGCGGTAACGCCGGGTTCAATTTCTGGGTATGTAAGAGATTCCGCCGGCGTTCCCCAGATGGGTGCCGCGGTGGAGGTCTACGGGACCGCCACCGGTCAGCACCAGCTCGCCTATACCGACGAGACGGGTCATTTCAGCCTCAGCGGATTGCTGCCGGGCTCCTACGATCTGCGCGCCACAGCTGCCTCGTTCCTGCCGACTTTACGTGAGGACGTAGCCCTTTCCGCGGGCGCGGCGAAGGTCCTCGACCTCACCCTGAACACCTTGTTCGAAGCGATGAAGATGGTTCCTCCGGCCAAGCGTCCGGGGAATGAAGACGACAGCTGGAGGTGGACGCTGCGCTCCACCGTCAACCGGCCGATTCTCCGCTTCGACGATGGCTCCCCGGTAGTGGTGGAGGCGGCGCAGCAGGAAAAATCGTTCAGCGGCGGGCTTGCTTTCGTAGCCGGCGGCACCAGTGCGGGATATGGAAGCGGCTCCGATCTGGGTACCGCATTCAATGTTGAGCACCCCATCTTCTCCGGATCCACCGTAGGCTTTAACGGCACGCTGGGTTACGGTACGGGAATTCCCGACGGTATTCTGCAGCTGACCTACCGGCGGCAGAACGACGAAGCCGGCATGGGTCCCGAGATGGCGCTGAGCATACGACGTTTTGCGGCGCCACAAAATGGCGCCCATTTCGGCTCATTCCAGGCGGTCACCTTCTCCTATTCCAACGGCTTCTCAGTTGGCGAGTTGCTCGACATCCGCGTGGGCAGCGAGGTGCAGGCGATCCAGTTCATGGGACGCGCGAACGCGCTGCGGCCTTACGGTTCGCTCGACGTGCATGTCGCTCGCAACACCGTCCTCGAATACAAATACACCACCAGCGAACCCAACCCCATTGGCATGGCTGCGGATGGCGGACCTGTCGACGCGGCCCAAAGCGGCCCGCGGGTCTCGCTGTACAACAACGATCCACTGCTGGAAAATGCCCACCATCACGAGCTTTCCCTGTCGCAGCGGTTCGGCGACAGCGGCAACGTGCAGGTCGCCTATTACCGCGACCGCATCAGCGATCCTGAACTGTTGGGAGTGGGCGAGATCGACAGCGATAGCGGATACTTCCTTCCCGACGTCTATTCCGGGACCTTCAGCTTCACCGGCAGCGAGTTGCAGGCCCAGGGCGTGCGCCTGGTGTGCGAGCGCAAGATGGGCGACTCGCTGATGGCGACTCTGGACTACGACTACGGCGGGGTTCTTGAACTCGATCAGCCGGGCATCGACTGGTCGGAAGTCCATGACAATCTCAGGCAGGCGTGGCGGCACTCGCTGGCGCTCAAGCTGAATGGCAAGCTGGACCGCTCCCACACCACCTGGATGGCTTCCTATCGCTGGATCAGCGGCCAGGCGGTCACGCCGGTTGACATGTTCAATACCTCCGCAGGGCAGACCGAACCCTTCCTGAACCTCTTCCTGCGCCAGCAGATCCCGCACTGGCACTTCCTGCCGGGCGGACACATGGAAGCCATCGTGGATCTGCGCAACCTGTTGGCGCAAGGCTACGTCCCCATGATCGGCCCCGACGGCAAGACGGTCTACCTGGTGCAGTCCGCCCGCAGCGTTCGCGGCGGAGTGTCGTTCACCTTCTAGGCGTAGCTCGAAAATCGATTAGCTTTGCCCCCGCCCGGTGGCTAACTGTCGACTGCCCCCCACCCCTCTGACAACCGACAACTGACAACTGACAACTTTCGTCTTACGATTTCCCTATGTGCCGGAACATCAAAACCCTCTTCAACTTCGATCCACCGGTAACGCCGGAAGAGGTGCGGGATGCCTCGTTGCAGTTTGTCCGCAAGATCAGCGGCTTCAACAAGCCCTCGAAGCCCAATGAAGCTGCGTTCGCAACGGCCATCGATGAGATAGCGGCAGCCTCGATGCGTCTGCTCCGTTCGCTGGAGACGACGGCCGCACCCAAGAGCCGCGAAGAAGAAGCCGCCAAAGCCAAGGCTCGCTCGGCCCAGAGATTCTCGGCATAGCCACGACACTAACAAGAGGACCTCTGGCGAAAAGCTGGGTGCCCCATCCTTTGCCTTCCTTTGGCAAAGGGTGGGGCTTTTCGGGTGCTCCATTCTGTCAGCGCTTGGCTAGAGCCTGCCCAGAGCGCAGCCGAAGGGTGGGGATGTCGCTCCATTTTCATGTCCGGTTCTGACCTTGCCATTCGTTATATCCATGAAGGCCGAACAACCAGCCTGGAGCAGAGCTACCAGGCCCGAGTTGATTCGGTGCCCCGGCTTCGGCCCTCGGTTGGCCTAACCCGGGCGAGGCTCGAAATCGAACCAAGGAGAAGTGTTATGACCACCGCAACAATGGGAAAACTACAATCACGGATGCAGAATCCTGTGCTCATCCTTCCTGATGCAATGCAGGCCCTGCTTGCTTTAGTGGGCGTCATCAAGAACGGCCCGGTGCCCTCCCGGACACTTGAGCTGATCAATCTTCGTGCCAGCCAGATCAACGGCTGCGGCTTCTGCGTTGATATGCACGCTCGCGACCTCAAGAAGGCAGGAGAGACCGACGAACGCCTCTTTGCAGTAGCGGCCTGGCGCGAGTCTCCCTACTTTACCGGCGCCGAACGCGCTGCGCTGGCGCTCGCCGAGGCCGCTACCAGGCTCAGCGACCGCGCCGATGCCGTACCTGACGCAATCTGGGAAGAGGCGGCCGAGCACTACAATGAATCGGAGCTCGCAGTTCTGGTCCTCAACATCGGCTTGATCAATTTCTGGAACCGTCTCAACGTGACCATCCAGCAGGTGGCGGGCTCGGTCCCCCGCTAAGTGGGGCGAGTGGTCCGGGCGACTGTCACGCGGGTGACCCCATCCTTTTCCTGGGTTTGGAAAAGGGTGGGGGTTTTCGTATGTCGAGTGGGACCCTCTCGCCTCCTCGCTTTTGGGTTTCACTAACTGCTAATTGCTAATTGCTAATTGCTTTCGCTAAACGTCAGGTGCCAACTGTCCCGCTTGGCCGTCGTTTTGCCACATTTCCGCTACGCTGAGAAATGCGGCAGCTATGATGCTACCTATGACTCGCATCCGCCACGCCTGCCTCTGCTCCTTGCTCGGTCTACTCGCTTCAGCCCTTAGCTTATCGGCGCAAACCGATGCTGCCGCTGGAAAATCATCGGCCCAACCAGCCGCCGTGAGAGACGGCTCTCACGACTTCGACTTCCTTTACAGCAATTGGAGAATGCCCAACCACCGTCTCACCAAGCGCCTCGCCGGGTCGCATGAGTGGGCCGATTTCGTGAGCTGTGATGACGGTCATCCTCTGCCTGGAGGCATCGGCGATATTGATTACTTCCGGGCCAGCTATTGGAAGGATTTCGTCGGAGTGACGGTCCGCACCTACGATCCCAAGAGCGGTCTCTGGCGTATCTACTGGGTCGACAATACCTTCTCTGCAGGCGTCATTCAGCCGCCCGTAGTCGGTAAGTTTGACGGAAACGTAGGCATCTTCGATGGGCCCGATACCTTCAATGGCAAACCCGTCCTCGTACGCTTCATCTGGACACTCAATCCCAAACCTTCGCAGCTTACGGCCCACTGGCAAAAGGCCATGAATCCCAAAGGTCAACCGGTCGCAGCAACCTGGCAGCAGGCCTTCTCTACCGATAACGGTAAGACTTGGGAAATCAACTGGTACAACGAACTTATTCACGACGATAACTGCACGCCCACGCCATGAGCTAATAGCCGTGAGCTAATAGAGGATGGGGCCCAATCCAAGCCTGTCATCCCGAGCGGAGCGCAGCGGAGTCGAGGGATTTGCAGCTCCGCGGGCGTCCACGCAAGCCTTCGTTTGGCTTGCGTGGGGATTTTCGGGTACACAGGGTGGCCACATTCCGACCTCGCTATTTTTGTTCAGTGCCGGTCCTTTAGAATCTTTGGTATAGCGCTATTTGGCTCCTCGGCCTGGGTAAAGCGTCGCTTCAAAGGCTGTTACGAAACTCATGGTTGAGCGACTATAGTGGGACAAACCACGCGTCCCTCCCGCGCAGGGACAGCATATCTAAGCCCAGCAATTTATTGCTGGGAGGGCGTAAGTGGGAAATCACGAGTCCGCTTCAGCGGACGGCACGAGTTTCGTACCAGGCGCCGCAGCGCCGCGTTGCGGGCGACGATTAGGTTTTGGGGCTGCGGCGGTCATTGTTATGACCGCCGCAGCCCGCGAAGTTCTTAGGAACCCCTCTTGACGCCAGCCTGAGGGCACGCTCTACCCTGGCTACACCAAATCTGAAAATGCTACAGAAGTAAAGGTTGACGCTGGTCGTCGATCGGTCAATGAGAGTGAGAAAAGATCCCCGCCCAACCAACCGACGGTTGGACGGGGCACCCTCGGGTGTATTGACTACTCAGAATGCCGGTCTGGAATCTAGCTGGCTGGTGGCTTGCGGCGGGAGCAGATCCCTCGCGCCAACGGATGGCGCTGGTGATGACAAACGAAAGAGCCACGAGCGGCGAGCAGCGAGCGATGGGCAATTGCCGAGAGCGCAAGGCCAAAAGCCAAAAGCCAAAAGCCAAAAGCCAAAAGCCAAAATGGCCGCACCCGGGGCACTCGCACCCCGATTCAACGATGTTACCCAGCACTCCGCCTGCGGCTGCATGCTGGGCTGTCATCACACGCCCTCCGAGCTCGACGCGGCGGTCCGCACCTGAGAGAGAGAAGGGATCATCCATATAGAACGACCCTGGACACGAACGCAAACCACGGAGATGGCATGAATAGCCTACAGGTGGAGTGGACCCCAATTTTGAGACAACCAGAACACCCATAAAATTCAGCGAAAGGGGACTGGCATGGCATCAAAACGGAAGTTTACCCGAGAGTTCAAGTTATCGGCGGTGCGCCGCATGCAAGTGGGAGAAGCGGTGGCGCGGCTGGCGCGGGAATTGGAGGTAGGTCCGAGCGAGCTTTACCGCTGGTATCACGAACAGGAGAAATTGGGGACAACCGCCTTTCTGGGCTCGGGACACAAGCGGGCCGAGGCGGATCGGATGGCGGGGCTGGAGCGCAAGATCGGGCAGCAGACGCTGGAGATTGATTTTTTAAAGCGAGCCTTGCAGCGTGTGGAAGAATAGCGCCAGCTGCGGGCGCTGGCTGGCGGGCACTCCGCGCTGGATTACCGCTCGCCGGCTGGCTTCGAGCAGTCGCTGCTGTCGTCGCCGACGCTCGTGGAGGTGCCGGCATGAGTTTTCTGAGGCATGGGGAAATCTATCCATGGGATAAGGGCACGATCTCGCGACCGTGCCCCCGCCCATCACCATGGATGAGTTTCCAGCTGGCTATCCCTGGCGGGTTGCTCTCCAGCAGAGCCCGCGTCCGCTTCACCAGCCGACGCCACTCTGGGGCTGCACCCGCTTCAATGTCAACGCAACTTCATCGAACGGTACTTTGTCACTGTTCTGATTGTCTCAGCCCAGGGGTCCACCGCATTGTTCTTATTTTGTTGTTCTCGGTGTTCTCCGTGCCTCCGTGGTGAAACGGTTTTTTGTGCAACTGAAAGCTGCGCTAACGGCGGCGGTCGAGCGGCTGGAAGCCGCCGAAATCGGCTCTCCCCGTCTCAATGGCGAGACGCTGCTGATGTTCGTGCTCGGCGTCAATCGCGCCTACCTCTACGCCCATCCTGAACGGGAACTCAATTCTGAAGAACAGGCACGTTACGACGAAGCCGTTGCGCAACGCAGCACGGGCATGCCGTCGCAGTACATCACCGGCCATCAGGAATTCTGGGGTTTGGACTTTCTCGTCACGCCTGCCGTTCTCATTCCACGCCCCGAGACCGAGCACGTTGTGGAGACTGTGTTGGAGCTGGGCCGCGAAGCTAAGCAGCGCTCGTCCGTTAAGCTGAGTATTGCCGACGTCGGAACCGGCTCGGGATGTATTGCGCTGGCGCTGGCAAACGAACTGCCATTAGCCGAAATCTACGCAACCGACATTTCCTCCGAAGCGCTCGAGATCGCCAGGGCAAATGCTGCGCGCTTACAGCTCGCAAGCCGCGTGCAGTTTCTGCATTGTGATGTGCTTGAGGCTATTGCTGATCCCTCTGTCATCCTGAGCGGAGCGAGTCCGCCTTCTGCGGACGAGCGGAGTCGAAAGACCCCTATTCTCGTCCCGGCCCTTTCCGATCTCGATTTTGTCGTCAGCAATCCGCCCTATGTCGCCTACCGTGAGGCTGACAAGGTGCAGAAATCTGTCAGAGAGTTCGAGCCACTGCATGCCGTGTTTGCCGGGGTAGATGGCCTCGATGTCATCAGCCGCCTGGTCGAGCAGGCGCAGATGGCATTGAAGCCGGGGGGATGGCTGGCGGTGGAGATTGGATACTCCATGCGGGAGCAAGTGGTCGCACTGTTCCAGCCGACTGCCTGGCAGGATGTGCGGGTCGTGCCAGATTTGCAGGGTATTCCGCGGGTGATAGTGGCCGAACGCAAATAGAAAAGACCCGCCGCGATCGAGCGCCTGGCGGGTCCTTCCGGTTAGCTGTTGGGATTGGCCTGAGGCTGTCCACTCTACGTGGCCCCAGCGGCAAACTCCTGAAACGATGAGTCTTGCGAGGTTTTAGAGCGGAAGCCCTAAGCCTCAGCCACCTCACTTGGGATACAACTATGACAATCAGATTTCATATATTTTGGATCACCCTCCTTTCCAGTGTAGGGGTACAATAGCGCGCTTTCCCTGAGCGCGTCAATTCACAGCTGTTGATTCTGTCGGAACTTTGCATTTTTGTTTTGCCGTTTCCGGCTGGCGTCGGCCTGAGACGCAAGAAAAGGTCAAGAACTCGTCGGTGGAGTGAGTGGTGGCGTGCTCTTCTCGCTCTCGTTTCCCAAAATGGGAAGATCCCACGGAGCAAAATGTCGAATTCGCTGTTCGTTAACCACTAGAAAAGTAGACACTTAAAACGTCCCGGGCAGGAAAGTTTAGCAGGTAACAGGTTCTTAATAGCGATCATTGCCCGGAGGCGTCCAGAAACCTGGAATCCAAAACTCTGACTGGGAGAAGCCCAATGCGACGTTCTGCATTACTACTTATTATCCTATCTCTTTGCGCTCTACCCTCGTTCTCACAGCAGGATTACATAGCGCGCTACAGCGTGTTTACAGCGTTCTCATACCTGAGCACGCCTTCCTTGAATCTGGTGCAGCGCGGATTCGATGCCGATTTTGGCGTCAATATGCGCACCTGGCTCACGGTTGGCGGCGACTTCAGCTACAACGCCGGCAGCTCTTCTATTCTGCCAGGCTACCTGTCGTCTTCCGCCCAGGCCAAATTAGCTCCGATTATCCCCTTGCTTCCACCGGGGTTCGTGCTGGCCGTTCCCTACAGCACGACTACCTACACCTACGAGGCCGGACCGCAATTCAATTATCGAAAAGAGAAGAAGTTCACCTACTTCGCGCGCCCTGCTCTGGGAGCCTTGCACTCGACCTTCAATGCGCAGCCCGGCGCGTGCCAACAGCCGCAGCTGCAGTGCCAGGCCATACTCACCAAGGTTGTCACCGGCCTTGTCGGTCCCAGCCTCAGCAAGTCAGACACCGTCGTGTTTTATGGCTTCGGCGGCGGAGTGACATGGGAGGTGGCCCACAACTTCGGACTTCGCATCGCAGCCGATTATGTCCGCTTCAATTTCTTTTCCGATCTGCTGAACGGCAGCCGCGGCAGTGTGCGGGTGACGATAGGAACGAAGTTCAACTTCGGCAAGAACATTTTGGCGAAATAGTCGAACGGCGATTAACGGCGCTAGGCATCGAGGCGCGGAGCCATCCGCGCCTTTCTTACCGGAGCGGTAATTGGTCGGCAGTGTTAGTCGCTTTCGGCAAGCGGCAGCTTTCGCGAAGGTGGAAAGTTTCCCGGGCCGCGGGAGCTGAATCGTACCTGGCAGGCCAGGTAGATGATGAGTTGCAGCAGGAACGCCCCACTCGTATCCAGGACAACGTCCTGCCAGCGGCCGGTGCGAAAGGGAAGGAAGGTCTGATGGATCTCATCCATCGAGGCGGTCACGACCGTCAGCAAAATTCCAATCAGCGCCCATTCCGCCCGCCAGAAGTCATTGAAAGATTTTCCCCATGCCTTCTGCGACAAATTGGTAACGCGATCGCGATGGGTGTTTCGCAGGGCCAGGAAGGTCAATCCGCTTAGGACGGCGTATCCAACGAAGTGGCCGCTCTTGCGCAGGATATGGTCAAGTTCCCATATCAGGCGGCCGTCGACCCTGCCAAAGAAAAAGTACAGGATCCGGTACAGCAGCATGTACGTATTCGACGCAGAGGCGTAGCCGGTCGACTCAACGCGTATGACGCCCAGCCAGACGGCGACCGGCCACCAATTACGGGCTATGGTTCGCAGAGTTGCTCTCAACTACCGATCCTCAATGCGCAGAGCGAAAACCGACGATTACTCAACCCGATAATTGGGTGCCTCGCGCGTGATCATAACGTCATGTACGTGGCTTTCGCGCAGACCGGCGCCGCTGATGCGGACAAAGCGCGCCTTCTGCTGCAGCTCTGAAATGCTGGAACAGCCCACATATCCCATGCCACTCTTGAGCCCGCCCACCAACTGGTAGACGATCATGCCGGCGGTGCCCCGATACGGTACGCGGCCTTCAATACCTTCAGGTACGAGTTTTGCCAGCCGATTGCTGTCCCCACCATCTTCTGACGTGACAGGAACCGAAGAGTCACTCTCCGTCGACTGGAAATAGCGCTCGCTCGATCCCTGCGCCATGGCGGCCAGCGAACCCATGCCGCGATATGCCTTAAACGACCGCCCCTGATACAGAATGGTTTCGCCCGGGCTCTCCTCCGTCCCGGCAAACAGCGAGCCGACCATCACACAGCTTGCCCCCGCCGCGATGGCTTTGGTGATGTCGCCGGAGTACTTGATGCCCCCATCGGCGATGACCGGGATCTCGCTGTCCCGAGTAGCACGCGCCGCTTCGGCAATCGCGGTGATCTGTGGCACACCGGCGCCGGTGACAACCCGAGTTGTGCAAATCGAGCCTGGCCCAATACCAACTTTGATGGCATCGGCGCCCGCCCGCGCCATCTCGCAGGCGCCTTCGAAGGTGCCAACATTCCCAGCTATTAGATCGACCTCAGGGAACTTCGACTTGACCTCGCGGATAGCCTCGATCACCCGCGTCGAGTGCCCGTGCGCACTATCGATAGCCAGCAGGTCGGCTTTGGCTCGCACCATCTCCTGCGCCCGCTCCAGATAATCGCCGGTAGCCCCGATGGCCGCACCCACCCGCAGCCGGCCTTGGGTATCTTTGGCCGCGTTGGGATACTTCAGCCGCTTCTGGATGTCTTTGACCGTGATCAGGCCCTTGAGATGAAAGTGGTCGTCGACCACCAGCAGCTTCTCGACGCGATGCTGGTGCAGGATCGCCTCCGCCTCCGTCAGGGTTGTGCCCACCGGAACCGTGATCAGGTTCTCCTTGGTCATCACTTCGCTGATGGGAATATCGGTGCGGGTCTCGAAACGCAGGTCGCGATTGGTCAGGATGCCAACCAGCTTCTTGTTTTTCGTTACCGGTACGCCCGAGATACGGTAGTGGCGCATGACCTCGAGGGCGTCGGAGATCTTGGCGTCCGGCGACATGGTGACGGGATCGACGATCATGCCGCTCTCCGAGCGCTTCACCTTGTCGACTTCCTGCGCCTGCTGGTCGATCGTCAGGTTGCGATGCACGATGCCCAGGCCGCCGTGTTGCGCCATGGCGATGGCCATGCGCGATTCGGTCACCGTGTCCATGGCAGCGCTGATGAGGGGAATGTTGATCTTGATGTTGCGGGTCAGGCGAGTCGAGGTGTCCGCCATGGCCGGAACAACATCGGACTTGGCAGGCAACAGCAACACGTCATCGAAGGTAAGCGCCTCAGGGACAGGAAAATGAATCATGATGGTGAATCCGCGGAGGGATAAGCATTCATTGTAGAGTCGCGGCGAAGAGGAGGCAAACGAGAAGCCCGGACCGCGTCGACCTCAAGTTTGTTCGCCTGAAGCGAAGGCTCCGCCGGGAAAGAGAACTTGCCGGCCAGTCTGCGGTTCGCGCTCATGGCACGCGAGCTAGAATGAAACGCCTAAGCGAGCAGCTCTACCCAACGCTTGCACCGTGACGCGTCTGAGCTGTAGCGCATCGGATAGGTGACGATGACCCCAAACACCGCTGTCGAATTCCTGATATGGCTGCTGATTGCGGCCTCGGTGATTGCCCTGGTCTCCAACCGGCTGCGAATTCCCTACACCGTAGCTCTGGTGATAGGCGGGTTGGTGCTGGGTTCGGTCCGTCTGCCGATCGTGCAGACGCTGGTCGAGAACCAGCCCAACTGGCTTACCCCCAACATCGTGCTGATTATTTTTCTTCCCGCCTTGCTGTTCGAGGGCAGCCTGAAGCTGCAGATTCGGCAGCTGCGAGAAAATGCCTTGCCCATTGTGCTGCTGGCAACAGTAGGCGTGCTGGTGGCCACTCTGGTGACGGGATTCGCTGCCCATTGGCTGCTGGGCCTCCCGATCCTGATCGCGCTGGTTTTCGGAGCGGTCACCGCCGCCACCGACCCCATCTCGGTGCTGTCGATCTTCAGAGAAACGGCGGTGCCGCGGCAGCTCTCCATCGTGGTGGAAGGGGAAAGTCTGTTCAACGATGGAACGGCGGCAGCGTTATTCGCGGTGCTGGTAGCGGGAGTGGCATCGGGAAGCCTGAGCGTCGGCGGCGGAATCGAGAACCTGTTGCGGGAGGTGGTCGGCGGCACGGCGGTGGGCGTGCTGCTGGGCTACATTGCCAGCCGTATCACGCAGCGCATCGACGATCCGGCCATCGAGATCACGCTCACCACGGTGCTGGCGTACAGCTCCTTCCTGGGGGCGCAGGCACTTCATGTTTCAGGAGTCATCGCCACCGTCGCGGCAGGGCTGACGGTAGGCAATCTGGGCGCGCAGGTCGGCATGAGCCCGCGGAGCCGGATTGCGTTGTGGTCCTTTTGGGAATACCTGTCGTTCGTTGTCAACTCGCTGGTGTTTTTGCTCATTGGCCTGCAGGTCCACATTGGAACGCTGCTCCATGAGTGGCGCGCCACTCTGCTGGCAATTGCGACGGTGGTTCTGGGACGCGTGCTTTCCGTCTATGGCCTGGTGCCGTTCAGCAATCTCTTTGGCCGCAAAATTCCGTTGAGCTGGCAGCACGTGCTGGTCGCCGGAGGCATTCGCGGCGCTCTGGCGCTCGCTCTGGCATTGGGCCTGTCACGCAGCTTTCCCTATCGCGACCAGATCCTGGCAATGACCTTCGGGGTGGTGGCCTTTACCATCATTGTGCAAGGCCTCACTATCAAGCCGCTGCTGCGGGTGCTGGGGATGGGAGTGGTAGGAGAGGATGCCTATGAGCTGGCGCGGGTGCAGCAGATCGCCATCTCGTCAGCCCGCGCGCAGTTGGATGACATGCTGCAGAGTCATCTGATATCGGGCCCCACCTACGCTCAGCTTCGGAGTGAAATCAACTCGCAGATGGAGAGCGCGGAAAAGCAGGTGGCCGAGCTGTATGGCAAGGACAAGAGCCGTGTCGAGCCAGAGATGCAGACCGCGAAAATGAAGCTGGCCGCGGCCAAGAAGAGCTCCATTGAACAGGCGGTGCATGAAGGCCTGATCTCGCAGAAGAGTGCAGACAAGCTGATTGAGGCGGCCGACCAGGAGCTGGACCGGCTGATGAACGACAGCGCCGCCGCTTCCGCTTCCGACGCCGCCTAGCTAGCGCTGTGCGTGGAGGAGGCCCAGGGATTGCCCGAAGGCATCATTCTCAATCTATCCTACATTGTGGGATAATACTGCGCAGACGCCTGGTCACTGCTTTACGTAGTGCATGGGCTTGTCTGGGTCCCAGTGGAGCATCACCAGGCCCTGCTTATCGATGGCAAGCCGTTCATCCTTGAACAGGACCTGGGTGATCGTCTTCCCATTGATCTCGAAGAAGAAGTCTTTGTAAGCCGGATCGATCGCGAACGGGCCTGCCTCCACGGAATACACCTGCACCTCGAAGGTGACGGCACGTGCATCGGGGGCGTCGGGAAAAACCGCCAGGCCATCCGAGTCGGTTGTCTCCTCAAGCCGTTTGCCACCTGCCTGCAAACCGACGCGGATGTTTGCTACCCCCTTGCCGTTCTGGCCCAGCACCCAGACCTGGATCTTGCCCGGCTTGCCGGCCTCGCTGCGCAGCAGCCGAAAGGGAGGCTCTTCTTTCCCGGCGCTGTGCAGGATGACGGCATCGCCGTCCTGCCGCCAGGTGCCTTGGGCCCAGTAGTCCGCCGCGCCATAAGCCAACATGTACTCGAAGGTGCCGTCGGGCTTGAGCACGAGTTCGGAGCCAATTTCCATGGCGCCCTGCAACACATAGTGGCCGGGGAGCTCCTGGGCAGCCGCCAGAGTGCAGACGAAGGCGATTAGAAACGTGGCTAAAGTTTTCATGAGGGTCGCCACACAGAGATTGCAAATTTTGTTATGGGCGAATCCTTGTTTTGTTGAGCTTAGCGCAATTTTGCCTGCAAATTCCTCTATCTTAAAGGCTTACATGTAAAGTCCTGCAAACAAGAGGCTTAAGTGCTCGCTTTTGGCTCTTCGCCTTGGATTATCGCCGGAAACCACACAAAAAGCGCAATTTTCTGATGGACGGAGCCTTGCTTTCTTGACCTTACCGCGATTTTCTTCGCAAATTCCTCTATTCATTGGACTTACAGGTAAAGTCCTGAGCCCGTGATACTTAGCCTCAATCCATTGATTTCAAAAACCTTGGCGCTGCAGTTGTTCGCGCGCCTGACAAGAAAAGTCTAGGAGCCTCGCCTTTGGACTGCACGCGAAATCGGGTGGCGACAGGGTACGAAGGTAACCGAGGAAATTTCCTTCGCCTTTCAGGCTGGTACGAAACTGGTACGAAACTCGTGCCGTCCGCTGAAGCGGACCCGGGATTTCCCACTTGCGCCTCCCACCGATGAATTGGTGGGCTTAGATGTGCTGTCCCTGGTGGGGCAACAATATACTTGCGGAATCAAGCCGCAAGGGGGATACTGCGATGAGAGCGGCGGTGCGCTGCGAGTGCGGCGTCTGCCCATATTCGCGCTCTCGTGTGTGGCTATTGAGCAGAACTGCGCCAAAGGAAGTTGCTAATTATGGTGAGCGATAAGCGGTATCAGGCGTTCGGTGACGATAGCGGCGGATTCGAGGCACCTGAGCGATACCTAGTAATGGCCGCCTACGCACTGCCAGCGGAGAAATGGAAGAAGTTTTCCGATGACTGGGATATTGCATTAAAAAAACCTCCGACAATCGAATACTTAAAGATGCGAGAGGCGGAAGGCTTCGAGGAGCAGTTCCAGGGCATGAGATCACGGCCAGAATTTAGAGACTTGAAACTCAATGAATTGTCTTCCGTGATTCGGGAGCATAAGCCATATGCGATGTACGCCTGGGTCAACCGCTCCGATTACGACCAAGTTATTCGCGGAAGAATCCCGTCCGAGCCCGACGACCCTTACTTTCTAGCGATCAATGGTTTGATTGAACTGTGCCTGATGGCACAAGTCCGTTATGACTACTGGGGGCCGGTGGATTTCGTTTTTGACGAACAATCAAACATCAAGCGGCAGATCATGGAATCTTTTGACCACGCGAAAGCGATGCAGCCGCCGCACCTCCAGCAACTTATAGGGCAGACTCCGGTTTTCCGCGATGACAAAAAGGTGTTGCCAATACAGGCCGCAGATATGCTGGCATGGCATGTTCGTCGTCGGCTAGAGCGGGCGGATGAACTGCGTAGCAGGATGGCCGATCTTCTGGCTGGCGGTGACTGTGAACGGCAATACGATGCAGACGAAATGCGCGTCGTCATGAGCAAGTGGGTGAATCAGTTTATGAAGCACATCAAGCAAACCAGGCCCGACGAGTACCAGAACTTCGATGCGATGATGGGGCAACTACTGAAAATGCCGCACAGCGAACTGAAGGCCAAGTTGGATGCAGAAAAGGCGGCAAAAGCCGCGAAGAGGCGGAAGAAATCGGAGGTCAATAAGTGACCGAGCAAACAAAGCGCTTCATTGAGTTGGCCGACATCATCGGTCTCCGGCTTTCCTGCAAACAGTGTGGTAGTTCTCTTTCAATACCACGAGAAAAACTAGCCAGGCTTCCGAATCTGTGCGTGAACTGTGAGACGGAGTGGGACGCGTTCAACTCCGATGAAATGCAGAAAAAGATAACCGCCTTAGTTGATGCAATGAATGTCATTACGCGCTTGAGTGAGCGCAAGACGTTCGCGCTCACCCTGGAGTTGTCGCCCGTTATTCGCGGCGACGACGCCCGCGCTTCCGGCGGTAAGGATTAGAAAGGCGTCGTGCCCACCTTGCCCGTGACTTCGGCAAAGGTAAGACGCTTGTTGAAGATTTGCGACATGGCAAGGTTGAAGCGGTCGGAATCGGTGACCTTGCGCTCTTTGGTCGCGCGGTTGTTGAACTATAATAGGTTCCTTTGAGAGCTCGCTTTAATAGTGACCAAAAATTTTCGATTCCGTTAGTATGCACTTTGCCATTGACGTAGCACTCGACGTGGTTAACGACATCATGGACGAACTGCTCATGCAGGCTTATAGCCAATCCACTCGTCGGTGTAAACAGTGGATTCGTGCGACACTTCGCGCAGGATTTCGTTCTGCAAAGTGTCGCGCCTCACATTGGGTACAACCTTGGCCCGGACTTCTCGCAACTCGCGGTCAAGCAGTCCCATGACGATGGTCTTGTTCATGTGTTCGCCCTTGAGTTGCTGACCTTTGATCTGTGCCATGCGGGCTTTCTTAGACTTGTGCATGTTGGCGATTCTCCCTCCGACAAATGTCTCATCTACTTCGACGGGGCCACCACTACCGCCCATTTTGCCTGGCGAGCCAGACTGCAAGCCGACGCGGATGCGATGGAGCATAACCATGCCGATTTCCGGGTTACGCCGATAGCCTTAGCTACTTCGTAAGAGCTAACGCCGTTCTTGCAGTTGCAGATCATCCAGACAACAACAAGCCACTTCTCCAGCGGGATTGGCGAGTCCTCAAAAATGGTCCCGATCTTGGCGGAGAACTGGCGCTTGGGGTGGGCGCTCTGCTTGCCACTTGCGATGGTATGCAGAAAGGTCAGTCCTTCGTCCGCAGGTGGGGCAGGTCACAATACCATCGGGCCAACGCTTGTGAGCCATGTAGTCCAAGCAGTTGTTGAAGTCCGAGAAGTGCATCACCGCTTGCTGCAAAGTTTTGGGTTTCATTGGCTTGCCTCGGTTACAGGAAAAGCATAGCCCACGGCGTTGATCTGTCAAGTATATTATTGCCCTAGGGGGACGGGCGGGTGGCTTGTCCCCCGTCGTCGCCCCATCACGAGTTTCGTAACATGAATCGAAGGCCCACCCTGGTTCGGGCGGGCCTTCTATTTCATGGGCGCTCAATTCTGGTTGGAGTAGAGAACCCACGTATAAATCCACTGTGACAATCCGCACGAATCTGCTTAGTAGCAGTTATATCCGCCAGGACCGCCAAAGTAGAAGTAGACTCCCCAGTTATTCGACGGGGGAGTGTAGCCGCCCCAGTATGGGCCGGCAATGGTGTAACAATTCGACGACGGCTGATGGGCAGTGAGGCTATCCCAATAGGCCGCGCCTCCAGGATAGGCCCAGTAATAGAGTTGCCGTTGATAGGCAGCATGCGTCCAGCCTGAGCTGGCCCACTGTCCGCTGCCTTCCGGTGGCCATGGATTATATCCATCTGACTCGCTGCCGGACTGAATGATTTGAGCGTGGGTTGCCATGGGTCCGCTGCCATAAAGGGAGGCGGGGTAGTAGCCGACCCAGGTATAGCCAGTCGCAGTTCCTAGTCCGAGCCACCAGTTACCACCATACCAGTAATAGAGTGCTTGGAATTCGTACTGCGTCCCACCATAGGTGCTGTAATGGGTGAAGCCGGCGCCAAAATACCAGCTGTTATTGACTTGCACGAAGGCACCGCAACTCAAGTTATAGCAGCCTGTTTTATTGTACCCGTCCGCGGTCCAGTAGATGAACAGCCGGCTATTTTCCCCCGAATAGAAGGCGGGATAGTTCTGCCAGCCTACTTCCGCGGTTTGCGTAACCGGATTAGTAGCGACTGTCCACGACTGAGCAAGAGAGAAGATCTCCCCAAAATACGTATAAACGTACGGGCTCCACAAATTCAGAGTTACCGTCTGGCCGATGTTGTTTACATTTTGCTGAGTGTACGAGTACTTATGCACTCCGTCGGCGGGCTGAACGTTCTGCATTCCCGGAGCCTGTCCGGCGCCATGGGGGCCCTTTTGAAAGAAGTCGTGCAAGTTTGCGAAATGGGTGACTTCGTCCAAGGTCACACGGCGCATAGGAATGCTATTAGCTTCACAGCGAAGCGAGTTACCAAACTGATCGAACTGCTGGTCGGGACTAAGCTGCGAAGTGATGCCGACAGGCTGCTTTGCGGAGCTATCGCCGGCGCTCTGGCCGGCCTGAAGAAGCGGTGGCGCCGGAGGCGGCGTGGCGATGCTATTCAGTCCCAGCATCCTGACTGCCGGCTGCTGCTGGACGGGAACGCAGTCGTAGAGATCGCCGTCCAGCACAAAGCTGTGGCTTACCTCAACTCCCTGATACAGGGTGAGAATGTGCTGGCGCATCTCTTCGAACGCTGCCGCGTCCTGCACTTTACTTGCCCGCCGCGCCAGGTATTGGCTCGCATCAGACGACTTGGTTTGTGCAAGGAAGCTCTGGAACGGCACGAAGGCGGTAGTGTTGTCTTGTGCATTCAGCCAGCCAGGCACTGCAAGCAGGGCGATGATCAAGCTGAAGACTATCGGCCGTATAGCTATCTCCATAGGACGAACTAGTTTGATCTTTCCCATTGTGACCTCCTTGTGGTCATCGTTGTGGCGGTGACTACTCTGGACGAAGGGAACAGCTCACCGCGAGGCTGCTTGTCGTCAATTGGTTAACCATGCCCCACGCGATAGGGACTGCCTGCAAGATGCCGCTCCAGAAGGCGCTGCTGGAGTTGGCTGCCAGAAGTTCACTGGTGAGCAGTTACATGACCGGGGTCTGAAAACTGCCGGCGCCGGTGAGCTCTTCAAAATCGATCTTCAGGCCCTGCACCTGCGGTGGGCTTGCCCTGGGGTAGTGCTTCGAGGTTGTCAGGACACAAATGACTGCGGAGGAACGAGCTTTGCTTGAGTCCAAAGAAGAAGCTGGTCTCGCACCTTTGGTAGTAGCTCCGCGGAGCGGTTGACATCTTCTTCATGCAACTACTTGGAGCAACTCAAATGCCAAGGCGCGCTGCACGCCAGCCTTTGAGTCATTGCTATCCTGAATGAATGACTTAGCGAGCCGAAGGCACCACACCACTCGGCAGAAGGGAGCGTTGAGCTAGCTGAAGGGATAGTCAAGCTATCCAATTATCGAGCGATCCTGACCGGCGGCACAGGTTCGCGTCCTTCTTGTGGAGGCCAACTTGGGAGGTACGCTCAAAATCAGACGAACGGGTTCTCAATGTTCAAATCGCCAAAGCGCTGCCCGTCCTGCAGATCTTCGCTATAGAGGACGGCGCAGCCGCCTTCGATTGCGGCAGCGACAATCAATGCGTCATACCAGGAGAGGCGATGCTTGTCTGTCAGGCGGAGCGCTTCGGAAATGAGAGCCGGCGAAGATTGGACCGCCAGCAGGGGCCGGAAAACGCTTCCCAGATACTGTTCCGCCTCGGCTATGGTCATGGGCTGCGCAAATCGCCGCAGAGCGACGTTAAAGAATTCCTGAACCACCTGATAACTGACGATGCCCTTACGGCTGGCCACAGCCTGTCGAATGAGTTGCTGTGCGCGCCGGCTTTTGGCGGCCGAACTTCTGTCGAAGGAATAAACGAAGATGTTGGTGTCGAGGAAGAACCTAGCGCTCATTCATTTCGTCCCGGCTGAAGCGACGACCGGCGCTGACATGGCGGAGGCGGCGCATGAGGGCGTCCACTTCCGGCCCGTTGCCCGATTGCGCGGTGAACTGCAGCAGCCACTCACGGAAAGCGGCATTCAAGGTTTTGCGCTGCGCGCGCGCCACTAAACGCGCTTGCTCAATCAGGTCCTCGTCGGCGCTGAGCGTAATGTTTTTCATTACGGATATAGTGTACACGATTATCGTGCAAGTAAAGAGAGTGTGGGGATAGCGGCGACGCAGATCCTATGCTCCCTCCCGCTTCTTGATGTGCACGATTTTTTGCACCTCGGCGATGAGGGTGCCGGAGTCGTCCTTGATCTCGACGGTAAATGTCGGCTCGAGCTTCTCCTGGGTAATGAGTGCCTGGCGGATATCATCGAGCTGCTGCTGGGTGAGGCGGAAGCTGGCATGTACCCTGCCCCGGCCTGGGCGGCGGAAGCGGATGCTGGCCGACTTGTCCCAGACCACGTAGGCGGGCCCGAGGTTCTCGATGAGCATGAGCATGTAGAAGGGATCAGCGAGGGAGTAGAGCGAGCCTCCGTAGTGAGTGCCAACGAAGTTGGAGTTCCAGCGGCGCAGACGGAGCTCGGCGTCGACGGCGCGCCAGTCAGGGTCCCAGCGGGTGACGCGGATGCCCGCTCCCAGAAGCGGCGGCCAGTAGTTGACCAGGCGGCGAATGTGCCGCTTGAACCAGGCGTTCATGCAGACATTATGATCCCACCCTTTTCCCAAAATCGGGGAAGGGATGGGGCACCGCCTGCGAAAAGCTTTCACCACTGAGGCACAGAGGACACGGAGAATTTCGGGATTTTTCTTTGCTTCGGTCAGGATCACGGTGGGAACCGCTGATTGGCTTCTACAGTCGCTTAGCCGTGCCGTCCCTACGAGACTCATCGATTCAATGGGTAGGTTACTCGGCACTGCGCTGCGCTTCGTGGGCTAGCTAGACTATGGCCTCCGCTTCGCGGAGTCGGAACTTCCTTCTGCGGTGTCGTTTACTTGCCGTTCAGGGCATTGACAACTGACAGGTAAGCACCACACAACTGCCAGATGAAAGCTACTCCGGCTTCACCACCAGCAGCTCGAAACTTCCCGGGACCATGGGCGGGCGGCGATCGTTGGGGCCCTTCTCACCGAATTGGGCGGTGACCAGATATATGGTGTTGCTATCGGCGTCGAGGGCCATGGTGCGTGCGCCGCGCGCGGTCGCCACCGTCTGCTTCACGGTGTACTTGTCGGGCGAATCTTCGTGAATCACGGGCAGCGTGCCATCGCCGCAGGACATGAAGACTTCCTGGGTTTTGGGATTGAAACGGCCGGCGTCGACTCCTCCGCCGATGGGAACCAGGGTGATGATTTTGCCTGAGGCGGCGTCGGTCACGGCCATAACCTTGTTGCCGCATCCGGAGAAGAGGCGGCCGTGGGCGACGTCGAAGGCCAGGGCGCTGGGTTCGTCACAACCCTTCAGCGGCCAGTGGGCGGTGGCGGTATTGCTCTTGACGTCGATCACTGCCAGCTCGCTCTTGTCTTCGATGTTGACATAGACCTTGCCTTTGCCATCGCTGGCGGCGAACTCGGGCTTGCCGCCGAGAGGGATGGTTGCCACGACTTTGCCTGATGCGGCATCGATGACGGTGGAGTCCTGGCTCCGGGCATTGAAGGTGAAAACGTGCTTAGAAAAGGGCTCGTAGATGATGGCGTCGGGACGGGTGCCGACCTTGATTTTCTCGGTGACCTTCAGCGTCTTGAGGTCGAAGACCGCGACCAGGTCATCGCCTCCGTTGCTGACGAAGCCTTTGTTCATCCCGGGGACGAGCGCGACGCCATGAATACCCGAGAGGTCGGGGATGTCGGCGACCTGCTTGAGCGAGCTGGTGTCGACGACCATCACGTGGGTGCCGCGGGTGATGAACAGGCGGTTCGCGTCCTTGTCGTAGGTGAGGTAGTCCCAAAAGCCCTCACCTCCGAGCTTGACGGTGTTGGCCAGCTTGTATTGCTTCTGGGGGCGAAGGCGGGCAGCGACAGCAGGATGCTGGCGATTAGTAAAGCGGCAAGGCGTTTCATAAAATCTCCTCCTCAATTCGATTCTGAACGTGTAACAGCTTCATGGCTCAAATAAAAGTGCACGGCCGGGGTGATGATCAGCGACAGGACCATCGAGATGGTGATGCCGCCGATGACAGCGATGGCGAGTGGCTGGAGCATTTGCGAGCCCGCGCCCAAGGCGAAGGCCAGCGGCAACATTCCGGCGACAGCGGCGAGGGCAGTCATCATGATAGGCCGCAGGCGGCGGCGGCCGGCCTGGATCATGGCGTCTTCCGGCGGCATTCCCTGGGCGCGGAAGCGCTGGTCGGCGTCGAGTAGCAGAATGCCGTTCTTGGCCACGATGCCGATGACCATGATCAGGCCCATGAAGGATGCGATGTTGAAGGCGGTTCCGGTGATGAGCAGAGCGAGAAAGACTCCGGAGCTCGACAGCAGCGCGGAGGCAAGAATCGCCAGGGGAGCGGCCAGGGTCCGAAATTCGAAGAGCAGCACCAGGAAGACAAGCAGGGTAGCCAGCACCAGAACAAGAAGAAGATCGTGGAAGGACTGCTGCTGCTCTTCGTAGGTTCCGCCATAGATGACGCGGATGGAAGGCGGGAGGTGCAGATCGTTGACCGCCTGCTGCACGGCTTTGATGGCGCTGCCCAGGTCGCGGCCTTCCAGGCGCGCGGTGACGGTGACGTCGCGCAGCAGGTTTTCGCGGCGGATTTCCGGCTGGCCAGGAAGCTCGGTGACGCTGGCCAGGGTGCCGAGAGTCGCGGTGTGGCCGGAGGCGCTGTTGAGAAGCGTGTTGCTCATGGCAGCAAGCGAGCTGCGGTTGGCTTCGGGGTAGCGCACGCGAATGGTGAAGGCCTTGTCGTGAGCGATGACGGGAGTCGCGGCGGGTTCACCCTCGAGAATGGCGCTAGCATCGATGGCGACCTCTTCGGGGGTGAATCCGGCGCGCGCGGCGACCATGGGATCGACGTTGAACACGGTCGCCGGATTGCTGATGGTATTGTCAATTCCGTTGAGGATGTCGACCACCCCGTTGACTTTGCCAATGGCGTCGGCGACCTTCGGGGCCCATTCCTGCAGCAGCGCGGCGTCAGGCGAAAACAGCTTGATCTGCACCGGCTCAGGAGAATTCGACAGGTCGCCGATCATGTCCTGCAAGACCTGGATGAATTCGACGTCGATGCCGGGCTCGCGCTTGGCGATTTCGGCGCGCAAGTTGGCCATGATCTCATCCACCCCTCGGCTACGCTTGCTCTTCAGCTTCACCGCGATGTCGCCGTTGTTGGCTTCGGTGACGGTAGCGAGGCCAAGTTGCAATCCGGTGCGGCGCGAGAAGCTCTGCACCTCGGGCGTCTGCGAGAGCATGCGCTCGATATCCAGCACCATGCGATTGGTTTCTTCGAGCGAGGTGCCGGCAGGGGTGATGTAGTCGATGATGAAGCCGCCTTCATCCATCGCGGGCAGCAGATCGGTGCCTAGAGCGCGAAAGCACACAAAGGAGGCGGCGATCAGGACCACCGCAAAGACGGCCATCCACTTGGGGCGCTCCAGCGCAAAGCGCAGCGCACGTTCGTAGAAGTCAACAATTTTGCGGAAGATAGGGCCGAGGGAAGCTTCTTCGGCGGCGAGGAGCCTCTCTTGCTGGCTGGAGCCTTGCAAGCGCTCTTCGTCGAGAGCCGGCTTCTTGCGTATGAAGTATTGGCTGAGGGTAGGCGTCCAGGTGAGCGCCAGGCCGAGCGATGTAATCAAGGCGGCTGCGACGGTGATGGCCAGCGCGCGGAAGAACACGCCGGTGACGCCGGTGGTCGCGATCAGAGGAAGAAAGACGACGATGGGCGTGATGGTTGAGCCAATCAGCGGAACAGTGATCTCTCGCAGCGCGCTCTGAATCGCCTCCAGCCTACCCTGTCCGGCGTCACGGTGCAGGGCGACGTTCTCGACCACGACGATGGCGTCGTCGATCACCAGGCCGACTGCGGCCGCCAAGCCGCCGAGCGTCATCAAGTTGAAGCTCTGGTGCAGCACCTTCAGCGCGATGAAGGTTACGAAGATGGTAACGGGGATGACGAGCGCGGCGACGAGCGAGGTTCCCCAGTCGCGCAGGAACAGCACCATGATGAGCGAGGCGAGGATGAGGCCAATGAGGATGGCGTCGCGCACGCTCTTGATCGACTCGGTGACGATCTGCGATTGATCGTAGAAGGGCTCAAGCTTCACCCCAGGAGGAAGCGTCTGGCGTATGCGCTCGACCTCAGCGTGCACTTCGTTGGCAACTTCCACCGTGTTGCTGTCAGGCTGGCGCGAGACATTGAGCAATACCGCCGGCTTCTGGTTGGCGGTAACGATGGTGTAGACCGGCTTCACTCCCGGCTCGACCGAAGCCACATCCCGAATGTGAATGGGCACGCCGGCAGGCGTGGACTTCACGACAATGTTGCCGATCTGCTGCGGGTCACGCACCTGCGCATCGACCAGGCCAAGATAGAGCTGGTGATTTTGCGGCAGCAGACCGGGCGAGTCGATGAGATTGGTGCGGCGCACGGCATCGAGGATGTCCGGGACGGTGACGTTGGCGGCGAGCAGCTCGGCGGGATCAGGGGTGATGTGGAACTCCGGCTCCTGACCGCCTTGCACCAGCACCGTGGCCACACCGTCGAGCCGATTGAGCCTGGGCTTGAGCTCGTAAGTAGCCATGGTCCAGAGCTCGGTCTGCGGCACGGTGTCGGAGGTGAGGCTGTAGCCGATGATGGGAAAACTTGCGAAAGTCAGGCGATGTGTCTGGATGACCGCGGTGGCAGGTAATGAGTTCCTGATCTGCGACAGAGCAGAATCGACCAGTTGCAGCGTGGTCACCATGTCCACGTGCCAGTCGAAGAAGAGATCGATTTCGGCGGAGCCGCGGCTGGTGATCGAGCGCACCTGCTGCAATCCGGGAACGCTGTTGACCGATTCCTCGATGGGACGCGTGATGGTCACCATCATCTGGTCGATCGGCATGACGCCGTTATCGACACCGATCACGACCCGCGGGAAGTTGGTTGCCGGAAAAACAGAAATCGGGACGGTGAAAGCGAGATAGATTCCGGCGATGGACAGGATCAGGATGAGGAAGATCAGCGACTTCGCGTAGCGCGTGAACCAAAAGGTCTCGTCGGCGGGCTCATGGGTGCGCACGCGTTCGAGAATGGAGTGCACGCTCATGCGCGGCTCAGTCCTTTGCCCCGGCGGCCGGGGCTTCGGGCTTGGCGCCCTCAGCAGCTTCGACAATCTTTACCTTGGTGTTATCAGGCAAAGCGTAGCCGCCGGAAACGATGACAGTCTCGCCGGCGCTCAGCCCCTTCGCGATCTGCACGCGATCGCCCTGGCGAACGCCAACCTCCACGGGCGCCTGATGGGCGGTATTGTCGCGAACTACCATGACGGTGGTGGCGCCATCCGGAGTTTTCAGGATGGCGGAGGCGGGTACAACAATCGCATCCTGCACCGTTTGCGCAACCGCCTGAACGCGAACCGTGGTTCCAGGACGCAGGTTGCCCTCGGGATTAGGCGCTTCAATCCAAATCTCGACGGTCGTGCTGTTGGGATCGAGCGCGGGGCTGATCAGCGTGACCTTTCCCCCGGCTTTGATGTCGCCGGGAGCGATAATCGTGGCCGGATCGCCGACTTTCAACGCGGCTGCCTGCTCCTGTGGGATGTGCGCCTTCGCGATGACGGAGGAGGTATCCATTACTGTCAGCAAAGGCGTGCCCGGCGCAGCCGTCTCGCCGGGGTACAGGGGCCGGTCGGTGACAATGCCATCGATGGGGCTGCGAATCTCGGTGTACGACAACTGCGCCGCTGCGTTTTCGTACTTGCCCTGCGCGGAAGTCAGTTGCCCTTTTGCCGCCTGAAGCTGATCTTTCTTGCCGGACTTCTGGAGCGCTGCAAGATGCTGCTGCGCGAGCTGGTATTGCGCCTTCGCCTGCGAGAGAGCGACGGCTGAGGCGTCCAGCTCCTTGCGCGCCATGGCGCCTTCCTCATAGAGGGACTTCCGGCTGTCATAGACCTTCTGCTGGGCCTCGTAGGCCTCTTTGGCGGTCCTCAAGTCGTCTTCCGCCTTCTGCCATTCCTCGGGCAGCGACGAGGAGGTTGCCAGCCCGTAGTTTGCCTGCGCCTGCTGGTACGTGCCTTTGTTGTCGGCGGCGGCTCCGGCCAGATCACGATTTTCCAGAACCGCGAGAAGTTCGCCCTTGTGTACCTTACTGCCACGGTTGACGTAGAACTCTTTCACCGGGGCAGAGACCTTGGGAGTGATGGCCGACTGGTTTTCGGGAAACAGGATGGCCTCGGACTCGACGATCTGCTGTATCTCGCCGAGCTCGGCTTTGGCGACTTGCACGTTGACGACAGGCTGGGGAGCCGCTTCGTTCTTCGAGCAGCCACTCAGAGTGAGCGCCGCCACTACCAACATAGTAGTGAGAGACAGCAGTCCGGCTCGGCGCTTGAGGCTCGTCGTCATTAGAAAGTTCCCGTCAGGGTTTGCAGATTCGCCAGTGCGACTCGATATCGTACCTGACCGTCATCGAGGTTGTTGCGGGCTGCGGCCAGCGTGTTCTGAGCGTCGACTACTTCCAACGCGGTCGCCTCGCCTGACTGGTAGCGCAGAGTTGTGAGGCGGAGGCTCTCGGCCGCGAGCGCCGCCGTTCGCTCCAGCAAATCAATGTGGGCACGCGCGGTTTCGGCCTCGTTGTAGAAGGATTGCAGGTTGGCAATGGCGGTACGCTGGGCGGCGCTCAACTCCACCTTTGCCAGATTGCGCTGAAGCTGCGCCTGGCGGACCTTGCTTTGGGTCGCTCCCCAGTTCCACACGGGAATGTTGAGGGTCGCCGCGCCGGCATAGCCAAGGTTGCGTGCGTCTTCGCGGTTGTAGACGGCAAACTGGTTGGCATCGATGCCGTAGTACATGTCGATGGTCAGCGAGGGCAAGTACCCGGCCCAGGCGACAGAGATCTCCTTATTGGCAACGTCGAGCGCCGCGTACGCGGCTTTCAGCTCAGGGTTATTCCTCTCGGCCATTTGCTGCACATCCGGCATCGGCGGCAGGAGCGGAACCGTGGATAGGTCGCTGACCAGAGTGAAGTCCTGAAAGAAGTTGGGAAACAGCAGCACCGCCAGCGCAAGCCTGGCGTTCTGTTCTGTCAGCTTTGCCTGGTCGCGTGCACGTAGCAGATCATTGGCCTGAATCTGAGCTTTGATCACGTCGGAGTGCGCGACCTCGCCGCCCTGTTCCAGCTTCTGCGTAATGCTCAGGAAGTGCTGCGCTTCATCCAGCACGTTCTGTGCACTCACGGCTCGACTCTGCGCGGCGAGGTAGCCGTAGAAGTCTTGCACAACCGTCACCACCAGTCCGCGCGCAGCGATCTCGTTGCGGGCTTGTGCCAGCGCCAGAGCTGCACTGGTTCGCTGATAATCGGCGATTTGCGCCGGACTTATGCCTTCATGCGCAATGCCCTGACTGAGGTATTCATGCACACCGTTGTTGGCGATAAACACGCCGGTGCTGCTGCCGTCCGGCGAATACACTCCGTTGCCCTGGGTGTAGAGAAAGCTGTTGCTGTAATTCACGTCGGGAAGCAATCCAGCGCGGGCCTGCGCCCGGTTCTCGCGGGCCAGTCCGAGTTCGGTCACCGCGGCCTGGAATTGCGGGTTGTTGGTTTTGGCGCGGGTGAGCGCATCCGCCAAGGTCAATGAGACTGTGCTGCCGGTTGCAGTAGCTGTTGCCTGATTCGGTGGCGGCGCCTGCGACAACAGCCCGCCTGGCAAGAAGATCAGAATCGCGAGAATAGAAGATATTCGAAGAGTTCGGGACACTCTAGCCTCGCAACTCAATCAGTAATCTGAACAAAAACTATATACAAGGCCGAGCCGCATTCACAAAATTACGCGGCCTGAACAAAATGATTCAATGGGCCCCCGAGCGATCATGGTCTGGTCACCATGGGCACGGTGGCGGTGTTAACCACCGATGGATCATCACGCAGCTTCAGGTACAGAACTTTGTCCGAAGGCGGCGGAATGGTGAGTGCGTCTTCAAAGAAACCTTCGGGGACCTGCACTGCGTCGCTGAACTCGGAGTCGGTACTGATGGAATCGATCAGGAAAAGTTTTTGTCCCAAGAGCTTGCATTGCTGGTCCGGGGCCCCGGCGCATTGCACTTCCGACAGGGTGGGAACGCGGACCAGGGTAACCAGGGGCTGCCAATCGCCGGCGGCGCCGTCGGCATCAACGACGCGGAACTTCAGCGGGCCAAAGGCGGATGGCCCGAGGTCCTGCAGCGGGCTAAGGACTGCCAACACGGTTTGCGGATCCTGCAAGGTGAGAGACTCCTTGGCCGTGCTCAGGTCGGTGTGGAAAGATTCGTTGGAAGTGGCCACTTCTATCTTTTCTGCCGGTGCGAACCTCTGCGGCATAACGCTCTTCAGCGAGAAGCGCAGCACCTGGTCCTGCGCCATCTCATCGGCACCCGTAAGTTGAATCTTGTCGTCGCTTTCGGTTGGTGAGGCGGAGGCGGGCGTTTTGCTGAGCAAAGCGACCTGCGGCCGGGGCGGTTCGATGGAAGCTTTTACGGGGAGAGAGCGGCCATCTTTCAACGTGACCTTCGCGGTCGACTGTGGCGCGGGCGTCAGCGTTTGCACCGCCCCTGCGGGGCCAGCCAACATTTTCAGTTCATCCTGCTGATTGCTGCGGGAAAGATCGCCGGGGGTGAAGTGTATGCCATCCAGGTCCAGGGCTGCGACCTGGTCGAGCCGGGTGCCGCTCAAGGTGCCAGCGGTATCGCCGGCGTGCACCTCGAAAGAGTCGAGCCTGGCCGCTTCCGAGTAGCTTTGCAAAGTTACTATGTCGGGCTGCTTCGCACCGTATTTCTTCACGTGAAGCTGAAGCGGACCCGGGGCGGCACTTTGCAGCGCGACCTGGACCTCTAAGGTGTCCGGTTGGGTCATCTTCCAGGTGGTCGGCAGGCTCTTGCCCTGGTCTTGTGCAGTCAGGCCCGCAACACACACCGCGTCGGGAGAATGAAGATGAATCGTATCCTGGCGGCCGACGATTAACGCGCTGGCATCGGACGGGCTTACGTTCCAAGTCGCGGGTTGCGAGCTGCGGAGGTGGTACGAAGGGCCCTCAAAGCTATCAAATCCCCAGACGCCGTGCACGGTGGCAGTAAAGCTTGGCGGCAGGGTGACGTCGTGTAGCGCGCGGGTGTCCAGGACAAAGCCGCCGAGGTTGGCGTCCGCCTTGGCCGGCAGCTTAATTTGCTTGCCGGCAGCGTCGGCGAGGTCGAGCGTGAAGTCATGACCCAGGTCGGTGCCGAAGATCAGGGGCGCGCCATCGGCCGGAAGCACCAGGTTCGGTATTTGTGCACATTGGAGCTGCTTCGGGTCGAGGGGTCGCAAGGGTGGCGGCTGTGCCTTCTCGATCGGAGGCAGCCCGATTACGATGACCGACTTGGGATCGTGAAACGATGGCGGGTTATTGAGCTTCAGGTTGAGCGAATCGCCCTGCGGGATGGCAAGGGCCGGGATGTACTGATACTTGGCGGTATGTGCGCTGCCCAGGATGCGCACCACATCCACAACGGCGCCGACGTATGGACTATAGGCGGCTCCCCCGATGTGCGGGGCATTGCTGATCTGGGTCAGCAAGTCGATGGAAGTTCCCGAGGTCAGCATCGCGACCATGCTTTGGGTATGCGCATCTTCGAGTACGAGCTGATCACTATTCTGGGTCAGGCACTCTAACTGCTGCGCGGCGGGCTTCTGAAAACACGCCTGATCGACCTTGATGCTCAGGCTTCGAGCCAGCAGGTTAGTACGCGCTTGCAAATCGGAGGCGTTCTCCTGCGACGCCTTGCGCAACTCGGCAAGATACATTTCCAGGCGCGCGCGATCGAGGCTAGCCTGCTGCAAATCCTGCGCGGCGCGAACAAAGGCCCCCGGTTTGCCACGTACAGTAGACCGCAAGGTACTGAAGTCGCCGCCGGTTTCAGGAGCAAGAAAGATCAGCGCCTGCTGTGCCTCCTGGGGGACCTTGACCATCACACCTTCCTGGCGAACCGACTTCGACCAGGTCTCGAATTTGGTAAATAAGTTCTCGGGCGGCGGATTGGTAGCGCCCCGCAGGAAGCCGACCACCATCAGATAATGGGCCGACTGGTTCGGCGGGAGATCGGGATGGATCCACAGACGGTCCCCGGGTTGCAGGTTGGGGACCTGGCCGATAGGCAGCTCCTTGTTGTCGCGCTGTACCCGCACCTCGATTTTGGGCCCAGCTAAATCAAAAGCGGCGTCCGCATAGGCGAAGCCAAAAGAAGCTAGCAGGAAAACCACCAGGCAACCGGCGAACTGCGGCGTGAACTTATGCATATCTCCTATATTTTGATGCAGAGCGGGTGGACTGGAAAATGGCAGCTGCGAGACCCTCGTCTCCCGCCTGAATCGTTCGATGCGCTTTTGGCATCTGACGCGGTGCATATCTCACCAGGAGTTTATTCCGTGACCAACGCCTCACCATGCAAACATCTCGACCACATACACTTAACCCACCCCAGCAAACATGTCTGTGAGGATTGCGTGAAGCTGGGGGATAGCTGGGTCCACCTGCGCATGTGTACCGACTGCGGTTACATCGGATGTTGCGACTCCTCCAAGAACCGGCACGCGACCAAGCACGCCAAACATGAGTCTCATCCGCTGGCACGCTCGATCGAGCCGGGCGAGACTTGGGTTTGGTGCTACGTCGATGAGATCATGGCTGCCGAGTTACCGAAGTAGTGTATGAGTGGCTCTTCAACGACGGTTGAGCCGGCCGTCTCCACCGAGACCGGCAAGGGTGGCGGGGCGGGCGGCCCGCGCATTCGCTGTCCGCTGTGCGGATGGCAGCCGCGCGCGCAGGATCGCTGGTTCTGCACCTGCGGCCACCAGTGGAACACCTTCGACACCGGAGGTGTGTGCCCCGCGTGCATGTATCAATGGAAAGAGACGCAGTGCATTGCGTGCGGCAGGGTTTCGCCGCATTCCGATTGGTATGAGCACAAAGACTGAGCCTGGTCTGCGCTAGAATCGAAGCACTCTCCCGTGCCTCGAAGTTGCGCCAAGTCGAAGCAAGCTACTGGCAATCCTGAAAAGCAAGTCTCGAAGGCCACGCTGAAGCTGCGCTTGCTTAAGCGCCTGAAGTGCACCCTGAAGTACGAGAAGCTGGCGTGGGAGGGGGGCGCCAGGCTGGTTGCCGGGGTCGATGAAGTCGGGCGGGGCTCGCTTTTCGGGCCGGTGGTGGCAGCGGCGGTGATTCTCGATCCGGCATACCGCATTCGCGGGCTGCGTGATTCCAAGCTGCTGGACCGCGAGCAGCGCGAGATGCTGGCGCCAAGGATCCGCGAGCATTCACTGGCGTGGGCGATCGCGGCTGTCGATGTCTCGACCATCGATCAGATCAACATCTACTGGGCTTCAAAGCGTGCGATGGAAGAGGCGGTGGCCAAGCTCATGCTCTGTCCTGACCACCTGCTGATCGATGCACTGCGCATTAATTGCGATTGTGCGCAAACGCCGATCATTCACGGCGATGCGCTATCGGCGTCGATCGCTGCAGCGTCGATCATCGCCAAAGTCGAACGGGATGCAATGGTCAGCGCCTGGGACCCGGTGTATCCCGAGTATGGGCTCGCGTCGAATAAGGGCTATAGCACGCCCAAGCACCTGAGGGTGTTGCGCGAGAAAGGGCCAACGCCGTTGCATCGGCTGTCGTTTGCTCCAGTGTGGACGTCGTCAGCGCCGCAGGAGGTGCTGGAGTTCATGCTGGAAGGGGAAGAAGCGAGCGACGAGCGGCGAGCAGCGAGCGATTAGCACTTGGCAGTTACGTCCCAGGGTGCATCCTCCAGCCTACCCATGAGTCGTGCCCAAATACAAAACGCCATTTCTGGAAAGCGCTTGAGAATTCGGCGCGACACGTGCGGTGGTACACTGCTCGCTTCGCGCAATCGTTTCGTAACAATCGAACCGCACGTTAGCGAGTTCAAGAACAGCTCTCCCTCCGGAGGTCGCAAGCAATGCTCGTCAGAAGACTGAGCGTGTTGATCGTTTGCATCTGCACTATTATCTCTGCCACTGCGCAACAACCAAACACCGACAAAAATGAAAATCAGTTTGGGTTCCGCTTCGTCGGGCCCAGAGTCGGTAATCGTGTCGCTTCGATCGCCGGCATCCCGGGAGATCCAAGCACCTACTACGCAGGCGCGGCTTCCGGGGGGGTCTGGAAATCCACCGACGGCGGCAATCACTGGGAGCCGATCTTTGACAAAGAACCTGCCGCTGCAATTGGAGCGCTGGCAGTAGCGCCTTCGCAGCCTTCAACCGTCTGGGCTGGCACGGGCGAGGCGTGGACGATCCGCGACGTCGATGTGATGGGCGACGGAATCTATAAGTCCACCGATGCGGGCAAGACGTGGAAGAACATGGGGCTGCCACGGTCGGGACGCATCGGGCGCATCATCGTGCATCCCACCAACCCGGACATCGTGTTCGCCTGCGTGCTGGGCCGCACCACTGGTCCGCAGCAGGAGCGGGGAGTGTATCGCACGACGGACGGCGGCCAGCACTGGGACCGCGTGCTGTTTGCCGACGAGAAGACTGGCTGCTCGGGTTTGTCGATAGACCCGCAGGATCCGCACACGCTGTTCGCAGGCATGTGGCAAGTGGAGATGCACACCTGGGCGGAGCTGAGCGGGGGTCCGGGCAGCGGCATTTGGGTTTCGCACGACGGCGGCACGACGTGGAAGCGCATTGAAGAGCATGGGCTGCCGCATTCGCCGCTGGGCAAGATCGATGTAGCGGTTGCGCCGACCAATTCCAATCGCGTGTACGCGTTGATCCAGACGGCCGACCAGGGTTCGGTGTGGCGCTCGGATGATGGCGGCGAAAACTGGAAGGCGGTCAACTATCAGCGTCCGCTGATAGGACGCGCGGGATATTACATCCGCCTTGCCGTCTCTCCCACCAACGAAAACGAAGTGCTGGTGGCCAGCAGCTCGTTCTTCCAATCGCTCGATGGCGGTTTGAACTTCGACGAGAAGCACTGGGGCGGAGACACGCACGACATCTGGATCGATCCCAAGAACCCTGACCGCTTCGTTATCACCGATGACGGGGGCCTGAACATCACGACCGTTCATGGGCGTGGCTTCCATCGCGTGCAATTGCCGATCGGGCAGATGTACCACGTGGATGTCGACAACCAGGTTCCGTATTACTTCTACAGCAACATGCAGGACGACGGGAACATGCGCGGGCCGAGTGTGCCGCTACCAGGTTACGGCGAAGTCGGCTGGGACCACGGCATGGGCGGTTGCGAGTCGGGCTTCACCGTTCCCGATCCCGTCGACCCGAATGTGGTGTGGGCCACCTGCTACGGCAATAAAGTCACGCGCTGGGACGCACGCTACAAGAAAGCGCATTCGGTGAGCCCATGGCAGATCACGCTCGACTCTCCGCCCAATGATGTCAAGTACCGCTGCCATTGGACTTCGCCGCTGGCAATCGATCCCTTCGACCACAACACCGTCTATTACGGCTGCCAGGTCGTCTTCAAAACCACGAATGCGGGACAGAGCTGGTCGGTGATCAGTCCGGACCTTTCCACGCAAGACCCGGCGCACATCATTCCGTCGGGAGGAATTGTCGGCGACAACCTTGGGCAGTTCTACGGAGAAGTCATCTTCGCGCTGGCGCCCTCGAAAGCTCAGAAGGGCCTGATCTGGGCGGGCACCAACGACGGCCAGGTCTGGTATACGAAGGATGGCGGAGGAAACTGGACAAACGTCACGAAGAACATCTCCGGGATGCCGCCGCTGGGAACGATCACCAGCATCGCGCCTTCGTCCATCGATGCGGGCACGGCATACATCAGCGTCGATTTTCACTTGGTGGACAATCGCGACCCGTACATCTACAAGACCACCGACTTCGGCAAGAGCTGGACGCCGATCATGAGCAATCTGCCGAAGAGCGAATTGTCGTATGTGCGCATCATTGCCGAAGATCCGAATCAAAAAGGCCTGCTGTTTGCCGGCACCGGCGATGGCCTGTACTACTCGCTGGACGATGGCGGGAAGTGGACTCCGCTGGAGAAGGGACTGCCTCACTCGCCTGTGAGCTGGGCGGTGGTGCAGAAGGACTTTCACGACCTGGTGATTTCCACCTACGGGCGCGGACTCTACATCCTCGACGACATCACGCCGCTGGAGCAGATGGCGAAGAACCACTCCGATGCCGCGGTTGTGCTGTTCGATCCGCGGCCGACCTTCCGCTTCAGCCATGGCGGTCAGGCGATGCTCAACTTCTCGCTCAAGGAAAAACCGAAGGGCGAGGTCGAGCTGGAAATTCTGGATTCGCAAGGCAAGCTGGTACGCAAGCTGGAAGCGAAGGGGCAGCCGGGCATCAATCGCGTGAAGTGGGACATGCGCTATGAGCCGCCGCGCCTGGTGGCCCTGCGAACCGTGGCCCCCGACAATCCTCATATCTGGGAGGAGCCTCGCTTCCGCGGGGCCGATTCACGGCCCATCACTCACTGGGGGACCAAGCCGGCGGAGGTGGGGCCAATCGTTGCTCCGGGCAAATACACGGTGCGCCTGAAGGTCGACGGGCAAACCTACACCCAGCCGCTCACGGTGTTGCCCGATCCCCATGCACCCGGTTCCAATGCCGACATTCAGCAATCGGTGCAGACGCTGTTGCGCATCACCAGCCTGATCAGCCAGGTCTCCGACTCGATCAACCAGATCGAATGGATGCGGAAGCAACTGGAAGTGGTCGAGACCATGCTGCGGCCGGAGAAGAAGAAGGAGGCGTCCGCCCAGGCGGCGCCCGCTGACGAGGATGACGAATATGATGCGGAACCGGCGGCCGCCTCACCCAGTTCGGACAAGCCAAAGGCCGCACAGAAGGCCGAGCTCCTGAAAGAGGTCGAAGCCATAGACAAGAAGCTGAAGACGATCGAGTACCAGTTGACCTCGAAGGAGCTGACTAACAGCGACGACAAATATTTTGTCGAGCCATATGAGCTGTACTTGAACCTGATGTGGCTCAATGCGGCGGTCGGCACCGGTGGTGGCGATGTTGCCGGCGGCGCGGACTTCGCACCTACGGACAATCAACTGGAGCTGCTGAAGGAGTATGAAGGCGAATACGCCAAAGTGCACGAGCAGTATCAAAAGCTGGTGAAGGATGATCTGCCAGCGCTGAACCACGCGCTGGGGAACAGCAATATTGCTCCAGTTGCGGGGGCGGGATTGTAAGCGGGCTAGCAGCCAAAGGCCGA
Organism: uncultured Acidobacteriaceae bacterium; assembly: GCA_963815775.1. GTDB lineage: Bacteria > Acidobacteriota > Terriglobia > Terriglobales > Acidobacteriaceae > CAVVDY01. The sequence continues at coordinate 135,337 of CAWFIB010000029.1, read as the reverse complement.
GCGCTCGCCCCTAACCAACAGCGCGTGTCTAAAAGCGTGAGTCGGAAAGGGATAGGCGAGGCTGATAACCAAACATATCAGGGCTGCCGTTAGATGCTGCCGGTGAACTATCAGTTACACAGTCCCCTGGAGGACGCTTTGAGATTCGAACTTTTTGCTTGCCAAGCAAGCTTCCAGAGTTCACACTCATCTCCTCTACGATTGCGCGTCTAGCCACTCAGGCAACTATTGCAGTTCCCGTGTCGCCCGGCAGCGCGGTGTGTGATTTCGTGCGTTCAGTTGAGAATCTAGGAGGAAACGATGAAGAAAATTCTTGTCGGTCTCACGCTTTGCCTTGTGTTTGCCCTTGCGATGCCTGCGATGGCCGACATCATCCTCGGCAACCCGCCGAACAGCAACAACTGCATTCCATTTAGTTGCCGATCCATCGACAACGGTAACTACGAACAGATCTACAACAGCACGGCCTTTAATGGGTCCATTAACATTGGATCCATCAGCTTCTACGACACGCTTTTCGACAACGGCCCCAACCAGGGAGTTGCGAACTTGAATTTCTCGCTTTACCTGGCCACCACCGCGCAGTTGGTTCCAGATGGCACTATCCCGAACGACGCCGTTCTGTTTGGCAACTATTCCCTCGACGGCGGCCTCTTTGCCTTCAACAGCGTCTTGAGCTTCAGCGGGGCACCGTACCTTTACGATCCCAACCAGGGTAACCTTGAGCTGATCCTGGAGACGTCGGGTGGCAGCGACCCGAACAGCGGAGTCTTCACGGCCTTTGACGCGACGAACGGCGGCCCGTTCTCGCGCTGGTGCGGGGGTTGCGGCAACGGTCAGGGATATGGTCTGGTGACTGGTTTTGAGACCGCGGTTCCTGAGCCGGGCACTCTGCTCATGATGGGTTCCGGCCTGGTCGGCGTGGTTGGCGTGATCCGTCGTCGCCTGCTGTAGATACAACTTTCTCGCAACCAACAAGAGGCACGGCCCAAAGCCGTGCCTTATTTCATGCGCGATATTCGTTCGAGGAAAAGCTTCGCGCAATGATGAAGGTGGCGGGAATTGAGTTCCGGGGGCTGCATACCCAGCGCTTCCGCGCTGGGCTCGAATTGTAGGAGAGCGGCTGTATTTTCGAAAGGCAACGTATTGTCCAACGATGTAGAACGGCAAGCGTTGTCCAACGATGTTGTTCAAAGTTATGCGCGTCCGGGGGTCTACTCGCTTTTTAGAGTTCGAAAACAGAACCCAACCTCTCGATGGTCGCGCACGCAAAACGGCCGGCAGAGAAGCTGCCGGCCGCGATCGAATCCTGAGAGTCGAACTAAAACAGCTTGCGGCGCAGAGTGCCGGCCAAGCCAAGAACGCCCGTGCCCAGCATTACCAGCGTACCCGGTTCGGGAACGCCCGTGCCCTGGACTTCCAGGTTGGGAGCGAAAATGTTGCAGGCGCCGCAATGGCTCTCTTCACCGTCGGTGACCGTGAATGGGCCAACGTTGAAGGGCTGATTGCTGCCCGCATCGAAGAAATAGTAGTCGACCTGCCAATGCGGGTCGTTAAAGCTATGGAAATCGATACCGATGTCATAGCTCTGACCGCTCAGCAGTGTGTAATTGATCGGCAGATTGTAGAACTGCTCGGTCCCGTCGCCGGTGAAGACCATGTTCGAACCGACGGCCAACTGAGTTTGGCCGTCTCCGGTGTAAACATAGGCATTGAAGGTTTCGACAGCGCCGAGATCGATCTGGCCCTGAATGCCGATCGAGGTCAGGGTGAAATCACCGGTCATGGTGACGTAGTCGCCACGAGTACCGCCGCCACCGTAGCCTAGTTGGTGATCCGTAGGTGGTGTGAGAAACAGTGTGTCTGCGAAGGCCGCTGTCGACAGCAAGAAGGCCAACGCGACAAACAAAATCGCGAGTCGTTTCATTCGTTTCCTCCTTGAATGCGCACGCGCGAACGGAACCCTTTTCAAGGGTGACCGATGATACCTCAACTTTCCAGTCAAAGCGAGATCAAAGTACAACGGTTGTCTTTAGGCCAGATTTTGACAATATCCACTTTTGGGCCACGAAGTATCACCTTATGGATAATGGCTATATCAATCAGACATTTCCAGGGATCTGCCTTAGCCTTCCCAGACAAAGGCATCGAAGACTCGGCGTTCTTCAAAGCCGATGCGCCGGTAGAGCTCGACAGCATTGTGATTGGCCTCGGTGACGGTGAGCGAGAGCTGGGAGAGATTGCGCGAGCGTAGGGCGCTGTGGCTGGCAGCGATGAGGCTTTCGCCGATGCCCATTCCGCGATGCTCGGGCAGCAGGCATACCTGGGTGACGTGACCGACATCATGGCGGATTCGCGAGCAAAGGATCGCGCCGATCAGGGCGCGCGACGGCTTATGAATAGCGACAAAGGAGGAATCGCTATCAAAGACGCCGCATCCGGGAAAGCGCACGATGTTGTTGAGGAAGCGCATGGACCCGGCGTTGGTGCGGTACTGGTCATTGATTTCCGAGTCGATGTGCGCGCGGTATGCCGCGGTGATCACGCTCGCGGCAGACTGGTAGTCCTGCTCGGCCCAGCGCCGGATCTGAATGTCTTTCAGGGGGCGTGCGGCGGGGAGCGGAGGAGCATTGGCGCCGGTGAGCTGCAACGACAGAAACAGTCTTCGATAACGCTGAAATCCTTTGGAGAGAAATGGTGCTGCAAGCTCCCCGGTGGAGTGGGTCAGGAGCTGGGCTTCGACGCGATGCACGCCCGGCGATGCCTGGAGGGTCTGGAGAACATGCTCGAGCATTCGAACTTCAATTTCGCGAGTGTCGGGGCGGGAAGGCGAAACGAACAGATCGCCGATGACGCCTTTACTCCCTTCGTAGACGAAGAAGGAATAGCCGATGATGCTACCCCGCTCGATGGCCGCGTATCCCGGCAGGATCTTGGCATCGATGTAGCGCAGGACCATGTCCGCCGAGCTGCGGTAATCCCAGCAGAGCAGACCGCCCCAGGCTTCGACTTCCTCGTCGAGCAGCGGGCCCAAATCGGCGGATGCGAAGTGTCTGAGGTCGATGATTTCCACGGCTATGGCTCCGCGGGCTTGGCGGCAACCAGATAGAAATCGAGGTGCTGCGGGGCCCAGCCTCCGATGCGCGTTATCCGGCGGTGCGGAAGGCGGTATTGCAGTTCCTTCTCCGTGCCCACGGCGGCAACCACCACATGGGTCTTATCGGGAATCTCGTTTCTACTGTAGTTGTCGACGAAGTGATTGCGATAGAAGCCCAGCCCGTATTCGATGCCGCGGGGCACATCATAGACGGCGATGTCGGGCAACTGGCCCAGGGCGGTCATTTGCAGCTCCGCCTGAGTGGTGCGAGCGGACTGCAAGGCATCGATGATGGGGGCGGTCCCGCGAAGGACCATAGCAAAGGCGATCACCACCGGCACCAGGGTAGCGAAGCGCAGGACGCGATAGCCGCGGGTGATCAGGGTGGCGGTGAAGAACGCCAGGGTACAGATTGCCAGCAGCACGGCGACGATCAGGACGTTCATCGGCAACTTCAGGTGCAGCACCTTGAACGGCACAATAAAGGCCGCGACCAACAGCGCGGCGGAGACGAACGCGTGCAGCACGATCATCCACAGCGAAGGCCTGTCGCCATCCAGCTCGCGGCGGCGGATGAAGTCGGACAGCAGGATGGTTCCCGCGGGAATCGAAGGCAGGATGTAGCCCGGCAGCTTGGATTGTGAGATGGAGAAGAACAGCACCGGGAACAGGAACCAGATTACGAGGAAGGTCCGCAGGTCTTCTTCTCCGGCGGGCTGCTCGATTGAGTAGCGCCAGTCGCGAAGGGCGTCGACCACGGCGGCCAGGACGAACACGACCCACGGCACCAGGCCCAGCAACACCACGGGCAGATAGAACCAGAAGGGCTGCGAATGGCGATAGAGGTCTGAAGTGTAGCGCGCCAGGTTCTGTTGCAGAATGAAGACGTGAAAGAACTCCGGATTGGCGCGTTGTACTGCGATGTACCAGGGTAAGGCCACAAGCAGGAAGAGCAATATTCCGGCAGGCCACAGGGTACCAAGCAGAACCTTCCAGTCGCGCCGCAAGGCGAAGAAGATCGCAATGATGACGGCGGCGAGAAATACGGCGAGCGGCCCTTTGGCCAGAGTCCCGAGCGCCAGCAGGAAGTAAAAGGCCAGCAGCCAGAGCCGATTGCGCTCTTTGTACCATGCGAACCAGGAGAGCATCGCCATGGTGAAGGTGGCGGCGAGCGGCATGTCCATGCTGGCGCCGCGGGAGAAGCCGATCACTGCTGCCGAGCCGGCGGTAATCAGGGCAGCGTCGAGCTGCATGCCGCGATAGAAGCGCCGCGCCCAGAAATAGATGAAGAAAACCATCAGCGTGGCAAGCAGGATGGAGGGCAGGCGCGCCGCCCAGTCGTGCACTCCGCCGGCCACCTTGTACGCCACATCGGCCAGCCAGTAGTAGAGCGGCGGCTTCTCCAGCCAGGGCTTGCCCCACAATGTGGGAGTCACCCAGTCGTGGCGCTGCAGCATCTCGCGCGCGACCTGCGCGTAACGAGGCTCGTCGGCGCCGACCAGGCCCACGCTTTGCACGCCGGCAAGGAACAGGAAGGCGCAGACCACGATGAGGGTGAGGATGTCAGTCGAGCGGCGAAGCCGATCGCTGGCGGCAGGTGTCGGCTTCTTGCGAAGAATAGCGATGGCTATTGCACCTTCGAGTCGTAACCGCGAATGCGAAACTGGCCGAGTGTCTGTTCCAGAGCGTTGGCGAGCGGGCCCTTGACTGCGCAACCGCTGGCGCATTCATGTCCGCCGCCTCCGAACGATTCGGCCACCGCCGCGACGTTGACCTTGCCTTTGCTGCGCAGGCTGACACGGAAGTTGCCACTGGGCAGCTCGCGGAAAAACAGCGCGACCTCGATACCGCCGATGGACAGCGCGTAATTGACCAGCCCTTCGCAGTCTTCCTCAGTCGCGTCGCAGCGTTCCATCATCTCCTGCGTAACGTGCATCCACACCAGGTTGCCCTGACGATTTAAAGTGGTGAGGGCGTGTCCCAGCAGTCGCATCTTGGAGAGCGCCTTGCAGAAGTAGACGCTGTGGGCAATATGCACCGGGTCGGCCCCGCAATGCACCAGTTCTTCCGCCAGGGCAAAGGACCTGGCGGTGGTGCCGGGGAAACAGAACGAGCCGGTGTCAGTAAGCACCGCGGTGTAAAGACAGGTTGCGACGTCCGGCGAAATCTTCACTCCCGCATGCTGGGCCAGCAGAAAGATCATCTCCGCGGTGGCACAGGCGCTGGTGTCGATCCAGTTGACGTCGGCGAAGGGGCGCGCCGTGGCATGATGGTCGATGTTGATGAGGTAGTGATGCTCCAGGCCAGTGAGCTTGGTGCGGGCTACGCCATCACATTCCAGAATGATGGCGGCCTCGGCCTCAGGGGCCTCTTCCGTGCTGTGCAACACGGAGTCGCTGAAGGGCAGGGGGCGGTAGATAACAGGGACGCCGTCGCTCAACACGACGGAGGCTTCCTTTCCCATACTGCGGAGAATCTGGGCGCAGGCAAGGGTTGAGCCTACCGCGTCGCCATCGGGCCGGGCGTGCGATGTAAGGAGAAAGCGGTTATGTCTACCGATTTGATTTAGGACTTCGTCCAGCATCCCGGATAATGAGCCCAGCTAGCCTGCTAGCGCTTCCTTTTTTTGATCCTGGTCAACAACTCATCAATACGACTGCTGTACTGCTGCGAACGATCGAGCATGAACACCAGCTCGGGAGAGTGGCGCAATCCCAGATTGGCCACCAGGTGATGCTTGATGTAACCAATCGAGGCCTGTAGGCCAGCCATGCTTTGGGCAACCTCGTCCTCGTCGCCATCGACGTCGACGTAAACGCGGGCAATTTTGCCATCCGGCGCGAGCTGGACTTGGTTTACGGTGACCAGCCCGATGCGCGGATCTTCGAGCTCGCCCTCCACCAGCGTGGCAATCTCTTCCCGCAGCGCCACGCCGCGGCGCTCCCGTTGATGTCTCAGTCCCCTGTTTTCCATTGACTGCTCCGGCAACAGGCGAACGTTTGAGCATACGCCTATCCGCCTGCAATGCGGTGATAACCATCACGGCACTTCGTTCATCCGTTCGCCAAACTCGGCCGCGCTGAGGAAGTCGAGAAAGGAATCGACGACCTCGCCACCACTGTTATTGGCAGTGCGAATGGCGTGCCGCTCTACGTTGCGCATCAGGCCTTCCAGATAGGAGCGCGAGGCGGAGAGGCTCACGACTCCCAGCGTGGCCCGCTGCCAGGCATCGCTGGGATCGACCTCGGCCACGGCAACGTTGAAGTGCGCCCGCAGGCCATCCTTGACGCTGCGCACGACCTGCCGCTTGTCTTTCAGCGAATGCGCCGCTTCAATGCGAATCTCCAGTGTGAGATACGCGATCATGGGAATCAACCTACGGCTGCCGCCCTCAGGAGCGGAGCGCGTCTTTCAACGCGCACAAAAAGCAAATTCGAAGGGCACGCCTTCAGGCGTGCCGCAAGAAGCAGGTTTAGGCTTTACAGGCCGCTGAAAAACTCTCGAAAGCAGATTCCTCGTGGACTAAAGTCCGCTCGGAATGACAAAAATAAAGGGCTTGTGCGGCACAGCTAAAGCTGTGCCCCTTCAAACCGCCATTACAACTTTTTCCACGCATAAATGCGTGCTCCACCCCGGCACTCTTACGGTTTATACCATGGCTTCAGCGGCGACTCGTTCGGTGACAAATGCCTCGATGACATCCCCCACCTTGATGTCGCCGTAATTTGCGATGGAGATGCCGCACTCCATACCATTGCGCACTTCGCTGGCGTCTTCCTTGAATCGGCGCAGGGAGGCGACCTTGCCTTTGAAGACCACCACGCCGTCGCGCAGCAGGCGAACTTCCGAGTCGCGCTTGATGATGCCATCGGAAATGTAGCAGCCCGCCACCGTTCCCACCTTCGGGATACGGAAGGTATCGCGCACCTCGGCACGGCCCAGGTGGGTCTCCTTGATGACCGGCTCAAGCATGCCGGTCATGGCGCGCTTGATCTCGTCCTGTAGCTCGTAAATGATGGAGTGCAGGCGGATATCAACGTTTTCCTGTTCCGCCATTTCCTGCGCCTTACGCTCCGGCCGCACGTTGAAGCCGATGATAATGGCGTTGGAAGCGGAAGCCAGCAGCACATCGCTTTCGGTGATGGCGCCCACGCTGGCGCGCATGATATTGATTTTGACCTTCTCGTTCGACATCCGGGTCAATAGATCGCTCAACACTTCGATCGAACCGCCAACATCGCCCTTCAGGATGATGGGCAGTTCCTTGACCCCGGCGGATTTCAACTGCTCCGCCAGGCCTTCCAGCGAGACGCGGGAACTCTTGGCTAATTGAGCTTCGCGGGCCTTCTGCTCGCGGTATTCGGAGATGTCCCGCGCCTTTTCACGGTCAGCTACAGCGACGAGCTGGTCGCCCGCATGGGGCAAGCCTTCGAGGCCGAGAATCTCCACCGGGGTGGAGGGAGGCGCGGCATCCAGCGCTGCGCCGCGATCGTCGAACATGGCGCGCACCTTGCCGAATACATTGCCTACAACAAAGTTGTCGCTGGTGTGCAATGTACCGTTTTGCACCAGCACGGTCGCCACCGGTCCGCGGCCACGATCGAGCTTGGCTTCCAGAACGGTTCCGGTGGCCGCACGGTCCGGCGTTGCCTTCAGGTCTTGCAGGTCGGCGACCAGGCAGACCATTTCCATCAGCAGGTTGAGGTTGGTTTTCTGCTTCGCCGAAACATCGACAAACACCGTGGCGCCGCCCCAGTCTTCCGGCATCAGGCCGCGATCGGCAAGCTGCTTCTTGACCCGCTCGGGCATTGCGTCAGGCTTGTCAATTTTGTTGACCGCCACGATGATGGGCACTTTGGCAGCAGTGGCGTGGTCGATGGCCTCGACGGTTTGCGGCATCACGCCGTCATCGGCAGCCACCACCAGCACGACGATGTCGGTGACCTTCGATCCGCGGGCGCGCATGCGGGTGAACGCCTCGTGGCCAGGGGTATCGAGGAAGACAATCTCGCGACCATAGGCCGGCGAATTGGTGTCAGTAATCGACACTTTGTATGCACCGATGTGCTGGGTGATGCCACCGGCTTCGCCCTCGGCAACATTGGTGGAGCGAATCGCGTCGAGCAAGCTGGTCTTGCCGTGATCGACGTGGCCCATGATGGTGACCACCGGCGGGCGCGGCACCGCTTGCGTGGCTCCCTCTTCCTTGCCACTGTCAGCCGGCACGCTGTCCTTGGCGAGCTGCTCTTCGAAGGTGATGATATCGGTGGTCGCGCCGAAATGACGCGCCACCTCGCTCGCCAGGTCGGCATCGAGCGTCTGGTTGACGGTAGCAAAAACGCCACGCGCCAGCAGACGGGCGATCAGATCCTTGGCGCGGATACCCAGCTTCTCCGCCAGGTCTTTCACGCTGATACCTTCGGGGATAGTGATGGCCCGCGTGATGGGTAGCGGCTCGCTGGACAACGAAAGGCGCGGCGGCGGAACGAAGCCCTTCATCGGGCCTTCCTTCACGCCACGCGGAACGTAACGCTGCCCCGGCCGCGCAGGACGGCCCTGCGGACGCTGACCGGTTGGCGGCGGAGGAGGACCTCCCGGCCCCGCCCCAAATGGGGGACGCATTCCAGGAGCGCCGGTGCGCGTAGGATGCGGGCCACGCCGCTCGCCCGGCCGCACTGGCGGGCGGCCCGTGGGAGCGGCCTGTCCCGGAGCACCGGGACGGGGACGCTGGAAAATTGGTTTGCCACGCTCCGGCATGGCACCGCGAGGAGCACCCGCTCCCGAACTCGCAATCGGCCGCGGGGGCGCCTGCGGGGGCGCCGTATACACCGGTCGAGGTCCCGTCTGGGGAACGATCAGCCGACGCTGCGGACCGCCAATCGGCTGGCCTGGCCGCACAGCGGGCGGGGGAGAAGGACGCGGCGTAACCTGGTTGGGCGACATGGGAGAGCCCGGACGCACTGTCGGCGGCGGAACATGAATCGCCGGAGGCGGAACGCTGGGAGCGGATGCCGCTACCGCAGCAGGCTCAGACGGCGTCGCTTGATCCGCCGGCGGGGCAACTTCCGGCTTCGTAACTTCTGCGATTTCGGGTTCAGTGGCGGCGATCTGGTCTTCGATAACCGGCTCGGATGGTTTTACCGCCGGCGGAGTTGCCGCGACCGGCGGCGTCGCTTTTGGCGGAATGATGATGGCCGGAGGACGAGCCACCGACTGGGGCGTGATGAAACGTGGAGCGGGCTTGGGCTCGGCAGGAGCGGCTGGAGCCGCACTTGATGCTGCTGCCGCGGGCGCCTTCGGAGTAACGGAGGACGGTGGAGTAACGGCTTGCCGGGCCGGCGACGGCGTGGCGGCCGCAACCGGCCGCGCGGGCGCCGGCTGCTGGGCCTTCTGCGTGATCGCCTTCAACACGTCTCCGGGCTTGGAGATGTGCGAGAGATCGATCTTGGGCTTGAACTCGTCGACTGAAGCAGCGGCGCGCGAAGAACGCGAAGATCCCGGCTCGCCGTGCTCACGGTAGTAGCGCTTGACGCGCTCGGCCTCGTCCACTTCGATTGAGCTTGAGTGCGTCTTCTTCTCCGTAACTCCAACCTTGACAAGAAGGTCGAGGATAACTTTGCTTTTCACCTCAAGCTCCCGTGCCAGGTCATTGATTCTGATCTTCTGCTGATGCATTCCGCCCTGTTTTCCTCCGTATTGTGCCGTCCCGTTAAGCCGTCATAGCGTCCTCACCTTGATGTCTCATTCGGCCGGTGGCGGGAACCACCAGCCGGCCTTCTTTATTCTTCCTCTCGGAGCCCGGTCTTTTGCGGGCCGGGTAACTCTTCGTCGGGGATGTCTTCGCGGTCCTGCGGCGTCTCCGGACGATCATGTACGACCACTTCGCCTTCGTCTGCCGGGGGAGCATTCTCAATTCCGTCGACGACTTCGGCTTCGAAGTACTGCCCGTCCTCGACCAGCTCTTCCACGCTTTCGTCGCCGGCCTCGGCCTCATCCGACAAACCTTCGGTATCACCTGACTGGCCGGCGGACCCCGAACCTTGAGCGCTCTCATCGCCGCCGCCTTCCAGCATGGCATCCTCGGGCAACGGAGTCTCATCGCTACCGGGCAGGCCTTCGCCCGGGATAGCCTCGTCCGGTATGACGGAGGCGGCATCATCTTCAGCGCCGGCCAGGACTTCGCCCTCGGTACTCACCTCGGCAGCCGCCGCTTCGAGCGACAAGAAGTAGCCGTTCACCGCGATACTGATCTTCTCCACCGTCTTTGGCCCGATGCCGGGAACTTCTTCAAGCTGCTCGGGTGTCATGTCGGCCAGTGCTTCCACACTGGTGACTCCGGCCGCATGCAACTTCTCGACAATACCTGGCTCCAGCTCGGGGACACTTTCCAGCGGCGTGACCTGCTGAGTCATCAGGCCGGACATCGCCTGCTCAACTTCCTGGCGCTTCTCTTCCTCGCTCTTGATGTCGATCTTCCAACCCAAAAGCTTGGCGGCCAGGCGAACGTTCTGACCCTTTTTGCCGATGGCAAGCGAAAGCTGGCTGTCGTCGACGATGACTTCCAGGTGCTTCTCCTGGCCTTCGAGGACGCTGACGCGGCTGACTTTGGCCGGCTGCAGTGCACGCTCGGCGAAAGCCACCGGATCTTCCTGGTACTCGATGATATCGATCTTCTCGCCGCGCAGCTCGCGGATGATCGACTGCACCCGCATTCCCTTCATGCCGACACAGGCGCCGACAGGATCGACGTCCTTGTCCTTCGACATGACAGCGATCTTGGTGCGCTCGCCGGCTTCGCGGGCGATGGCGCGGATCACCACAGTGTTGTCATAGATCTCGGGCACTTCGGTCTGAAACAGGTGGGTGACCAGCTCCGGCACCGCGCGCGAGACCACGACCTGCGGACCTTTGGAGGCCTTCTCGACCCGCACAATCACCACCCGAACGCGCTCGCCGGGAGCAAACGACTCCAGCCGCGACTGCTCTTTCTTGGGCATGCGCCCTTCGGCTTTGCCGATGTCGATAATGACATCCTGGCCTTCCTGCCGTTTGACCGTGGCGTTGAGGACTTCTCCGACGCGGCCAATGTACTCGTTGTAGACCGTGTCGCGCTCCGCTTCGCGGACCTTCTGAAAGATGACCTGCTTGGCCAATTGGGCCGCGATGCGTCCCAGCACGTCGGTGGGCTTGTAGGTGCGCAGCTCGCCGCCGACCTCCGCGCTGGGATCAAGGCGACGTGCGTTCTCCAAAGAAATCTGCAGATTGGGGTCCTCGACCTGCTCCTGCGTCTCGACGATGCTCTTCACCGCATAGGCGCGAATCTCGCCGGTCTCTTTATCGAGCTCGGCGCGCAGCGTTTCCTGGGTCTTGTAGGCCTTGCGGGTGGCGACAACAATGGCGTCTTCCACCGCGCTGACCACAATGCTGGGGTCGATACCTTTCTCCCGGCTCAGCGCGTCGATCACGTTATAGAGTTCACTTGCCATAATTGTTTGCCACCTCAGTCCCTGCAGCTCGCACCCAGGAATTCTCTAGAATTCAGGAACGAGGTTCGCCTTCTCCACGTTGGCCAACTCGATTTCAACCTTGGTTCCCGCCTCGACCGCCAACTGCTGCTTTTTCTTTTTCGCTGCCAGCAGCTCCAGCTCCAGGCGACCGTTGCTGAACGACTTCAGCCGACCTTCAAAGTGCCGATTGCCGGCGACCGGATCGCGCGTCGTCAGCTTGATCAGGTTGCCGGTGAAGCGCTCATAGTCGCTGGCCTTCAGCAGCTTCCGATCCAGCCCGGGCGATGAAACTTCCAGGGTGTACGACCCGCCCGGAATCGCGTCCTCGACGTCAAAGATGGTTCCCGCTTCGCGGCTGAAGTTGGAGCAATCGTCGTGCGTCACCCCGCCGGGTTTATCGATAAAGATGCGCAGCATGCGCGCCTTGCCGCCACCGCGCAGGTCGACATCCACTAACTCCAAGCCGCTGGACTCAGCCACGCGCTGCGCGATCTCCCGGACCTTTTCCAAACCCGCTGACATTTCGTTTCCACAGGTGTCCGTGCGTTCGTGCTCAGGTTTGCCTTTTTTTTGGCTAGCCTGGGTTCACGCAACCCGAGTGTCAGGCTTCTGGAACCGCCTGTACTCGCCAATTCCAGCGAATTGCAGGTGGAAATAAAAAGTGGGCTCGCGCCCACCGATGTGCTTCGCCAAACGCTCGGGGGTCCCGCCCGAGGGGAACCTCAAAACACAACAGTCCTTAGCTACTATACAGCGAAAAAGGGGCCTTTACAACGAAGTAGCGGCCAAGTAGCGGCCGCTTGCTCCGTCCCAAATCCAGTTGTACATATTGGATGGAAAAAAGGGGCCAGAAGATGCAAAGGAGGCAGGGCGGGTGTAAGGGCCGTTTCGGGACCGAGCAAAGCCCGGAGGGCGTGCGATGACAGCCCAGGACGGAGCCGAAGGGGGGTCAACGTACGCGCACATCTGCAATTCAACAGTCCGGTAGGGGCGGCAGAACTCTGGGAAGCGCCGATTGCTTGCGTAATGGCGATATTACGTCAATCATCCGCAAAAGGTCTCTGCTCATTGTTGAAACGGGTCTGCCTGTAAGGGTCGCCGGGGATTCCGTAATTTGCTCCGGGCCCGCAATCCGTGATATTCCTGCCATTGTTTTGAGGGCCAGAATCTCTGAGGGAGTTCTCACGCATGCGTCCACAACTTCAGAGCGAACCAGTTCCATGCCAGCAGCAAATACCCGAGTGGGACCCGGCTCTTCGCATAGCCTTTCGATTCAGCGTGGCCTATCTTGGACTGTTTTGTGCGGCCACGCAAATCATCACCAGCCTGTTCTCGGCCAATCAGGGATTTGATATCCCCGATCCGGGGACACTTTGGCCATTGAGACCACTGGTCGTCTGGACGGCCGGTCATATCTTTCACGTGGCAGCGCCTCTCTCCATGCAGGGCAATAGCGCCAGCGGTGATGACATGTTCGGATGGGTCACGGCGTTCTGTCTGTTAGTCGTTGCTGCATTCGCCACCGTCATCTGGTCCGTTCTTGACCGCAAACGGAAAAACTATGCTGCGCTGCATGAGTGGGTCCGGCTCTTCTTTCGTTTTATGCTTGCCGGACAGATGCTCAATTACGGCCTGTCCAAGGTCATACCAGTGCAAATGCCGTATCCTTCGTTGACCAGGTTGGTGCAGCCCTTCGGCACGTTCTCTCCCATGGGCGTGCTCTGGAGTTCAATCGGCGCTGCTCCGGCTTATGAAGTTTTCGCCGGTTGCGCGGAAGTCATCGGCGGCTTGCTGCTGATCGTTCCCCGAACGGCAACCCTGGGTGCGCTGATCTGCCTGGCCGACATGGTGCAGGTCTTCATGTTGAACATGACCTACGACGTACCGGTAAAGCTGTTTGCCTTTCACCTGATTTTGCTCGCTTGTTTTCTGCTCGCCCCAGACCTACCACGCCTTGTCATCGTCTTGTTCCTGGATCGTGCCACGGCGCCACGGCCGCGAGCGCAGGTTTTCAGGTCCCTCCGCGCCAACCGGATCGCGCTGGCCGCGCAAATCCTCCTGGGACTGTGGCTTGTGGGTCTGAACCTTCACCAATATCGGCAGGAGTGGAACTATGGCGGCGGCAGACAACCTTCAGCGCTCTACGGCATCTGGGAGGTGACCCAGATGTCGATTGACGGCGAGCCGCGCCCGCCGCTTCTCACGGACAACATACGCTGGCGGCGCGCCATCTTCGATGATCCCGAGGTGGCTACCCTGCAACTGATGGACGATTCGATCGCTCACTACGGCGCCTCAATCAAACTGGCAGACAAAAGTCTGGTGCTTAGCAAACGTGCTGACAAGAACTGGAGAGCGAACCTAAGTTTTCAGCGCCCGGTGCAGAACCAACTCATCGTGGACGGACGGATGGAAGACCACCAGGTCCACGTCGAGCTTCAACTGACGGACCGCTTCTTGCTCGTCAGGAGAGGTTTTCACTGGATACAGGAGTTTCCTTTCATTCGCTAGCTTTGAGAGGGAGGTTCAGGGCTGCCCCTTGTATTCATGCCTGGGTTAAAGGATGAGGCAGCGGTGGAACGGCGTGTCGCCCGCGTAACTGTTGTAATCAGGCGTTATCACAACCAACCCAGAGCGTGTGCCGTCCCTTTACGGAACTCTCCATCTGAATAATCACCCTACCCAGCACTCCGCTTGCGCTTCGTGCTGGGAAGCAGCCTTCGATTTCCCGAGTCCCCAGAGACGGCAGAAGCTCCAACGGTGGGAGTCTTTCGCCCTAATGGCAAGTTTGGTGTTCAGGCGCCACCGCTCACAGCAGGTTCAGCTCATACGGGAAGGGAATCACGATGTCCTGTGCGCCGGCGAAGTGCCGGGCGCGCTCCACCGCCAGTGGGCCCTGGAGGGCCACTTTGGCCAGAAGTTCATCGTCGCTAGCGAAGCGTTGCTCACCCTCGAACGTCAGCCGCCGCCGGATGCCGAAGTGCTGCAGCGCGGCCAAGCTGCGCGCGACCTTGTCCTCTTCCGCGCCGTAGAAGATCCATTCCGAGCCGGCCGAGTGGTCGTATACCACAATGTCAGAAGCCAACGACTTGGCATGACGCAGCGCGCGTGCCGGGTCGTCCATCTCGTGCAGGCAGAACTCGAAGTAGACGGCGTCGCCGTGCGCTGTGACCTCTTCGAAGTCGCCGCCGATGACCTCGACGGAATCTTGCAGGCCCTTGGCTGCGATGTCAGTGCGCAGCACCTCCAGCGCTACGGCGTCTTTATCGATGGCGATCAGCTTCTTGACCGGCATGGATGGGTCGAGCAGTTGGCGTCCGGCAGCGCCGATGAAGAGCACTACCTTGCCGCTGAAGTCGTAAAAGCGACACAGATCAGCAGACATCCTGGCGTAATCCGCTGCCATGACCCGGTTCCTTCCTTTTAGTGATGTGTGAGTCCCGAGTGGGCCGCGTCGGCCGCCCGGGACTCAGGTAGTTACGCGCTGGCCACCGCTTCCGGACTCGGCACTCGGGAAGCGACCTTGAAGGTCAGCTTCCCGGCTTTCTTGTCGACATCCACCACCACCTTGTCGCCGTGCAACACCTCGCCGTCGAGGATCTTTAGCGCCAGCGGGTCCTGCACCAGGCGCTGAATCGAGCGCTTCAGCGGACGCGCTCCGTACTGCACGTCGTAGCCTTCGGTGAAGATCAACTCCTTCGCCGCCGGCGTCAGATCAAGGGTGATCTTGCGATCAGTCAGCAGGCGCCGCAGGTCTTCCAGCCTGAGATCGACGATCTTGATCAGCTGCTCCTTGCCCAGCGGGTTGAAGAAGATAATGTCGTCCACGCGGTTGAGGAACTCGGGCTTGAAGTGCGCCTGCAACGCCTCCAAGACTCGCTTATGCGCGTCGTTCATCCGCTCCTCGGCCTGAAGGCGCTCGGACATGCGCTCGCTGCGGACTTCGCCGTTCACCCGGTCGAGCCCTGCACCCGCCTCTTGCAAGTAGCTGGAGCCGATGTTCGAGGTCATGATGATGATGGTGTTCTTGAAGTCGACGTTGCGGCCCTTGCCGTCGGTCAGCCGGCCATCATCCATGATCTGGAGGAAGATGTTGAAGACATCGGGGTGCGCCTTCTCGATCTCGTCGAACAGCACCACGGCGTAGGGGCGACGGCGCACGGCTTCGGTGAGCTGGCCGCCCTCGTCGTAGCCGACGTATCCGGGAGGCGCGCCGATGAGCCGCGAGACGGAATGCTTCTCCATGTACTCGGACATGTCGATGCGCACCATGGCGTGCTCGTCGTCGAAGAGGAACTCAGCCAGGGCGCGCGCCAGCTCGGTTTTGCCGACTCCCGTGGGACCGAGGAAGATGAAGGAGCCGATCGGCCGCCGCGGATCGCTGAGCCCCGCACGCGAGCGCCGGATGGCATTGGCCACGCGCGAGAGCGCTTCGTCCTGCCCGATCACGCGATGGCGCAGGCGTTCTTCCATGGTGACCAGCTTCTGCACCTCGCCTTCCAGCATCTTGGAGATGGGAATACCAGTCCATTTGCTGACGATGCGGGCGACGTCTTCTTCGTCGACCTCTTCCTTCAGCATGCGAGACTGTTTGGTGTCCATCTGCGCCGAGAGCTTCTTTACATCGGATTCGAGCTGGGGCAGCTCGCCATACTGGATCTGCGCGGCGCGGTTGTAGTCGCCCTTGCGGGTGGCTTCCTGCTCTTCGAGCTTGAGCTGCTCGATGCGTTCCTTCAGCTCGCGTATCTTGGCGATGCTCTCTTTCTCCTGCTTCCAGCGGGCCTTGAGCGCGTTGGAATTTTCCCTGGTGTGCGCCAGTTCTTTTTCGACCGCGGCAAGCCGCTCCCTGGAGTTGGGATCGTCTTCGCGCTTCAGCGCCTGGCGCTCGATTTCGAGCTGCGTGGCGCGGCGCTCAAGCTGGTCGATCTCGGTGGGCATGGAGTCGATCTGGATGCGCAGCGAGGCGGCGGCTTCGTCGATCAGGTCGATAGCCTTGTCGGGCAGGAAGCGATCGCTGATGTAGCGGTGCGAGAGCGTGGCCGCGGCGACGATGGCCGAGTCCTTGATGCGGACGCCGTGATGGACTTCGTACTTCTCGCGCAGGCCGCGCAGGATGGCGATGGTGTCCTCGACGTTCGGCTCGCCGACAAAGACGATCTGGAAGCGGCGTTCGAGTGCGGCGTCCTTCTCGATGTACTTGCGATACTCGTTGAGGGTGGTGGCGCCGATGGCGCGCAGCTCGCCGCGAGCCAACGCTGGCTTCAGCATGTTGCTGGCGTCGATGGCGCCTTCGGCGGCGCCGGCCCCCACCAGGGTGTGCAGCTCATCGATGAACAGGACGATCTTGCCCGCCGACTCCTCGATCTCCTTGAGCACGGCCTTGAGGCGGTCTTCGAACTCGCCACGATATTTCGCTCCGGCCAGCATCGCGCCCAGGTCCAGCGACACCACGCGCTTGTTGCGGAGCTGCTCGGGCACGTCGCCGGAGACGATGCGCTGCGCCAGGCCTTCGACGATGGCCGTCTTGCCGACACCCGGTTCGCCGATCAGCACCGGGTTGTTCTTGGTGCGGCGCGAGAGGACCTGAATCACGCGGCGGACCTCCTCGTCGCGCCCGATGACGGGATCGAGCTTGCCACGACGGGCGAGTTCAGTCAGGTCGCGAGCGTAGCGCTCCAGCGCCTGGTACTTGGCCTCGGGATTCTGATCGGTGACCTTCTGATTGCCGCGCACGACGGTCAGAGCCTTGAGGATGTTGTCGTAGGTCGCGCCACCGCGCGTGAGAATCTGCTGCGCCGCATCGCGCTTCAGGCGGGTAATGCCAAGCAACAGATGCTCGGTGGAGACGAAGTCATCCTTGAAGTTGGCTGCCTCTTTGAAGGCGTTCTCCAGCGCCTGATTTGCGGCATCGGAAAGATGCGCCTGCGTGGCGCCGCTGCCCGACACCTTGGGCAGCTTGTCGATCTCGCGCGTAGCTTCAGAGAGTGCCGACTGTGGTGGCAGGCCAACGCGCTCCAGGAGCGGCGGAATGATGCCTTCCTGGTCTTGCAGCATCGCTGCCAGTAGGTGCACCGGATGCAGCTCAGGATTGCCGTATTCCGAGGCGA
This sequence comes from uncultured Acidobacteriaceae bacterium, assembly GCA_963815775.1. GTDB lineage: Bacteria > Acidobacteriota > Terriglobia > Terriglobales > Acidobacteriaceae > CAVVDY01. The sequence continues at coordinate 117,626 of CAWFIB010000029.1, read as the reverse complement.
TGTCGTTCGCCTTCTGCACGGCTTCCTGTGCCTTGACGGTTAGTTTGTCCCAACGGATCGGCATGAAACCTCGATTGTGTTCGCACTTGACCTATCGCGGAACAGTTCGACGGAAGGATTCCAGATCAGTCTCGGGCGTAACTTTCTTACTGCTCCGCCTCAACCCCGCTGCCGCGATCGCTTTCTCGCGGTCGCGCAGCTTCTCCAGGATATTGATCTTCTCCGAGAAACTTAGCGCCGCCAGGCGAGCCTGGAACTTTGGTTTGCTCATCGCGCTCCTTCCAGAAATCTCTGCTCGAACTGACTCCACTTTTTTGACAGTCCGTGTCGTTCCACAATGTCTTTAAGCGTTCCACGATCAACGGCGTCCTGCTCGACAAATTGCAGAATCCGGGTGTGATCCTTGGCGCGCCCTGTTTCGAGAGCAATCGCAACCAGGTGTTCCGCTGAGATCACCCGCGTCAAGACGCCCTCTACACTCGTCGAGATGGCCTTGTTCACGGCTTCTTCCTGGAGCGCGTTAGCGGGCGTAAGAAACTGAACCGGCCAATCCTTGACCACGATGTACTCATCTTGCTCGGTTCCACCTCGCGATTTCAGATATTCGTAGATGGATGAAAGGCTGACCAGTGGCCCGCTGGCACGAGGCAACGTGACGAACAAGTCCAAATCAACGGTTGCTGCGGGCGCCAGGTAGAAGGTCGCTGCAACAGCGCCACCAATGGCGTAGCTTTCAATCACGCCATCGGCCTGCATCTGGTTGATGAGTTCGAGCGTTGCCTTCACGTGATGTGCCCCACTGCATTGTCACCTAACAACGGGGGCCGAAGCAAAGCCCCGGCCCCGCATGATTGGACTGGCGAGGGCACCCGCCGCTCCACAAATTCGACAATTGCTCTCAGGCTGCGTGTCCGGTCGACTTGCCGGAGCTGACTGCATCCTTCTTGCCTTCGATCTTGCCTTCGATCGCCTTGTGGCCGACGCTGACCTTGATCTGCTTCGGCTTGGCCTCTTCGCGCTTGACCAGGTGGATATTCAGCACGCCATTGCTGTAGTCGGCGGTGATGTTCCCGGTGTCAACGGCGTTGGGCAGGGTGAAGGAGCGAGTGAAGCTGCCATAGCGCCGCTCGATACGGTGGAAGTTCTCTTCCTTCTGCTCCTGCTCGAACTTGCGCTCGCCGCTGACGGTCAGCACATTGTTCTCGACCTTGATGTCCAGGTCCTTCTCCTCGATGCCGGGGACTTCCAGCTTGAGCTGAATGCCGTGCTGGTCCTCGTAAATGTCCACCGGAGGAACGAAGGCACCCGAGCTCATCAAGGCGTCTTCACGGCCGCCGTACTGCTCTTCGAAGAGGCGGCTCATACGGCTCTGCAAGGTTTCGAGTTCACGGAACGGGTCCCAACGGGTCAAAACTGTCATGGTGCAAACCTCCAAGATGATGAATCTGAAACTTGTTTAGGCACTGTAATCGGGCCTTTGCTAACTTGGATGCAGTAGTTAGCATGAAGGAAGCATAAAATATGAGCATAGTTTTGTCAAGTATAATCCGAGGCCGCTTGATATATGTTTAATGCGTTTATTTTTAATAGTTTGAGTGATACTGTCAGTGACACTCGAAGATCGCCACCTCTGCCGGTGAAGGTCCTTTTGGCTGGGTGCTGAGCTGTGCCTGCGCTAAACCCGGGCTCCTTGAGCGGCCAGAGATGGGATTGCAATCATCAGGCAAATTTCCCAGCCGGATTTCGCCGAACGGCCTAGGACAACGGCCTAGGACCAGGTTGCCGCTGAGGGCGCAGCCCTGCGGCTGTAACATCAGTTCATGCGTGACCGGGTGCTTCGCTACATTCACAACTGCGGGTTGATGAAGGCAGGCGACCGTGTGCTGGTGGCGGTCTCGGGCGGAGCGGACTCGGTGGCACTGTTGCGGGTGCTGCTGGAGTTGCGGAGGGAGCTCGGGATTGTGCTGGCGGTAGGGCACTTCAATCACCGGCTGAGGGGTAATGAATCGGCCAGCGATGAGCGCTTCGTGGTTGACCTGGCGCGAAAACTTGAGCTGGATTTTTGGGTGGAGCATGGCCAGGTCGCGGAGCGCGCAGCAGCCGAGCGGGCGAGTCTGGAGGCGACCGGCCGTGAGCTTCGCTATGAATGGCTGGCAAAGGTCGCCGCCGAGCAGCGATTTGATTCGGTAGCTACCGCCCACACCCTCGACGATCAGGCCGAGACGGTGCTGATGAAGTTCCTGCGCGGCGCGGGGAGTAAGGGCCTGGCGGGAATCTACCCGGAAATCCGGCGAGGCGACGACAAGGCGGTGCGCTTTGTCCGTCCGTTGCTGAGCACGACTCGCGCTGAAGTCGAAGCCTATCTCGCGTCCATAGACCAGCCGTGGCGCGAGGACGAAAGCAACCTCGATCATCGTTTCCGGCGCAACCGCGTGCGCCACGAACTGCTGCCGCTGCTGGAGCGCGAGTACAACCCGAACATCCGGCAGGCGCTGAGTGAACTCGCGGAGATGAATCGCGCAGAGGAAGAATACTGGACGGCGGCCGCCGGCGGGTTGCTCGATCAATTGCTCACGGAAGAGCAGCGGTTGTGCCTTGACGGCTTCTCCCGCATTCGGCCCGCGGTGCAACGGCGGCTACTGAAGCAGTGGTTGGAGCGAGAGGCAATCGCAGCGGATTTTCAGCATATAGAGCGGCTCCGGGGCTGCGCCCTTGGAGATTCGCAACAGGTTGACTTGACCGAGGGATGGTACGGCTCGAGAGCAGGCGGCAGTCTGGTGCTGAAGCAGCGTGAGCAGGACTTCCGGGCCAGGCCATACCAATACTTATTACCGGTGCCGGGCGAAATTGCGATCCCGGAGATCGGCTGCATCCTTCGAGTTGTGCCGGTACCCGCGGGCTTTGCCGCCGAGGCCGATCCCGGAAGCTTACTCGCGGCGGAGCTCGTCGGGCCGGAATTGCGAGTTCGCAATTGGGAAGCGGGCGACCGCTACCATCCGGCCTACAGCGGCGCCGAGCAGAAGCTCAAGCGGCTGTTCACCAAGCAACAGATTCCGGCCGAAGAGCGTGCCTGCTGGCCTGTGGTCTTGAACAGCGACGAGATTGTCTGGGTACGCCAGATGCCGGTGGCCGATCCGTATTGCTGGCGCTCCGGCAGTGGCGATGCGCTACGGATCGAATGCATGCCCTGTCCGTGAAGTCCAGTAGCGTGCTACCCCGGTGGCCGAAGCGGTGTCTAATGGGTGGGAGAGCCCGCGAAAGCCGCAAGCACCGGGTCCGCCCCGTGAGGCTCCAAAGTGGTACTACGGACGTTTTCTGCAAGCTTTTTCTTAAGTCTCTGGTGCGGCATCGCTTAACGTAAAGAGTTACAATCGGGTGAGCTGCATTATGTTAAATCCGGCGGGTGAAGCCGGCATCTAACAGTTGATGAGCCAGTGGTGATTGGCGGCTTGGTTCCATAGGAGTAACGAGTGAATTCGACGGTCAAAACGGTCGTGTTCTGGCTGGTGATTGTGCTTTCCGGCGTCCTGCTGTGGCAGGTGGTGAAAGTAGGCAATTCCGGTCCCAAAGAACGCGCAATCAATTTTTCGGAGTTCATGTCACAGGTTGACCAGGGCAACGTCAGCAAGGTGACCATCACTAGCTCCGAGGTCAGTGGTGAGTTCAAGAATGAGAAGTCCGGGTTCCACGTCACCGTTCCGACCAACTACCCGGACATGTACAAGGTGTTGCAGGACCATGGCGTCAACATCACGGTCAAGGATGTCTCCAGTGGAAGCTGGCCAAGCTGGATACTGAACCTCGCCCCGTTCGTCTTGCTGGGTGCGCTGTGGTTCATCATGATCCGCCAGATGCAGACTGGAGGGAACAAGGCGCTGTCGTTCGGCAAGAGCCGGGCGCGCCTGCTCTCCATGCAGCAGAAGAAGGTGACATTCAAAGATGTCGCCGGCGTGGACGAGGCCAAGGAAGAGCTCAAGGAGATCATCGAATTCCTGCGCGAGGCGCAGAAGTTCCAGAAGCTGGGCGGGCGCATTCCTAAGGGCGTACTGCTGGTCGGGCCTCCGGGAACCGGCAAGACTTTGCTGGCGCGCGCTGTAGCCGGCGAAGCTAACGTTCCGTTCTTCAGCATTTCGGGCTCCGACTTTGTCGAGATGTTTGTCGGCGTGGGCGCAAGCCGGGTGCGCGACCTGTTCGAGCAAGGCAAGAAGAACGCACCGTGCATCATCTTTATCGACGAAATCGACGCTGTGGGCCGCCATCGTGGCGCAGGCCTGGGCGGCGGACACGACGAGCGCGAGCAGACCCTGAACCAGTTGCTGGTCGAGATGGACGGCTTTGAGTCGAACGAAGGCGTCATCCTGATCGCCGCGACCAATCGGCCTGACGTGCTGGATCCGGCGCTGCTGCGCCCGGGACGTTTCGATCGCCGCGTGGTGGTGTCGCGTCCCGACGTTCGCGGACGGGAAGAGATCCTGCGCGTGCATACTCGCAAGATTCCTCTCAGCGACGATGTGGACCTTCCTGTGCTGGCCCGCGGCACCCCGGGCTTCTCCGGCGCCGACCTGGCCAACATGGTGAATGAGGCTGCGCTCTGCGCTGCGCGTCAGAACCGCAAGACGGTGCTGATGTTCGACTTCGAGCAGGCCAAGGACAAGGTCCTGATGGGCGCCGAGCGCAAGTCGATGCTGCTCTCGGACGAAGAGAAGAGGGTCACGGCGTATCACGAGGCTGGGCACGCGCTGGTTGCGGCCATGCGCGAGCACGCCGATCCTCTGCACAAGGTGACGATCATCCCTCGCGGTATGGCGCTGGGCGTCACCATGCAACTGCCGATCGACGACAAGCATACGTACACGCGCGACTACCTGGAGACGCGGCTGGCCATCATGATGGGCGGGCGCGTGGCCGAGGAGTTGTTCCTGAAAACCATGACCACGGGCGCGGGCAACGACATCGAGCAGGCCTCCGACCTGGCCCGCAAGATGGTCTGCGAGTTCGGCATGTCGTCGCTGGGGCCGATTACCTACGGCAAGAAGGAAGAGCAAATCTTCCTGGGCCGCGAGATCAGCCAGCACCGCGACTTCAGCGAAGATACCGCGCTGAAGATCGACGCCGAAGTACGGCGCTTCGTGGATGAAGGCTACCAGTCGGCGGTGGACATCCTGTCGAACCATCGCGACAAGCTGGAACGGATCGCGATGGCATTGCTGGAGCGCGAGGTACTGGATGCCAACGAGATGCAATTGATCATCGAAAACAAGGAGCTTCCGGCGCGGGTGAATCCGAACGCTCCGGCGACCAAGGATGAAGTGCAGCAGGTGCTGAAGCCGGCTCCGGGCCAGTCCCAGCCGAACATCAGTCCTGGAGAGCATCCGGCACAGGCGTAAGAGCTTTGAAAGGGCACGGCTTCAGCCGTGCCGCTGAAGTGCTTTCCAAACGTAAACGGGCGGCCCGAGTGGCCGCCCGGAGTTTTTGTTCACCCTCGAAAAACTTCCACGCCAGGCAAAAATCAGCATGGCTAAGGCAATACAGAACTACGGTCAAGCGCTGTAGGTGTTCCCCTGGAAATGTAAAACCACCACAGAATCAGCAGGCACGCTGCCGCTAATCCAGCAGGCCGAGACTAACTTAGCGGGTGATTCGGATGACTAGATAAGGATTTAGCGGAGACGCCGCAAGCGCCACGAATGGTCGGCGCTTCATCAGTTCTAAATACAGCCCGAGCGCCGACGAAAACAGCCTTCCATACCAGCGCCTGCGCGATCGCCCCAGGGTGAATCTTCCGGCGGGGCTGATTGCCTCGATTGAGCAACCCGGCGCCACCATTCTTGCCATTCCAGCGACCTCTCGAAAGCTGGGTAAGAACTTCTCGCTTGGAAGATGAAAACGCGGCAACGAACGATAGTCATTGTGCCAAAAATCTATAGGAAAACTTCCATTCGGATGATCAATGTAGACCGTTCCGTGCGGCTTTAGGACCCGCATGGACTCTGCCAGAAAAGATTGCCGGAGCTCCGCCTGGCGGGGAAGCGGCGTAACTCGGTAGCCAGGAGTGCATTCCTCAGCCACGCCGATGTGTTCAAGCATGCCGCAGCTGAACACGATGTCAAAGTAACTTTCTGGAAAAGGCAGAGAGGCTGCATCTGCTCTGAGCAAGTGCACGCGCGGCAGCTTAGCCCGCTCCTGCCATTGTTCCACCCTGAACGGAGCAATATCGATTCCATACGCTTCAAATCCTGACGAAGCGAGGTATTCCACACCCGCCCCATTTCCACAGCCGCAATCCAGGACTCGCATCGACTCGGGTGGCTTGCCAATCGCGCGGGCATGACTCAGAAACAGAGGGAGGTAGAACTGCAAAATGCGATGGCGAACTCCGATCTCCTCGTCTCGAAGTGCCTGCTGGTGTGCGGATTCCATGCGCTCCTTCATTTGGAGCGTGATTCCGTCTCTATAGGTGCCGCTTCCTTTCATACTCGCAGCTAACCTCATAAGAATTATCCCATTCTCTGAAGTCGGCTGCGAAAAGTCCGGTCGGTATCGCGGCCTGCGGACTGAAGCGAGAGGATTCGTCCTGAGGCGGTTATGACGGCCGCTACCTCAATTCAGTACACTACCTGAGGGTTGCCATCTCCCGGCCTTGCAATCATGGATGAAGAGCCGCTCACTCCAAACCAGCACGTTGAGACCGAGACGGTGTCTCCCCGTCGCGCGCCGGTGCAATTGCGCAGCCAGCAGACGGTGCAGCGCGTGCTCGATGCCGCGAGTTCACTGTTGCAGCGCATGTCGCTGGAAGAGATCACCACGACGCGCATCGCCGAGGAAGCCGGTCTCTCGATTGGCGCACTGTATCGCTTCTTTCCCGACAAGCAGACCATCATCGACGCCATCGCGGTGCGCCACGTTGAGTGCTTCAAGGCCGAGGTCGAGCCCAAGCTGATGAAGCTCATCGTGCGCGAGGCGGCGGGCCTGCGGAAGATCGATCCCGCGGTCCTGCTCGACGCGGTCATCGACGCCTACGTTGTGTACCTGGACGCGCATCCCGACTTTCGCACCATATCGTTCGGCCGCCACATCTCCCCGGCGACCAGGGAGCGCGAAGCGTCGCCGCAGGTCGGCCTGCCCGGGCTGCTGAAGAAGTTCATCCTGCGCTGGCTGGGGATGAGCGACTCGTCGGAGCTCGACCTGCGCCTGCGGGTAGTGAGTGAAGCCGGCGAGCGGCTGATCGCCTACGCCTATGAGCGAGGCACGCGCGAGGAACGCGACCGCATCCTGGCTGAGATGAAGCGCATGCTGGCGCGGTATCTGTTTGCCTAAGAGCAGACCCCAGCCACCAGCCACCGGCTTTACCACGCGTTCGCATCGCCGCCAGAGGCCCGGGAATATTCATAAAGCGCCATCGGGCGCGACATAAGAAAGCCCACCGCTTCAGCGGTGGGAGGAAGTCGGTTAAGGCGTCGGAGTGCCTCGGGCACGGCAGAATCCGATCAGGATCTTTTCGCTAGGCGAGGGCTTTGGTCGAGTGTGTCGTCCCCGAGGGTCGCGCGAATAGATCTACGCTTTCCCACTGCTGAAGCGGTGGGCTCTCTTCTGCTGCGCCCGAGGCGCACAGGGCACAACTCACCCATCCGCGCAAGAAACTTTTTAAAAAAAAGTATTGACATTCCGGGCAAGTAACCGCAACATATGGTGCTAGACATAGCGCTCATCCAAGTAATGGGGCGGCTATGGTAACCATGGGCGCAAGCCCGACCTTCCAGGGAGAAGGTATCCAACAAGGAGGCATAACGTATGCCGGCTAAGAAAAAGGCTGCCAAGAAGGCTGCTCCGAAGAAAAAGAAGAAGTAGTTCAGCGACGAGGCTTTCAGCCTCGTTTTCATTTGCAACCAAACGCGGCCTCCGGTTCAACCCGGGGGCCGTTCACCTTGTGTTAGCCTGAGCTTCCAATCCCAAGCAAGGCAGTAATCTGATTGGCCTCCGTGAACCCCTCCGCCGTGCCTCCGGGCCCGCCCTCCGCACGCGCTCGTACGAATACCGCCAGGCTCAGCTTCTGGCCGCTAGTGATCGCTACGTTCTTCATGGTGTCGGGGGGCACCTATGGAACGGAAGACATCGTTCATGGAGCGGGCTATGGGGCGGGGATCCTGATTCTGCTGGTCACGCCACTGCTGTGGAGCTTGCCAACTGCGCTGATGATTGGCGAACTGTCCAGCGCCATCCCGGCCGAGGGCGGCTACTACGTGTGGGTGCGGCGGGCGCTGGGGAGGTTCTGGGGATTTCAGGAGGCGTGGCTGTCGCTGGTGGCAAGCATCTTCGACATGGCCATCTACCCGACATTGTTCGTGGCCTATCTGGTGCGGCTGTTTCCCTGGTTTGAGCTGGGACATCGCGGTCTGCTGATGGGGATCGCCGTGGTGGCGGCGTGCGCAGCGCTCAATCTAGCGGGAATTCGCGTGGTGGCGGTGACTTCGGTGTGGCTGTTCTTCCTGCTCTCGTCGCCTTTTGTGGCAATTACCGTGCTCGCGCTGTTCAGGCCCGGGAGTCTGGTGAATACGGTGACGCATCCCACAACGTCGCATGTGGGCATTGTAGGAGGCATTGTCATCGCCATGTGGAACTACATGGGCTGGGACAATGCCTCGACCATCGCGGGAGAGGTGCAGCAGCCGCAACGTACGTACCCACGCGCCATTCTCGCCGCTGTAGCTTTAGTGGCGATCACCTACGTCGCGCCTGTTGCCGCCATGTCGCTTACCGGGTTAAGTCCTACAGCGTGGGAGACGGGTTCATGGGCCGAAATTGCCGGCCTGCTGGGTGGCCCACTTCTGCGCGCCGGCTTGGTCGTCGGCGGGATGCTGAGCGCCTTCGGCATGTTCAACGCGCTGGTATTGAGCTATTCGCGCCTGCCCTATGCGATGGCATTGGACGGCATGCTGCCGGCGGCGTTTGCCAAGACCACGCGCCGCGCGGGAGTGCCGTGGTTGTCGGTATTGGTACTGGCCACAGCGTGGGCGTTGTGCCTGGGGCTCGGCTTTGAACGGCTGGTGACGATCGATATCCTGATTTACGGCGGCAGCCTGGGGTTGGAGTTCGTTGCCTTGGCAGCGCTGCGCTTCACTCGGCCCAAGTTGCCGCGGGAGTTCAAAGTTCCGGGGGGGAAGGCGGGGGCGATCCTGATCGGGCTGTGCCCCATGCTGTTGCTGGGGTTCGCGCTTGTGGAGAGCGGCAGCGAGCGGATTCTCGGAATGCCGGCGCTGCTTTTCGGGGCGATATTGGTTGCGGCCGGTTTTGTGGCTTACGGCGCGAGCTTGCTGTGCAGGCCGAGGCCGGCCCAGTCAGTGGAGACCAACTAGAGGGTAACGAACGCAATCCGCCTACCGGTTTGGACGTTTCACCCGCGCCTCAATACCGTTGCCGCCAATTTCACACCAGATGTCGGTGCCGCCCAACTCTTCCAGCGAGCGCCGGAATTGCGACGGAGTGCGAAAGCGCTTATACCAATCGGTGAGATAGTCGTGGGTATCGAGCCGCGCCCATTCCCATTGCAGCTCCTCGGAAAGCTCGGGCAGGTCGCGGTAGTAAGACAGCACTGGCGAGATGTGGGCAAGCAGTGAGTGCACGGGTTTGATCCCCGCTGTCTTCTTGTGCAGAGGCAGCAGCAGGTCGACCATGCGATTGGTAAAGCGCAGCGAGGTGTCCGCCGGCAGTCGCTTCAGCACCTGATGAAAGAGAGGAGCGGTCTTGGTGTACCAGCCGAAGACCAGGCGATAATGGTCCACGACCAGGCTGCCGCCGGGAGCCACCTGGCTGTAGAGAGCGGCGAGCGCTTCCTCAGAATTCGGGGTGTGCTGGATCACTCCCAGGCAGATTACGATGTCGAACGACTGGGGGCGAAAGGGCAGGTAGCGAATATCCGCCTGAGCAACGGCGTGATGGCTGCTGAGCCCACAGTTGGCCACGTTGGCATCGACGGCGTGACTCAAGTCGATGGAAACGACGTGGGCGCCCTCGGCAAGAAGCACTTCGGTAAAGCGGCCGGCGCCGCAGCCACATTCCAGCACACGGCTTCCTGCAAGCCGGCTCCACAGCTCCTCTCCCAGGCAACGGCGCAGGCGAGTACGTGAAATGGGCAGACCGCTGTAGGAATCCAACTGGGTGCGGCGGAAGAAGTTCCACTGCTCGCCGAAAGCGTCGGCATAAGTACTGCCTTCGACGAAGCGTGGGATACCGTTGCGCAGGGCAACCTGATGACCGGCTGGACAGAGCAGGGCATCCGGGCCATGGGAGAATGATGCGGCGTGTTGCGTACAGTACCAGTCGACAGAGGCAGCCGCCTCCATCGCCGGCTGTTCGCCGCGCGGGGGATCGCTCGGGTTGAGTGAACCAGCTCCGCGTTCCGGTACTGCATCAGGCCGCATTCAAACTCTCCTGCTATGCTGAGGTCATGGTGACGAAAACACCTATTATGCTCCTGGTTGCGGAGCTGGGAATAGGCGGTTGCGAGCGCGACGTCACCAACATTGTATTAAACCTGGACCACGATCGGTTCAGTCCGCACGTCGGATGCTTTGCGGCGCGCGGGCTGCGCTATCCGCAGATCGCCGGGGCAGGCATCCCGATTGCAGAGTTCCCCGTCACTTCGCTGCGCAAGCCGTCGATCCTGACGCACATGCGCAACCTGCGCTCCTACCTGAAGAAACATCACATTGCGCTGGTCCATAGCTGGGACATCCCCACGGAAATGCTGGCCGTCCCGGTGAGCTGGTTCTCGGGCGTGCCCGCCATCATCAAGAGCCACCTCTGGCTCTCCGAATATGTACCTAAAGCTTACAGTCCCATCGTGAGGCTGAACAATCACCTGGCGCACAAAGTGTTAGTGAATTCGGAAGCGACCCGGCAGGATTTTCTGCGCTGGTCGGGGATTCCGGCGGAGCGAACTTATGTGTCGCACAACGGGGTCGATACCCGGATCTTCAACCCGGAGCAGCGCGCGGCGAACCCTGAAGTGGTGGTGGGAACGGTGTGCGCCCTACGGCCGGAGAAGCGGCTAGACCTTCTCCTGAAGGCGTTCGCCGCCGTACGCGAACAACGAGGCGGTGGCGTGCGGTTGCTGATGGTGGGCAGCGGCCCTATGGAAGGCGAGCTGAAGGCGCTGCGCGATCAGCTCGGTATTGCGGATGCCTGCGAATTCGTCCCCTCGCAGAGTGACGTCCCCCCGTGGATGCGCAAGATCGATGTCTTTGTCATCTCCTCTCAGGGAGAGAGCCTGCCGAATGCCTTGCTGGAGGCGATGGCCAGCGGTTGCTGCGTCGTTGCCTCGAAGGTAGGGGGGATTCCCGAGGTCGTTCTCGATGGCGAGACCGGGCTGCTGGCCCAGTCGGGCGACCTGGAGGGATTCGTCCGCCAGATCGGCCGGGCCGTGAACGACTCGGAGTTGCGAAAGCGCCTGGCACACGCAGCGGCAGACCGAGCAGCGCAAGAGTTTTCGATTGCAAAGGCCGTGGGGCGAATCGAGCGCCTGTATGACGAGTTGCTCTTCGCTAAGCGCGTCCCGCAGGCAAGCGGCGCGCAATCGCCGGCGGTTTGAGCGGACGGTAACCAGCCAGGCTTGTTGAAAGTTCCGAGTGTCAGGGATTAACCGGCGCCTGACCACGAGTTGAACCTGCTCGCCGCGCCGCGAAATTTCCTCTGGCCGGGTTGACGTGCAAGAGATGGACACGAACTTGGGGCAGATGGCTCGGTCGAGCCAAATCCGGAACGATGGGAGCTGATTCCGCCTTGACAAACCGCCTATAGAGTGTAAAGTTGGGTGTAAAGCTGCACGATATATGCTGTACGACAAGGCGCAGTCAAACTCGGCAATCTGGATTGACATACGAACATGTCCGTCAAGCGATCAAATCCGCCCCTTCATTTAACCCGTACGCCGCTCATCTACGTCGTTGCGCAGGTTCGTTTTTCTGCCGTCATTTCGATGGATAAATATGTTCCCGATCTTCAGGAGAAGCTACGTCACCAGTATCCTTGGTTTCAACATGGGAAGGTTCAGGAACTGGCCTTCCAAGCCCAGGGAGCACCAAACGTTACTTTCAGCGACCGGTACGAGTTTCTACAGCGCGATAAACGAACTGGATTGGTTTTGACTTCGAGTTCGTTCGCCCTGCATACGAACCAATACAGTGACTACGATTCCTTTGAAGAGGAGTTCAGCGCTTCACTAGCTGCGCTTGACGAAATAGTCGACTTGGCAATTGTCGAGCGTGTCGGACTTCGCTACGTCGACCTAGTTAGGCTTGGTTCTGGTGAGAATTGGTCTCACTATATCAATCCAGGGTTGCTGGGTTTGAATACATCCGAGGTGGGCGTAACACAATTGAGTTCGCAATATATATCTGTCGGAAAGACGGATCTGGGTATGCTTGCCTTCCGCTATACGCAATCTGAAAGTCCTATGCCGCCCGATCTCATCCCGATAGCTCTCAAATTTGAAGCAGAATTGCTGAGACCGAAAGAGGTAGGAACCATTCTCGACTTCGATCACTACTCGGAGCTAACATACGACTTTGACCTAACAATAACCGTCGACACAATCGGTGGTTTGCACGACAATCTCGATAGAGCATTCCGGAGTGCAGTTACATTATTTGCACTTAAGAAGTGGGAATAGGATATGCCTACAGGTTCAGAGTTTCCATCGACAATGTCCAAAGAAGAACATACAAGTCCTTCATCAAGAGGCCACTGTGTGCCGATAGTTGTTAGCGCCGCGGCACTGGGGGCTTGCCTTGCCGCAGCTGCTGTCGGCACCGGAGGTATTGCGAACGCGCGTGTTTTGACTGCGCAGAACTTTACTGGTTCGGTAGGCACCGTGTATCCGGCTTACACCTTGCGGAATAATGAGCCGTCGCTGCTGACCGCGAGGGAGAAGATCGCCGGAATCAAACACTATCTTTCGTTAAATGTGACAGAGCTTGCGATGGTACTGAAGGTGGCCCGTCCGACCGTCTACGCTTGGGCAAGTACACCGGCCGTGCCGAGCGCAAGACATCGGGAGAGGCTTGATGCGATTTACGAGATCGCCCGATATTGGCGAACCCTCTCTAACAGTTCGATGGGTAGCCTCGTTCGTGAGCCGCTGGCTGGAGGAATGACAGTAGTCGATTTGCTTTCTCGTGAGGCGCTAGACAGCAACGCAGCTTTTGCAGCCATGCGAACAGTGAAGGAGCATCAGAGCCGATCGGTTCGGCGACTGACCGTCGCGCAAATTGCCGATAGAGCCGGCGTGAAGCTTGCTTCGCGACCTCGCACCAACTGGAGGTCGAGCGCCGAACTCGATCTCTAGCCTGAAATCCTGTAGTGAGGAACTCCTCGTTTGAGCCCTTGGACTTTTCAGAACTCTGGCTGGAGGCAGGGCGTAATTGTCCCTCGCGAGCTTGTTCCCGCCGATGCGTTGCCTGTAGGAGTGGGGCGCGAAACCAAGCTGGTTGTAATCTCACATGATTGTGACGTTGTGCAAGAGGGCGACCTCGAACCCTATTTCGAACTCCTCATAGCGCGCCAAGTCTTACCTGATCACAAAGACGGCCGACTATTTCATGCCAGGAACCCTCGAAGGCTACAGTTCTGGATGCGGGAGGATGAAAACATGCGGCTATATGAGGCCTCGGCGCATGACCGTTTTAGGATTTCCCGAGAGTATCTTAAGGGCTGCGAGCCCGATCAAAACTCGAAGGTCGAAGATCGGGACTTGAAGACATTGGTGACTTGGCTATCGAGGAGATATGAGCGCTTTTCGTTTCCTTCGGAATTCAACAGCAGGATTCCTCCGAAGAATTGGAGCAAACTCCAAAAGGCTCTTAAACGCGATGGCGAAGATGTACGGCTGTTTATGGGACTAAACTCGTTTGAGGAGATTGGAACTGAGCAGAACTATGATGCGATCGTTAGAGTTGTTGTGCCGCGAGAAGTGCGCGAAGATGACTACCGTGAGCAGCGTGCCCTGAAGGTGGTCCTAGCGATTCAGGAAAGTCTCACCGGTTGTGCCGGAATCAACCTTGTCGATGTTCGACTGGAGTCCGAAGCTGAGTTTACACTTGAGGATCTTAGAAATAGTATCGAGTGGGACGCCTACGAATATTTGAGTTTAGCTCTTAGCGAAGTTCCTCAGGAGTAAAAGGCCGGGCACTCATTTCAATAACAGGAATGCCTGGGGCACGCGGCGAGTCCGAAGGGCGCGTTTTGCGTTCGCCCGTGGGTGAAATCATCCCGAGCCGCGTCAGCGGCGGCACTCTTATCCCAAAACCTCGTCCCGATCGAATTTGGCACCGCAGCCCTTCAGCAGCGCTACGTATTCATCCTCGAATGTGCGATTGCGATGGTGTTCCTTCTGATTTGCAATGTAGTGCTTTACGGCGGCAACCTGCGACGGGCTGACGCTAATTCCCGAATAGCCATCCTGCCATGCAAAAGCCCGTTCCGAGCGCCTTATGTGCCGCGACGAGTTGGCCTTGATGTCGCGCATCACATCCGACAGATTCCTATCTCCTGGCAGTCGCAGCAGCAGATGAACATGGTCTGATGTGCCGCCTATCGCCAGAATGTCGAAGTTAAGATTCCGCGCTATGCCGCGGATGTATGCCCAGAGCGATTCCGGTTCCTTGATTGTGGGAGTCCGATGTTTGGTGCTGAAGACGCAGTGAACGTAATTAAGGACGTAAGATCTGGCCATCGTTGGGGAGAGCTCCTTGTCCATCGAATCATCGCGTGAATCCAAATTCTGTAACCGCCATCACCGAAGAATGTGCCGCCACTAACGTGGCTCTGGTCAATCCAACGACCGGCTCCCGCGGGCTGACGCCCACGGCTCAAACAAATGTCGCCCGTTGGGCTCCGGAGGATGGACCGCTCCCGCGGGCTGACGCCCACGGCTCAAACAAATATCGCCCGTTGGGCTCTGGAGGATGGACGGCGTCCGCGGGCTGACGCCCACGGCTCAAACAAATGTCGCCCGTTGGGCTCTGAGGATGGACGGCTCCCGCGGGCTGACGCCCACGGCTCAAACAAATATCGCCCGTTGGGCTCTGGAGGATGGACGGCGTCCGCGGGCTGACGCCCACGGCTCAAACAAATGTCGCCCGTTGGGCTCTGAGGATGGACGGCTCCCGCGGGCTGACGCCCACGGCTCAAACAAAGGTCGCCCGTTGGGCTCTGAGGATGGCCGGCTCCCGCGGGCTGACGCCCACGGCTCAAACAAATATCGCCCGTTGGGCTCCGGAGGATGGACGGCGTTCGACCTAACGTTTTCAAGATTTTACGGAGCATAGGGAGGAGGCGGTACCCCAAGGACTTGACGAACCTGCCACTCTCCAGCCAATGTAGTCAGACCATGAGCGCCCTTGAGAACTTCCCCCGGATCACGCCGTTTCTGTGGTTCGACTCGAATGCGGAAGAGGCGGTCGACTTTTACCTCAGCGTCTTCAAGAATTCGCGACGCCTCGACGAGATGAAATCTCCCACCCTTTCCCAAAAGGCGGGAAAGGATGGGGCACCCGCACAATCGAAGGTTCTCACCATCACCTTCGAACTGGATGGCCAGAGGTTTACCGCGCTGAACGGCGGGCCGATGTTCCAGTTCAATGAGTCGGTGTCGTTTGTCATACGCTGCGACTCGCAAAACGAGATTGACTACTACTGGTCGAAGCTGACGGCCGGAGGCAGCGAGAGCCAGTGCGGGTGGCTGAAAGACAAGTTCGGACTGTCGTGGCAGGTTGTGCCTGGCCGTATTGCTCAGCTCTTGTCCGATCCCAGGGCCATGCAGGCCTTAATGGGAATGAAGAAAATTGACATCGGCGAGTTGGAAAAAGCTGCGACCTCATAAACCAGCCATGCGCTCCTACATCCTGTCGCTGCCGGCTCCCTTGCAGCCCGTCCTGATCATCGGCTCGACGGTAATTGCGGCCTTCGCAGTTTCATTGCTGGTGCGGACGGCGTTCAACACTCCCCACCTTGATCTCGACATCGGGCTGACCAGCGCGGTCTATGGAGCGCTGGGCACGATCTATGCGGTGCTGATTGCGTTTGTGGTTTCGGGGGTGTGGCAAAGCTTCAGCGATGCCGGCTCGGCAGTGAGCTCGGAAGCCAATGCTCTGGCCGACGTAATGTTCATCGTCAACCATCTGCCGGCGGAGAAGAACGCCAAGATTCGCCATCTGGCCAAAGAATACGTCGAGAGCGTGATTGATCGCTGGGATGCGCTGGTGCGCGCGACCATGGTGGACACTCCAGTGGAAGAGATCACGCTGGACACCTCGTCGGCGCTGCTGGAGGCCATCATGGAGATCCGGCCTGAAGACAGCCGCGAGCAGGTGCTCTATGCCCAGGCGCTGCGACTCACCGCGATCTGGCTGGATGCACGTCGCGACCGGCTGCGCAGCGCCAAGGGAAACACGGCGAAGGCATTGTGGGGGCTGCTGATTGCAGGAGCGTTTGTGCTGTTTTCCTTCCACGGGATGTTCGTGACCCACGTGTGGGGCGTCTGGGCCGGTCTGCTGCTGGGCTTCTCGCTCATCGTAGGGCTTTCGTTCTATCTGATCTTCTCGCTGGACAGCCCGTTCACCGGCCAATTGAGCACCGGGTTTGAGCCCTTCGTGTGGATACTGAATACCATTCGACGTGCTGAGGGACCCACGCACTAGTGTCTGCCGAGACGTTCCACGCAGATGTTCCCCAGCCTATAATCGTAACGACTTGCTATGTCTACGAACGCCAGCACGCGTGCACCCCATCGTCCGCCGGACCCGCTGACCGCAAAGGTTGAGCCCATGATGTCGCGCATCGAGCGCTTCTGGCTGCGGGTGAGCGACGGTCTGAAGCTGGACCAGCTCTGGAAGCAGTTCCAGACAGATGCGCGCGCCAGCTACCGGCTGTATTCCGCGGATGTCGATTTGACTCGGGAAGCAAGCGTTCCGAAGTGGAAGCATTACGTCCGGCTGGCGGCGAAGTTTTTCTGGGCCGTAATGGAGAAGCTGTCGCCGGCGCGACGCGTGCTGTTGCTGGTGGCGCTGGTCTTCATGTTTCTGCCGATGCAGACCAGTTGGGAAGGCGCCAACAGTACCGTACTCTTCCGCTTCGACGGTCATTTCTGGGGAGCCGCGCTGTTGCTGTTGATTCTGGTGTTGGAAGTGTCGGACCGCGTGGTAATGAAGCGCGATCTGCAAATCGCAAAGGAAATCCAGACCTGGCTGCTGCCTTCCAACCCACCGTCGGTTCCGGGATTGGAGATTGCGTTTGCAACTCGTCCGGCCAACACGGTCGCGGGCGATTACTACGACGTGTTTCCCAGGGTGACCGGCGATGGTCGTCTCCAGACCTTCCTTATCGTGGTGGCGGACGTTGCCGGCAAGAGCATTCCGGCTGCCTTGCTGATGGCTACGGTACAGGCCAGCCTGAAGACGCTTGCGCTTACGCCGTCCAGTGTGAGCGAGCTGGTCGGCAGGATGAACCAGTACGCGTGCACGAACAGCCAGGACGGCCGGCGCTTCACCACGGCGGTTGTTGCGGAGTTCGATCCGCAAGCGCGTACCTTCACCTACGTCAATGCGGGACATAATCCGCCGATTCTGCGGCGCGCGTCCGGCGCGATGGAGCGACTGGAGTGCGGCGGCATTCCGCTGGGAATCCTGGACAATCCGCCTTATTCGTCGGCAACCGTTACGTTGCAAACCGGCGATTGGGTAGTCATGTTCAGCGATGGGGTGGTGGAGGCGGAGAATGCGCGCAACGAGGAATACGGCGAGGACCGGCTGAATTACAACATTCACGCCGGCGCCACGCAATCGCCATCCATGCTGCTGCAGCGAATTATGGGGGACATCGACAACTTTGTGGGTACTGCGCCGCAGCACGACGACGTCACCTGTATGCTGCTCAAAGCGGTGTGATCAAAACCATCCAAGATTGGCTCAAGAAGAGCCGGCTGTTCCTGACCAACTGGCGTGCGCTGGAGCAGCAACGCTACTGGGAACAGACCATGGCAACTGCACGCTATGCCGACCCCAGGCGGCTGCTGCGTTACGGCGCGAAGGCGTATTCGCAGAACGATGAGGACGGCATGGTCGCGGAGATCTTTCGCCGCATAGGGACTTCAAGCAGAACGTTCATCGAGATCGGAACCGGCGCAGGACTGGAAAACAATACCCTCGCACTGTTATTGCAGGGATGGCGCGGGCTGTGGGTGGAGGGCGATGAGGCGAAGGCCGCGCGAGCGCGGAGAAATTTCGCAAGCTATGTTTCGTCAAGCCAGCTTCGCATCGACCAGGCATTCATTACGCGCGAGAATGTCGATGCAGTATTGCAGAAGAGTGCGCCCGAGGCCGAGCCTGATCTGCTGAGCATTGACCTGGATGGCAACGACTATCACGTTTGGCAGGCGGTGCAATCGATCTCTCCTCGAGTAGTGGTGGTGGAGTACAACGCGTCGTGGTTTCCTCCCATGTCGCTGGCCGTGAGCTATCAGGAGCGGTTTCAGTGGAAGGAGAATACGTATTTCGGCGCCAGCCTGAAGGCGCTGGAGTTGCTGGCCGAGCGCAAGGGATATCACCTGGTCGGCTGCTGCTTCGCCGGAGTCAATGCGTTCTTTGTGCGCGCCGACCTCTGCGCAGCGCATTTCTGCGAGCCCTACACGGCCGAAAATCACTATGAGCCGGCGCGTTACTGGATGTTGCGTACTGCCGGACATCCGCCAGGAATCGGGCCGGTGGAGAGAATCGAGGGACTATCTCAGGATGAACCAAGAAGCTAGAACTTGCTTTCCCTCAGGGGCTAAAGCCGATGTTTTTGGCGGCGTGAGCGGCACGGCTGAAGCCGTGCCCTTTCAAAACCGCTTTATGAGATACCTTCTAGAGTTGCTACTCCGCCGCCTTGGCGAGCAGTCCGTTGACCACCGACAAATTGGCGATGAGCGCCTCGGGAAACGGGTGCCGATGCTGCAAGTAAGCTGGATCGTTATAGCTCAGCCAAACCTTTCCTTCGGTGTCTTCCCACACCAGTGCCTTGAGAGGAAGGTCGATCGCAAGCGTCGGAGCAGCTTGCATTAAGGGCGTTCCAGCTTTTGGATTGCCGAAGATGACGAGCTTGGTTGGGCGCATCTGCAATCCGACCTTTTCCGCCTCGCCGCTGTGATCGACCGTCGCAAAGATCGTGATGTTTTTCTCCTGAAGAAGTGTCCTGCAGGCGTTGAACGGTATCATCGACCGAGTGACAGCTGGGCAGGTGGACCAGGCCATTGTCAATGTTGTTCATAAACAAAACTCCGACTTGGCATCCGGAACCGGACGGCCCCTCAGAACGTACACTGTATCGCTAAGGGCCGCAAACCTTCCTTCGTGGACAACTCATGGCTGGATCGACGACAACGACAAGCGTTACGGTTAACCGTCCTCATAACGAAACATCTTTCCGAAGTGATCTGGCAATTCTGATTATCATCGCGCTGGCGACTATCGTCGTGCATTTGATCTTCGGTAATCGCTACGGGATCCATCGCGACGAACTGGCCACGCTTGACGATGCGCGTCATCTGGCGTGGGGCTATGTTGCTTATCCGCCGGTGACGCCGTTCTTCGGCCGCATTTCGCTGATCCTGTTTGGGACGTCGATTCGCGGCTTCCGTTTCTTCGCTAACGTCGCGCTGGCGATTGCCGTTGTCCTGACCGGGCTCATGACGCGCGAGATGGGCGGCCGCCGGGGAGCGCAATTGGTCGCTGCGGTCGCGGTGGCGCCGTATTGCCTGGGCGCAGGCGCGCTGATGCAGTACGTCGCATTCGACGCACTGGCGTGGGTGCTGACTGCCTACTTTGTCGTTCGCCTGCTGAAGAGCGGAGACGCAAGATGGTGGGCCGGCATTGGCATTGCTATCGGCCTGGGAATGCTCACCAAGTGGACGATGGGCTTCTTCACCCTGGGCATCGTCGGAGGCGTGCTACTTACCGATGCTCGGCGCTATCTGAAGAGCAAGTGGCTGTGGATTGGAGTCGGGCTTTCGATACTGATTTTCCTTCCGAATATTCTGTGGCAGGCGCAAAACCACTTCATCTCGCTCGACATGCTGAAGCACATTCATGCGCGCGATATAAGGGAGGGGCGGACCGCACATTTTCTACCGCAACAGTTAATGCTAACCGGCTTTCGTACTGTGCTGGCCCTGGCGGGACTGTACTTCTGCTTTGTGGCGCAGGCCGGCAAGCGCTTTCGCATGATCGGCTGGATGTACCTGATCACGCTGGCGCTGTTCGTGATCTTGCGCGGACGCTGGTATTACATGGGCCCGGCTTATCCCATGCTGTATGCGGCAGGCGCGGTCTGGGGTGAGGGTTGTCTGGCGGCCATGGCGCGGGGCAAGGCGATCACCGTGCGGACCCTCGCATGGGCGGCGCTGGCATTTGACATCGCAGTAACGAGTGCGTTCTTCATGCCGCTGGCGCCGTTGGGGAGCAAGTGGTGGAAAGCCGCGGCATCGGTGCAGGGAGATTACAAGGAGGAGCTGGGCTGGCCGGAGCTGGTACAGGAAGTCGCCAGGATTCGGGATTCGCTGACTCCACAGGAGCGCGAGCATTTGGCTATCCTGGGCACGAATTACGGTGAGGCGGGAGCAATCGACCTGTATGGGCCGCAATACGGATTGCCGCAGGCCATCAGCGGCGTGAACTCATTCTGGGCGCGCGGGTACGGTAATCCGGAGCCGCAGACGGTCATCATTCTGGGCTTAGACCAGGAGTATGTCGACAAACGCTTTACATCGTGCCGAGTCGCCGGGCACACACCAAATCCGTATGGAGTGATCAACGAAGAGACGGGGGACCATCCCGACATCTTCGTTTGCGGTCCGCCCAAAGTTGGCTGGCCGGAATTCTGGAAGGACTTCCGATACTTTGGGTGACGCGCTGCATCTTTGCGCGATCCCGCATCACCACCTTCCAACGAATACTTCTTCTAACGTCGTGTTATCGACACGTCAGTGCCACGACACGTCAGTGCCATTGACACACACCGGGGACGCCTCCTACATTGGTCACGTCCCCGCAGGCAGATGTTCGAATCTTGGGGTGATCGAGGCCCTCGCGTTCCCGCCGAAGTATGTTTTGTCGCTGAACGCAACAGTGAGGATGGTGTGTTTTGCCTCTGGTCACTGCGCCACTCTAGAAGGTATCGTGCCGGAACCTCACATCCACCTTGGGGATGCTTCCGTTATCAACAACAGCAGTTCGAATGTACCGATTGCACTTGTCCTCCAATGCAGTTGCTAACCGCATCTATGTTGATAGCTGGGACCCCCATACCGGCGTGATCTCAGCCGTGCATCTAGCTTTGAGCGCTTACCCGAACGAAATACACTGTGGAACACTCCCGCTGTCGATGACATGTGTCACGGATGCTAATGCGGGAAGCGCGGCGAATACCATATTTGACCCGGTTCACAACCAGCTCAGCATCCGAAACCTGACTGCCGTCGTTATCGGAACTAGCACCGTCCCCGTCAACAACATCATCTTCGGCTCATATGTAGTCGCTAACCTGCCATCGAACGGCAACATCAAGGTCGCCGGCTCAAGCTCGGCTTACGGCTCCTGCGCCAGTGGCGGGGTCGCTCAAGGTATGGTGCGTCCGGGAAGCAACAGCATGGCATGGGAGCCGCTGAGGAATCTCTCCAGCCCAAGGTTCACAGCACCCAACGTTGGGGCTGCCACAGGAACATCACTGCTGGCAAAAAGCACCGTAGATGGCACGATGCCCGTTGCGGTCACAACGGGCGCAACTAACACCCTCGGCGGAACCTACCAGTCTGGATATACCTTCAATCAATCAACGGGGTTGTCAGTCACCTATAACCTTCCGAGCGGCACGATAGTCGCAGGACAAAGCTACTGCATAGAAACTCCAATAACGGCTCATTTCCAGCTCCCAGTCAATTGAAGCCCGTGCCGAGTTCAACAATAAGGATCGTTTTCACGAACGGGATGCTCACAACCAGTATGACTGGCTATCTTCAGAGCGCGGGAGCAGCCGGCGATGAAATCTGCGTTCTCTCTATCACTTCATCGCTTTGGCAGGTCATTGGCACGCCGCGAGGAAGCTGGTCGCGCTTCTGAGGACCGAAGCGACCGGCGAGGGCGCGACGGTCGCTGGAAGGTTCTTAAAACAGCTTGCGGCGCAGAACGCCTCGGCCGCAGAGGCTTCCAGTTCCAAGCATTAGCACCGAGCCCGGTTCTGGAACGCTGTTGAACTCAAGATCGACCGCCCAGTCGGGCTGCAGACCAATACCATCCCAAGGGAGTGAAAAGAGCTCATCGAACCCGTTTCCACTATTAGAATAGGCAAAGCCGTTCAGGTATTGATTGGTACCACCGTCGGAAACATACGTTGCGCCAAAAGACTGGCCATGGAATTTGCTTGTGCTCAGGACATGATGTACTGCGCACCGGGCGTGACGCTCAAGCCCCCGGTGTTGAAGGTCAGCTCTTCGTTGCCGGCATTGTCGTAGTCGAACTCCCCACTGTCGTACAGCAGCTTTCCGGCATGGGTGCCGGTCCAGGTCGCGATGTAAGCGCCGGCAATGATGTCTCCGGTGAAGAATGGGTCTCCTGTGTAGAACGAGAAACTGGCGAGGCTGGTGTCGCCGCCCGACGGGGCGGTGAAAATTTCGCCATAGGTTTGAGTGGCGTTGTTAGGGTCTCCAAATGGGAACCAACCGTCGTTATAGCCGGTGAAGTTGTTGATGGTTGTGTCAGCGAAGCTGCTCAGTGCAAGCAGCAAGACAGCGGACAGAAGAATCGCCTTTTTCATAACTCCTCCAAAGCCGGATGCGAGTTGTAGACCTGCGGGGTCCAAAAGCATACCACGGAAATCCGTTCCACTAGATTTTACGAGCAACGAGGGGGACGGGTAGAGACAGAACCGCGGCTACGGAACGCTAGGAGCCGGACCAAGTGAGCCGCGGAGAAGAGACCCAGGGCCGGTCCCACGCCGGGACGGTCACGGCGACAAGTGCAGGTTTTCGGGCCCAGCAAACCACACGGGTGCCGAATGGGAGATTGATGTAGTGCAAGATCTGCCGCTCAAGGTCGAGAAGAGACACCATTGCCGCGTTTGCCATCCGGCTGGGCTGCGTCGGAAGGGCTTTGCTCTCCGTCGAGATGCGGACGATGCTCTTGGCTAAACGCGTGACGAGGCGGGGCAGAAAGGCGGTGGCGACAAAGTAGGAAGCGCGCTGGACTTCGAAGCCGGAGGTCGTCAGCTTGCGGCGCACCTCGCTCACTCCGTAACGGCGGCAGTGTCCACGACGCTCGTCCTCCTCATCCCAGAGGAAGGAGTAAGCCGGAACCGTCAGGCACAAAAGGCCGCCATCCTTTAAGACTCGCCGAATTTCGCGCAGGGCGATGCGGTCGTCCGGCACCGATTGCAGGAAATCCCCGGCGATCACCAGGTCGAAGCAATTGCTGGCAAAGGCGAGATCGTCGATGGAGGAGCAGACGAGATTTCTGCTGCCGTGCATTTTTTGAAAGGCGGAAGCAGCGAGCGTACTGTGTTGGTTGACAACCCGGAATGGGGACGACCGATCGAATTCCAGTACGGCGGTACCGCCCAGGTCGAGAATTCGGGCCTCAGGTTTTCCAGCCAGCGACTGGCTCACAAACTCGCGCATCAGGTTGCGACGCGCAACGTACCACCACGACGCCATCTCCTGCTCAAACTGAACAAGATCGCGTTGAGCATCCATGAATGCGTTCTGGCCTTCCGCAGCCATTGTAAGCTATGCGGCTTGCTCGACGGGCGAGGCTTTACTCAACGATTACTAGCCGGGTTTCGCCGCCACGGTGGTTGCAACCGCCGAGCGGAAATAGTCCAGCGACATCATCAGCCCGGTGCGAAGGTCGATGCTGGGCTCCCAACCGAGTAATTGCCTGGCTTTGGTGATGTCTGGCCGACGTTGCAGAGGATCGTCCTGGGGAAGCGGCTCGAATCGGAGTTGGCTGTTTGAGCCGGTAACGTCAAGCACCAGCTTGGCGCATTGCAAGATCGTGAACTCGACCGGGTTGCCAATGTTGACGGGTCCGTGCTCCTGCGATTCTGAAAGTGCCAGAATGCCGGCAACCTCGTCACTCACATAGCAGAAGCTGCGAGTCTGGAGCCCGTCACCGTAGACCGCGAGGTCCTCGCCGCGAAGCGCCTGCTTCATGAAGTTCGAGATCACCCGGCCGTCGTCGATTTGGAGTCGAGGCCCGTAGGTATTGAAGATGCGAACGATGCGGGTATCGAGCTTCTTGTAGCGGTGATAGGCCATGGTGAGGGCTTCGGCAAACCGCTTCGACTCGTCGTAGACCGAGCGCGGGCCGATCGGATTCACATAACCCCAGTACGTTTCCTTCTGGGGATGTTCGAGCGGGTCGCCATAGCATTCCGAGGTGGAAGCCAGGAGAAATTTGGCGCGGTAGCGTTCGGCGAGTTCCAGACAGTGCATGGTGCCGAGGGACCCTGCCCGAAGCGTCTCGATACCATGTTGCATGTAGTCGATCGGACTGGCGGGCGAGGCGAAATGAAAAACATAGTCCACATGTCCGGGATCGAAAGACCCGCACACGTCCTGCTCGATAAGCTCGAACCTCGGCTCGTTCGCCAGGTGAGTAATATTGTCTTTACGGCCGGTCAGGAAGTTGTCTACGCAGGTGACCCTGTGACCTTCAGCAAGCAGCGCATCGCACAAATGGGAGCCTAGAAAGCCAGCGCCGCCGGTGACAAGTACTCGCATAGGTTAATTAGCCCGTGCCGGTTGCTGATTTAACCGGCTTGAGGAATCCTGCTTCAGGATAGTCTGAGAAGCAACGTCCGATTCTATAATCTTCCGTCGCCCACGAAACGAGACTTCAATGCCTGATCATTCTGCAGACCTGCTGATTATCGGCGGCGGCATCGTCGGATTGGCAACCGCGCTTAACGCCGTCACCCGCTTTCCCGGAATTCGCGTGACCGTCCTGGAGAAAGAGGCCCAGGTTGCAGCCCACCAAACTGGCCACAACAGCGGGGTGATCCATTCCGGCATTTACTACCGCACCGGCTCCCTTAAAGCACGGAACTGCGTGGCTGGGGCGGCATCCATGAAACGCTTTTGCAGCGAGCACGGGATTGCCTATGAAGAGTGCGGCAAGCTGGTGGTTGCAACCCGTGCGGAGGAGGTTCCGCGGCTGGAGCAACTGCATCAGCGTGGCATCGCGAACGGTGTGGAAAGGCTGCGGATGCTCGATCGCGATGAGTTTCGCGAAGTCGAACCCCATTGCGAGGGCTTGAAGGCGCTGCAAGTCCCTTCAACCGGGATCGTAGACTACGTGGCGGTAGCCCAGAAGTATGCCGAGCTGATTGAGCGCTCGGGAGGAGAGATCGCTTGCAAAGCGGAGGTCAATGGCTTCTGCCGTGATGGGCAGGAGAACGTGGTAGAGTCCACGGCCGGCGCCTTTCGCGCGGCGTATGTCATCAACTGCGCGGGACTCTATAGCGATCACATTGCCAAGTTGGCGGGAGCGGAGATCGACCTGCAAATCATTCCCTTCCGGGGCGAGTATTACGAGATCCGGCCGGAGCGGCGGTATCTGGTCAAGAACCTAATCTATCCGGTGCCTGATCCGCGATTCCCGTTTTTGGGCGTCCACTTTACCCGCAGGGTCAACGGCAGTGTCGAGGCGGGCCCTAACGCGCTGCTGGCGCTTCGGCGCGAAGGCTACAGCGGCACCAGTCCGGACCTGAGCGAGGCCGCTGAGATAGTGCTTTACAACGGCTTCTGGAAGATGGCGCGCAGGTATTGGCGCATGGGCGCAGCCGAGCAATACCGCTCGCTGGTGAAGAGCGCTTTCACGACTGCATTGAGAAAGATGATTCCGGAGCTGGCAGAAGATGATCTGGCTGCGGGAGGTTCAGGAGTGCGGGCGCAAGCGGTGGACCGGCAAGGCAATCTGCTCGATGATTTCTACTTTGTGCACGCTCCGGGGATGATTCACGTCTGCAACGTGCCCTCACCGGCTGCTACAGCCTCGTTGGAGATCGGCCGTGAGGTGGTGGAGATGATGGCGGAACGCTTCCAGCTTCGGGCTCCGACTGTGTAGGACATGTCCGATAGTACATATGCCATATGCCCTTTCGTAACATAATGACCAAGGTTCGTGTGACTCCTGTCACCGAACATTCAAGCTTTACGTGGGATAGTGACCCTTCACCTAGTTGTAACTCAAGGGCGACGCAGATTTCGGGCGCTGTCCATTGACAAGCCGCGACGATTTGGAGTGTCGACCTTCGACTCCAGTGTCGGTTTATTGTCGAACCACTTGCATGGGCCAGCCGCTACCTCAATTGCTGACGGGCGAGTCGATTCGGTGGCTAAAAGCCGCGTAGTAGCCGTTGCTATCGAGGAGCATAACTTTGGCTCACTTCCAGAACGGGAAGCTTTCAGATCCCCTGTCTCTTTCTTCTGCCGGCAGCTATTCCTCGCACCACCATTTTGGTGAGAACAGCGGGTTCGCCGGATCTAATCTCATAGCGGCCAATGCGTCGATGCCCGGCATTACTACCTCACAGCCTGGGGGAGAAATACTTGATCCCTTTGTGGGTTCGAGTCGAGTGATTCAACGGCTGCGCGAGCTGGCATACAAGGTGGCTGCCAGCGACAGTCCGGTTCTCATACTGGGCGAAACCGGATCCGGAAAAGGGGTGCTGGCCAACTGGATACACGCCAATAGCAGTCGCTGGCACGAAAAATTCCTCGACCTGAACTGCGCCGGACTGGATCGCGAGTTTCTGGAGACAGAGCTCTTCGGGCATGAGAAAGGCGCGTTTACCAGTGCCATCGCCGCCAAACCGGGACTCCTGGAGGTGGCCAACCACGGAACGGTATTTCTGGACGAGATCGGCGATGTTGACTTGCAGGTCCAACCCAAGCTCCTGAAAGTGCTGGAGAGCGGCCTGTATCGGAGGCTGGGAGAAGTGCACGACCGCTTTGCCGATGTGCGGCTGATTTCCGCTACCCATCGCGATTTGGGGCGGGAGGTGCAGGAGGGACGATTCCGCCCTGATCTCTTCTACCGGATCAACATCATCCTGCTCGAAGCTCCAGCTCTGCGCAACCGTCCCGAAGACATTCCATGTCTGGCGGCGAACCTGCTGGAATCGATGGCGCCAAACCGCCAGAAAACCGCGATGGAGCTAGATCGCTCAGCCATTGACGCCCTGCAAAAGTACTCATGGCCAGGCAACGTGAGGGAGCTGCGCAACGTGTTGCAGCGGGCGGTACTTATAGCCGAAAGCCATGTCATCACCCGTCGCGAACTGCAATTCTTCTCGTTCCAGTGCGAAGGCCTCGCACGGCCCTCGCCCTTCGCCGCCGACTTGACCTTGCAGCAGGCGGAGCGGGTCCACATCGAGACCGTACTTGCCCAGGAGTTTGGATCCATCCAGAAGGCCGCGAAACGGCTGGGTATTCCGCGGAGTTCGCTTTACAACAAACTGAGCCGGTTCGGGATTTCCAACAGAAGTTAAATCAGAAGAGAAAGGCGGAATTCCGAACGGAGGCGCAGCGCCCAGTTGCACATCCGAAAAAGACCGTGTAGGTCCGAGAATTCCGCCAGCCCGTAAAACCAGGACTCTTGCAAAGGAGGAGACAAGCAATCACGCAACGCTAGTCTTTCCCAGACGATGTCACGCGATCACCTGGAAATTGTGCCATCGGTATCCTGCTCTTGCGAATCCCCCTTCTGCTGTAGGTTGCTACCACTTCTGTCGTATCACACCCCCGACCATCAGGTTCGGATCTGAGCCGGCTTGGCTTCAGCGTTGAGCAACGCCCGCTCACTGCAAAGCGAGGACATTTCCTTGCCGAGCAACTCAATCACCTGTAGACACAGGTCCGGGTGGGCGCGCAAGAGCTCCTGGGCTTCCCCTGATGGCACGAAGGTGAAGCGAGCAGCTCCGGCAGCCTGCACCGTGTAGCAGGAGTGATCGCAGCTCAAGGTCGACGACAGTCCGATATACGAGCCGGGCGTCAGCTCACGCAGAGCGATGGTTTTTCCATCATGGGAGGTCATGGAAACGCGAGCAGACCCTGAGCGCAGAATGTAAATACCTTTGCCCTGCTCTCCCTCGACCATGACGCGCTCTCCCTGGTCGAACGAGACAGGACGTCCGATGGTCTCCAGTTCGTGGAGTAAGCTGCTGCCGGCTGTAGTTTGTGAGTTTGAAGGTTGCAAGACGCGGGCGCTCCCACAGCAATCCAGTTCAATTTTTGTACACCGATGGCGTTACGCGGCGGTGTGACAGGCATCACACGTTGGTGTGACACAGAGTGGGACGCCGCTGGTGCGATTGCCGCTGCCGTGCATCTGTAGGATGTGCAGCAGGATGTGCAGTGCGTTGCCGGGGAGGCTCTGGTGCAGCGCCAGATGGGATAATTTAGGCGAATGGAGATTACCTCGCGAGAGACGGCGGCGCTGACCAATGAGGAAATCCTTCGTTACTCGCGCCATGTCATCCTGCCCGAGGTGGGCATGGAAGGGCAGCTCAAGCTGAAGCAGGCGAAGGTGCTTTGCGTAGGCGCGGGCGGACTGGGCTCGCCATTGGCGCTCTATCTGGCGGCGGCGGGGGTGGGGACGTTAGGGCTGGTGGATTTCGATGTTGTGGACCTCACCAACCTTCAGCGGCAGATCATTCACAGTACGGCTGACGTGGGGCGGAAAAAGCTGGACTCCGCGGCAGAGAGAATTGCCGGGATCAATCCCCATGTCGAGGTCCGCAAATTCGAGGCTCGGCTCACGAGCGCTAACGCGTTCGAGATTTTTCGCGAGTTCGACATCATTGCCGACGGGACGGACAATTTTCCAACTCGATATCTGGTAAATGACGCCTGCGTGCTCACCGGCAAGCCCAATGTGTATGGCTCTATCTTTCGCTTTGAGGGGCAGGCCAGCGTCTTCGCGACGAAGGACGGACCATGTTACCGCTGTCTTTATCCCGAGCCGCCTCCGCCGGGAGCGGTGCCGTCGTGCGCCGAAGGCGGGGTGCTCGGCATTCTGCCGGGACTCATTGGGGTGATTCAGGCGACGGAGACGATCAAGCTAATCCTCGGCATAGGAGAGTCGCTGGCCGGCCGCCTGCTGCTGATCGATGCGGCGACGATGCGCTTTCGTGAATTGAAGCTGCGCAAGAATCCCGAGTGTCTGGCATGCGGCGCACATCCCACGGTGACGCATCTTATCGACTACAATCAGTTTTGTGGGGTCAGTAAAGAAGAAACAGGAGCAGCAGCAACAATGGCCGACATGACCGTTGAGGAACTCAAGCGCCGTCTGGATGCAGGCGAAAACATTTTCGTGCTGGATGTCCGCGAGCCGCACGAATATCAAATCTGCAACATCGGGGGCCACCTCATTCCGCTAAACGATTTGCCCAAGCGGGTAAGCGAGCTTGACTCGGAACGCGAGATCGTCGTTCATTGCAAGATGGGTGGCCGCAGCGCAAAGGCTGTGGACTACCTGCGCCAGTCCGGCTTCAGCAAAGTGCATAACCTGGCTGGCGGCATCACCGCCTGGGCCGATCGCGTGGATCCCAAGGTGCCGAAGTACTAAGCGCGAGCCGAACCTTACATATAAAACAAGCTCAACCTTGGCAGGTGATGTTGTTCCAGCAATCGTTTTTGCACATATTGTTTGTGCAACTGATCGATTTGCAGAGCGGTCATCTTGCTGCGGTAGGGAGCGAGATCGCGGTCAGCCTGGCTGCGGATGTTGAAGAGCGTATCTTCGGGGGTTGACACCAGCAACGCCGCAATTAACTTCTCCTCGCCCACCGTCAGCCGGCGTTCCAAATCTTCCATCGTGGGCGCGGTTCCCTGTTCGACCGCCTCCGCCAGGCTGCGCAGAGATGCGGCACTTTCCTGTGCAACCGACGCGGCAGGCGCCGGCAAACTGGCATGCTCCAAGGCGTCTGCGTTGTGCCGGAGAAAGGCGACGACCTCGGGAAGCTCCAAACCGGCAGCCGACTTCGCCGGAGTGCTGCCAACCGCTGCGTCTTTCAACTCCTCGGCTGAGGCCAGCACCTCCTGCGCGCAGAACCCGAGCCCGTTGATCTTTCGGGTCCGCCGGGGGCGGCGATCCCATTTGTCGAAGGTTACATCAATTCCGCGCAACACCGCTTCCAGTGAAATGCCGGCATCCTTCCAGATCTCCATCAGAGACCAGTCAAGGGGCGATAGGGTCATCAGCGTGCCGCGACGCTTGCAAAAGTGCTCTTCGATTTCGGTGAAGTAGTTAAAGTAGTTTTCCACGTCCAAGACAAATTGAACCACGGATGGCTCGTCGATGAACACGGAGAGGAGTTGCTTATTTTTCCAACCCGCGAATGTTCGAGGGAATCTGCCATGCGCCGCGGCAATCGTCCATGGCCCAAGAAGTCCATACCGCGTTCTTCAGCTACTGTGGCACCCTCGCTCCTCGTTGCGCTCGGATTGGCCCTGCCGCTATTCTCAAAAGACGCATGAAACAGGCCGTCTTTCGCGAACGGAACAAGAACTACTACCGCGTCCTGCATACCCCGATCTGGATCTGGGTGTTCTGGATTCTGCCCGGCTATCCGCTAACCTATGACCTGTACACGCATGGGCCGGACGCGCGCCACTGGATCTGGCTGGCGATGGTAGCGGCGGTGGTGTGCTGGCGCGGCTTGGTGGGGCGCGTTCCGGGATGCGAGCGGCGCCCGTACATCCATTATTATGGGGTGCATCAGCCCAACCTGCCCTATCGCGTGGTGTGCTACACCGCAGCGTGGATCGATCTACTGGTGCCCTACGCGCTGAACCTGATTGGCTTGATCATCGCCTCCATCAACGGTGAGTGGATGCTGCATCAGTTGTATCGCTGGGCCTATTACCCCCTGGCCTTGGCAGTGGTGCTGGCGACGATGCTCGACTGGATACCGCGGGCGAAGCGCAGCACCTTTGGCGAAGGAGCGGAGCGGGCATGGTTCTACGTTGCCATCTGGACAGTGGTGCCGACGCAGGTGATCAACTGGGCGGCATGGCGGCTGGGCAAGTTCCTGCACCTGGAGCCGCTGCCGCTGGCGCACGTGCGCCTGGCGGTCTGCCTGGTCGCGACTGCGTTCTTCTTCACGCTTGGCTGCATGCAGAAGCTGCCGCGCACCACGCGCTATTATTCGGGGGTGGCGGCGGCAGGAGTGTGATTAGCCTAGATTCAGGGCTCATCCCACCGATAAATCGCCGGGCTTAGAGCATTTTCAGAGAAGGCGTAGACCGAGTTCCCTCGGGGGCTTAGAGCAGTCTGCGTTGATGTCGCATGGGGCACGGCTGAACAGGCCGCTGAAAAAGTCCCTTCGAAGTATCCCGGGGGCTAAAGCTCTCACGTATTTTCAGCGGCTTGGATGCTGGCCTGAAGGCCAGCTCTGCTCCCAATTCGAGTTTTCAATAGCCTCTGAGGCTGCGCCCCTTCAGGGCGGTTCATTCCGTGCGTAGCGCCGTCATCGGTTCGATGGCGGCTGCACGCCGGGCCGGCAAATAGGTCGCAAGCAACGCAACTGCCGCCAGCAGGATTCCGGCCGCCGCAATGGTGAGTGCTCCGAAGCTGCGCGACCCGGGCAACAGGGTGCTCAACCATCGGCTGAGCGGAATGGTGAGTACCACGCCCACAGTAACCCCGAGCAACACCAGGTAGCTGGAACGCCGCAACAGCAGCGAGAGAATGTCGCGCGGTCGGGCGCCCATTGCCATGCGAATGCCGAACTCCCGCTCCCGCCGGCTGACGGAATAGGCCATCACCCCATAGACGCCGATGCTCGCCAACAGCAGGGCAAGGCCGCCGAGACTTTCCGAGAGGGCGGCGGAGACGCGCTGTCCGGCAATCGAGTCCGATGCCAGTTGATCGGCGGAGGTCACATTCGACACTGCCTGTTCGGGATCGATACCATATACCGCCTGCTTGGCGACGCCGGCGATCGACAACGGCTCGGTGGTGGTGCGCAGCAGCAGGTCCATGTCTTTGACCGGATGCTGCAACGCGCTGACATAGAATTGGAAGCCCGCGGGCTTGGAGACACCGGCAGAACGGACATCTCCCGCCACGCCGACCACCTGATGCCAGTCACCGTCGGCCAGCTTGATCCGTTTTCCAACCGCATTCTGACCGGGCCATAGGGCTTCCGCCATGGTGCGGTTGATGATGACCACTTTGGGCGCTCCCGGCTGGTCGTGCTGGTTGAAGGACCGCCCTTGCAGGATCGGCTGCTGCATGGTTTCGAAGTATCCCGGGCTCACGAAGTAATTGTCGGCGAAGGGCAGTTGCTGGGCGGAGCCGGCGGGCTGGCCTTCGTATTCGAAATCGCTCGACTGGGCGTCGCCGGCGAAAGGAGTGGAGGAGGAAGCGGCAACCGCGGTGACAGCAGGCATGGTCTTGAGCTTGTCCTCGAGTTGCTCGAAGAACTGGCGCTGCTGCTCCGGCTTCCCATAACGGGCCGGAGAGAGCGACACATTCATGCTCAGCACGTGGCCGGGGTTGATGCCCGGGTCAGTATGCATGAGCTGCGAGAAGTAGCGCGCCATGCTCAAGGCGCCTGCTACCAGCAAAGTCGCGAGAGCGATCTCAGAGACCATCAGGACCGAACGGGTGAAATTCTGCTCGCGCGTCTCGGTGAGGGTGCGGCCCTCACGGGTGGCGGCGAAAAAGTTTTCACGCAGCACGTGCAGCGCGGGAATGATTCCGAAGAACAGCCCGGTAAGGACGGCGAGGCCCAGGGTAAAGAGAACCACCATCGCGTCCATTTTCACCTGGTCGGGGGCCAACAGGAACTTGGGCCACATCGCCAGAGGAAGGCGGGTGACGAGGACAGCACAGATCAGCCCTAAGCCTGCTCCCAGGAGTGCCAGCAGCAGACTTTCGGTGATGGTTTGTTGCAATAGGCGGCGCATGGAGGCGCCCAAAGCGTTGCGTATGGCGAATTCGCGAAGGCGGTCGGTGGCGCGCGCCAACAACATGTTGGCGAGGTTCACGCAGGCGATGAGCAAGATGAATCCCACTGCGGCCAACAGCACCAGGGTGACGGAGCGGATATCGCCAAACATGTTTTGCGCCAGCGGCTGCAGCATGATTCCGTGGGCGTTTCCGGGGAACTGCTTGTCAATCTGGCCCTGAATGACGTTGAGTTCGCTGCGCGCTGAGGCGGGACTGACACCGTCTTTCAGCCGTCCCACGACGTTCAGGTAGTTCGTGCCATGGGCGTCGAAGGGTGGAGCGGCCTCCAGCGGTATCCACGCCTGCGGCTCGAAATGAAAGCTGGGCACCATGCGAGGTACGACGCCGACTACGGTGCCTGCGCGGGCATTCAATGTGATCGTGCTCCCCAGCACCGAGGGGCTTCCACCAAACTGGTTTTTCCAGAATTCCTCGCTGATCAGGTACGCGGGAGCAGCGCCTTTCTGGTGCTCGCCGGCTAGAAAATCCCGGCCCAATAGCGGTGACAAACCGAATGTGGAGAGGAATCCTTCCGAGGCGTAGGCCACCGGGATGCGCATCGGCTCACGCTTGCCGAGATAGGTCATGTGGGTGGGGAAGATAGCTACGAGCCTGGAGAATGACTTGGCCTGGCGTCGCCAGTCCTGGAAGTCAGGCAAGGATCCGGGAGTGTTTTCCGATCCGGGATAGGTGTTGCGCACCACGACCAGCCGGTCCGCATGGGGGAAGGGCAGGCGAAGAGCGCCATGCAACACCAGGAAGATCGCCACGTTGGCGCCGATCCCCAACGCCAAAGTCAGCACCGCCGTCAGGCTGAATCCGGGACTCTTGCGCATCTGACGCAGCGCGAACCGTATGTCTTGCCGCAGACTCCACATCGAGATTCTCCAGATACTCCGGGTACACAAACCCACCTATTAGGAGCACGTTCCGTGCCATGCTCTTCCGCTGCAAAGGCGCTTAGAAACTGATACTTATGGCGCACATCCCAGGCGTGTCCGTGTCCGGGAAGGAATGCCGCTGTCCGAGTGTGGACGGAGCACTACCAAGGCTCCCTCATCGAAATCCCATTGGTCAATGGACGCCGCTTACGACATAGAGGTCTGACAGCCGCAAGCTGTAATCGAAGCCATAGGTGGCGCCATCGGGAGTAAAGATGGGCGGGTCGGGAAAGACGCCCGAGACCACCGGCCCGTAAAGGTCGCGAAACGGCGTACGCGCACCGGTGAAAGGGTCCAGCTTGTCGATGTGAAATGCGGCGCGTGGTTGATTGAGCGATCCGACGTAGATCTGATCATCGTTGGTCCATCCGAGGATGACCTGGTTCGGGCCCAGGCCCGCGATGTCCTTGACTTCACCGCCTGCCATGGCGACCACTCCTGCTTGCTGAAGTCCCGCTGCGGCCTGCCTCCTGCCGTTCACCAGCAGCCACTTGTCGTCAGGCGAGAGCACCCATCCGAATATGCCCTCCGCGGTAATGGGCTGAGGAGTGCCGCCGTTTATATCTTGCAGCCAGGTGCGAGGGCCGCGTCCGGCCTCCGACGCCACATAGATGACGTGCTTGCCATCGGAGAGAAAGTTGGCTGCGATGGCAGGATTGAGATTGGGCGGACTGATTCGCCGGGCCTCGCCCGGACCGACCGGCAGCAACCAGATTTCCTGCGTTGGTTCGGTGAGCTTCTCGCTCAGGGCCCAGCGTTTGTCGCGGGAAAGCGCGAGGCCGTATCCTTCGCCGAGAGCGACGGCGGGGGAGCCGTCCACATCCCGCACAAAGACCCTGTAATGCTGGGAGGTGCTGCCCTCCTCTTCAAACAAGACCGTCTTGCCGTCAGCGCTGATACCGCGCAGGTAGCTGAAATCGAGCCAGGAGAGATCGCGCACCGATTCGCCGTGGTTGACGGAGACAACCATGCCGCGACGAACCAATCCCTGTTCCACCAAGAGACTGCCGTCCGCAGCTATGTCCTGCAGACGCAGACGGCCCGGCACCGCGAGCGGGATAGTGGTTTTGCCGGACAGGTCAAGCGCGTGAATCTCGCCGGACTCCAGCGGCGAGGTGATCCACACTTGCTTGCCGGATGGCGTCCAGGCAAGACCTTGGGCGCTTTCGTAGAGCGGACTCTCGGCGACTTTGTCTCCATTGGTGCGCAGGATGATTGCCCGGCCACGGTCGTCGCTGTTGTTGTCGTGCGTGATAAAAGCCAGATAGCGCCCGTCGGGAGAAAAGCGCAGGTTATCGATGAGGCGTCCGCGGAAGAGCACCTTGCCGATGGGATACTCCAACTGGCAGATAAATTTGGCGGGCACATAGCGCACGATGGCCAGGGCTGTGCCATCGGGAGTGAAATCCGCCGCCTGGACATTGGCGATCTCGGGCTTGGGAGCGTTGCTGCCGGTATCGGTGCGGGCAAGATCGCCGGGGGCGAGGAAACCCGTGATGTTGACAGGGGACAGGAGTACAGCCAACTCACCGCGGCGGGAGACGGAGAGCAAACGTGCGTTGCGAATGCCGACCGAGTGGCCGCCCGTCCCGTCGGCAGGCACGGTATAAATCTCCGGCTCCGGACTATCCCAGGCAGCCGTATAAATGATGTCCTTGCCATCCGGCGTGAAGCGGGCGTTGCCATCCAACTGTCCGCGCCGGTAGGTGATCTGATGAAACTTTGGACCCTTTACCGGCTGCAGGACGGATGACAACTTCCAGCCGAGCGCCGCCGCCACGATTACCAGTGCGGCGACGGCAACAAAATATTTCCAGCGCCGGTGTTCTTTGGCCTTGGCGGCGGAAACACTTCCCGATCCCGTCAAGGTGGAGAGCGATTCCAGATCGAAGGCGAGATCTCGCGCCGACTGGAAGCGCTGCTCGGGGGCCTTCTCCAGGCAGTGACGGACGATGCGATCGAGCGCGGGAGGAATCTGCCGGCCCGACTCCATGAGGTCGGGCGGGTCTTCTTTCAAGATTGCGGTCAAGGTCTCGGCAGTGGTCTCGCGATGAAAGGCGCGCGTGCCGGTAAGCATCTCGTAGAACACCGAGCCGAAGCTGAAGATGTCGCTGCGGCAGTCCACTGCGGCGCCGCGGACCTGCTCGGGAGACATGTAGCCCGACGTTCCCAAGACCGTGCCGGCGTTGGTGGTCGGTGCCGAGCCGGTCATGGTGGCTAGGCTGTTCTCGGAAGCGGCCCCGGCGGACTTGACCAGCTTGGCCAGGCCGAAGTCCAGAATCTTGACCCGGCCGTCGCGAGTGATGAAGATATTGCCCGGTTTGAGGTCGCGGTGGGCGATGTCTTTCTCATGCGCCGCCGCCAATCCATGCGCAATCTGGATCGCGTAGTCCACGGCCTTGCGGTGCGAAAGCGCGCCGCGCTGTAACACTTCACGCAGAGTTTCGCCTTCCAGCAACTCCAAAACCAGGAAAGGAACGCCGTCGTGCTCGCCAATGTCATAAATTGCGAGGATGTTGGGGTGGTTGAGCGCGGCGACGGCGCGGGCTTCCTGTTCAAAACGCCGCAGCCGCTCCGGGTCGGCGGCGAAGGACGGAGTCAACACCTTGATGGCGACATCGCGGCCGAGGCGTGTGTCCCTTGCGCGGTAGACCTCGCCCATACCCCCAGCGCCCAGGGTTGAGACGATTTCGTACAGGCCAAATTTTGAGCCGGCGGTGAGGGGCATCTACGGGCGCAATTATAGCTGCGCCAGCGGCACGAGCGGCCCTCCGGGAAGGCCAGTATCGCTGGGCATGGCCCAAAATGGACCCTAATTGTGCTGTACAAAAACTGCGCTCTTTGAATTGGTGAGCGAG
Source organism: uncultured Acidobacteriaceae bacterium (assembly GCA_963815775.1). Lineage (GTDB taxonomy): Bacteria > Acidobacteriota > Terriglobia > Terriglobales > Acidobacteriaceae > CAVVDY01. The sequence goes on along the minus strand of CAWFIB010000029.1, from coordinate 80,783 downwards.
TTGTACAGGGTTTCGATGAAGATGTCGGCCGTGATGAACTTGCTGGCGTACTTCTTGTCCCAGGGAGCGAGTATTTTCTGCTGCTTCATCTGATCCACGCTCTGCCCGGAGTCGATCGCCTTTTGAACTACGGCGCTGGTGTCCTGGAGCATTTTGATGTAATCGCGAACTTCGTCGAGATTAGACAAGTCTCCATGACCGGGAATGACCTTCACATCGGGAGGTAGCTGGGCGGCCGCCTTCTGGCAGGCTGCGATCATCCCCTGCACGCTGCCGCCGGCCAGCACGTCGATGAAGGGGAAGCCGTAACGCACATAGTCATCGCCCATGTGGACGACGTTGGCTTTGGGGAAAAAGATGATGGAATCGCCGTCCGTATGGCCCGAGGGGAAATGCAGGGCGCGGATATCTTCGCCATTGAGGTGGACGGTGACATCGTGATCGAAGGTAATGATGGGCAGCGCTCCCTTGGGCGCGGGCTTGTTGTCCCGGTTGATGGCCTCGGGTGAGGTGCCGGTGCCGGATTTGCCGCCGCTCTCCAGGCGTTTGCGAACATTGTCCTGCGCGATGACGGTTGCGCCCTGATTGGCGAATGGCAGGTTTCCGCCGGTGTGGTCGCCGTGGTAGTGAGTGTTGATGATAAAGCGCACCGGCTTGTCGGTTACGCCGATGCCCTTCAGCGCGGCGGCAATCTTGTCGGCCAGCGGAGCATACTGGTCATCGACGATGACGATGCCGTCTTCGCCGACTGAAGCCGCGATGTTTCCACCCGCCCCCTGCAACATGTAGATGTTGCCCGAGACTTTGGTGACCTTGATCTGTACCTTGCTGAAGTCCTGGTCCTGGCCGAGCAGGCAAGATGCGAACAAGGCGATAGCTAAGGCGCCGCAGGTCCTCATAACCACCCTCCGATGCTTGAAGGTTGCCGATTGTAGCACCCGGAATAGGCTACGCAACCGGGAAATTCCTCCGTCGAACAACTGACATCACCTCGACTGAATTTGCTGAGCAACGGGATAGCTCAACCAAAGCAGTCGCCCGGTGACCGGTGAGCTGCTTCGTTGGCTTTTATCGGAAAGCGAAACCAAAGTTATGCATTGGAGAGCTTGCGAGCTGACTAGCGTGCTAGTCTTGTGGGTTTTTGCAAGACGCAAGGAGGAAGCAAGTGGCGTCATCCGTAGTACGACCGCGATTGTTTGTTGCCTGCCTATTCATATTCACTCTGAACATCCTCTGCACAGCAGAGCCGTTGTACGCAGCCGTGAGGGCAAGCATGGCGGCCCCCACAGCGTCGGTGTATCAGGCGACGGGCGAGCCGGGTTCGGGGCAGACGTCGGGCGGGCAGCCGGCAGCAGAGGCGGCAACCGGCGAGGCGGGGCCGCAGAAAGCCGATGATGAGGGGCGCACGCGACTGCCCGTGCAGGTTCGCAAGAGCGTCAGCTTCCGGGAGATTGGGCCGGCCATCACAGGCGGACGGGTGCCGGCGGTGGTGGGCGCCGCCAGCAATCCGGATCTGTATTACATCGGCAGCGCAGCCGGCGGAGTCTTTCGTACCAGAGACGGAGGCACCACCTGGAAAGCGCTGTTCCAGCACGAGAGCGTTGCCTCGATTGGAGCGCTGGCGGTCGATCCGCAGAATCCGGCGGTCGTATGGGCGGGGACCGGTGAGGCGAATGTCCGCAATGAGGTCTCCTTCGGCAATGGAGTCTACAAGTCCACCGACGGTGGCGATCATTGGAAGCGGATGGGGTTGGACAACAGCTTTCAGATCTCGCGCATTGCCGTCGATCCTCACCATCCCGACACCGTAGTGGTTGCCGTGATGGGCAATCCCTGGGCGGACAGCGAAGAGCGCGGCGTGTTTCGCACCACCGATGGTGGCGCCACCTGGAAGAAGGTCCTGTATATCGGGCCCAGCGTCGGCATCTCTGACCTGGTGATGAACCCGCAGAATCCGCAGGTGCTGTATGCGGCGGCGTATCGTTTCCGGCGCACACCGTGGAGTTATTCGGGCGGGGGTCCGGAAGACGCAATCTATAAGTCAACCGATCAGGGCCAAAGCTGGAAGCGGCTGAGCGGGCATGGGCTGCCGAGCGCACCGGTGGGGCGCATCGGGCTGGCGATTGCGGCCAGCGCCCCTGACACGGTTTACGCTACGATCGGGTCCGACGAAGGGGTGCTTTGGCGCACGGATGACGGCGGCGAGCACTGGCAATTGGTAAGCAAGGACCAGGAGGTGAATGTCCGTCCCTTTTATTTCTCAAGCCTCGCGGTGGACCCGCGCAATCCAGAGCACGTCTTTGCGCTTTCCAACCGGCTGATGGAGTCGAAGGATGGCGGCCATACCTTCAAGCCTATTGCGCGGCATATCCATGGTGATCACCACGCCATTTGGATCGATCCCACGGGCAGCGGCCGCATCATCGAAGGCAACGACGGTGGAATCGCTCTCTCCCAGGACAACGGCGAACACTGGGCGTTTCTTGACAACGTGGTTATCGCGCAGTTCTATCACGCCAGCGCCGATGATCAGTTGCCCTACATGGTGTGTGGCGGCTTGCAGGACAACAGCGCATGGTGCGGCCCATCGCGCAGCAAGGACCGTTCCGGCATCCTGGATCGCCATTGGTTCGACCTGAATGGAGGCGACGGAATTTACGCCATCGCTGCCGCCGACAATCCGAACCTGATTTACAACAGCACGCAGAACAATGCGCTGATGGTTTTCGATCGCTCCGCCGAGCAGTCGCACGACATTGAGCCCTATCCGCGCGACGTGGTGGGCGGAGGCGTAGCACAGGAAAAATACCGCTTCGCCTGGAATGCCGGGTTTGCGGTTTCGCCTCAGGACCCGAAGACGATCTATGCCGGCGGCAATGTGCTCTTCAAGAGCGAAGACCGGGGCCGTACCTGGAAGCCCATCAGCCCAGACCTGACCCGGAACGACAAGAGCAAACAGCAGTCCTCGGGCGGGCCCGTGATCAAGGACAACTCCGGCGCAGAGATTTACGACGCGATCATCCGCATTACACCCTCAACCAAGGATGCCAAGGTGATCTGGGTGGGAACCGACGACGGCCAGGTGCAGTACACGCGTGACGGCGGCGGGAGTTGGACCAATGTAACGGAGCACATTCCGGGGATGGGGCCCTGGGGACGAGTCGAGTCCATTGACCTGTCTCCAACCAACGACGGCGACGCAGTGATTGCGGTTGACCGTCATTTCAACGGGGATTTCAAGCCATACCTGTACCAGACGACGGACTGGGGTGCGACCTGGCACTCCATATCAGGGAATCTTCCGCAGGTTTATGCGCACGCGGTTTATCGTGACCAGCACAACCCGCAGATGTACTATGCCGGGCTCGAAAACGGGCTCTATGTGAGTTGGGACGGCGGCGCGCACTGGTATCTGTTCGGGCTTGGGCTGCCCAATGCTCCGGTCTACGACCTGGCATATCAGGCGCGGGAGAACGATCTGGTGGTCGCGACCCATGGCCGCGGCCTGTGGATACTCGACGATCTGACGCCATTCCAGCAGGTATCGGAGATGGGGCAGGCGAGTTTCCATTTGTTCGCGGTTCCCTCGGCGCTCCGCTTCTGGCCGTGGTCGCAAGTGGAGGACTTGGGCGACGGCGCATTCTATGGCAAGAATCCACCGTATGGAGCGCAGATCAGCTACTTCCTGGCACACCCGATCAAAGAGCCAGGACAGCTGGTGATTGCCGATTCGCAAGGTCATGTGGTGCGGACCATGAAAGGGCGTCACGCCCTGGAGCCCGGCGAGAAACCGCCGGAGGAGGAGGAGGCTTCTCAAGCCGAGACCACCGGAAAGGGACAAGCGCTGCAGACTGAGGCTGGGCCTGAGCAACCGGCGCCTTCTACCCAGACCCAGCAACAAGTGGAGCCGGCAAAGGCTGGAGAAGCGGAGCCTGGCCAGCCGAAAGAAGTTCCCTGGGTACCCACCGAAGCCGGTCTCCAGCGCACCTACTGGGACCTCCACGCTGATGGTCCGGTACGGTGGGAGAGCAAAAAAGGAAGGCTCAAAGGTCCGCAGACGGGAGCCTTACTTCCGCCCGGTGAATACACGGCAACCATGACGGTCGGAGGCACGGTTCAAAAACAAACAATCAAGGTGGTCAACGATCCCACGTCGAAAGCGACACTCTCTGACATGCAGGCCAACTATCAATTTACCGCGGGCATCCTGCATGAGATCTCGCAACTGGATGTGGCCCTGAATCGCCTCGATGCCATCACCGCTCAAATGAAGGCCCTGCAAATGGTGGCCAGGGATACCCACGACGAGGCGGCCGTGAAAGCTGCAACGTCATCGCTGGAGAAGCAAATGAAGCAGGTGGAAGCGCTTATCACCAGCGATCCCGCGGCAGGGGAATCGATACTACGAACACCCGACAAAATTCGCGAGCACCTGTTCGCCCTGAGTGGAAGTTTGCGGGGATCGGATGATCCGCCCACGGCGGCAATGTTGGAACAGAAGCAATTGCTGGAACCTGAATACAAGGCCGCGATCCAGGGGTTTAATCATTTCCTGGAGACCGATGTTCCGGCTTTCAACAGCAAAATGGAGCAGCTCAAGCTGACTGGGGTTGTGGTTGGGAAACCTGTTGAGCCCTAGGGTTGGGGATGGGAATCTGCTTGTGACGCAAGTTATGTCGGTGTAGCCTCTAGGCGATCCACCTGTTGAAGTCACGTTTCGGCGCCAATCTGCCGAAGCGAGAGGTGACGGATGCTCCGATCGCCGGTCGCGGCTTGCCGTGTCGTGCTTGCGGCAACACTCGCGCTCACGCTGCTCTGCTCGCCGGGCTGCAAGAAGCAAAGCAATCCTTCCAATCAGGCCGAAACTGCCAAACCTGCGGCTCCGGCGGCGACGCCCAAGCCGTCCGACGCGAGCCTTGTACCACCTGAGGCCGTTGCCGGCGCCGAGGACAAGACGTTGGCGCTGCCAACGGCTTTCCCCCGGCGCACCGGCGATCTGGACGAGATGTTGAAGGAGCGTAATCTTCGGGCGCTGGTGCTGATCAATCCGATCAACTTCTTCTATCAAAACGGACAGCCGCGCGGCATCACCTACGAAGCCCTGGAGGAGCTGGAACGGTTTGTCAATAAGAAGTACAAGACCGGCGCTCTGAAGGTGAAAGTCACCTTCATCCCGATGAGTCCCGACGAACTGGCACAGGCGCTGAATCAAGGCGTGGGCGACTTCGTAGCCTACGGAATCGTGATCACCCCGGCGAGGGAACAGAAATATGCCTTCACCATTCCGATCCAGTCGGGCATCAAGGACCTTGTGGTAACCAGCAGCGAAATGGGGAATGTAACCAGCTTCGACGATCTGGTGGGCAAGGACATTTACGCCAACCCGCTGACCGAACGCTACGCAGAGTTGCAGGCGCTGAATACTCAACGGGTGAAAGACGGCAAGAAACCTCTTGCCATAAAGGCAGCCGACAGGAACCTGCTGGAAGACGATCTGGTCGAGATGGTCAACGCCGGCCTGATTCCCGCGACGGTAACGAGCCAACCCCGGGCCGAGCTGTGGGCGCAGGTCCTGCCGAAGGTGAAACCTCAGCCGGCACTGATGATCGGCAACGGACACGATGTGGGCTGGGTCATGCGCAAGAACAATCCCGAACTTAAGAAATTGCTGGATGAATTTGCCGAGACCCACAAGGCAGGAACCTCGTTCGGGAATACCCTGTTGCGGCGCTATCTGCAGAACACCAAGTGGATCAAGAACTCGACTTCGACCGAGGAGATGAAGAAATTCCAGTCGTACGTGGAGTACTTCAAGAAGTATTCGGATGAGTACAACTTCGACTACCTGATGATCGCCGCCCAGGGCTACCAGGAATCGCTGCTTGACCAGAATCGCAGGAGCCCGGTGGGAGCGGTCGGCATTATGCAGGTGATGCCGAAATACGCTGCGGCCAATCCGATCAACGTACGCAACGTCAATACCGCGGACCAGAACATCCTGGCCGGTGTTCGTATGTTGCGCAACATTGCGGACACCTACTTCAACGATCCCGCCATCGATCAGGTCAACAAGACCCTGTTCACCTTCGCCAGCTACAATGCCGGCCCCAACCGGATTGCACGGCTGCGCAAGAAGGCGGCCGACGACGGCCTGAATCCCAACAAGTGGTTTGGCAATGTCGAACTGGAAGTGGCGGAAGATGTCGGTCAGGAGACGGTGACCTACGTCAGCAATATCTACAAGTACTACATCGCCTACAAACTGACGCAGGAGGAGGCGCAGGAGAAGAAGAAAGCTATGGAAGGGAAGGGCTGAGAAGGCGGGCGGCGTACTTCACCAGACAAAAAGCGAGGCGGCTGAAGTTGCGGCCGCCGATTGTTCCGATCGGTTGCCACACCCCAGTCACGCCCAGACGTTCCCTGAGAATCCAAGGTAAACTTGGCGACTAGCGTTTTGCGCGTGCCAGGAGGCAGTCATGCTCTTCGGATCGCGATTGTTGATAGCCATTGCATTGGTTGGGGTTTCTCATGTCGTCGCACAGGAGACGCATGATCACCCAGCGCCCGAGAAGCTAGGGCGAGTTTCCTTCCCTGTATCTTGCAAGCCCGCACTCCAGGAGGAATTCAACCGAGCCGTTGCTCTGCTTCACTCCTTTGCCTACAGCGCCGCCGAGCAGGCATTCCAGCGCGTCGCAGAACAGGATTCTCATTGTGCGATGGCGCACTGGGGCATCGCGATGACGTACTACCACCAACTGTGGGAGCCTCCCATCCCGGGCGATGGTCCACAGAAAGGGCAGCAGGAGATCCAACAGGCCAAGCACATTGGAGCGGGCAAGAGCCGCGAGCGTGGGTTCATCCAGGCCGCAAGCCTGGTGTTTCAGGACGCGAGCACTGTGCCCTATGCCGCGCGAGCCTCGAAGTATGAGGCAGCGATGGCTGCGCTTGCCGCGCAAGACAAAAGTGTCGAGGTACAGGTCTTCTATGCTCTGGCACTGTTGGCCAACGCGCCTCCCACCGACAAGAACCACGTCCGGCAGAAACAAGCAGCCGAGGTGCTCGAACCGCTCTACGCTGCCTATCCTGAGCATCCTGGCATACCTCATTACCTGATCCATGCATACGACAATGGGGAACTGGCCTCGCGGGGCCTGACGGCTGCGCGCGCCTACTCCAAGATCGCGCCTTCAGCGCCGCATGCATTGCACATGCCGAGCCACATCTTTACCCGGCTCGGCCTTTGGGACGATTCCATCGCCTCGAACCTTGCAGCTAGCGAGGCAGCGCGCAAGGCCGGCGACACTGGAGAGCAGTTGCATGCTATGGACTATCTCGTATACGCATATCTGCAAGCCGGACGCGATGCTGATGCGGCTGGTGTTATCGCGCAACTCAAAAGCATGCCGAACTTAAACGTTGGCAATTTCAAGACGGGATATGCCGCGACCGCAATGCCCATTCGCTACCTGGTGGAGCGCCACCAGTGGACCGAGGCGGCTGAGATCGCCCCGGCACCCGCTTCAACTCCGCCGCAGGTCGCAGCAATTCCCGTGTGGGCGCGAGGACTAGGGCTGGCACGTAGCGGCCACCCTGCCGATGCCGCCGGCACGATTCAAGATCTGCAACGAATAGAGGAGAAGCTGCGGGAGTCCGGCAACGAGTATTGGGCGACTCAGGTCGGGATCATGAAGCGCGAGGTTATGGCCTGGGCTTCACAGGCGCAAGCCAAGCGACAAGACGCCTTGGCACAGCTACGGGAGGCAGCCGACACAGAGGATTCCATCGAAAAGCTTCCGGTAACGCCAGGGCCGATCATTCCTGCGCGTGAGCAGTTGGGCGATTTGTTGCTGGAGCAGGGACATCCTGAGTTGGCTGCCAAGGAATTTCAAGCGGCGCTTAGCGCAGCGCCAGGGCGGCGCGGCTCGCTACAGGGTGCGGCAGAATGTGCCGAGCGAATGCGTGTGAGCAGGGTAGACTGAGTGTCGTCTGCACGCCAAAAAGAAAGGCGACCGATCTCTCGGTCGCCGATCTTCGAACTCGCGCTCGATTTAGACGGCTTGCACGTTCTCCGCTTGCCAGCCCTTGGGTCCCTTGACCACGCTGAACTGAACGGCCTGACCTTCCTGCAGGGAGCGGAAGCCGCCCGCCTGAATCGCCGAGTAGTGGACGAATACGTCTTCGCCATTCTGGCGGCTGATAAAGCCGTAGCCCTTCGCGTCATTGAACCACTTTACTGTTCCTTGTTCCATGGTAATGCTGTTCCTTCAAATGTTGGTGTAGCTGCAATTGGATCGGGATGTAAAGCAGGCAGGGAAGCCGCAAGGCAGGGACTGCTGCGTAACAACTGCGATCAATCGAGCAACTCCATCATAGCAATGAATTGCCGAATTCCCCAAGCTGCGATTTGTTATTTGGCTTTGGCAGGCCCGCGCAACCACAAGGTAAACTTTTTATATTCATGGGCTTGCGGTGTTCACGCTGGGGTCATTCCCAATTTGGGATATGGTTTGTTTAGGGAAGTCGAAACCGAATGATCGTGGGAACCGGAGTTGACATGGCCGACGTGGGGCGCATTGCTGCCTCGATCGAGCGTTTTGGACGGCGCTTTACCGAGCGGGTGTTCACCGCCGACGAAATCCGCTACTGCGAATCCAAAGCCAACCAAGCTGAGCGCTATGCCGCCCGCTTTGCTGCCAAGGAAGCGGCGATGAAGGCCATCGGCACCGGATGGCGGCACGGCGTGACCTGGCAGGACATCGAGGTCAGGCGAGCGCCTGGCGGACGACCAACGCTAGCGCTCAAGGGAAAGGCCGCAGAGTTTTTCCAGAAGCTGGGAGCGACCCGCGCCCACCTCTCCCTCAGCCACACCAAAGAATTCGCGCTCGCGCAGGTGGTCCTCGAAAGCGAGTAGCGAAGGCCAGCGAGCAGCCAGCTCTTGGCACTCGGCCGGTAGCCCTCATAAACGGCAGCTTCAACCACCAATTCCGTCGGTCGATGCCTCTTGGAACGGCGGAATTTGTTGTGATTCACAACGCAGTTTTGTCATGGTGATGAAAAGTGATCATCAAGGCAAGCAAATGCAATTGGAAAGTTGCAAAACCCTGAGCAGGCGTTGTTATAATCACACGCTTGGGTGATGTGCGTCACACCAAGCTGAGACTCCTCAGCGCGCTGCACGATAAAGGAGCCGACATGGGTTGCGGCTCCTGATCCACGAAAACTGGAAAGCGGTACATGGCACAAATTTTTCATCGTAGTGCAAATACGCTTGCGCGGGTGTCGATTATCGCCGTGGTGGTGGGTGTTTCCCTGCTGCTGTTCGTGGGGCTGGAAATTCAGCGTTCGCCCTATACCACGTGGCAGGGGATCGAGCAGGTGCAACCGGTGCCGTTCAGCCACAAGCACCACAATGGGGGACTGGGCATCGATTGCCGCTACTGTCACGTATCGGTCGAGGTTTCCAGCTACGCCGGTATTCCTCCCACCAAGACCTGCATGAACTGCCACTCGCAGATCTGGACCAATGCGCCCTTGCTGGAGCCGGTGCGGGAGAGTTATCGCACCGGCAAATCGATCATGTGGGTCAAGGTGAACTACCTGCCCGACTACGTGTACTTCAATCACAGCATTCACGTAGCCAAGGGAGTGGGCTGCTATAGCTGTCATGGACCGGTGAACAAGATGCCGCTCATGTACCAGGAATCGTCGATGCGCATGGAGTGGTGCCTGAGCTGCCACCGTGAACCGGAGAAGTTTCTGCGGCCGCGCGACCAGGTTTTCAACATGAACTATGAACAGCCGAGTTCGTTCAAGCCGGTGAAGCTGGCCGATGGCAGCGTGTACACCGATCAGATCGCGCTGGGCAATGCGCTGAAGAAGCAGTACCACATTCGCACGGTGCAAGACATTACGAGCTGTAACACATGTCATCGCTAGACGACGGCGGTATCCGGAAGCTACGAAACGAAAAAACGATGGAGAACGAGAGCACACCGAAAGTTGAAGCGGTCTGTCCCGGGAAGCTGGAGCTGGCGGAGGTCAAGGACAAGCTGGCCCGCGCCAAGAGCGGCCCGCAGTATTGGCGCAGCCTGGAAGAACTGGCCCAGACGGACGGTTTCTTCGAGATGCTGCATCGCGAGTTTCCGCGCCAGGCTTCGGTCTGGCCGGAAGGAGCGTCGCGGCGCGATTTCATCAAGCTGATGAGCGCTTCCATGGCGCTGGCCGGGCTCTCGGCCTGCGTCAAGCAGCCGCTGGAGCCCATCGTCCCCTACGTGCGCCAGCCCAAGGAGTTGGTGCTCGGCAAACCTCTTTTCTTTGCCAGCACCATGCCCTTTGCCGGCTACGCCCTGCCCGTGCTGGTCGAAAGCCACGAGGGACGTCCCACCAAGGTTGAAGGCAATCCTCAGCATCCCGCTTCGCTGGGCGGCACTGACGTCTTCATGCAGGCGTCGATCCTCGACATGTACGACCCGGACCGGGCACAGAATGTCACCTATGTGGGCGAGATTCGCACCTTTGGCGATTATGCCGATGCCATGCGCGCCCCGCTCAGCTCGCAGCGCGGTTTGCAGGGGAGCGGACTGCGAATTCTGACGCGAACCATTAGTTCGCCGACGCTGGCTTCGCAGATGAAGGCGGTGATGGCGGCCTATCCGCAGGCGAAATGGATTCAGTACGACCCGCTCAACCGTGATAACGTGCGCGCCGGCGCACAGATGGCGTTCGGGCAGTACGTCGACACGCGCTATCAGTTCGACAAGGCGGAGGTGGTTCTCGCGCTGGATGGCGATTTCCTTTCCAGCGGCTATCCCGGCTTCCTTCTTTATGCGCGGCACTTCGCTTCGCGTCGCAATCCCGATCTCAAAGAGAAGATGTCGCGCTTCTACTCGGTGCAAAGCACCCCGACCAACACCAGCGGCAAGGCCGACAATTCGCTGCCGGTACGCGCCTCGGAGGTCGAGCAGATTGCCCGCGCCATCGCCGCCGGAATCGGCATGGGCGCCATGGGTGGTGGCCAGGCGGCCGCCGGCCCCCAGAAGCAGTTCGTCGACATGGTGGTCAGGGACCTGAAGGCGCACCAGGGTGCGGCGCTGGTGATCGCCGGCGATAATCAGCCGCCAGCGGTGCACGCGCTGGCTCATGCCATGAATCAGGCGCTCGGAGCCGTCGGCAACACCGTGGTCTACACCGAGCCGGTCGAAGCGACGCCGATGGACCAGTTGGCGGCGCTGAAAGAGTTGGTCAACGACATGAACGCTGGCCGCGTCGATCTGCTGATGATCGTTGGCGGCAACCCGGTGTACGACGCTCCCCAGGACCTGCACTTCGCCGAGGCTATGGACAAAGTTGCGCTGCGCGTGCAGCACAGCCTCTATCACGACGAAACGACCGACCATGTTCATTGGCACGTCAACTCCACGCATTATCTGGAGCAATGGGGCGATGCACGCGCCATCGACGGAACAGTCAGCCTGATTCAGCCGCTGATTGCGCCGCTCTACGACGGTCGCAGCGAATACGAATTCATGAACGTGCTCGCCGGCCAACCCGCCGATACCGGCTACGACATCGTGCGGAGGTACTGGCAGGGACAGATGCCGAGCACGAACTTCGAAGAAGATTGGCGCCAGGCGCTCTACAACGGCTTCATTCCCAACACCGCCGCCGCAGTGAAAACCGTGTCCGCGAAGAGTGACATTGCCGGCGGCAACCCGATCGCGCTTTCGGGTGATGGGCTTGAGGTGATCTTCCGCCGCGACCCCATGATCTACGACGGAACGTTCTCCAACAATGCCTGGTTGCAAGAGACGCCAAAGCCGCCAACCCAGGTTTGCTGGGACAACGCCATACTGATGAGCGTTGCTACGGCCGAGAAGCTGAAGATCGAAACCCAGGACGTGATCGAAATCGAGGTCCAGGGCAACAAGGTGAAAGGCGGCGTGTGGCGCACGCCCGGGCATCCCGACAACAGCATCACCGTTTTCCTGGGATATGGCCGCAACAAGATTGGGCGCGTCGGTGAGGGCATTGGATTCAATGCCTATCAGATTCGCTTCAGCGACGGCCTGTACATGGCGCCCGGCAAGATCAACAAGACAGGCGAGCAGGAACTGTTCGCCAATCCGCAGGGCTTCCAGTACATCGATTACTCCGATCTGCCGCCGTGGACCGAGAACCTGAAGTCGCGCCATGTCATCCGGGCGGCAACCCTGGAAGACTTCATCAAGAATCCCAACTTCGCGCACCAGGAAGAAGGCGAAGAGCACATCCCGCCGGAGATGACGCTCTATCCCAATTACAAATACACCGAAGCGCGCTGGGGCATGAATATCGACATGAACTCGTGCGTCGGCTGCAAGACCTGCGTGGTGGCCTGCCAGGCGGAGAACAACATCGCGGTGGTGGGCAAGGAGCAGGTGAAGCGCGGACGCATCATGCACTGGCTGCGGGTGGATTCCTACTACGAGGGCGGCACGGAGAATCCCACGACCTACTTCCAGCCGGTACCGTGCATGCAGTGCGAAAACGCGCCGTGCGAAGTCGTTTGCCCGGTAGGTGCAACGGTCCATAGCACTGAAGGCCTGAACGACATGATTTACAACCGCTGCGTCGGCACCCGCTATTGCTCCAACAACTGCCCGTATAAGGTGCGGCGCTTCAATTTCCTGCTGTGGCAGGACTGGGACACCGAGCAATACAAGCTGATGCGCAATCCCGAGGTGAGCATTCGCAGCCGCGGCGTGATGGAGAAGTGCACCTACTGCATACAGCGCATCAGCCATGGGCGATATGCGGCGGAGAAAGAAAACCGCCCGATTCGCGACGGCGAAGTAATTACCGCGTGCCAGCAGGCATGTCCCACGGGCGCCATTGTGTTTGGTGACCTGAACGATCCCAACTCGCGTGTCTCCAAATTGAAGGCACAGCAGCGCAATTACAGTTTGCTGGAAGACCTGAACACGCGTCCTCGCACCACCTACCTGGCGGTGGTGCGCAACCCGAATCCCGAACTTGAGCAGCCGGAGCGCAGCTAGAGATGCAGCAGGGACCAGAAGAGAAAACCGTTGTGCTGGATCCGTGGCCGAATGAGCCCCCGGTAATAGAACCTGGGAATGACTTCGACACGGTCACCGACAAGATCGCGGATGCCGTCCTCAAGCGCCCGATCGGTTACGGATGGCTGGCCGGTGTCGCCGTGGCCGGCTTCTTGACCATGGTTCTGTTGATCGCCGTTACCTACCTCTTTATTCGCGGTGTAGGTATTTGGGGCATCCAGATCCCCAGCGCCTGGGGCTTCGCCATTGTCAACTTTGTGTGGTGGATCGGTATCGGCCACGCAGGCACGTTGATCTCCGCTATTCTGCTTCTGCTCAAGCAGAACTGGCGCAACTCCATCAACCGCTTCGCGGAAGCGATGACCCTCTTCGCCGTGGCTTGCGCCGGCATGTTCCCCATTCTGCACCTGGGCCGTCCGTGGCTGGCCTATTGGTTGTTCCCCTATCCCAGCAGCATGGGAGTGTGGCCGCAGTTCCGCAGCCCGCTGGTATGGGACGTGTTCGCCGTCTCCACCTACGCAACCATCTCCGCCGTCTTCTGGTTTGTCGGCCTGGTGCCGGACTTCGCCACCATGCGCGAGAAGGCGGAGACGATGTGGGCCAAGCGCATCTATGGAATTCTGTCGCTGGGTTGGCGCGGTTCAGCGCGTCACTGGAAACGCTACGAAGTGGTATATCTCCTGTTGGCGGGCTTGGCGACGCCGCTAGTGCTTTCGGTGCACACGGTGGTGAGCTTCGACTTCGCCATCGCGATTGTTCCCGGATGGCACACCACCATCTTCCCGCCTTATTTCGTTGCGGGCGCCATCTACTCCGGCTTTGCCATGGTGCTGGTACTGGCCATTCCGATTCGCCACTACTATCACCTCGAAGATTTCATCACCATGCGCCACCTGCAAAACTCGGCGAAGATCATGCTGGCCACCGGCCTGATCGTGGCCTACGGCTACTTCTTCGAGACCTTCATCGGACTGTATAGCGGCTCGACCTACGAGAAGTTCATGATGCAGAACCGCTGGCTGGGGCCGTATGCGCTGTTTTATTGGCTGCTGATTCTGTGCAACATTCTGCTCCCGCAGTTGCTGTGGATCCCGAAGGTGCGTTCCAGCACGATCTGGCTGTTCTTGATCTCCCTCGATATCCTGATCGGTATGTGGCTGGAACGGTTTGTCATCGTGATCACCAGCCTGAGCCGCGACTTCCTGCCTTCTTCGTGGGGACACTACGTTGCCACGCGCTGGGACTACGCGGTGTTCTTCGGGACGTGCGGCTTCTTCGCCCTGGCCATGTACCTGTTCATTCGCATCATGCCGGCGATCTCGATCTTTGAAATGCGGATGCTGCTGCCGCAAGCGGCGGTGGCCGAGCCGGCGGAGGTCAGCAAATGAGCCACGCGACCACTCCTGCGCTGTACGGACTGGTGGCCGAATTTGAGACCCCCACCGATCTGGTGGTGGCGGCCAAGGCTGCCTATGCCGCCGGGTATCGCAAGATGGACGCCTACAGTCCCTACCCGGTGGAGGAGGCCAGCGAGGCCATCGGCTTCCACAAGACACAGGTGCCGCTCATCGTTCTGCTGGGAGGCATTTTAGGCGGGCTTTCCGCCTTTGCCCTGCAGTATTGGATTAACGTGATCGACTATCCGCTGAATATCGGCGGACGGCCGTACGATTCCTGGCCGGCTTTCATTGTTCCGACGTTCGAGCTGACAATTCTGTTCGCCGGCCTGGCGGGAGTCTTTGGCATGTTCGCGCTGAACGGGCTGCCCATGCCGTATCACCCGCTGTTCAACGTCGACAAGTTTTCTGCCGTGACCCGGGACCGCTTCTTCCTGTGCGTAGAGGCGGCCGATCCCAAGTTTGACCTGGTCAGCACCCAGGAGTTCATGATGACGCTGAAACCTCTGTCGTTATCGGAGGTGCCGCATTAACCGGCGAATGCAATTCGGTGTGAAAGTGCGTAGTTTCTCGGTTGGCTTGCTGGCCTGCGCTGCCGCTCTGTCGCTGGCAGGATGCCGCCTGGACATGCAGGTGCAGCCGTACTACCGGCCCCTGAGAGAGAGCAAGTTCTTTCCCGATAAGCGGTCGGCTCGGCCCATTATTCAAGGCACGGTGGCGCGCGGCGAGCTGGATGCCGACACCTATTTCTATACCGGCAAAATCGGCAGCGCTCCCGGGGACTACATGCCGTTTCCGGTGACGGCCGAAGTGCTCGCCCGGGGCCAACAGCGCTACAACATCTACTGCTCGCCTTGTCATTCGGAAGTGGGCGACGGCAACGGCATGATCGTACAGCGCGGCTATAAGCAGCCGCCCTCGTACGACACGGAGCGTCTGCGCAAGGCTCCCATCGGACACTTTTTCGACGTGATCACCAACGGTTACGGCAGGATGCCCGACTACGCCGCTCAGGTCGAGCCCAAGGACCGCTGGGCGATCGCAGCCTATATCCGCGCGCTGCAATTGAGCCAGAGCGCCACCAAGGCCGATGTTCCCGCGGGAGAGCAGGTCGCCCCGCAGCCGCCGGCGGGCGTTGTCATCCTGCCGCCTTACGATACTCAGGCCCCTAACACGGCCAATGCAGCCAATTCCGTGTCAGGTGCAGCCGCGTCCCCCGGAGGCCAGAACCCACAATGAGCGATAGCTTGCAGGTCGAGCAGATGACTTTTCCCGTGCCCGCCCAGGCCGCCAGCTGGCAGAGCCGCGCACTGATCCTGGGCATCGTCGGGGCCGTTGCCTGCGTCATCGGAGGATTCGTTCAGCTGGATATTTTCCTGCGCGGATATCTGATCGCCTACATGTTCTGGACCGGCCTGAGCCTGGGCTGCCTGGCCCTGCTGATGGTGCAGTATCTCTCGGCTGGCCTGTGGGGACTGGTAATCCGGCGCTTTCTGGAAGCGGGCGCCAAAGTGCTGCCCCTGATGTTCGTGCTCTTTCTCCCCATCCTCTTGCTCCGCACCCACATGTATGGGTGGATGACCACCCCGCCCGCGGATAACCACTGGTATCTGAATACGCCGGGGTGGATCATCCGCTGGGTGGTGTACTTCGCCATCTGGGGGTGGCTGACATGGACGCTTACCCGGTGGGGCGACCGGCTGGATAGACCCTGGGTGAAATATCCGCGCTTCGAGGCGCTCAGCGGCGTGGGTTGCGTGCTGTATGCGCTTACTACGTCGTTCGCGGCGGTGGACTGGGTCATGTCGCTCGATCCGCACTGGGGTTCGACCATCTACGGATTGATCTTCCTGATCGGGCAGTGCCTGTCGGCGTTGTGCTTCAGCATCATCATGCTGACGGTGATTACCCGCCATGAGCCGTATGACGAGATCGTGAAGCCGATGCAGTTCCATGACATCGGCAAGCTGACGCTGGCCTTTGTCATGCTGTTTGCCTACTTCTCGTTCTCCCAGTGGCTCATCATCTGGTCGGGCAACCTGCCGGATGAGATCAGCTGGTACCTGCAGCGCATTCGCGGCTGGTGGGGCCTGATCATCCTGGCCATTGTGCTGTTCCATTTCGCGCTACCCTTCGCCATGTTGTTATCCCGCGAACTGAAGCGCGCCGGGCGGCGGCTGATCCCGCTGGCCATCCTGCTGCTGTTCATGCGTCTGGTCGACCTTTACTGGTACACAATCCCCAGCTTCAAGGACGCGACATACCTGAGCATCTGGTATGTGATCGCGCCCATCGGCATGGGTGGACTGTGGCTGGCATATTTCTTCTATAACCTGCGGCAGCGGCCGTTGTTACCGGCATACGATCCGCAAACGCCGCTTTTCTTACATCAAAAACATGAGCACTAACGGCAATCAAGACGATCTTCTGCGCAATCCGGCGGTCGACTACGACCGCTCGGACCTGAGCGCGCGCGGGATCCTTCTGTTTCTCGCAGGCCTGCTGGTCGCCGGCATCTTCATCGAGCTGGTGATCTGGGGAATGTTCCGCTTCCTCTCGCACAGCACGCTGTTCGCGCAGGGGAATCCCAGTCCGATGGTGCAGGTGCAGAGGGCAATGCCGGAGAAGGCTCCTGGGGCGGGTTTGCAAAACACCGGGCCAGTCAACACGGGAGTTTTTCCGGCGCCCCGTCTGCAAACTAACGATGCCGCCGATCTGAAGAAATTTCTGGGCCAGGAGAAGGAAATCCTGCATCCGGTCCAGCCCTTTGAAGACAGCAGGGGGGCGATTCATATTTCGATCGATCAGGCGATGGCTCTGATCGCTGAGCGCGGATTGCCGGTGCGGCCGAGTGCGCCTGCGGCAGGTTCCAGCACGCAGATGCAGGCGGCAAATTCGCAGCCGGCGCATCCGGCAGGAACGACGCAGCAGGAGAAGCCCAAGCGTCCGGCGAAGAGTGAGGCGGCGGCCCCGCAGCAGTAGGCACGGTCGCCCTCGGAGGAACGCGGAAGATAGTCCGAAGGATGACAGAACTCTAGCCCGGGACGTGAGTCCTGGGTAGCGTGAGTCAATGAGTTGAGTCCCTTCAGGGATGGCAGAAAAGCAGGTCCTTCGGGGACGAAAGTCCCCTCAGGATGACAAGGGTTAATTAGAACGCTGATCGGCACGGCTGAGGTCGTGCCCTGACGCGAATCGAGAGTGTGGGGGAAATGGCAGTAAGCAGTTCAATCAGATCAGTGGCGCTGGCCGGAATCCTGGCAACCAGCCTGTGGGCGATTGCGCAGCCTCCGTCTTCATTTATGCGAGGGGCAAGCCAGCCGGCTTCGCAAGTAAAACCGGAGGAACTGGAAGGCGTAGGCATCACTCAGAAACTGGACCAGCAGATTCCGCTGGACCTCACCTTCAAGGATGAAACCGGCAAGACGGTTCAGTTGGGCGACTACTTCCAGTCCGGGCGGCCGGTCATCCTGAACATGGTCTATTACACCTGCCCCATGTTGTGCGGCGAGGAGCTGGCCGGAGAAGCCAGTGCCTTGTCCATTTTGAAGTTCACTCCCGGCAAGGAATATGAGGTGGTTTCGGTCAGCTTCAATCCTGACGAGAACCCCCAGCAGGCAGCGGAGAAGAAGAAGATCTACATCGACCGGATGAATGAGCACCTGGAGCCGAAGACCTCCGGCGATGGATGGCATTTCCTGACCGGCCAGGAGCCCGAGATCGAGAGACTGGCGCAGGCGGTGGGCTTTCATTACCGCCGCGATCCGGCGACCGGGCAGTACATTCATTCCACGGCGATCATGATCGTGACGCCGCACGGCAAGCTGGCTCAGTACTACTACGGAGTGGAGTATTCGCCCCGAGACATACGCCTCGGATTGATCGAGGCTTCGCGTAACAGGATCGGAAACCTGGTCGACCAGGTGGAGCTTTACTGCTGCCGTTATGATCCCAACACCGGGCGCTATGGTGCTGTGATCAGCAGGGTGCTTCGCCTGGGAGGAGCCGTGACTTTGCTGGTCCTTGGCGGTTTTCTGGTGATTATGTTTCGTCGCGAGAAAAACGGCTCTTCCAAGGAAACTGAACAAAAGGGAAAAGAATAGGCCTGATCGATTATGTGGAAGAACTTCCCACTTTTTCCGGAACGCGCCTCGGCCCTGGCAGGGCAGGTGGACGGACTCTATTTCTTTCTGGTGGCGGTGTCGGCGTTTTTCACGATCCTGATCTTCGTCACGATCTTCGTGTTCGCCGTCAAGTACCGGCATGAGAACAATCCCCACCCAACCCAGATTGAAGGCTCGCTTCCCCTGGAGTTGACCTGGACGCTGATTCCTCTGGGCATCTGCATGATCTTCTTCGCCTGGGGCTCGCTGATCTACTTCCAGGAGGGCCGCGCCCCCCGGGGCGCGATGGAGATCTACGGCGTCGGCAAACAGTGGATGTGGAAGTTCGAGCATGCCACCGGGCAGCGGGAGATCGACCAATTGCATGTTCCCCTCGGCCGCGACGTGAAGATGATCATGAGCTCGCAGGACGTCATCCACAGCTTCTTCGTGCCTGCCTTCCGTATCAAGGCCGACGTACTGCCGGGCCGCTACACCACGACCTGGTTCCATCCCACCAAGGTGGGGACCTACCATCTGTTCTGCGCCGAGTACTGCGGCACTTCGCATTCAGCCATGATTGGCGAGGTAGTGGTCATGGATCCGACCGCCTATCAGGCGTGGCTGACCGCAAACGCCACAACGGGTTCGTTGGCGGCAAGCGGGCAGCAGATGTTCGTACAGATGGGATGCGCGACGTGTCACCGCTCCGCCACCCAGGGACGCGGGCCGAACCTGGCCGGCTTGTTCGGCAAACCGGTCGCGCTGGATGACGGACAGACGGTGGTCGCCGATGAGAACTACATTCGGGAGTCGATTCTGAATCCCGCAACCAAGGTCGTTGCCGGTTTCAAGCCGATCATGCCGACCTACCAGGGGCAGATATCGGAAGAGAACCTGGCGGCGCTGGTCTCCTACATCAAGTCGATAGCACAACCGCAATCCGGCGGTCCGTCCGCCGCAACCATGCAGTAAAGGGTCAGCGAGGTATCACGAGGGTTTCCCATGGCGACCGCAGTACAACCCGTTGTTGAGCGCGAAAACTACCTGAATTCGAACTACGGCATCAAGTCGTGGTTGTTGACGACTGACCATAAGCGCATCGCGCTGCTGTACCTGTTTTCCATCACCGCCATGTTCTGGCTGGGCGGCTTCTTCGCCATGATGATCCGGCTGGAGCTGCTGACGCCGGCGGGCGACCTGGTCTCTTCCGACACCTACAACAAGCTGTTCAGCATGCACGGCATCACGATGGTGTTCTTCTTTCTGATTCCATCGGTGCCGGCGGTGATCGGAAACTTCGTGATCCCGTTGATGGTGGGCGCGAAGGACCTGGCGTTTCCCCGCCTGAACCTCGCCAGTTGGTACATCTACATGACGGGCGCCGCTATGGCGCTTTGGGGGTTCCTCTTCGGCGGCATCGATACCGGTTGGACCTTCTATACGCCGTTCAGCACCGCCTACTCCAACACTCACGTGGTGACCGTGGCCCTGGGAATTTTCGTCGCCGGCTTCGCCTCCATCTTTACCGGCCTGAACTTCATCGTGACCATTCACCGCATGCGTGCTCCCGGCCTCACCTGGAACCGCCTGCCGTTGTTCTGCTGGTCCAATTATGCTGCCAGCCTCATCATGGTGCTGGGCACGCCGGTCATCGCCATTACCCTGCTGCTGGTCGCCCTCGAGCGCGTGCTGCACCTGGGAATATTCAACCCCGCGCTGGGCGGCGATCCGCTGCTCTTCCAGCACCTGTTCTGGTTCTACTCTCACCCGGCGGTTTACATCATGATCCTGCCGGGCATGGGCGTCATCAGCGAGGTCATCACCTGCTTCTCGCGCAAGCGCGCGTTTGGCTACGAATTCGTCGCCCTCGCTTCCATCGCCATTGCCGTCCTCGGCTTCCTGGTCTGGGCGCACCACATGTTCGTCGCCGGAATCTCCATGTACTCGGCGCTGGTGTTCTCGCTGCTCAGCTACTTTGTTGCCATCCCGTCGGCGGTGAAGGTTTTCAACTGGACCGCCACCATGTACAAGGGTTCGGTGCGCTTTGAGACGCCGATGCTCTACGCCTGGGGCTTTATCGGCCTGTTCACCGTTGGCGGGCTGACCGGCGTGTTCCTGGCTTCGCTCGGCATCGACGTGCATGTCACTGACACCTACTTCGTGGTGGCCCACTTCCACTACGTCATGGTGGGTGGCATGGTGCTCGCTTACATGGCTGGCCTGCACTTCTGGTGGCCGAAGATTACCGGGAAGATGTACCCCGAGGCCCCGGCCAAGCTGTCCGCGCTGCTGGTCTTCGTCGGATTTAACCTGACCTTCTTCCCGCAGTTCATCCTGGGATACATGGGCATGCCGCGGCGCTATCACGCATACCCGCCCGAGTTTCAGGTGCTGAATGTGTTGTCGTCCGCCGGCGCGTCGGTACTCGCGGTTGGCTACGTGCTTCCCATGATCTATTTCCTGTGGTCGCTGCGCTACGGCAAGGACGCCGGGCCGAACCCCTGGAACGCCGTGGGCCTGGAGTGGATGACGCCTTCGCCGCCCCCAACCCACAACTTCGACGAGACGCCGGTCGTGACCTGGGAGGCTTACGACTACGAGCACCAGCCGCAAGAGGAGATCACCGTTGGCCACTAGCCCCGAGATCCAGGTCGCTGAACGCTCATTTCAGCACCACTTCGCCTCGATGGTGCAGCAGCGCGACACCGCTACCTTCGGGATGTGGATGTTCCTGCTCACTGAAATCATGTTCTTCGGCGGGCTCTTCACCACCTACCTGGTGTATCGCAGCGCCTATTACGAGGCGTTTGTCGAAGGCAGCCAGAAGATGAACATCATTCTGGGCGCGGTAAATACGGCGGTCCTGATTTGCAGCTCGCTCAGCATGGCGATGGCAGTTCGCTCCGCCCAGCTCGGCAAGCGGAAGCTGATGGTTGTCCTGCTGCTGATCACCATTCTGTTCGGCTTCGGGTTCCTTGGCATCAAGGGTGTGGAATACCACGAGCACTGGGTTAACCACGAATTCCCCGGCCCGAACTTCCACTTTGAGACCGGCGATCCGGCGCATCCCGCAACCGATCCCCAGCACACCGAGATTTACTTCTCTTTGTATTGGGCGATGACTGGCCTGCACGCGCTGCACATGATCATCGGAATCGGCTTGGTCACCTGGCTGGTGATCGCGGGCATGCGTGGCGCCTTCAATCCCAACTATTACAATCCGGTGGAGAATGTTGGTCTGTACTGGCACTTTGTCGATCTGGTTTGGATTTATCTCTTTCCACTCTTATATCTGATCAGTCATAGGCACAGCTAACGAGGAGAATGATGGCACAGCAGCAACCGCATGAAGACGAATACACACACGTAGTGCCGGTCTCGCTCTATGTCGGCATCTGGGCCGCGCTGATGACGTTGACGCTGACTACCGTTCTGGTCTCGTTCCTTGAGCTGGGCCCGTTCAACATTGTGGCCGCGCTGCTGATAGCCACCATCAAGGGCTCGCTGGTAGTCCTGTTCTTCATGCACCTGCGCTATAGCCCGAAGCTGACCATGGTAGCGGTGATTGCGGCGCTCTTCTGGCTGTTCATCATGTTCTCGCTTACCATGACGGACTACCTGTCGCGCGGCTGGGCCACCTTCGCCGGGCGGTGAGGGGAGGAAGTTTGTCGGTGGTCAGTTAGCAGTGATGTCGTTACCAGCCGTCAGCTATCTTATAAAACTGTTTTGGAAGGGTACGGCTTCAGCCGTGCCATAGGGCTTATAAAATGTGGGGTTTCGGCCCTAAGGGGTTCAAATTCGCTATTTATGACATAGCTTGATAGCTTCTAGCTTTCAGCCGCCTCTGCTGACGCCTGACACCCGATAGCTTCCCACTAATTCACCGCATAATACCCATGCCGTGCGTGCACCATTAGCTTCCTCGGAGCCCGCACCTCGATCTGCAGCGCATGGTAGCCGGGTATTTCATCCGGCGGATGGAAGGAGACGTAGTATTGGGTCCGCAACTCCGCTTCAAGTTGGCCAAGAAAAGCTTCGGCATCGCGAGTATTGTTCGCCATAAAGAACCTTCCGCCTGTCTCGTCGGCCAGCAACTGCAAGACGCCATCGCTGGTATAGTTGCGTTTCCTACTGCGGATGTTCAGCGCGTAGATTTGGATTTCGTTGCGCTGGGCGGCAGCAATCACATCGTTAAGACCATGAAGGCTGCCCGTGTCTTCGCCGTCGGAGATCAGGACCATGACGCGGCGCACGGGCCCGATCTCGATTGCTGTCCAGTGATCGGTGCAGCCTGAGTAGATTGCGTCATAGAAATCGGTCGCCTCTCCCGGCCCTTTCGCGCGCTCTACCGCTCCCAGGAGGTCGGCCACCTGGCCGGTCGAGTTCTGGAAGATCTGGATGCTGTCGCCAAAGGCGATGACAAAGGCGCGATCGGTTCCCGGCCGTACCACGCGCTTCAGGAATGTCAGAGCCACAGACCTTGCCTGCTCCAGCACGGGCTTCATGGAATCGCTCACATCGAGTAGCAGGCCGATACTCAGCGGCAAATCGCTTACCTTCTCGAATTGCGCGATGTGCTCCACCGGGACCTGGTCGTCGAAAATGCGGATGTCCGACTCCGCGATGTCGGGAACCGGTCTGCCATGCTCGTCGGCTACGGTGAATTGAAGCTGCACTTCAGGCACATTCCTGCGAATGGTGTAGCCGTTATGGGCCGGCGCACCGGGCCTGTGGGGCGCGGACACAGACAACCCGGTCGCCGGCATTGGTGCAGTCCCGTCATAGTTGCCGGCTCCGGGGATGTCGTACGCCTTCGAAGCTGACATATCGTCGAAAGCGCTCGAGACCCCCGACCTCGCTCCAGACGGCACCGCGCCGCTGACAGCGAGCAGAAAGGCCGCTATGAAAGTCCAGTACTGCACAGTTGGGTTATCGGCTTTACGGCAGACGGTCTTGAGACCTGGCTTCAGCGAGCGCCGCACCCGGCGGTTGTCCGGTTCAGTACCGGCCCCACTCCGGCACCAAAGGGTTACTGAGGAGGTAACAAAGCCGGTGCCCGGCCGGATCCGGGGCGATGTTCTTTACCCTTTCATCATCGTTTAACAACTTATGCATAACCTATTTGTGACATGCTCACACATGAAAATCAGGATTCTGCAGTCAGCTACAATGCAGGCGTGAAACAGACCATCTTCGCCGTCGAAGACGACACTGACATCTCCCGCCTGGTGCGCCATCATCTGGAAGGCGCCGGCTATGCGGTGCGCTCGTTCACTTCCACTGCCGGGGTTGTCGCCGAAGCGGAAAAGCAGCCCCCATCCTTATTTCTGCTCGACATCATGATTCCCGGCGGCGATGGACTGGAGCTGTGCCGCCGCATTCGCCAGACCGCGGCCGTCGCCATGGTTCCGGTGATCTTTCTGACCGCGCGCATCAGCGAGTCCGACAAGGTCATTGGTCTGGAACTGGGCGCCGACGACTACATCTCCAAGCCCTTCAGCCCGCGCGAGCTGGTGGCCCGCATTCGTGCGGTGCTGCGCCGCTTTGAGCGGCCGCTGGCGCCGGCGATCGTTAAGGCCGGCGACATCGAGATCGACAGCGGCGGTATGACGCTCACCGTTCGCGGTGCGCTGACCCAGACCACCGCCACCGAGTTCCGGCTGCTGGAATACCTGGCCCGCCATCCTGGGCGCGTTTTTACCCGCGACCAGCTGCTCGACGCTGTCTGGCGCGACACCCACTACGTTACCCCCCGCTCGGTGGACGTGTACGTGCGCCGCATTCGTGAGAAGATCGAAGCCAATCCCGACGAGCCCCGCTACCTGAAGACGGTGCGCGGTGCCGGATATCGCTTCGAGGTCCCCAAGCCGTGAAGAGTCGCATCTTCGTCAAGCTGTTCGCAGCGGCGCTGCTGATCATCGCCGTCTGCGCGCTGACGATGTATGTCCTGATTCATAACTCCTGGGGTTCCATGCGGCGCAGCGAGATTGAAACCTCGCTGCAGCAGAAGACACTTCTGTTCGCCTCCCGCATTGAGAGCACCCCGCCAGCCGACGTTCGCCAGGTCACGGCTGAAACCGCCGACTTGCTGGGCGCGCGTGCGACGGTCATCGATCAATCCGGCAAGGTGCTGGCCGACTCGGAAGCAACTCCCGAAGACATGGAGAACCACGCCACGCGCCCTGAGTTTGTGGAAGCATTTCAGGGACGAGTAGGCACTGCATCCCGTACCAGCAAGACGTTGGGAGTCCCGTTTCTCTATGTGGCTGCGCCCATCCCCGGTGGAGCAGTTCGCATGGCGTATCCCCTGACGGAGCTGCAACAGGCCGACCGCCAGGTCCGCAACAGTCTCATCAAGAGCGTCATCGTCGCGGTCCTGATCGCCATTGTCTTCGCCTTTTTCGCCACCCACTCCATCGGGCGGCGGCTGGGCCGCATTACCGACTTTGCCGAGCGGGTTGCGGCGGGAGATCTTTCCGCCCGCATTCAGGAGGATTCCTCCGACGAGATTGCCCACGTGGCTACTGCGCTCGACAAAACCGCGCGCAAGCTGGAAGAAGGCTTCCGCGCACTGGAGAACAGCCGCCAGACCCTGGAGACCTTGCTCAACTCCATGCAGGAACCGGTAATCGCCGTCTCCGCTGACGGGCGCGTATTGTGGGCCAATCAACGGATGGAGCGCCTGTTGCCCAGTGGCATTCGACTGGGCGAGCCCCTGGTGCAGTCGGCACGGGATCCGGAGATCCTGCGGGCGGTCCAGTACGCGCTGGACGCGCGCGACGTCACCATGGCGCGTGCAGCCAAGATCTTCTCCGGCCGCATCTTTGACCTGACAGCCGCTCCCATGCCGGGAGGAGGCGCTGTCGCCGTGCTGCACGACCAGACCGAAATCGAGCGCGTGGAGAAGACCCGGCGTGACTTCATCGCCAACGTCTCGCATGAATTGCGTACTCCGCTGACCTCGATCCAGGGCTACGCCGAGACACTGCTCGAGACCAGCGGCATCCCCGACACCACCCGCGACTTCCTGGAGATTATTCGCAAAAATGCCGCGCGCATGGCCCGCCTGACCGAAGACCTGCTAGTGCTGGCCCGCGTGGAGTCGGGCGAGCGCAGCTTCAAGTACGAGATGGTCTCGCCGCAGGAGCTGCTGCACGACGTGGAGCAGACCTTTCGCGAGATCGCCGGGGACCACGGCGTCGCGATGTCGATCATCAATACGGCGTCGTCTTCCGTCTTTGTCGACCGTGACGCCATTCATCAGGTCTTCGCCAACCTGGTGGAAAACGCGCTTAAATATGGCGAGTCGGGAAAGAAGATCCTCGTGGGCGCCAACGAGACCGACGAAGGCGTGCAGTTCTTCGTGCGCGACTTCGGCGAAGGCATTTCCAGCGAGCACCTGCCGCGGCTCTTCGAGCGCTTCTACCGCGTCGATAAAGCACGCTCCCGCGAATCGGGCGGAACCGGGCTGGGACTGGCCATCGTCAAGCACGTAGTCCGGGCCCATGGCGGATCGATCAAGGCCGAGAGCGAACTCAATCACGGCTCCACCTTTTACTTCACCCTCCCCCGCCAGGAAGTTGCCGTGGAGCGCCTGAGCATCGCCTGAGCAAGGCCCACCACAAGAGACCCCGAGCACACAGAAGAACGTTGACCGAAAATTCTTCTCCACTCGCTTCGTTGGGACGGACTCGGTTCAAGACTCGAAGCGCTTAATGCTCTTCCTGACCAACCTCGGGTCTTCTGTGCCTGCATGCTGAATGGTTTTAGCGTTGCGCAGGCTCCGAATCAGGCCGCAGAATGACATTGTGAAAAAATTGCCCAATCTGCGCATTGCGGTTCTGGCGCTGTTCGTGCTCATTCTGATTGGAATTGCAGGATTTCACTACTTTGAGGGTTGGACGTGGTTCGAGGGCTTCTATATGGTCCTGACTACGATCACGACCATCGGCTACGGCGAGCTGCATCCCCTCACCACTGCAGGCCGGTTATTCAATAGCTTCATTATCGTCACCGGGGTTGCACTCGTGCTGCTGATTACCGGAGGCGCAGCGCAGGCATTGCTAGAATTCGAGTTGGAGCCGATGTTCGGCAGGAGGCGCATGGAGCGCGAAATCAGCCGATTGTCAGGGCATTACATCATTTGCGGCGCGGGGCGTGTAGGGCGCAGCGTGGTGCGCGAGCTGGCGCGCAAGCCCCTGCCGTTCGTCGTGGTCGATACCGATGAGGCCAAGCTGCGGCGCTATGCCGATGCCGGCTGGCTCACCCTGCAGGGCGATGCCACACACGAGGCCGTTTTGCGGCAGGCGCGGGTCGAGCACGCCGTGGGCCTGGTGGCTGCCACCACCACCGACGCTGTCAACATCTACGTCATCCTGACCGCCCGCGCGCTCAATTCCAAACTGAAGATCATCGCTCGTGCCAGCGAAGAATCCGCCGAGAAGCACTTGCTGAAGGCTGGGGCCAATTCTGTGGTATCGCCCTACAGCTTCGCCGGCTATCGCATCGCGCAGACCTTCATGCGTCCCCACGTAGTCGACTTCTTTGATACCGCCATGGACCAGGAGCGCAAACTGGAGATCGAAGAAATTCTGGTGCAGCCCGGCTCCGCCATCAGCGACAAGACGCTGGAAGCTTCGCGGCTTCGTCAGGAATCGGGCGTGATTGTGCTGGCCATCAAGGGCGAGCACTCCGAAATGCGCTTTAATCCCGCTCCCAATGACGTAATCCATTCCGGCGACCATTTGATCGCCATGGGCCATCCCGAAGGCCTGGAGCATCTCGAGCGGCTGGCATCGGAGGGCGTGTGAAGATTACCACTGCCGCCGAAATGCGCGAGATTGACCGCGTCACTACTGCGCAATACGGCGTGCCTTCCCTCACCCTGATGGAGAACGCCGGTACCGGCGTCGCGAACTTCGCTCTGGAACGCTACCCCGAGGCAGAGCGGATCACCGTCGTTTGCGGTAAAGGGAACAATGGCGGCGACGGATTTGTCGTTGCCAGAAAACTGCATCGTGCCGGGCGCGTGGTTGAAGTCCTGCTGCTTGCGGCGGCGGATGAGCTGAAGGGCGATGCCCTGGGAATGTTCGAGCGCCTGCCGGTACGGCCGGTGATGGTGCGGAGCTCCGCCACCCTGGCGGCGGAATCGTCGCGCAGTCTGGCAAACTGCGACCTCATTATTGATGCCATCCTCGGCACCGGATTCACGCCGCCGGTGCGGGGACTCTATGCCGAGGCGATCGCCGCGATGAACAGCAGCGGCAAGCCTGTAGTTGCCGTCGATATTCCCTCCGGAGCCGAATCGGACTCGACGCATCCGCAGTCCGGCGCAGGCATAGCTCACGCTGACGGCATCGTGACCTTTACTGCGCCACGTCCAGCCCACGTCTTTGGCACGCTCACGCGCGGGCCGGTAGTGGTGGTTCCGATCGGCAGCCCCCATGAGGCGATTGTTTCAACCCTGAATTTGGAAGTCACCGTGGCGCGCGATCTGTCGCGACTGCTGGCGCCGCGCCGGATGGACTCCAACAAAGGACTGTATGGGCACGCGCTCGTGGTTGGCGGATCGCTGGGCAAATCCGGGGCCGCGGCAATGGCAGGCATGGCAGTCTTACGGGCGGGCGCAGGGCTGAGCACTGTGGCGGTTCCCGGCAGCGTACTGCCGAGCGTTGCCTCGTTCGCTGCCGAATTAATGACCGAGCCAGTGCCCGAGACTGACGCGGGTGGAATCAGCACTGCCGCTATCGATAAAGTGGCTGCGCTGTCCGGCTCGATGACCGTGGTCGCGTTAGGCCCGGGCATCGGCCGTGAACCCGAGACCTTCGAGTTCGTCCACGAAATCGTCAAGCGGGTGAAGTGTCCGATGGTGATCGATGCCGACGGGCTGAATGCCTTTCAGGGAAAGACCGAATTGCTCGACGGCAGCCGGCGGCCATTGGTGCTTACGCCGCATCCCGGCGAAATGTCGCGGCTCACCGGCATGTCCATCAAGGCGATTCAGGCTGACCGGCTTAACGTGGCACGCAGCTTCGCGCAGGAACATCATCTCGTGCTGGTGCTGAAAGGGAACAACAGCATCGTCGCCCTGCCTGACGGCCAAGCTTGGGTGAATCCCACGGGCAATCCCGGCATGGCAACTGGCGGCACCGGCGACATCCTGACCGGCATGACCGCGGGGGTCGTCGGCCAGATGCCGGATGACGTGGCCCACGCCGCGGCCGCAGCGGTCTACCTGCACGGCCTGGCGGGCGACGTTGCCGCCGAAACCATGGGCGACCACTCGCTGACTGCGACCGATCTGCTGACCGCATTGCCCGAGGCCTTTCGCCGCGCGACCCGATGGGTCGGCGAACCCGTGGTGCGGATCCGGGGATGAGCATCTCTTTCTTCGGTTGTCATCCTGAGCTAAGGCGCGCCGGGTTTGGGCGCCTGAGCCGAAGGACCCCTAACGGCGCGATGAACCTGTCACAATGACCACCCGCGAATACATCACCCATTCTGCCGAAGAAACCATCGCACTGGGCCGCGAGCTGGCTCCCACATTGAAGGACGCGCGCATGGTCATCCTGCGCGGCGACCTCGGGGCAGGCAAGACCACGCTGGTCAAAGGCATCGCTGAAGGCCTTCAGACCGCGTCCCGAGACGACATCACCAGCCCGACCTTTACTCTTGTCCACGAATTCCGCGGTCCTGACGTGACGCTTTACCATGTCGACCTGTACCGCATCGACAGCGAGCGCGAGCTGGCGACCCTGGGCCTCGACGATCTCTTCGCCGAGCCGGGCAATCTTGTTCTGCTGGAGTGGGGCGAGAAGTTCCCGCGCTTTCAAAAAGAGCGTGACGTCGAGATCGCAATCGAGCGGCGGGGTGAGCAGGAACGGAGGATCCGGGTGGACTCACTTAGGAAGGTCTGATTAAGTCCGGCCGTGAAGGGGATGGCCTTCAGGCCGTCCGTAAGTGCCTCGAATAAAGCTGGGCTTTTAGCCCCTGCGGGTCTTCGATGATCGGACTTTGATCAGACTTTCACTAACTGCTCGCGATTGCTGAGCGAGCGATGTTGTGAAGCCGAAGGTCTTGCCCGGGTATGTCAAACACCCAGTAGGTTCACGTTTTCGGCGTTGGCGGCCCCGCGCAATTCGTCGTCAAGGGTCGCGAGCGGCAGTCCGCGGCGCTGGGCTAATTCAAGGTAGGTAGCATCATAGACCGTCAATCCATGCCGTTCGGCAAGACGAAGTGTTGCGCCCCAAGCCTGCTTCTCTGTTTCCCTGTCAATACTCACCGGTAGGAGAGCAAGGTCTGACAATGTAGCATCGCGGAACGCGATATCGTGGCGTCCGCGTCGCGTCCCCATTTCGAGGACGTTCGCCACTTCCAGCCGCCAAAGAGACGGCACCCAGGCGCCGCTGGTGTTGACAAGCTGCAGCACCTGTCTGACCGCTGGGCTGGTTTCTTCGCTATACACCCAAGCCAACGTCACCGAGCTATCGATAACCACGCTCATGGACGTCCCGCGTCCCTATCCATCTTCAGCTTCTTCCACTCAAAGGCCCCGGCGTGAAGCTGAAGCGCGCGTTCGCGAATGCGCTTCGCCGCGGCCTCGGCCTGTTGCCGGTTGGTTCCGCCCTGGCTGGGAACCAGGCGTGCTATAGGCTTGCCATGCCGCGTGATGACAATTTCCTCGCCTTGCTCGACCCTATCGAGCAGCGCTCCCAAATGATTCTTGGCCTCAAAAGCTCCGACTTCGGTCATAATAGTAATTCAATCTAGCTTAGTCTAGCCTAATATTCAATAGCCCCAGGTGATGCCGAGACCGCGATCGAGCGGCGCGGCGAGCAGGGACAAGGATCATCATTGATTCAGCCCGGCAGCATCGGCTACGGGGATTCCGTAGTATGATGAAAACTGAAGTTCGAATGGCACGAGGCGAAAGCCAGGAGCAACTGGCGTCGTCATGGAGTCAGCTTTGAGCTCGCGATGACGGTTTTCAAAGACCCATTTGCCATTGAGCGTCTCGATGATCGCGAAGGCTACGAGGAACAGCGCTTCGTCATCATAGGGATGGCGGAGCCTCAGGTCATGTTGTTTGTGGCCTACACGGAACGCGAAGAGTGCATTCGGATCATTTCGGCCCGAAGGGCAACCCAACATGAAGAAGACGATTACTTCCGTCAGAACCTCTAAGCCTATCCGCGCAATGACCAAAGAAGCGGTTGAGCGGGCTGCTCTGGCAGACCCGGACGCAAAGCCGCTCAGCAACGCCGATCTCACCCGCATGAAACGCACGCCGCAGGCAAAGGTCATCCGCCGTGCACTGGAGCTAACGCAGGAGCAATTTGCCGCGCGCTATCACATACCCTTGGGCACGCTCCGCGATTGGGAGCAGGGACGAACTCAGCCGGATCAGCCCACGCGCGCCTATCTCACGCTCATCGCCCGCGACCCTAATCGCGTGGATCAGACGTTGAATCGAAGGTCTGGCTAGCTAGAGGAGTCCCACCGTCCTTCAAAACAGGCTAAAATCAATAGTTGGGCCCAGCCCGCCGATTTGCGGCCTCGGTCCGGAGAGCATGTACGAAGTCACTGTCGAAGATACTTTTTCTTCCGGACATTACCTGCGCAATTACAAGGGCAAGTGTGAGCGCCCGCACGGCCACAACTATCGTGTGCGTGTCACGCTGAGCGGCGAGTATCTCGACGCGGCCGGATTGCTGCTCGACTTCAAGGACCTGAAAGATGTTTTGCGCCCGGTGGTGAGTTATCTGGACCACCAGATGATGAACGAGCTCGACCCGTTTACCACGCTGAACCCTTCGGCTGAAAACATTGCCAAGTACTTCTTCGACCAGACCAACGCGCACCTGACGGGCCTGACCGATGGCCGGGTGCGCGTGAAAGATGTCACCATCTGGGAGACGGACACGACCACCGCCCGCTACAGCGAATAATTGAGGCGTCGCTTGCGCATCGTGCGTCAATATTAACGATCATCTTCTAATCCGCTTTGAGGACTTGAATTGGCCATTTATCTACCCGCAACCGTTGACGAAGAAAATGTTGCTCTCGATGAGCTGACGCCCCGCGAGATCGTGCGCGCACTCGACAAGTACGTGGTTGGCCAGCATGAAGCCAAACGCGCCGTCGCCATCGCTCTGCGCAATCGCATGCGCCGCCAAAAGCTGTCGCCCGAGCTGGCGGAAGAGATCATTCCCAAGAACATCATCATGATGGGCCCCACCGGCGTGGGCAAAACCGAAATCGCCCGCCGCCTGGCCAAGCTGGCAAACTCGCCGTTTCTGAAAGTTGAAGCCTCCAAATTCACCGAGGTCGGCTATGTCGGCCGCGACGTGGAATCCATGGTGCGCGACCTGATCGAGATTTCTATCGACATGGTGCGCGAAGAGAAGCTCGAGGACGTCGCCGACAAGTCCGAGCTGAACGCCGAAGAGCGCCTGCTGGATCTGCTGCTGCCCTCCATGCCGACGCAGGTTCCGCCTCGCCAGTCGACCAACGATGGCCTGATCGGATTCAACCTTGGCAACGAGCCGCTGCTGGCCGGCGAACCTGGATCGCGCACCCGCGAGAAGCTGCGTCAGCAACTGCGCGAAGGCAAGCTCGACGAGCGCATGGTCGAGCTGGACGTGCGCGAGAAATCATTTCCTGCGTTCGAAATCATCACCAACCAGGGCGTCGAAGAGATGGACGTCAACATGAAAGATATGTTGCCCAACATCTTCGGCCAGCGCACCAAGAAGCGGAAGATGAAGGTCAGCGAGGCCTTCGAATATCTCATCCAGGAAGAAGAGCAGCGCCTGGTCGACATGGACCAGGTGCAGCGCATCGCCGTCGAGCGCGTGGAGAACGCCGGCATCATCTTCCTTGATGAGATCGACAAGATCGCCGGCCGCGAAGGCGGCCACGGCCCCGATGTCTCGCGCGAGGGCGTGCAGCGCGACATCCTGCCCATTGTCGAAGGCACCACGGTCAACACTCGCTACGGCATGGTGCGCACCGACCACATCCTGTTTATTGCTGCCGGTGCGTTTCACGTTTCGAAACCCAGCGACCTCATTCCTGAATTGCAAGGCCGCTTCCCCATTCGCGTCGAGTTGCAATCGCTCACCGTCGAGGACTTCATCAAGATTCTGACTGAGCCGAAATCGTCGCTCACCAAGCAGTACATCGCCCTGCTCGATACCGAAGGCGTCAAGCTGGAGTTTACGGAAGAGGCTTTGCAGGAAGTGGCAAACTTCGCCTTCAAAGTGAACGAAGGCACAGAAAATATCGGGGCGCGCCGGCTGCACACCATCATGGAGCGGGTGCTCGATAACATCAGCTTCGACGCTCCCGACATGCAAGGGACGAGCGTTACCGTCGACGCCGACTACGTCCGCAATGCGCTGACCGACATCGTGAAGGACCAGGATTTGTCGCGGTACATACTGTAGGCGAGTTCTACGCCGCTGGACGGGTGACCTTTACAGAATCTCACCAGGGTGCCCATCCGACCGAGTTTTGTGTTTTGGTCGGGCGGAAATTTTCTTTCACTCTATTCACGGAACGATGCCTGACGCTAGACTAGCCTACGCCTCCAAGTGCGTTAGCGAATCGTCTCGCCTGCGATGATGTGTTTCACGTCCCGCTTGCCATGCAGAATTCTCACGATCCCAAGCACGTCCTCATCGGGGACGTAATAAATTCGGATGGCCTCAAACCCAGTTACGGGCCAGGAACGCAAATCCTGGAGTTGGGGATTGGCCGTATGGTAGCGCGGACCAACGTGCGGATGTCTTCGCAACTCTTCCACGGTGCGCCGAACCGCCTCAAGGAAGCGAACTGCAACTCGGGGAAGCTCCTCAGTGACGAGGTAATACCGAAACTGCCGCACAATATCATCAGCGGCGGACTGTCTGTAGGAAACCCTCACGAACGCGGGCCGGTCTTACGCTCGGTCAGCAGGACATCGGTTTGCCGGCGGATCGCGCCCCAGAATTCGTCTTCTGAGAGTTCCTTCGATGCCATGCCTTCCAAAATCAGGGCGTCAAGCTCTTCGCGCGACCCCGCAAAA
The DNA here is from genome assembly GCA_963815775.1 of uncultured Acidobacteriaceae bacterium. Lineage (GTDB taxonomy): Bacteria > Acidobacteriota > Terriglobia > Terriglobales > Acidobacteriaceae > CAVVDY01. Next base: position 47,161 of record CAWFIB010000029.1, on the reverse strand, counting down.
CCCGGAACGGTGCGTTGTTCAACAGCGGCAAGGGCCGCCTCCACGACTTCCTCAACCGATTCATAGGCACCGCACTGGATGACGGCCTGAATCCGTCGTTCCTGGTCGGGCGTCAGATGGATTGTCATTGCTTTCCCCTATGTCTTCGTGCTCGTCGCCTCCAGCGTACAAAAAAACTCTCCACCGAAGCAACGCGGCAACTAGAACCATGTACTACGCTGGAAGGGTAGATGTTTCTACGCACCTGCCCGTCCTGCTCCCACCGACGCCGCCAACCCCCCCAGCAATTCGTGCGTCTCCTCCCACCCAATGCACGCATCGGTGATGCTCTGCCCGTAGGTGAGCGCCGCGCCCTTCACCAGCTTCTGCGCCCCTGCGATCAGGTTGCTCTCCAGCATCACGCCCACGATGTTGCGATTGCCGCTGCGGATCTGCCCGGTCACATCGCGGCAAACCGCGCCCTGCCGCGTGTAGTCCTTGTTGCTGTTGGCGTGGCTGCAATCGATCATCACCCGCGGGTTGACGCCGGCCTCCTGCAACTGCGCCGTGACCTGCGCTACTGACGCAGCGTCATAGTTCACCGACTTGCGCCCTCCGCGCAGGATCACGTGGCAATCGGGATTGCCGGTGGTCACGAAGATGGCCGACTGCCCACTCTTGGTATGGCCCAGAAAGGTGTGAGGATGCGCCGCCGAGAGCACCGCTTCCATCGCGATCTGCACATCGCCCGAGGTGGCATTCTTGAATCCTACGGGGCAGGAGAGACCGGAGACGAGCTGGCGGTGGACCTGGCTCTCCGTAGTGCGCGCTCCGATCGCGCCCCAGCTCACCAGACCCGCCAGGTACTGCGGCGTGATCATGTCGAGGAACTCGCTTCCCGCGGGCACGCCCATCTCGGCGAGGTCGAGCAACAGGTGCCGGGCCAGCCGCAACCCATCGTTGATCTTGTACGACTGATCGAGGTGCGGATCGTTGATCAGCCCCTTCCAGCCCACGGTGGTTCGCGGCTTCTCGAAGTACACCCGCATCACCAGCAGCAGCTCGCGCGAGAATTCCGGGATCGCCTTCTGCAGCAAGCCGGCATACTCACGGGCGGCCTTGGGATCGTGAATGGAACACGGGCCGACCACGACCAGCAGCCGCGAGTCGCGCCCGGCGAGAATATCGCATATCTCGGCGCGCGTCCGGTAGACCGTCTCCGCCGCGGCATCCGTGATGGGCAGCTCTTCTTCCAGAAAGACCGGCGGCAGAACGACCTTCGTCCATTGGATGCGCAGATCGTCGGTGCGGTGAAAGGTCATGGAAACAGGATAAGGCACTCACCCCGTGCGACCTCCTTCTCTATTCAAAATCCTTGGCCCGGTCACACGCCGCAATACCGGGAAGCAGAATGTTCCTAACTAACCGCTCGCGCTCGTCGTTCTCCTCTGTCCACCCCGTGCGCTCGGGTTCACCAACCTTCAGGTTGTAGGCCCGGGTCAACAAGACGGGGCAACTTTTGTCGATCGCTGGATCGTTGTTCGTCAAACGCGGGAATTCGCGGTGAACGCCCCCATGACTCTTAGCGACCCTGCCCGTGCGCTCAAAGATAAACGCTTGAGCCGGGTGGAAAGCGGCGAGATAGGCATTTCAACCTCAGTACGCCCTTGGGAGGTGATATCAAGAGGCGGACAGTAAGCGGTGCACCAGGGGCCCTCTTGTTTCACGGTGCCGAATAGTCTGAATTCTGCTTGAACCGTAGCTTCCATAACTCCAACCAAGGCTTCAACTGGCCGAACGCGCCTTATCGCCGGAACAGGCCTTCCAGGCGCATATCCATGGTGGCAGCGTACGGAGAATGCCGGCCCCTGATGCAACTGTCGAAATCGGGCTACGCCGGAACCTTAGGTTTTCGCGGCCATAACAGCAGCCCGAACACACTCTTCGCTGCTTCTGGAAAATCTCGTTATATAATTTCGCATTGCGCTGGCGCTATGGGACTCATTCTCTTCTTGCTTCTCAGGCGGACGCACGTTCCCGCTGAGCAACCTCACGACGGCGGCGCGACTTCCAAATTTACTTCGCGAAGGAGCCCGGCATGGCCATTAAAGCGTCAGAATTCATTTGGCACAACGGACGGCTGATCCCATGGGATGACGCCAAACTGCACGTCATGTCTCATGTGGTCAATTACGGCTCTGCCTTATTCGAGGGCGTCCGCTGCTACCTGACGGAAAAGGGCCCGGCGATCTTTCGTCTCGAAGATCACATGCGCCGCCTGCTGGACTCCTGCAAGATCTATCGCGTCGAGGTGGATTACTCGCTGCAGGAGCTGTGCCGCGCCGCCGTCGAACTGGTGGCCGCCAACAAGGTGGCTCCCTGTTACATCCGCCCCATCGTCCTTCGCGGATACGGCCAGGTGGGCGTTAATCCGTTCAACTCGCCGACTGAGGTTTACGTCTGCAACTATGAGTGGGGCAAGTACCTCGGCCACGCCAATGACGATGAGGGCGTCGAGGTATGTGTGTCGTCCTGGTCGCGCTTCGCCCCTAACACCATGCCCGCCATTGCCAAGTCGGGCGCGAACTACATGAACTCGCAGCTCATCAAGATGGAAGCCATCGTCAATGGCTACACCGAGGGCATCGCGCTCGACGTTAACGGCTACGTCAGCGAAGGCTCCGGCGAAAACGTCTTCGTCGTGCATAAGGGCCGCGTCATCACGCCGCCCATCGGCAACAGCGTCCTGCCGGGCATTACCCGCAACTCGGTACTGCACATCGCGAAGGACCTGGGCATTCCAACTGTGGAGCAGGTCATTCCGCGCGAGATGCTGTACATCGCCGATGAGGTCTTCTTCAGCGGAACCGCCGCCGAAATTACGCCCATACGGTCGGTCGACAAGATCATCGTCGGCAAGGGAGTTGCCGGCCCCATTACCAAAGCGCTGCGCGAGGACTTCTACGGCATCGTGAACGGCAAGGCTGAAGACCGCCACGGCTGGCTCACTCCGGTGCCGATCAAGCAGCCGGTCACGGTGTAGGTTCTAACCTCCATTCTGCGATTTTGCAGGGAGTCGGCGTAGCGGCCGCTCCCTTTGTTTTTGCCGAGAGCACCTTCTATGCACGTGTTCATCTCTCTGCTGCGCGGCGTCAACGTCGGTGGGCATAACAAAGTCGGAATGGATGCGCTCCGCGACCTTTACCGGCAACTGGGCTTCCACGAGCCACGGACTTACATTCAGAGTGGGAACGTGGTCTTTGGGGCGAGCCACCGTCGTGTGACAGCCAAGCTTCTCGAAGCTGCCATTGAAGGCAAGTTCGGCTTCCGCCCCGGCGTTGTCCTGCGAACTGCCGACGAGCTCAGACGAACTCTCGCGGACAATCCCTTTCGCAAGCGGGCTGACATTGATCCGGCAAAGCTTTTGGTGAACTTTCTTGCCGAGTCACCGACTAAGGCGGCGTGGGCCGATGTGCAGCGCCTTGCCGCCGGCCCGGAGGAGGTTCGGGCTGCAGGCCGCGAAATCTTCATCTATTTTCCCGACGGCGCGGGTCGCTCCAGGTTCCCCTGGGCGACGCTCGATCGCGTGATGAAGACTACGGTCACTGCCCGCAATTTGCGAACTGTCACCAAGCTGCTCGAAATGGCGGAAGCGTTAGAAGCGGGGTTTCGTTGACGGCTTCAGTTGTACCCCCGGTTCGTTACTTGCCTCGGCAGACGCGACCCGTCTTCGTCTGTTATCTTGCTAGCAAGTTATCTTTCTAGATTGATCGAGAGCTTTGATGATAATAAGTTAACAAAATAGTTGCATTGTAGTTTCAAAGGCTTACCGGCCGTCGGGAGCGATTTCTGCAGCCTGACGGAACTCTGCCCCAACCTTTTTTTACGATGGCTACTGGCTTGCCGTTAGCTTATGCAACTCCTCCGGTGAGCTGTTCAGCAGGTTGCGCAGCACCGCGACCTCAGCGCTAATGCCGGTCTTGATCGCGGGCTTTGCGTCCGGGGCAAACAGCGGTGAGTGGTTCGAAGGAAGAATCTCGCCGGAAGCTTTTGCCTGCGCATACTTCTCGGGATTGGCTCCACCGAGCGAGAAGTAGAAGCCGGGCACTCCCTGCTCCACAAAATAGGAGAAGTCCTCCGAGGTCATGGCCGGCGGTTCCTGCTCGACGTTGTCCTTGCCGAGGGCATCATCGAGCACCTTGGTCATGCGCTGGGACAGCGCCGGATCGTTGTAGACGGCGTCGGTCGCCTCGTCGTGCACGATCTCCGGAGGCCGCGTCACGCCGGACGCCTCCGCTTCGCCCTTCACTATGCGATCGATCGACGCCAGCACATGCTTGCGTACCTTCGCATCGTAGGTGCGGACCGTCAGCCCCAGCTTGGCCTCGTCAGGAATGATGTTGTTCTTCAGCCCCGCCTGGAAGTATCCCACCGTCACCACCACCGGCACGCCCGCCTTGATCTCGCGCGAGACGATGGTCTGCAGCGCGAGCACGATCTTGGCGCCAATCACGATAGGATCGATGGACGTTTCCGGCGCCGATCCGTGGGCACCCTTGCCGAACACGGTAATGCGAAGGGAGTCGGCATTCGAGGACATGTAGCCCGGGATGATCCCAACCTTGCCGGCGGGCAAGCCATTGCCAACGTGCAGGGCGACGGCGACATCAGGCTTGGGGAATCGGGTGAAGAGCCCGTCGTCGATCATCGCCTTGGCGCCGGCAATGGTCTCCTCCGCCGGCTGCCCGATGATGAGCAGCGTGCCATGCCAGGTGTTCTTGCTCTGCGCCATGATCTCAGCCGTGCCGATCAGCGCTGCCATGTGCACGTCATGACCGCAGGCGTGCATTACGGGGACATCGTTGCCGCTGGCATCCTTGGCCACGACCTTGCTTGCGTAAGGCAGACCTGTCTTCTCCTGCACCGGAAGCGCGTCCAGCTCCGTGCGCAGCATGATCGTCGGGCCGGCGCCGTTCTTCATCACGGCAACAATGCCGGTTCCACCAACTTTCTCGGTCACGTCGTACCCTAGGCTGCGCAGGCGTGCGGCCAGCTTCGCGGCGGTCTGGGTTTCGTGTGATGAAAGCTCAGGATGCTGGTGCAGGTCGAGGTAAAGGTCGTAGGAGCTGGAGTAGACGGACTGCATCTCCCGGGAAGCATTGGGTGTCTGCGCCCACAGCGACAGTCCTAGAAGTAGCGGTGCAACCAATCGAAGAGGTTTCAGCATAGCCTGCGATCATACGGGCCTCAGACTGGACTCGCAACACAGTAGATCACGCAGGGCCGTGACTTACTCGCGCTCGGAGTACACCGCCCAGGCACTAGCCAGGTCCTGCACGACGTGGCCTAGCGATTTGTAGACGGTGATCTCGTCGGGAGAGCGGCGGCCCTCGATCTCGCCGGCGAGCACCTGACCGATTTCGGCGATGATGTGATCGTCACCGATCAAGCCTGCGGCTTTGGCCCGTAGAAACTCCGCACCCTGCTGCAAGACACCTTCGCGACTATCGACAAAGAAGCGCGAGCGGACGACGAGATCGTTATCTACCTCTGTCGGTCCGGCAAACCCCGAGCCGACCACATTCACGTGCGTGCCCGGCCGCACCCACTCGCCCAGCAGGATGGGTTCTGCCGCGGCGGTGACGGTACAAATGATGTCGGCGTCGGCGGCAGCCTCGCGAACCGTTGCTGATATATGGACGAGGAGGCCAAGTTCGGCTTGCATCCGCTTCGCAAAAGCGGCTGCCCGCTCGGGCGAGCGCCCCCAAACTGTAATGGATTCGAGCTTGCGAACCTTGCTCATCGCGCGCGCATGGGTTCCTGCCTGCTCACCATAGCCAAGTAAAGCCAGGCGGCGGGCATCTTTGCGCGCCAAGGCATCGGTTGCTACCGCGCTGGCCGCTGCGGTGCGGATGGCAGTGATCTCGCCCGCGTGCGCGGCACAAACCGGCGTGCCGGTCTCGGGATCGAAGAGGACCACCAAGCCCTGATGCGATTGCATTCCGCGCGCGAAGTTGTCGGGGAAGACGCTGATGAGCTTGGCGCCGAATACCGCGCGCTCACCCATCGCGCCGGGCATGATGCCGAACATGTTGCCGTCAGCCAGCGGAAGGATGGAGCGCAGCAGTTGCCTGGTCTCGCCGTGGGAGAAGGCGATCATGGCATCGCGCACAATGGGAATGCACTTCTCGTACGTAAGCCGCCGGGCGACCTCTTCGCGGTCGATGAATCGCATGACAGGGAGCTTACCGCACCAGCTGGCCCCGTCAAACCCGGTGCGAGCGGCCCGGTTCGGCCCTCTAGGTTACCGCTTTGAAAACCGTTACCCCCAGGATCAGCGTGAGGATCACGCCGATGACGAAGATTGCGAAGAGAATTTTAGCGATGGCGGCAAAGCCGGCGGCGATCCCGCCGAATCCCAGCACGCCGAAAATTATCGCCAGAACAGCGCAGATCAGTGTCCACTTAAGCATGGGAAGATAGATGGCAAATTCCGCACCCCGAGTTGTGAGCAGTGCTAAATTTTCATTGTCTTGAGGAGTGGGCTGACGATCAGCGGCGCGTCGGTCGCGCGTTGCACATCCTCGGGCGTGAGGCCCGGCGCAATCTCTTCCAGCACTAATCCGGGTTGGGTCACGCGAAGGTAGGCCATCTCGGTGACGATGGTATCGACCACGCGCAGGCCGGTGATGGGCAGGGTGCAGCGCTTCAGGATCTTGGGAGCGCCATCGCGGGTGGTGTGCTCCATGGCCACCACGACGCGTTTGGCGCTGGCGACCAGGTCCATCGCTCCGCCCATGCCTTTGACCATCTTGCCGGGAATCATCCAGTTGGCGAGATTGCCTTCTTCATCGACCTCCATCGCACCCAGCACGCTCAGGTCGACATGGCCACCGCGAATCATGGCGAACGACTCGGCGCTGGAGAAGTAGGCGGTGCCCGGCAACTGCGAAACCGTCTCCTTGCCGGCATTGATCAGGTCGGGATCTTCGTCACCGCTGACCGGGTACGGTCCCACGCCGAGCATGCCGTTCTCGCTTTGCAGAACGACCTCGATGCCCGGGGGAACGCAGTTGGCCACCAGGGTGGGCATGCCGATGCCCAGGTTAACGTAGAAGCCGTCCTGCAACTCCTGTGCCACGCGGCGAACAATGCGGTCGCGCTTTTCGGTGTCTTTCTGCTTGGCGGCGGTGATGTCAGCCATTCAAAGCTCCTTTAGGCTCGGCCCAAAATCTTTCACCACGGAGGCACGGAGGACACGGAGAACGTGGGATTAACCACTGAGGCACTGAGACACAGAGGAAGGCTAGTTTTCTTTCCTGGCTCACGTTCGATGAGCACTTTTGCTCCGACATCGCACCTCCGCAACCTCACGATCGAAATTTCTATGGTCTCTGTGCCTCGGTGTCTCGGTGGTGAACTTGGTTTTCCTACCGCGTGCTCGGTGGTGATTCTTGCCTTACGTCTTGCGCAGCGTCCTGCGCTCGATGCGCTTCTCGTAGTTCTCTCCCTGCAAGATGCGATGCACGTAGATGCTGGGCGTGTGCACCTGATCGGGGTCGAGTTCGCCAGGCTCGACCAGATGCTCGACCTCGGCAATAGTGACCTTCGCCGCGGTCGCCATCATGGGATTGAAGTTCTGCGCCGTCTTGCGATAGACGAGGTTGCCCCACTTGTCGCCCTTCCAGGCTTTGATCAGGGCAAAGTCGGCGGTGAGCGCACGCTCCAGCACGTAGGGACGGCCGTGAAACTCGCGTGTCTCCTTGCCTTCGGCGACTACTGTGCCGAATCCTGTCGGGGTGTAGAACGCGGGAATCCCTGCCCCGCCGGCGCGGATGCGCTCGGCAAACGTGCCCTGGGGGATGAGTTCCAAATCAATACGCCCGGTGAGCACCATGTCTTCCAGCAGCTTGTTCTCGCCCACGTAGCTGCCCTTGTGCGATTTGATCTGTCCGGCATACAGCATGAGCCCGAGGCCGAATTCGTCTACGCCTACGTTGTTGCTGATGGTGTTCAGGTTCTTGACGCCTTTGCGTACCAGGGCTGCGATGAGGTTTTCGGGGATGCCGCACAGCCCGAAGCCGCCAACCATGATGGTCGCGCCGTCCTGGATGTCGCGCACCGCTTCATCGGCATTGGCTACTACTTTGTTCAGTGGCATGAGGTTTCGTCCGAACGGCGATTGTAAAGGGGAGGAACAGGGCTGCGCAAAGTCTCGTGGAGTTGCCTGTCTCAATGGCTGGGCCCGAACGTCAACCATCCCGCGAACATTGACGCCCGATACCATGCGACCGCGCTCTTCACGTCGGCGACGGCGCCCTCGTGATACTCAACACGTCTACTGCCCATTCACCATGGCCAGAAGCTCGCGATGGATATCTTCCCGAGGCACAGTGACAGCTTTGCTGGCTTTCAGAGCGTCAGTTCTGCGAGCGACTTCCTCGTCCCACGCTTGCTGAACAAATTCGTCGCTTGTATCCAGGCTGTCGAGCAGAGAGTTGGCCAATGCAGCCCGCTCCTCTGAGGAAAGGGCAAGAGCTCGTTTCAGAAGCTCCGAAATCTCTGAGCTCATGAGCGTATTCTACCTCGCTATGAGTGAGCCAGCGGCCAACAATCCGCCTCGGCATTAGTCGTAATACTCCAGCCCGAGATGGGTGATCATCTCTTCGCCCATCAGGTGGCGCAGGGTGTTCTTCAGCTTCATCGACTGAATGAACAGGTCATGCTCGGGGTACAGGCCCTCGGCCGTCATCGGCGACTTGAAGTAGAAGCTGAGCCATTCCTGAATGCCGATGCCGCGCAACGCTGTTGAGCGCTTTGCCAGGTCTAAGAACAGCACCAAGTCGAGCACGATGGGTGCAGCGAGGATCGAGTCACGGCAGAGGAAATCGACCTTGATCTGCATGGGATAGCCGAGCCAGCCGAAGATGTCGATGTTGTCCCAGCCTTCCTTGTTATCGCCGCGCGGCGGATAGTAATTGATCCGCACCTTGTGGAAGATGTTGCCGTAGAGCTCGGGATAAAGCTGCGGCTGCAGGATGTGCTCCAGCACCGAAAGCTTCGACTCTTCCTTGGTCTTGAAGGAGCCGGGATCGTCGAGCACTTCGCCGTCGCGATTGCCGAGGATGTTGGTGGAGAACCATCCGTTCAGTCCGATCATGCGCGCCTTGAAGCCGGGCGCGAGGATCGTTTTGATCAGCGTCTGTCCTGTCTTGTAGTCCTTGCCGCAGATGGGTGCTTCGTTCTGCTTCGAGAGCTGGTGCATCACCGGGATGTCGACGGTGAGGTTGGGAGCGCCATTGGCGAACGGTACCGCCTCCTTCAGCGCGGCGTAGGCGTAGACCATCGACGGCGCGACGCTCTCATCGTTGGCAGCGAGACCCTTCTCGAATGACTCCGCGCTCTGGTGTACCGGCCCGGCCTCAATGAACGTCTCGGTCGAGCCACACCAGATCATCACCAGCCGCTCAGCGCCGCTGGACTGCTTGAAGTCACGAATGTCCTGGCGCACCTGCTCGACCAGCTCCATCTTGTTCTTGCCCTTTTTGACGTTGGGGCCGTCGAGCTTCTTGACGTAGTTCTTGTCGAACACGGCCTTGCGCGGCTTGATGGAGGAGAGGAACGGCTTGACCTGTTCCAGCAGCGAGCGATCGAGCACGCCGGCCTTTCCCGCGGCGGCGTACATGTCGTCTTCGAAGATGTCCCAGCCGGTGAAGACCAGGTCGTTGAGCTGGGAAAGGGGAACGAAGTCGTTGATCTTGGGGGAGCGGCCTTCGGTGCGCTTGCCCAGGCGAATGGTGCCCATCTGGGTGAGCGAGCCGATGGGGCTCGAGATGCCTTGGCGAATGGCTTCCACGCCGGCGACAAAGGTGGTGGCAACGGCGCCCATGCCGGGGATCATGATGCCCAGCTTGCCGGTCGCAGGGGCGATTTCGGTCTTGCCAGTTTTAGTGCTGCTTTGCGATGAATCTTTCGGCATTCTTACCAGTCCGTTCTATAAAGTGGCTGCAAACTTATAATCTTCTCGTATCGAACCGAGCAGCGCAAATGAAGTGGGGCGAACGGGTGCTGCTGGGCATCGTGCCGCAACCTGCGGGATTGGCCGGGTAAGCCATGACAGAGCAAAAGGTCGCAGTCATTACTGGTAGCTCCAGCGGTATCGGACTGCTGACGGCAATTGAATTCGCCGCCCACGGCTACCACGTGGTCGCCACCATGCGCGACTTAGGGCGCAACGGAAGGATCGAAGGGGCGGCACAGAAGGCCGGGGTGCGCGAGCATCTGGACCTGCGGCGGCTCGATGTCACGGAATTCGACACAATGCCGGCGGCGGTTGAGCAGATCGCCCGCGACCATGGCCGCATTGATGTGCTGGTGAACAATGCCGGATTCTCGGTCGCCGGATTCGCCGAAGACATGAGTCTCGACGAGTTGCGACTTCAACTGGAGACCAACTTCTTCGGCAACGTCGCCATGAGCAAAGCGGTGCTGCCGGTGATGCGGTCGCAGAAAAGCGGTCACATCATCAACATCACCTCCGTCGGCGGACTGCTGGCCCATCCCCTGCTGAGCGCGTACTGCGCGTCGAAGTTCGCGCTGGAAGGCTGGAGTGAGTCGCTGCGCATCGAAACCCATTCGCTGGGGATTCGTGTCTCGGTGATTGAGCCGGGCGCGTATGACACCGACATTTGGGAACGCAATGTGGTGGTGGCCAAAGGAGCTCTGGACGAGAATTCTCCTAACAAGGAGCGCAGCCGCCGCTTTACCGAATTCATCAAAGGCAGCGCCAAGCATCGGCGCGATGCACGGGAGGTCGCGCGACTCATCTTGCGAGTCGCGAATGATCCCAACCCCAAGCTGCGGTATCTCATCGGGCCGGATGCCAAGATGCAGGTCTGGCTCAAGAGGCTCCTGCCGTGGCGCCGCTACGAGCGCATCATCGCAAAAGCTGTCAAAATTGATTGAACATCATGGGCACAGATTCGAAAGACAAGAATGCACAAGCAGCGGAAGAAGCCAAGCCGACTCCACCTAAGGCGCTGGGCTTAGATATGCTGTCCCCTGCGGGGACGGTGAAAAAGCGGTAGAGCCATCTGCGACCGTCCTACGTTCAATCGGGGCATGGCGGGCCTAGCTGTCCTTGCGATAGAGCAGATCGCGGATCACGCGCCGCCGCTCGGCATTGATTTCGGAATCACTGCGGCGCTCCTCGGCATCCAGGCTGGGCTCGCTGGCCTGCCCGTCTTCAGGTTCGCTACAACTCGGACAGCGATTGGCAAAACCCGGCTTGCCCGGCTTCAGTTCGAACTCCTCACCGCAGATGACGCAGGTTTTGATCGGATAGGCCATGGGAAGGCCGCTGGTCGCGGCTCGGCAGCTAGCACTTAGCAATTAGCATTTGGCCGTTAGCTTTCATCTCTAAGACTGAAGTGCTAAATGCCAAGTGCTAACGGCCAAGAGCCGCGAGCCGCTTCTAAATATCCAAATTCTTCACGTCCAGTGCGTTCTCTTCGATGAACTTGCGGCGCGCCTCGACGTTTTCACCCATCAGCGTAGTGAAGATGGTCTCGGTCTCGGTCAGGTCTTCCAGCCTCACGGAGAGAAGCGTGCGCCGCTCGGGGTCCATGGTGGTCTCCCAGAGCTGAGTCGAACTCATCTCGCCCAGTCCTTTGTAGCGCTGTATGTTGTAGTCCTTGCGTCCCTCGTTGAGGACATAATCAAACAGCTCGCGTACCGTCTGCTTTTCCACGGTCTCGGCTTCAGCTTTCTTCTTGGAAACCTTGGGCGCTTTCTGCTCGGCCTTCTCCTGGTCGGCGCGCTCGGCGTCGCTGAGTTCCTCGTCTGTGCCACGGGTGGTTTCTTTTCTGACCGCCTCGATGATGTACGGCGGCTGCATGTAGTCGGCAATCTGCTTGTACTTTGACATCATCTGCCGGTACTCGGGCGCGGAGGCCAGCTCCCAGTTGACGGTGTGTTCGGCGCCCTGCGAGTTGATGAAGGCGACCTCCCACAGGCTGTGCTCTTCTTCGAAGCGTTTAGTCACCGACTTGATGCCGCGCTCCTTGGCGATGGCGTTCAATGCCTTCTCCAGGTCGAGCACCTTCTTCGGCGGTGTCTTGCTTTCGCCCTCGAAGTCGACGCGCTTGACCAGATCGGCCCGGGGCAAGACTTCGGTGATGCGCTCATCGCGAATGCGCTTGTCGACCTTGTCGAAGAAGCCGATGAACTCGTTGAGCGTGGTCATGAACCTGGTGAGCGGCGCGCCTTCCAGCGTGGCTGCGCCTTCGCCATAGCGAACGATGATGCCGTCGGCAGCGCGCTTCACCATGACCTTCACGAACTCGGCGTCGTTCTTGATGTACTGCTCGAACTTGCCTTTCTTGATGCGATACAGCGGCGGCTGCGCGATGTAAACGTGGCCACGCTTGATGAGTTCCGTCATGTGCCGGAAAAAGAAGGTGAGCAGCAGGGTGCGAATGTGCGAGCCGTCGACATCGGCGTCTGTCATCAGGATGATCTTGCCGTAACGCAGCTTGGCAGCATCGAAATCCTCGGTGCCGATGCCGGTGCCCAGCGCCGTGATCATGGCGCGGATTTCTTCATGGCCCAGCATCTTGTCATAGCGGGCCTTCTCTACGTTGAGAATCTTTCCCTTCAGCGGCAGGATCGCCTGGAAGCGGCGATCGCGGCCCTGCTTGGCGGTGCCGCCTGCGCTTTCACCCTCGACCAGGTAGACCTCACAGCGATCCGGCTGGCGCTCGGTGCAGTCGGCCAGCTTGCCGGGCAGGCCTCCGCCGTCGAGCGCACCTTTGCGGCGGGTCAAGTCGCGGGCCTTGCGGGCGGCTTCGCGCGCGCGCGCGGCTTCGATCGCCTTGTTGATGACCTTCTTCGCGATCGGCGGGTTCATCTCGAAGAACGCACCCAGGCGCTCGTTCACAAACGCCTGCACGGTACCGGCGATATCGGAGTTGAGCTTGCCTTTGGTCTGACCTTCAAACTGAGGCTGTGAAAGCTTCACGCTGACCACCGCAACCAATCCTTCGCGCACGTCGTCGCCGGTCAAGACTTCCTGGTCTTTGAACAGCCCAAGGTCCTTGCCGGCAGCATTAATGGTTCGCGTGAGCGAGGTGCGAAATCCCGAAAGATGGGTGCCGCCATCGACGGTGTTGATGTTGTTGGCGAAGCTGAAAACCGTCTCCGAGTAGCCGTCGTTGTATTGCAGCGCAATCTCCAGGTTGACGCCATCGCGCTCGGCTTCCATGTAGATTGGCTTCTCATGCAGCACGCCCTTGCCGCGGTTCAGGTGCTTGATGAACTCGGCGATGCCGCCGTTGTATTTGAACTCGGCGCGCTTGGGCTCGCCCGTCTTGGAATCGGTGGTGCGCTCATCGGTAAGCGTGATGAGCAGCCCCTTGTTCAGGAAGGCCATCTCGCGCAACCGCTGCGCCAGGGTGTCGTAGTTGTACTCGGTAACGGTGAAGATCGTCTTATCGGGAACGAAGTGGACCTTGGTGCCACGCTTCTTGGTCGCACCCGTCTTGGTCAGCTTCGTCGTCGGCTCGCCGGCGGAGTAGCTCTGCTCCCACACCGAACCGTCGCGCCAAATCTCCAGATCGAACTGATGACTCAGCGCATTGACGCACGAGACTCCCACGCCATGCAGTCCGCCGGAAACTTTGTAGGTGGAGCTATCGAACTTTCCGCCGGCGTGCAGCACGGTCATCACGACCTGCGCGGCGGGCAGGCGCTCACCATCCACATCCATCTCGTCAACGGGAATGCCGCGGCCGTTGTCGATGACGGTGATCGAGTCGTCGATGTGAATGGTTACGTCGATGCGATCGGCGAATCCTGCGAGCGCTTCGTCCACCGAGTTGTCGACCACCTCATAGACGAGGTGATGCAGACCCATGTCGCCGGTCGAGCCGATATACATGGCGGGGCGCTTGCGCACGGCTTCCATGCCGCCAAGGACTTTGATGGAGTCGGCGGTGTACTCCCCATTGGTATGACCGTTGCCATTCTTGCCGTTGTTCTGGGGCTTCTGATCTGTAAGTTCGGAATCGTTGCTGTCATTGGGTGCTGCGGCGGCAGCACCGGAATCTTTCGAGGCCATCCTGCTCCATTTCGCCGCCTGCGAGGTAAGGTTTTCGCAAACGGATATTGCACCGGGACCGCCAAGAGATCGGTCTTCGACCGACCGACAACTGCTAGATAATTCAATAAGTTAGGGGAACAGCGATCCATATTCATTGTAGCACAACTGGAGCCCTAAAAATTGCCTTGGCGAAGGCTGCAAGTGCCTGTCCGACAATCACTTACAGCAGGTCTTGGGGGTGGCTGGAGGCTGTTCAAAATTTGATCGAGTCGAGCTCGAAATTAGCCCGCGAGCGTAGAAAATCGCTAAACATTTAAGGCTGCTTGTAACGCCGCTCGCAGCTCTGAAAAGGCGAATTGATATCCAACTGCCGGCAATTTTTCGGGCACTACCCGCGCGGAGTCGAGCAGCAACGCCTGCCCCATTTCGCCGAGCAAGGTTTGCACCGCGAAGGCTGGGAGAGGAAAGATCGTAGGCCGATGGAGCACGTCTCCGAGAGCATGAACGAACTCCGCGACGCGCGATGAATTCGGCGAGACGACGTTGACTGGGCCGCGGACGTTCTCGTGGTGCAGCGCGAACGCAAATGCGCCAACGACATCTTCCAACGCGACCCAGCTCCAGAATTGCCGGCCGCTTCCAATGCGGCCACCAAGCCCGAGGCGGAAGGGAAGCAGTAACGGTGGCAGAGCGCCTCCGTCCTTCGCCAGAACCACTCCGATACGCAGGTGTGCGACGCGCAGGCCGGCTTCACGTGCCGGATCAGCAGCGGCTTCCCACGCGACGCAGGTTTCCGCTAAAAAGCCTTCGCCCGGAGCGCTCGCTTCGGTCAGTACTTCCTCGCCGCGACTTCCGTAGTAGCCGATGGCGGACGCGGCAACGAATGCGCGGGGCAGGCCAGTGCGGCGAAACGATTCGGCCGCTGCGGTTGCAAGAGTGCTCGTGCCTTGCAGGCGGCTGTCGCGAACTTCTTGTTTGAACTTTTGTGTCCAGCGGCCGCCGATACCTTTTCCGGCGAGATGCACGACGGCGTCAAAGCCAGCGAGGTGCGCGGGATCGAGCGTCGCGCCGGGAGTCCACCGCACTTCGTCCTGCTGGGGGGGGCGGCGTACCAGAGCGGCTGTTTCGTCGCCGCTCTCCGCCAGCTTGCGGCGCAGCGCGCTGCCGATGAGGCCGGAAGCTCCGCTGATCAAAATGCGCATGGTGCCTTCAGTGGTCGAGCCGCAAAGCTCCGACAATCAGAAACCTCGTTTCACTTGTCTTATAATCAGACATGGCGACATTGCGCCAAGCCATCGCGACCAATGTTCTAACGGTAACGCGCTTTCGCGATCTTCTGCGCAAAATTCGCTCCTACCGGCCCAACGACGACCTTGAGCTAGTCAAAAAAGCCTACGAATTCTCGCTTCAGCACCACACCGGGCAGCGGCGCGCTTCGGGGGAGCCTTACCTGGTCCACCCGCTCCAGGTTGCCATGGTGCTGGCCGACATGCGTCTGGACACTACGGCCATCGCTGCCGGACTGCTGCACGACTCGGTCGAAGACACCAAGGTGAAGATCGACGAGATCAGGGCCGAATTCGGTGAACAAGTCGCCCACATCGTCGAGGGCGTCACCAAGATCAGCAAGCTGGAATTCGCCTCCCGCGAAGAGCGCCAGGCGGAGAGCGTTCGCAAGATGGTGCTGGCCATGGTGGATGACATTCGTGTGGTGCTCATCAAGCTGGCTGACCGCTTGCACAATATGCGGACCTTGCAACATCTCTCGCCGGAGCGGCAGCAGAAAATCGCCCGCGAGACGCAGGAGATCTACGCTCCCATCGCCCACCGGCTGGGAATGGGAAAGATCCGGGGCGAGCTTGAGGACCTCGCCTTCCAGTATGTCGATCCTATCTCGTACAACCAGGTGAAGAAAGCCATCGAGTCGCGCCGCAAAGAGGGCGAGGCGTTCCTGGCGGAAGTGCAGAAGAGCATCGAAGGCAAGCTCCAGGAAGCAGGCATTAACGCGCGGGTGGAAGCGCGCATCAAGCGTATCTACAGCATCTGGCAGAAGCTGCAACGGCAGCACATCTCGGTCGACCAGATCTACGACATGCTGGCACTGCGGGTGGTCACGCAATCGGTGAATGACTGCTATGGAGTGCTGGGCATCATCCATAACCAGTGGCGTCCGGTGCCGGGGCGGATCAAGGACTTCATCGCCATGCCCCGGCCGAACTTGTACAAGTCACTGCATACCACGGTCATCGCCGATAACGGCCACGCCTTCGAGGTGCAGATTCGAACCGAAGACATGCACAAGATGGCGGAGGAAGGAATTGCCGCCCACTGGAAATACAAGGACGGACCGATTTCCGCGCGCGACGAGCAGCGGCTGGCGTGGTTGCGCCAGGTGGTCGAATGGCAGCGCGAGGTGCCCAACGCCGAAGAGTTCGTCTCGACCCTGAAGATCGATCTCTTCCCGGAAGAGGTTTATAGCTTCACCCCGAAGGGCAAGATCATCATCCTTCCCCGGGAAGCAACCCCCATCGATTTCGCTTACAACGTGCACACCGAAGTCGGGCACAATTGCGTGGGCGCCAAGGTGAACGGGCGCATCGTTCCGCTGCGTTACAAGCTGCGCTCCGGCGATATTGTCGAGATCCTGACCCAGCCTGGACACCATCCCAACCGGGACTGGCTGGGGTTTGTGAAGTCGGCGCGCGCACGGCAGAAGATCAAGCACTGGCTGAACATCCATCAGCGGGAGCGGGCCATTGAAATCGGCCACAAATTGATCGAAAAGGAAGCCCGCAAGTATCGCGTTTCGATGAAGCAGATCAACGACAAAGAGTTGACACGAGTGGCCGGCGAGCATGGATTGGGGAGGCCGGACGACCTGTTGGCGGCCATCGGCTACGGAAAATTTTCCGCGCGAGTTATCCTGGCCCGCCTGGTGCCCCCAGAGCAGACCGCGGATAGCTCTGCCCAGACCAGCGAAGACCAGCATCCCGGTGTTATCACCAGCGTGGTGCGGCGGGTTTTTGGCGGCGATGTGTCGCCGCTCCAGGTGAAAGGCCACGACGACCTGATGGTCTATCGGGCAAAATGCTGCAATCCCATTCGTGGGGAAGAGATCATCGGTTACGTCACGCGCGGCAAGGGAGTCGCCGTGCATTCCAAATCCTGCCCCAACGTCGACACACTGATGTGTGAGCCGGAGCGCCGCATCGAGGTGGAATGGGGCTCGGAAGGAAAAATCAATGCCCGTGAGCCCTGGGCAACGGGCTACCCGGCCAAACTGGTGGTGCTGTGCGATAACCGGCCCGGCATGCTGAAGCAGATCACCGCCGTCATCAGCGACGCGAACACCAATATTCGCAATATCGGCGCCAAAACGGAAGAAACCCATGCAACGGTCGACATCATCGTCGACATTGCCGATGTGGTTCACCTGCAGCGCATCATCGCCGGCGTGCGCAAGATTCCTGGGGTGCGTGAAGTGCAGCGTGTGCAGAAGTTGTAGAGAAGCCGCGGTTCGCTTTTCGCTATTCGCTCAAGAGTTCGAGCTGCCAGCCGCCAGCTTCCAGCCATCAGAAAATCGCTTCCTGTCTTGAACTTCGTTGACCCCGTTCAGCGGGTTGATCATCACATACCCCGTATTCGTAGAATGGCTGCATGAGTCACAGAGTATGTCCGTGGTGGCTGGGCTATTGGCTGGTCTGTCCGGTGCGGCGCTGGTGGCAGGATCCCGGGCCCATCGTCGCTCCCTATCTTCGCCCAGGAATGACCGTACTGGAGCCGGGGCCGGGAATGGGCTACTTCACGCTTGAGCTAGCGAAGCGGGTTGGACCCTCGGGACGCGTGGTGTGCGTAGATGTTCAGCAGCAGATGCTCGACCGGCTGAAGCGCCGTGCCGCCAAAGCAGGTTTGCTCGACCGTCTGGATGCTCGCCTTGCCCCTGCGCAGTCAATGGGCATTGCCGACCTCGCCGACTCCATAGACTTCACGCTGGCCTTCGCCGTGGTGCACGAATTCCCCGATGCGAAGAAGTTCTTTGCTGAAGTGGCAGCCGCGTCGAGAATGGGAGCGGCGATCCTGCTGGCCGAGCCCTTCCCGCACGTGAAGAGCGAGGTCTTTGAAGCCCAGCTACAGGCCGCAGCCGCATGTGGGCTTAAGCTGGACTCTCGTCCCCGGATCAGCCGCAGCTTGGCGGCCTTACTGAAGAAGAGCTAAGTTTACTGAAAAATCGAAGGCGCCACCTTTACTAGCGTGGCGCCTTGATCTTGCTGTCCCAACAATTTGGCTGCGGTGACAGGCGTCGTTATTGCACATTCAGCGTGAATGTGGTGGATTGCGCGCCGGTCGAGGTTGAGCCGGCCACCGTCACCACAGTCTGCCCCTTGGGAGTAACGGAGTTCGCGTTGCTGCCGCTGCCGCCGCAGGCTACGAGCCACAAGGTGGCGAGCAGGCACAGTGAGAAGAAGAGCCAGGTTAGGAGAGCCCGGGTCCTGCTTCTGCGCTGATCCGCGCCGCTTCGGCGGACTCTGACCGGAACCAGGCCGAGCAAGCCGACCGAGAACACTGCCAGCAAGTCTGCCGGCCAGCCACTGCGAGGATGCAATACCGGCGGCATCAACCGGGCGCTGGGGCCTCCGGTTGTGACGGTCAAGGTCGTGGTCACAGGCTTGTTGCTGCCGTCGGGCGTGACCGTGGCCGGGTTGAAGGAGCAATTGGCATAAAGCGGAAGCCCGGAGCAGACGAACGAGATCTGCTGATTAAATCCACCGGAGGGGGACACGGTGACGGTCGCCGTACCACTGGATCCCTGGTTAACGCTGATGATCCCGGGATTCATGGAAAGAAGGAAGGTCGTGCCTCCGCCGCCACCAGGAGTAATTGTCTGGGTAAGCGGGTCGGAGGTGGAGGAAAGAAAATTTGCGTCTCCGCTGTATTGACCCGTAATGGTGTGGACTCCCACGCTCAGGTTGCTGGTGCTGAACGTGGCGACGCCGTTATTCAGGGTGCCGGTTCCAATGGTTGCGCTTCCATCAAGGAAGCTCACTGTCCCGGTGGGAGGATTTCCCATGCCTCCTGCCACGGTGGCGGTAAAGGTAACCTGGCTGCCGAAGCTGGAGCTGGGCGCCGAACTGGTAAGGGTCGTTGTCGTAGGCGTCAGCGTGCCCACGGGAACCACCTTGAGCACCACCACATCCGACTTAGAGGGAAGAAAGTTGCCGTCGCCACTATAGTCCGCAGTGATGTTGTAGGTGCCAACATCAAAGGACGAGCTGGTATAGGTCACTACGCTGCTGGAGGAGTCGATGGTCACGGTAGCCAGCTTGGTCGAGCCGTTATAGAAGGTGACAGTCCCGGTGGGACCCCCAATGATGCCGACGCCGCCCGATACTATGGCGGTGAAGGTAATGGTTTGGCCAACCTGCGCCGGATTCGGACTGATCTTCAATGC
The DNA here is from genome assembly GCA_963815775.1 of uncultured Acidobacteriaceae bacterium. Lineage (GTDB taxonomy): Bacteria > Acidobacteriota > Terriglobia > Terriglobales > Acidobacteriaceae > CAVVDY01. Next base: position 27,635 of record CAWFIB010000029.1, on the reverse strand, counting down.
GGTGGTGCTGGGCTTTTGGCTGCCCATGGGAACGACATCCAGCTTCACCAGGGGAGAGGTAGAAGGCCCAAAGTTTGAGTCGCCGCCGTACATCGCCGTGATGTTGTAGCTGCCCTCTGCGAAGGAGGAGGAAGTAATTGTCGCGGTGCCATATTTGTCGAGGGTCCCAGTCCCAAGTTGGTTTGAGCCTTCCATGAAAGTCACGGTTCCGGTGGGCCCGCCGGTAAGGCCGGTTGCTCCCGAGACTTTGGCCGTGAAGGTAATGGTTTGTCCCACTTCGGCAGGGTTCGGAACGATGGTTAGCGTCGTGGTGGTGGGTTGAGGAGCTGGCGGCTGGGTGTCCTCACTGGCGGCCAGGCAAGGATTGCTGACAGCGACGAGAAGAGCAAGCACAGCGACAGCGATGGCGAGCCGACTGAGGGGCTGGACTGGACGATGGGGATGCATACGACTCTCCTACTCCCGAAATGATCTGGAATCGTGTCCGTTTCGCAGCGCAGATTCGCACGGAGCAACGATATCTGGTCAACGGAAGACGAGATGTTCAATATACAAACTATAGCGCGGAATGGGACCACGCTGCCCAAAATTCTACAACGCCGCTGTCCGCGGTCTGTCCAACCGCCAATTGGCGACCCCAATGAGCGCCTCCGGGAGAACCGGCAATCCGTGTTTCCCACTCACACCTCCCTGTGACCGGGCTCACGGCAAGAATGAGGGGACTGTTTCTAAACTGATTGTGGGAATAATAAGGCCCGTAGGTCGGGCCACCTTTTACGGAGGAAGTATGCAGAAGCATTGGTTCGTCGTGGCAATGACGATCGCTCTCATTTTGTGCACGGTAAGCCTGGTCCAGGCAACGGACAATTCGCTGGGCATCGCGAACAAACGGACCATCGTCTTCAATAGCCCGACGCTGGTCGGCGGGACTTTGTTGGCGGCAGGGCAGTACCAGGTGTTGCACCAGATGCAAGGCGATGAGCACATCATGGTCTTCAAGGGAATCGCGGGCACCAAGGGTGAAGCGCAAGCAAAGTGTACGCTGGTTCCCCTGGGCGCAAAGGCCAAGCAGACTGAGCAACGTTACACTGAAAACGCGAAGAACGAGCGGGTGCTGCAGGAAATGACTTTCCGGGGCGACTCGGCAAAGCACGTACTGGAGCCGTAAGAGCTGTTTTTTGCGGGTGTTGCTGAAAGGACGGCGGCGACGCCGCCCTTTTTTTTAGAAGCGGCAGAATGCGGAATTCCCTAATTTGCGAATGTGTTCTCGCGGTTGACGTAGTGCCGGTCGAAATACTCGCGGTAATGGCCCGAGCGGACATCATCGAGCCACGGGCGGTTCCCCTGATACCAGTCGATGGTCGCTGCCAGGCCGTCCTCAAAGGAAATCTTCGCGCTCCAGCCGGTTTCCCGTGACAACTTGTCGCAGTTCAGCGCGTAGCGCAGGTCGTGTCCCAGGCGGTCTTTCACGAAGGTGATGAGGCTTTCCGGCCGGCCCAGCGTGCTGAGAATGAGCCGGGCGACCTCGAGGTTGCGCATCTCACGCCCGCCGCCGATGTTGTATACCTCGCCCACGCGGCCTTGCTGGAGGACTACGTCGATAGCGTCGCAATGGTCGCTGACGTGAATCCAATCGCGCACATTGGCGCCCTTTCCATACACCGGCAATTCCTGGCCGCCAAGCGCCTGCGCGATCATCAGCGGAATGAATTTTTCCGGGAACTGATATGGGCCGTAGTTGTTGGAGCAGCGGGTGATGATTGCCGGGAAGCCATGGGTGCGGACGTAGGACAGGACCAGCAGGTCTGAGGCCGCCTTGGTCGCAGCATAAGGACTGTTGGGCTGGATGGGCGACTCCTCGGTGAATTGCCCTTCGTCCGCCAAACTGCCATAGACCTCATCCGTGCTGATGTGAATGAACCGGGGAACTTCTGCCTTCCGGGATGACTGAATGAGATTGTGGGTACCTTCGACGTTGGTGCGTACGAAGGCGGCGGCATCCTCGATGCTGCGATCGACGTGGCTCTCCGCCGCAAAATGGATTACCGCGTCGCAGCCGCGCAGCAGCTCAGCAACCGCGATGTCGCAGATGTCCAGTTGTTCGAAGTGGCAGCGGCCCGACGGCAGCGCCGGCTCCAGGTTCTTGAGATTGCCGGCGTAGGTCAGCTTGTCGATGACCACCAGCTTCCAGTCAGGATGAGCGGCCAGGGTGCGATGAACGAAGTTTGAGCCGATAAAGCCCGCGCCGCCGGTGATCGCCAGCTTCATCGCTCACCCGCGGCTGCTACCAGCTGGCCCGCCCGCAACACCTTCTCGCGGACCATGTTGCTGGCATGCCATAGAGATTCAAAGGTGCCGGCGTCAGTCCACCAGCCATCCATGATGGCGTGATGCAGGGTGCCCTCGGCGATATAGCTGTTGTTGATGTCGGTAATCTCGTATTCGTTGCGGCCGGAAGGCTTCAGCTTGCGAATACGATCGAACACCGTTCCATCGTAGAAATAGATTCCGGTCACGGCGTATCGCGACTTGGGCTGCCGGGGCTTCTCCTCGATGCCAACGATGCGCTCGCCTTCGAACCTCGGGACCCCAAAACGCTCAGGGTCCGACACTTCCTTCAGCAACACCAGGGCCCCGCGGTCCTGGCGTTCAAAACTCGCAGCCGCTGCGTGGATGTTGCCTTCGATGATGTTGTCTCCCAACACCACACAGATTTTTTCGCCCTTAGCGAAGGGTTCAGCGAGCCGCAAGGCGTCGGCAATACCGGCCTCGCCTTCCTGATAAGCGAAGCTGAGCTGTTGCAGGCCGAACTCCTTTCCGTTCTGCAGCAGGCGCAGGAAGTCACCGGCATTCTGGCCACCGGTGACGATGAGGATGTCGCGCACGCCTGCGTCGACCAGGATTTGCAGCGGGTAAAAGATCATCGGCCGGTCGTATACCGGGAGCAAGTGCTTATTGGTGACACGGGTCAGAGGATAGAGGCGTGAGCCGGTCCCTCCCGCGAGAATGATGCCCTTCATGGGACTCCACGTCTGGCTCTGGTCCGGCCGTGCTGAACGCTACGCCCCACCCTGGATCGCAAAACGGATGGTCGGCAAACGGCAGACCGTGAACAGAAGCCTCGTAGTCTAGAACACCTGACCCATTGTCAGCGAATGGTGTCGAGCATGGCAAGCCGCAGCAGTTGCCGCCAGTCCGGAAGCTGCAGACCAAACTCGCGCCGCAGCTTCGCATTGCTGAGGCGTGAGTTCAACGGGCGCCGGGCGGCCGATTTGAAGGTGGTGCTGGCAATCGGCACAACCCGGTGGGCAAGCAGCGGGCCGGTAAACTCCCCAAACTCGGCCGGCCATTCCAAAAGTTCAGCGTATTCCTCAAGGATGGTCTGGGCAAACTCGGCCCAGGTGGTGCTGCCATCCGCGGTGAGGTGATAGACGCCGGTCCGGTCGCGGCCTGATGCGGCAGCCTGCTCGGTGTACTTGGCAAGGATGGCTGCCGTGGCCTCGGCAATTGCCCTCGCCCAGGTCGGCGCACCATGCTGATCATCGACCATGTGCAACTCGCGCTTTTCGTGAGCCAGCCGAAGCACGGTGCGCAAGAAGTTCTTGCCCCGGATGTCATACACCCAGGAGGTACGCAGGATGATGTAAGCGCATCCACTTTCTGCGATGGCTTTCTCGCCCTCGAGCTTGGTTTGCCCGTAGACATTGAGCGGAGCTGTGGCATCCTCTTCGCTGTACAGCCCCGGTTTGGAGCCGTCGAAAACGTAATCGGTGGAGTAGTGGATCATCAGCCCGCCCGAACGCGCCATCTCGAGCGCCATGCGGCTGGGCGAGACGGCATTGATGATCCGCGCCACTTCAGGCTCGCTCTCCGCCTTGTCGACGGTCGTGTAGGCGGCGGCGTTGAGCAGAACGTCAGGCCGGGTCTGGCGCACTACCGCAGCGACATTGTCCGGATCGGACAGCTCCAGTTGTGATCGCGTGAAGGCGAGCACCTCGCCGAAGGGAGCCAGGGTGCGCTGCAATTGCCAGCCGATCTGGCCGGTCCTGCCGATGACCATCAACTTCACGGCGTATACCTCGGCAGCAGCTCTCGCGGCACCTCTGCCAGCGGAGCGTAGTGCTGGTCCTTGTCGGAAAGGATGGGAGCGGACTCTTCCCATGCAATTGCAAGTTGCGGATCGCTCCATAGAACGCCGTGGCCGTCCTCGCCATGGTGATAGTCGCTGCACTTGTAGAGGAAGTCGACGGTCTTGGACCTTACGACATAGCCGTGGGCGAAGCCCGGAGGGATGTAGATTTGGAGCTTGTTTTCGGCTGACAACGTGGCCCCATACCACTGGCCGAAGGTTGGCGATCCGGCGCGGATGTCGACGGCCACATCGAAGACCTCACCAAACGCGACCCGGCATAGCTTGCCCTGCGGATGCCGCAACTGATAATGCATTCCGCGTAACACGCCGCGCGCCGAACGGGCGTGATTGTCCTGCACGAAATGCTCATGGATGCCGGCGGCGGCCAGGGCATCGGCGCGGTAGGTCTCCATGAAGAAGCCGCGTGCGTCCTCATACACTTTGGGTTTGAGCAGAACGACTCCGGGCAATGGGGTCTGAATGATTTCCACGCGATCTGTCTCAAGGTAAAGCTGCAAGCATTCCGATGGCTTCGCGAACCGACGATTATAATGCGGGCTTCCTCCATGCCCCGTTGCTCGGCCATTATCGTCACCTACAACTCAGCCGAAAGCATTGTGCAATGTCTGCAGGCACTGGCCGGCGAAGAGTGCGAAATCGTCGTCGTGGACAACGCTTCGCAGGACGACACCGTCGAGCGGATTAAGGCGTTTGAAGCAGGGCATCCGCTGCAGTTGCTGCGCATTTCGCGCAACCTTGGCTTTGCGGCCGGGGTGAATCACGGAGTTCGCGCGGCCAGCGGCGATGTGATGCTCCTTCTGAATCCCGACGCCATCGCGGAGCGCGGTGCAGTCGCCGCGCTGATGGACTGCATGGCCGCGCATTCGGCTGCCGCGGCAGGAGGCGCACTGCTGGAAGCTTCCGGCGCATTGCAACGAGGGTTCGCCTTCCGCCGCCTGCCCACGCTTGCCAGCCTGTTGTGCGAAGTGTTGCTGATCAATCAGATTTGGCCCTCGAATCCGGTGAATCGGCGTTATCGCTGTCTGGACGCGGACTACTCGAAGCCACAGCCGGTCGAGCAGCCCGCCGGCGCCTGTCTGGCCATCATGCGCGAGGCCTGGGATGCGGTTGGCGGCATGGATACGCAGTTTGCTCCGGTGTGGTTTGAGGACGTCGATCTTTGCAAGCGCCTGATCGATTCAGGCCGGACGATTGTCTATTGTCCTTCGGCGCGGTTCCGTCATTCCGGGGCGCACAGCGTGGGCAAACTGAGCTTCGCCGAGAAGCAGCTCTTCTGGTACAGCAACATGCTGCGCTACGCGCGCAAGCATTTCTCTGCCATAAAAGTGTGGATGTTGCGCGTCGGGATTATCAAGGGGATGGTTTTGCGCTCACTCGCCGCATGGCTCGGCGCGGGACCTGAGGAGGTTTCTCCGAGCGAAGCGTCGTCAGCCTATCGCAAGGTGGTGCAGCTCGCGTTCGAGCTGCCGGTCGTGCAATTACGAGAATAAGCACGCCTCTTCCATCGACTATAAGCTGAGGCGCTTAAGTTCCCCAATTGCTGCTCGCAGCGAATCAACACAGTGGTCTGCCAGTTCACGGCCTGAATGTGCCCAGGCGACCAGCGTAGCAGCAGCCGAAGGAATCAAGGCGGTCCAGTCGTTGCGGGTAGGTTTGTAGTTTGTGTCCTCGTCGACGGGTTCGCCATTGAGACACATAATCCATGTCTCAATGTTACGTTTAGGGACGAGGCGAGCGATCTCCTCACTCTCAGGATTCACTAGGGCTTGTCCGGAATCCGTCAGTGCCTGGTCAAGCTGCTGGAGGCGGTGCTGAATCGTAAAAGCATCAGCATCGATGATCACAATCAGCGCAGTTTCCGCGTGCCTGATGCGGCTTCGGAAAACTCTTACTTCCTTCGCAAAACGGGCTCGAACCCAGCGTTCCGCGCTACCTTCGCCGGCTGGTGAACGCTCAATGCGAATCGCGTATCGATTACACCCACGTCCACGAAGGTATCGATAGACCAGCATACGGTGATTCGCGTCCTCGACGATCACTATGACTTGAGATGGGCTACTCACTCCCAACCCCTGGCCATGACTTCGGAAGGTTGCAAATCTCCCCTAGGATCAGGCCTGAATCTTTCGGTTCGCACCTGACCGTTACCTTCCCGGAAGAATCGTAAGCCATATTCCAAAGCCCACTGGTTGAGTATTTCAGGGTGGTGAGAGATCAAGATAAGTTGTCCGGCATTCTCTTCCACGGCTGTCTCTGCCGCGAACAGCCAAGGCTGGATTTCTCGGATTGCAATGAAGTTGTCGGGTTCATCGATAAAGACCGTATGACCTTTAACTATCAGAAAATGAAGAATCATGTACAAAGCAAGCAGACATCTTTGGCCTTCGGAGAGTTCCGATATCGAGTAGCTGACTCTTCCGCTTTTCTCTCCCATGAAATCCGCTCGCAGCCTTCTTGTCCCGTCTTCATCAGCGGAGAAGCGGAGGCTCTGAAAACCATTCAACGCCTCTCTCATTGAGGATAGAAAGCTTACGTTTTGTTCAGGGTATGCCTGAATCAAATGACGATACCAACCTGCGAGATTCTCCAATTCGTCATCCGGTTCGGCTTCTTCTCTCTCCGCACTCTCATCCATCGCTGACGGATACTCGTCGATTCGGAAGCAATGCACGCAATTCATCCATTCGACGAAACGACGAACGTGTGGATTGCTCAGCGATGACAGATACAAAGCAGATTTTGTAGTTTCCAGAGGTACAACGGTGACTGGGTCGCCATTAAGCGAGAAGAACCGAATTGCTCCCTTGGCAACCTCGAAAACAGGTGAGCCAGAGACGGTTAAACGCTCCAATTGAACTGACAGATTTCGGGTTTCGGGCGCGAATCGTATCTCTACCCGGTATTCATACACCAGCCCGTCCAAACCGACTTCGATCTCAAACACTTGCAGGGGCCGATCTAGCCATCGCGTTCTTGTTGAGACTGTAAACGGGTTCTGGTCGCCCTTAACAAACTGTTTCAGATATCGGAGTGCGGTAAGCACAGACGACTTGCCACTCCCGTTATCGCCGAGCAGGAGTTGTTTCCTCTCAGGCCTGTATTCGAAGTTGATGAAGCAAAGAAAGTTATCGATGTACAAGCGCTTCAGCATGGCTCTGCCATTATACGGTTCTTACCATCGCACCTTGGGAAAGATGCGCCAGGAGGGTCTGGAACGTCGAATTCGGGCGCCTCTCAGGGCGTCGCGCTCTTGTGGATCTCTACCGTGCTCCACGTCTTATCGGCGGCGTGGCAGAGATTCTCCAGTGGGCATTCGGCGCACTTGGGTTTGCGCGCGATACACAGCGCCCGCCCGTGATGAATGATCTGGTGCGAGAAGCCGATCCAGTGATCTTGCGGAATGACCTGCATCAGGTCCTGCTCGATCTTGCGCGGGTCCTCGTTTTTCGTCAGCTCCAGGCGGCGCGAAATGCGTTGCACGTGAGTGTCGACCACGACGCCGTCGGCAATTTTGTACCAGGTGCCAAGCACGACGTTGGCGGTCTTGCGCGCCACGCCGGGAATGCCGAGTAGCTCGTCCATGGTGCGCGGGACCTGGCTGCCGAAGTCGTTCACGACCTTGCGAGCTGCTCCGACCAGCGACTTCGACTTGTTGCGAAAGAATCCGGTGGAGCGAATATCGTCTTCCAGGTCTTCCGGCTGCAGCGCGGCGAAGTGCTCAACCGTGGGATATTTGTCGAACAACACAGGCGTAACCATGTTTACCCGCGCATCAGTGCATTGCGCCGAAAGGATGGTCGCCACCAGTAGCTCCCACGCGCTCTTGTGGTGCAGGGCGCAGGTGACATCGGGGTAGCGCTCATCCAGGCGCTTCAGGATCTCGTTCACGCGCGCAGGTGCGATGGGGTTGTAACCCTTGGGAGCGGCTTTTCCTTTCCCACTCAAACCAACCGAAGGTTTGAGTGGAGCACCCGAGCTCGATTTTTTTCTCCCACCCAAGCCAAGGCCCGGCTTGGCCGGGGCCACCGTTGTCCTAACGGATTTCTGGCTGACGGGCTTCTGTACCCGGTCCTGGCGTCCGGCTTTGGAAGGTTGGCGTGGAATGTTGCCGCGTGGCATGAGCGCAATCTCCAAAGCGACCAGTGTATCTCGTGCGCAGAAGAACATTCACATGGAGGCACGGAGGACACGGAGAAAGAACGGAGTACTCTCACCTTACACTTGACTAACTTAGTCATATTGGTAGGATGTTCACCATGAAGACAGTGAACATCGGCGAGCTCAAAGCCCACCTGAGTTCCCACATTCAGCGCGTGAAACGGGGCGAAGAGGTGCTGGTGTGCGAGCGCAACAAACCCGTCGCGCGAATCGTGCCATGCGATACGGAAGACTGGCCGGAGCGGGAACGACGGCTCATTGCCCAAGGCGTGCTCGTGCCTCCGAAGAAGAAACGGCCGGCGGTTGTGTCATGGCCTGATCCTCCGGGTAACGTTTCTCGCGAGGTGATGGAGCGCATCTGGGAAGAAGAACGCGAGGGGCGGTAAGTGCGTCCGCCTGCGTTCTGGGACGCGGGCGCCCTGGTGCCGTTATGCGTGCATGAACCGCTCACCAATCGCGCCGTGGCCTTGTACAAGCAGTACCAACCTGTGGTCTGGTGGGCGACTTCGGTTGACATGGCCGCGGCCCTCGCGCGGTTGTTACGTGTGAAGCAGTTGGATGTGGCAACCTGGAGCGCCGCCAGCGCGTTGGCGAACAAGCTCTCGACTGAATGGGTGGTTGTCCAGCCGTCGGAAAGCTTGCGCACGCTGGCAAAGCAGATGGTAGAGAACTACGATTTGCGAGCGGCCGATTCTCTACAGTTGGCTGCTGCCTTCACATGGTGCGGAGGTTCCCCACCGCAAAATCTGTTCGTCACGGCTGATAGGAGGTTGCGGGAAGCCGCCCAGATCTGCGGCTTCCATGTCGCCAAGCTCTTGATCTAAGTATTCTGCACTTCCTAGTAATGCGCATTGAGCAGCCGGACCGTTTCCAGCACCACGTCTCCCGTGATGGCCAGCGACTTGGGACTGAGCTTATCGATGGTGTCGTCCGGGGTGTGATGGTAGGCGTTGTTGTAGCCATAATCGAGATCGATGATGTCGACGGACGGAATGCCCGCTTTCAGCATCGGCAGGTGGTCATCGTCGATGGCGGCCTCGTACTGGTAGAAGTGCGACTGGTATCCCAGATTGCTGGCCGCCTTGTACACCAATTCGGTCAACCAGGGCGTCGATCGTGTTTCTTTCAAAATATCGAGGTCGGCGTCGCCGATCATGTCGACCAGCAGGAATGCCTTGATCTTCTTCGCCGTGCCGTCCTTCTGCCACTCCTGCGCAAGGTGCCTGGTGCCATACAGGCTGTCGCTGTCGCTCCACTTGGCGAAGGCCTCTTCGCCGTCGGTCCACACCAGCCAGATGCTGTAACCCTCGGGCGGATGGCTGCGGAAGTGGTCGGCAAGCGCCAGCAGTAATCCGGTTGAAGAGCCACCGTCATTCGCGCCAACGTAGTTCTTAGGCAGCGGATAGTTCGTGTCGTAATGGCCGGCGACAACGATGATGCCATCTTTCTTGCCGGGAAACTTCGCGATGATGTTGTCCATCTTGAAGCTGCCCACCGGCGTTTGCGCGGTGAAGGAGTCGTCTTCGACCTGGTCGCCCTTGAGTTTGGAATGAATCAGCTCCTGCAGCTTCGCGTGCCCCGGACTGCCCACCGGACGCGAGCCGATGGCCACGACCTCTTTCACATACTGCATAACTTTGTCGCCATCCATGTTCGGGAGCTGGCTTTGGGAAGGCACGTCGCTGATGGCTGCCACTTCTTCAACCTTAGGATCGGGAGTTGCTGCGGTCGCCGCATTGGCCTGATTGGCGCCGGCGGAAGACGTTGTCGACTGCTGCTTCGAGCAGGCCGGCAGAACGAGCAGAGCGACTGTGCAGAGACAAAGAATAAGGCGGGAGGTCATGTAGGAACATTCTAAATCTCGGCCGCCGGTGCTGGTTGGCCTTGCGTTGCTCTTTGCGTTTCGGCGGTGAATCCTGCTGGTGGGCTGGGGTAGAATCAGGTTTCCGTTCCGCTTGAGTGAGGGATGGTTCAAAATATGGCTTCCCCGACCACGGCGCCGACGACAGAAGAAAACGCGCCGGCTCAACTGCCGAATCACAAGGTGAAGTACAAGAAGGCGTATCAGCGCGCCTGCAATGAGAAGGACAACAAAGGCAAACTTTGTGCCGGGCACCTGAAACGCTGGTTCTACCTGTCGGATCGCATTGAGCAAGCCTGCGGCGACGTCAAGGCCGCCTATGGGACACAGGCGGAAGTCTACCGTTGCGAGCACTGCAAGGTGTTATATCTGCCGTCGCCGGAGGAGCCGCGCGGCAGGAATGTTGCCGGATTGGGACAAAAGTCGGTGTTCGGTATAACCGTGGCGCCGAAGAATACTGATGGAGAGAAGAGCGAGTCATAGCTCCGGCTTGCGTCGAGAGTAATGTCGTAAGCATCATTCCTATTGAACGGCGCTGTGGGGCGCCGAGGGTCCGCGCAAGGCGGACTGATGTGGGAAAATCGATCATTCTGGAAGGGTGAAATTGTCTGACGTTTCCGAGCTGATTTATGACTGGAACGCGGTCTTCGCGCGTTCCATGAAGCCCGCGGGCCGTGCTTTGCTGAATGACGAATCGCTGCGCGACGGCTTGCAGTCGCCGTCGGTGCGCGATCCTTCCATCGAAGAGAAGATCGAGATCCTTCACCTGATGGAGCAGGTCGGCATCAACATGCTCGACATCGGGCTGCCGGGAGCGGGGCCGCGCGCGGTCGCGCACTGCGAAGCCCTTGCCCGCGAAATTGGCCGTGCCCGCCTGAAGATCAAGCCCAACTGCGCGGCGCGCACCCATGAGAACGACATTCGCCCGATTGTGGAGATCGTTCAGCGCACCGGCGTCCCCATCGAAGCTGCCACGTTCATCGGGTCAAGTCCCATTCGCCGCTACACCGAAAACTGGACTGACGACTTTCTGCTGCGCACCACCGAGCACGCGGTGAAATATGCGGTTTCACATGGGCTCGATGTCATGTACGTCACCGAAGACACCACGCGCTGCGATCCGGAAACCATCCAGCGCATGTACACGACGGCGATTAACTGCGGCGCCAAGGCGGTGGTGATCTGCGACACTGTGGGACATGCCACGCCGATGGGCGTGGTCGCGCTGATTCATTTCGTCATCAACGAAGTCATCAAGCCCAGCGGGGCCCAGGTGCGCGTTGAATGGCACGGCCATTGCGATCGCGGCCTGGCGGTTGCAAATTCCATTGCTGCGCTGGTGGCGGGAGCGGAAGTGGTGCACGCTACCGCCTGCGGCATCGGAGAGCGAGTGGGCAACACCCAGATGGACCAGATGCTGGTGAACCTGAAGCTGATGGGGGTCGAGCCGTGGGCCAGCCAGGACCTGACCAAGCTCAAGGACTACTGCGAAGCGGTCGCCAGGGCCACGGGCATTCCCATTCCCAACAATTATCCTGTGGTTGGCAATGATGCCTTCCGCACCGGCACCGGCGTTCATGCGGCGGCGGTGATCAAAGCCTATCGCAAGAACGATGTCGAGCTGGCCAACAGCATCTATTCCGGCGTGCCCTCGCACTACTTCGGCATGGAGCAGGTCATCGAGATCGGCCCCATGAGCGGCAAGTCGAACGTGCACTTCTGGCTGGAGCGCCACGGCTATGAGGCGACGGACGAGCTGGTGGAACGCATCTATCAGCGCGCAAAGAATTCGGACCGCATGCTGACCGACGCGGAAATTCTGGAGTGCTGCCAGACCGCAGCGAAGGTGCCGGAGGAGATGGCGTCGTAGGGCTGGGCGGCGGCGCTCGGCTGGCTTTTGAATACGGCTGCCTGCATCTGCTACTCTGCCCAATTGCACCTCGCAGAAGGAACATTCAAAACATGTCACTGATTCACGCTCTCCAGCGCAGCGTTGCGCTATCGCTATGCGCCGCGCTGGCGCTCCCTTCCTTTGCGGCCGAGAAGAAAAAGGCGACTGAATCTGCCAAGCCTTCCTACGAATTACCACAGCCGCAGCATGAGAATCTCGACCTGAATATGTACGATCAGATCCGTCACGAAGGCCTGGCACACTCGCACGTGATGGAGTACGCCTCCGCGCTGGCCGACGGTATCGGCGCTCGCCTTACCGGCTCGCCTAACCTGCAAAAGGCCAATGCATGGACGCGCGATCAATTCACCGCCATGGGATGCGTCAATGCGCATCTGGAGGACTGGGGCGAATTTGGCATGGGCTGGCAGCAGCTCAACACCTGGGTGCGCATGGCCTCGCCGGATACCGCGGTGCTCATCGCGCAGGCCGCGCCATGGTCGCCTTCGACCAATGGTGCGATCACCGGGCAGGCGACTGTGGCCGAGATCAAGGAAGACAAGGACATCGACCAGTATCGCGGCAAGCTGGGCGGCAAGATCGTCTTTCTGGGCGAGCCATGGGAGGTGAAGCCGGTCGACAAGCCGCTTTTCAAGACTTACGACGAAGCCGATCTCCAGAAGATTGAGGAGTATCCCACCAAGCCGCGGAGCGAGGAATGGCGCAAGGACTTCGTCAAGCGCATGGAGCTGCGGGAGAAGATCAGCCAGCTCATGGCCGAGGAGAAGCCTCTTGCGGTGATTGTGCCCAGCCGTGAAATGCGCGACAACGGCGCAACCGGCGGCACCTTCATCGACGACAGCGGCGCCGACATGAGCTGGTTCGCCTACCAGCGCGAGCACATGAACCCGGTGCCCGTGGCGGTGATGGCCATCGAGAACTATGGCCGCGTCTATCGGTTGGTCAAGGCGCACGTGCCGGTGACGATTGAAATGAACATCGACACCAAGTTCCTGGGCGATCACGAGCACGGCTTCGACACCATCGCCGAAATTCCCGGCACCGATCCCAAGCTGAAAGATGAAGTCGTCATGGTGGGCGGCCACCTCGATTCCTGGGCCTCGGCCACGGGAGCCACCGACAACGGCGCAGGAACAGTGGTGGCGATGGAAGTGATGCGCATCCTGAACGCGCTTCACGTCAAGCCGCGGCGTACCATTCGCGTGGCGCTGTGGACGGGTGAAGAACAGGGCGAGTTCGGCTCGTACGGCTATGTTAAGCAGCACTTCGGCTATGCACCGCTCTCCACCGCTCCTGACCAGATGAAGCTGCCCGACTTTTTGCGCAAACCGGGCGGCCCGCTGGTGCTCAAGCCTGATCAGCAGAAGATCTCCGCGTATTTCAACCTCGACAACGGCGGCGGGCGCATTCGCGGCATCTACCTGGAGAACAACGCGGCCATCAAGCCGATCTTCGAGCAGTGGATTGCCCCACTCCACGACCTGGGCGTAACCGCGATCACCATGCGCCACACCGGCGGCACCGATCATGAAGCCTTCGACGGCGTGGGCATCCCGGGCTTCCAGTTCATCCAGGACCCGTTGGATTACGGCACGCGCACCCACCACACCAACATGGACACCTATGAGCGGTTACAGGAGGAAGATCTGGCCCAGGCCGCAACTGTGGAAGCGATCTTTGTCTACAACGCCGCCATGCGCGACCAGATGCTGCCGCGCAAGCCGCTGCCGCATCCGGAACTGGAAGAGCAGAGCACCGCTCCGCTGAAAAACGTGATGCCGGGAGCGGAGGCGGAAGAGAAGAACATCGCTCCCAAGCCTCAGGAAGAGCAGCCAAAACCAAAGGAGCCGGAGCAGCCGCCCAAGCCGCAGCCCCCGGCGACCTCTCCGCAACAGCCTGCCAGCCCGAACGCGCAGCCACAGAACACCGCTCAGAATTGAGAGGCGGCTGTTGGTAGAAACCTGTTTCAAGGGTCTGGGAGAGAGCTAAAATAGGCTGGCATCGCACCAATGACCGTGCACCTCCGGTTGTTGCGCCTGCGGGGTACAGATGAGTAGATTTTGGCTGGCATTCCTGTTGCTGCTGCCGCTCCCCGCCCAGCCTCAAGATCGCCCTGCATTGCTGGCGGTGCATCGCGCGGGACGTGTGGAGCTCCTTGATGTAGATACGCTCCAGCCGTTTGGCTCGCTAAAGGTCCTGCCCCTCGCAGACCGCGTAACCAGCACATCCACAGGAACCCTGGTCCTCCGCCAGGGACTCCCTCCTGACTTCCAGGGCTGCTGCGCGTTGTATGCGTTCGATCCCAAGACCCAAAAAATGACCAGGCTGCTGCAACCGGTTTTGGGCTTCACCGTTTCACCAGATGGTCAGCACGTGGCCACACAGCGAGGGAACATCGGAATCGAAATTTTCGACCTCCATACCCTGCAACCTGAAGCTTCGATTCCACGCTCGACTGCTCCCGGTATCTACGGGCTGAGTTTTTCGCCGGACGGAAACCTACTATTCGGAACAGCCAGTTTTCAGTCAGCAGCAGTCGATGTCTTGAATTTCAGGGAGCGAAAGCTAGTCCGGCGACTGGCCTTGCCACAAGGGTTCACGATTCGTGGCGCCTGGGTCGATGACAACTATTACATCTACGGCTATCGCAAACCCACCGGCGAGTTATGGCGAGTGAAGTCAGATGGCTCTGAGCTGGAGGCACCGGTAAAGATCAATCTTCCCGATGCCGCTACCGAATGCGAATTGCACGAACAGGGCATTCTTGCTGCCGGCCATCGGCTCGTCGTTTTCGAGCGGTTCGGCGGGAAGGGTGACCGACGGGCCTGCAGCAAAGATATTCCGGGCGGCGCATTCCTGATTGATCCGCAAACCGGAAAGTTGAAAGCACACATAGCCCCAGAACTTCACTTTGCGCAGTTGATTTCCAGCGCAGATGGCAGAACGCTCTACGGTATTGAGTTGGGACGCGCCAATTGGAGCTCCGTAGCTCTTGTCCGTCTGGACCTCGAAACAGGTCAAACTCTCTCAAGGCAGGAGCTGGCTCCAGATGTGTGGTCTCTCGATCTGGCGAATATTCCAGAAGAACTATTGCCACGAGGACACGTAGAAGCAAGCACGTCCAAGTGAACTATCTTTCCCGGTCACAGCTCACGCCTTCTTGACCACCGCAGCATCCTTTGGCAGTGCTTGCAGCAGTTCCTTCACTGTCTTTTTCAGCGCGGGATGCTGCACATCGGGAGCGATCTCGGCCAGCGGCTCCAGAACAAAGCGGCGCTCGTGCATGGCAGGGTGGGGAATGGTCAGGCGCGGCGTCCGCAGTACGGCCTTACCAAACAGCAGGATGTCGATGTCGATGGTGCGCGGGCCCTTGGGCTGCGTGCGCTGGCGGCCCATCTCCCGCTCAATGGCCACAATCTCGTCCAGAAAGTCTTCGGCCTTCAGCTCCGTCTGTAGTGCGACCGCACAGTTAAGAAACCACGGTTGCTCGGTGAATTCGACCGGCTCCGTCTCATAGTACGAAGACACAGCGAGCAGGTTGCCAAGGTTGAGGAGCTTTCCGATGGCATTGCGAAGATTGGCGCGCCGGTCGCCGAGGTTGGTACCGAGCGAAAGATAGGCAGTCTTCTTCACCTGGCAAGCGTAGCGCGAAACCGTCGACGACCGAAAGGCGTGGAGCCATTATGCAGGTCGCCCCTGCGGGCTCAGGTCTTTGTTGCATTCGCCGTTTTCGCAACTCCAAGCCGGTATTCTTTATGACGTAGAAAAAATTCGGCCTGCCAAAAAACATGTCCGGTGCGCCGCGGCCCATACGTCTTAATGTCGGAACCCGAGAGGGAAGCCGAAACATCCAGTCCTGAGGGACTACACAGGAGGCATTACGATGAGTCAGTTTCTTTATCTTTATCGCGGTAGCAGAGACGGTCAGCCATCGCCCGAAGAGGCGCAGCAGATCATGCAGAAGTGGATGACCTGGCTGAAAGGGTTAGGCGAGAGCGGGAACCTGAAAGACCAGGGCCAGCCGCTGGAGCCGAGTGGCAAGGTGGTGAAAGGCAAGGCGAAGACGATCACCGATGGCCCGTTTGCCGAAGCCAAGGACATTGTCGGCGGGTACACGCTGGTGGAAGCCAGCGACATTAACCAGGCGGTGGAGCTTTCCAAGGGCTGCCCGATTCTCGAAGCAGGCGGCGCGGTGGAAGTGCGGCCCATCATGGTTATGAACATGTAGAAGAGGCTTCACCAATGGCGGGCTGAATCCCTCGGGGCTAAGCCCGCCATTTGGGGGCGTGCGCAGCGCCCTTCGACTGCGCTCAGGGCAAGCTTTGAGGCCGTGCCCTCCTAAAACGGATTCGTGAGGTAGCTTGTAGCGATGGAACTCAGTGATCATCTTTTCCGCCAGGAGGCGGGACGCATGGTCGCCACGCTCACTCGCGTCTTCGGAGTCCAAAACCTGGCGCTGGCAGAAGACGTGGTACAGGACGCGTTCTGCCGCGCGCTGGAAGTCTGGAAACTTCGCGGCGTGCCGGAGAATCCCTCGGCGTGGCTCATGGCGACGGCGAAGAACCGCGCCCTCGACGTGCTGCGCCGCGAACGCACAGTGCGCACTTTCGAGCCGGAGCTGGGCCGGTTTATCCAGAGCGAGTGGACGCTGGCTCCTGCCGTAGCCGAGCTCTTCGCGGCACACGTGATCAAAGACGACCTGCTGCGCATGATGTTTTCCTGCTGCCAGCCTCGCTTGAGCGAGGAGGGGCAGGTCACGCTCATCCTCCATATCCTTTGCGGCTTCAGCGTGGGCGAGGTGGCGAACGCCTTCGTCAGCACTCATGCGGCCACCGAGAAGCGAATCACCCGTGCCAAGAAGGTGTTGGCGCAATCGAAGAAGCTGTTCGATGTGGCGCGAACTGACGATGTCGCAGCGCGATTGCCCGCCGTTCAGCGAGCGCTTTACCTGCTTTTCAACGAGGGGTATCACGGCGCGTCGCCAGAGTCGGCGATCCGTGCCGACCTTTGCCGCGAGGCAATGCGACTGACCGCGGTGCTGCTGGAGCATCCGGCGGGAGCGGTTCCCGCGACGTATGCGTTGGCCGCATTGATGTGTCTTCACGCCGCGCGCTTGCCGGGAAGGATGGATGCCTCCGGCAACCTGAGTTCGCTGTTCGAGCAGGACCGCTCGCAATGGGACCAGGGATTGATCGCGGAAGGGATTCGCCTGTTGGATTTGTCGGCGGTAGGAACCGAGTTGACGGAATATCACATCGAAGCCGGTATCGCGCGGGTGCACGCGCTGGCAAAGCGGGCAGAAGAGACGGACTGGGCCAGCATTGTTGCGTTGTACGACCTGCTGATGGAAGCTCGGCCGTCGCCGGTGATCGCGCTGAATCGCGCCATTGCCATTGGAGAGAAGGACGGCCCAGAGCGCGGGCTGGAGGAGATTCGCCGGATTGCGGATCCCGAACGCCTCGACAGATATCCGTTCTATTACGCCGCGATGGGCGAGTTTGAACTGCGCAGCGGGCAAAATGAGCGGGCGAGTGAGCATTTTGGGGCGGCGTTGAAGCTGGCGCGAAACGATAACGAGAGAAAGTTTCTGGCCCAGCGCATGGCCGCCTGCGAAGTGGCCGCGGCGTGATGGGGAATGTTGAGTATTCAATTGAGAATTACACGTCGGGCCTTGGGTGGCCCACATTTCCCTTCAGTTGGGAAATGTGGGATTGCGGGTGCCCCACACATTCCGTCGTTTGGAATGTGTGGGATTCACACCTTGCGCCCGAGTTGCTAGTGCCCTTCCAGAGTTGGCGGATCCGGCTTTGAAAGGGCCCGCCTTCAGGCGGGCCGATCGGGCAGACAAGAAACCGGCTTTAGCCTCTGAGGGAAAGCATCCCCTCAGCGCCTAAAGGCGGAGTCTATGGCGTGCCCTGGCGGCACGGCTGAAGCCGCGCCCCTTCAAAGCCGGGAGACAACAACAGTGGAAACCTCTAGAAACGGGCGCGGAAGGTATTCCGCGCCCGAGTTTGCTAATGAACGCTGCGTCCGAGGATTCTCCCTACCGCTTGCCGGGCTGGAGCGACCAGTTGGGCCTCAGCCGAGCCGGGTCGGGACGCTCCGGCGGGCTGAACTTCTCCGACATTTGCTGGCTGGGCAGACCGAAGGCGTAGAGGTTCCCATCGTAATTACCGATGTATAGTATACCGTTGACCACTGCCGGGTTGGAGCTGACCGAATAGTCCATTGTGTACTTCCAGAGGACCGCTCCTGTAGCTGGCATTTAGGGCGTATAACGAGTTGTCCGGATATCCTGACCCTACGTACACCACCCCGTTGGCCACCGCTGGCGACGACCCGACGCTCCCACCCGCCGTGTACTTCCACAGAAGTTCTCCCGTGGTGGCGTTCAAGGCGTAAATGTTACCGTCGTCGGACCCAACATACACTGCGCCGTTGGCCACTGCCGGCGAGGAAAAGATATAGTCTCCCGTTGTGTACTTCCAGAGGAGTGCACCGGTCTCGGCATCCAGGGCATACAACGAGTAGTCCCGCACCACTGACCCTACGTACACCACCCCATTGGCCACCGCCGGCGAGGATTGAACGTAACCATGGGTGAGGGTGTACATCCACAGGAGTGCTCCCGTGTCGGCGTTTAAGGCGTAAACGTTACCGTCATAGCAACCGAAGTAGAGCACACCATTCGCCACCGCTGGCGAAGAGTTGATAAGGGCCCCAGCGGCGTACTTCCAGAGGAGTGCGCCGGTCTCGGCATTCAGGGCATACAAGTTACCGTCAAAGGAACCGATGTAGACCACAGAACCGGCCACGGTGGGTGCGTCCCAGATAACCGTTCCAGTTCGGTACTTCCACCGTAGGCTACCTGTGCTGGCATTTAGAGCATAGAGGCTAGCGTCGTAGTCCGTAGCGACGTAGACCATGCCGTTGGCCACTGCCGGCGAAGAGGGGACGCCGCTCCCGACGAGGTGCTTCCACAGGGGCACTCCCGTGTTGGCGTCCAGGGCGTACACGTTATTGTCCTCCTCCGACCCTATGTACGCAACCCCATTGGCCACTGCAGGCGAAGAGTAGGACCTGGAACCCATTGTGTACTTCCAAAGTGACGTGAGATTTACGACTGTGTCAGGATTCAAAACGTTCTCATAAGGGTTAAAGCCTGTGTGCTGCGCGTCGAAATGAAACTGCGGCCAATCAAAGCGTACGGTGAACGGTACCTGCGCCTGTAGCTGAGTAATGCGTTCTACGGCGGTGATCCAATGCGTACCCTGAACCGCGTCTTTCGGCACGTGTATCAGGAATCCGCTGTCCCGAATGGTCGGTTTCGGAGTCGCCGCCATTCCAAAGGCTCCATGGCTGTCGCTGACCACGACTCCGACGTCCGTGCTGTCGAAGTAAATGTCGATGGTGGCGTTGGGATCGAATCCGGTGCCGGCCACTTGTGCCTGGCTCCCAGGAGGCCCAACATGGGGCACGACATAAATATGCGGCGACTGTGCTGTGGCCAGGTTCGGGAATAGGCAAAGAGAGAAGATCAACAACGTGGTTAGAAGTGGCACCGCAGCCTTCGCTGGAAAGCGAGTGGATTTCAACTGTGGCGATGCCCTTAGGAAAGAGGGATATGAATTCATCCTGCACCTCCAAGTGCCTGGTTGTGAGGTCGCTGTGGGCGCTGGTGGGCAGCGAATTGTTTAGGCGCCTTCGTCTCAGACGTGCGGTGGGAAGACGTTGACTTTGAGGCAAAATCCTTACGACAGAATCTTAGGAGCCGTCTGGTTGCAAGCGAAGTTAATTTCGCAAAGGAGTGCGGATTGTTTCCCAAAACAGGAAGCCGCGAAGGTGGGGCTATAGTGGCTCGAGTCTTGCGGTGTCATCGTCATGTCATTCACGACGTGATTCGGCTGGCGCCGGAGAGCAGGTCCCTCAACGGCTGAAGCCGCCTCGGGAGGACAAGAATAAAAGATCGCTGCGACGCTGGCCTGAAGGCTGGCACTACCCAAGCGGCGATGCCCAGGTTAGCCCAAACGAAGGGCGAACCTGGGGCACCGAGCAACGATGATATCTGACGTCCCCGGGGGACTCAGGACAAATGCTGAGCGTACCCAGGACTTCGCCTGCGGCTTCGTCCCGGGCTGTCATCGCACGCCCTTCGGGCTCAATTCGCCGGTTTACGCTGCATCCGTCTACCCTTTGTATCCTGACTGCTTCAGCGCGGCGGAGAACTTGTCCAGGAAATCGCTGACATGATCTGGTGTCGCTAGCGGCCCCATTAGACCGATGCGGAAGATTTTGCCGGCCAGCGGCCCGAAGCCGCCGGCGATCTCGATACCATGCTCGTTCAGCAGGATCGAGCGCACCTTGGCGTCGTCTACGCCTTCGGGCACGCGCACGGTGTTCAGGTTCCAGATGCGGCGCCCTTCGGGGACGAGCATCTGCAAGCCCGTGGTCTCGATCGCCTTGACGAATTGCCGGTGAGCGTCGTGGTGCCGCTGGCAACGCTCTGCCAGGCCCTCTTCTTCGATGAGCGTGAGCCCTTCATGTAGCGCATAGAACAACGTTGCCGAAGCGGTGTGATGGTAGCGATGCGATTCCAGCAGGTAATCGGCGACCAGCGCGATATCGAAGTACCAGGTGCGAGGAGGTTTCGTGCGCTTCTTCAGCAACTCGGCGGCGCGCGGCGACACGGTGATCGGGGACAGGCCGGGAGGGCAGCTCAATCCTTTTTGCGTACAACTGTAGGAAACGTCAATACCGACCCTGTCGATGTTGACCGGCATGGCTCCGAGCGAGGTGACGCAATCGGCAATCACAATCGCTCCCACTTCGTGCGCGGCTTTGCAGATTTCTTCGCCGCGTTCGAAGACGCCGGTGGAAGTCTCAGCCATCACATACATCACGACATTCGGCTTCTCGCGGCGAATGAAATCCATCGCCTCATCGGCTGCGAAGAACTCGCCCCAGGGCTTCTCGAAGCGGACCACGTTGGCGCCCTGGCGGCGCGCCATTTCGGTCATCCGGTCGCAGAAGTAGCCGTTGGCCAGCACGGCGACCTTGGTCCCCTCGTCGATGAAGTTGGTGATCGCGGTCTCCATGCCCGCGCTGCCGGTGCCGGAGATGACGAACGTCAGCTCGTTGGTCGTACCAAACACATTGCGCAGCATTCGCTGATTCGCAGAGCTGATCTCGAAGAAATAAGGATCGAGGTGCCCCACCACCGGCTGGGCCATGGCCTCGTAGACTCGCGGGTGGACCTGGGTTGGGCCGGGACCAAAGAGAAGCCGTTTGGGCGGGTGAACGGAGATTTCCTCGCTCACAGCAATGCTGCTTCCTGAACTCACCATCAAAACCTCCTTAAGAGGACGAAATTTCGTATTAGGAATCCACTTCAAGCATATAACTGGACGAATCGGTGTTACAGGGGAATAGGGCCGTTCCTCACGCTGAAGGTGGCGGAGGGAGAGGGTTCGCCGGCGGCGGCCCTGAGGCCTGGTGGGGACCGACGTGGGGTGGTTTCTATAGGAGAAAGAGTTCGGGTATCCTAGGGTTGCCATCCGGGGCGACTCCGCCCAATCCCCGGGTCATTGTCCTGGAGAAAATGAATGTACGTTGGCTATGCGCTGCTGCTCGCGGCGGCGGTTGGACTAACAGCTTGCACTGGCTTCCTCGGCCTTTTGTTTGTAGCGAGTTCCCGGTTTCGGCGCCGCAGAGTTCCAGAAATTTCTGCGGACTTCTTTCCGCCGGTCACGCTGCTGAAACCGCTATGCGGGATAGAACCCAATCTCCGGGCCAACATCGCCAGCTTCTTTGACCAGGAATACCCGGCGTTTGAAATCATCTTCGGCGCGCACGACCCTAACGACCCCGCGCTGGCTGTCGTCGAAGAGGTACGCCGGCAGTATCCGTCGGTCCCTGTAAAGATCGTCATTTCCGGCGAGCCAACGGAAGCCAACGCGAAAGTCTGCTCTCTGCGGAAGATGTACGCCCGGGCACATCACGACTACATAGTCATCAGCGACAGCGACGTCCAAGTCAAGCGCAGCTATATCCGCGAGGTGGTTGCGCCTCTGCTGGATCCCAAGGTCGGCATGGTGACGTGCATGTATCGCGGAGTCGCCTGCGGCGGCATTTGGTCGCGGCTGGAAGCGCTGGGCATGAGCGTGGAGATGACCTCCGGCGTGCTGGTTTCAGAGCTGCTCGAGGGGATGAAGTTCGCTTTGGGGCCGACGATGGCGATCCGGCGCGAAGTGCTGGACGCGGTTGGCGGGTTCGACCCACTGGTCGTTTATTGTGCCGACGATTACGTGCTGGGCCAGCGTGTGGCGGAGACGGGGGCGCAGGTCGTTCTCTCCACCCATGTCATCGATCACGTCGTCATCAACAAATCCCTGGGCTCCTCGCTTCTGCATCAGATTCGCTGGATGAAGAGCACGCGTTTCTCGCGTCCCGCCGGACACTTCGCCAGCGTTTTGAGCTTTGCCATGCCCTTTGGCTTGCTGGGACTGGTAGTGGCGATGGCGATGGGTTTTCCGATGCTTGCGGTTGTATTCGTGACGGCGGCCGTCGTGAATCGCGTGTTAATGGCCGCGCTGGCCGGATGGGGCGTCGCGCGAGATCCTCACGCTTTGCGACTCTGCTGGCTTTACCCGCTGCGTGACCTGATGGGATTTGGTTTCTGGTTGTGCAGTTTCATCGGAAGCACGATCGTGTGGCGTGGCCAGCGCTATCGTCTCGAACTCAACGGCCTGATGGTACCTGCGCGATCCACGCCAGCTTTTGGTGAGCTTGTCTGCGGCGACGCCCTACTGCCAAAGCGGGTGGAATCTCCTCTGGCAGTAGAGCGGGTTTCTTAGATCGCTTTTGCGAAGCGCCGAATTGAGTATCGACAACGGTTGGCTCTAGTCCTTGCCGCCGGATCCTCCAGCCTGCTCTCCCGTCCCGGCGCCGACCGACAAAGTCGGCACCCCGGACTTACGCATCGCGGCATTCAGCGCGGGAACTTCAGTGCGCTGAATTTCCTGCCACTGCGCGAGCTGGGTTTGCAGACGCTGGTGCAACTCGTCGAAGACCTCCAATTGCTGCGCCGTGGGTGCAGCATCGTTGTATTGGACAACCTCGTTGAAGGTCCAATACTGCTCGTTCAGCATGTTGGGATAGCGCAGGTTTCCTTCCGAGCTCTTCATCTTCACCTGAAGCAGTTCGCCTTCAACCGGAGCCATCTTCTGATCGAGTGATTTCGCAGCCGCCAGGACCGAAGCGTTGGAAGAATCCGAGCCTGCCCACTTTTGCAGCATGTTCAGATTGCTGCGGAGGTCGCGGATCTGATTCACCGCGCGATGGAGTTGATCGATGTCGCGCTGCACCTTCTGCGCCAGCGCAAGCTGCTTCTCCATGTCCGCCTGCGTGACCTGGTTCTGAATTCGCGGATCGAGCTTGACCACCAGTGGCGCACTTTGCGTCGCGCCATTCACCGTCAGCTTCACCTGATAGGTGCCGGGAATCACCAACGGGCCACGCGGCGGATTGCCGACATAGAATGCGCCCGGTATTTGCACTGGTGGATCGTAGCGCAGGTCCCATGCGAAGCGGTTCATTCCCGCATTGGCCGGCAATAGTTGCGACGACTTCTCCTGATCGGGCCACTCGGGCGGCTGCTCTTCTTTGTTCTCCTTGAGGTTCGACAAGCGGCGCACGCGCTTGCCCTGCGCGTCGAAGATCTCCATCACGATCTCTTGCTTCGCGGCCGGCTTCGCCTTCAGGTAGTAGTCAATGATGGCCCCCTTGGGCGGGTTATCACCGACCGGGCGGCGGCGGTCCACCTCATCGGGGAAGTGCAGGCGCACCGTCGGAGCCGGCTCAAAGAGATGGAAGCTCTGGCCGGCGATCGAAGAACTGTCCTGCCGCAGCGGGGTGACATCATCCAGGATCCAGAACGAACGCCCGTGGGTGGCGGCAATCAGGTCGTTGTCCTTGATCGCGAGATCGTGGATCGGCGTCGTCGGCAGATTCAGTTGCAGCGACTGCCAGTGCTCGCCGTCGTCATTCGAGAAGTAAACGCCGGTCTCCGTGCCGGCGTACAGCAAGCCCTTCACTTTGGGGTCTTCTCGTACCGCACGCACGTAGGCTCCCGGCGGAATGCCGTTGGTGATGCGCGTCCACGTTTTGCCGTAGTCGTGCGTCTTGTAGATCAGCGGATTGAAGTCGTCGAGCTTGTGACGATCAATCGCGGCGTAGGCGGTGCCGGGATCGTGGTGTCCGGCGTCAATGATGCTCACCATGCTCCACTCGGGCATGTCCTTGGGCGTAACGTTTTCCCACGTCTTGCCGTCATCACGCGTGAGCTGAATCAGGCCGTCGTCGGTGCCTGCCCACAGCATCCCCCGCTTCAGCGGAGACTCCGCCAGGGCGAAGACGGTGTCGTAGTACTCGACGCTGGTGATGTCCAGCGTGATGTCGCCGCCGGACGGCTTCTGCTTGCTCTTGTCATTCCGCGTCAGGTCGGGACTGATGTTTTTCCAGCTGTGTCCCTGGTCGTCGCTGCGCATCACATACTGCGACGCGGTATACAGCACGTCGGAGTTGTATTGCGACACCAGCACCGGCTCGGTCCACTGGAAGCGATACTTGAGCTCCGCGGCGCCATTGCCCGAGGTGTCGAGCGGATACGGCGAAATATCCGTCATCCGTTCGTTGTGGTGGTCGTAGCGAGTGATCATGGCCGAGTCCGAGCCGGCATAGACGATGTCGGGATTTTTGGGATCGGGGGCGATGTATCCGCTCTCGCCGCCGCCTACCTCATACCAGTCCTGACGTGCAATTACGCCGTCCTCGCCGCGGCTGAGGATGGCCACGGTGGAGTTGTCCTGCTGTGCACCGTAGACCCGGTAGGGCCAATGGTTGTCGGTGACCACGTGATAGAACTGCGCGGTGGGCTGGTTGTTCTGTTGCGTCCAGGTCTTACCGCCATCGGTGGAGATCGTCACTCCGCCATCATTACTGTTCATGATGCGCTGCGGATTGGTGGGATCGATCCATAGCCCGTGATGATCGCCATGCGGAGCGGGCAACAGGTCGAACGTCTTGCCGCCATCATTGGAACGGAACAGGCCGGTGTTCAGAACGTAGACGGTGTCGGCGTTTTGCGGATCGGCGAAAACGTGGGTGAAATACCAGGCGCGCTGCCGGTAACGCTCGTCATCATTCACCAGCGTCCAGCTTTTGCCGGCGTCGTCCGAACGATAAAGGCCGCCCTTCTTGGCTTCAATCAGCGCGTACACGCGATTGGAATTGGCGCCCGACACGGAAATCCCAATGCGTCCCAGTTCGCCTTCCGGAAGGCCATGTCCTTCGAGTTGCTTCCACGTAAGTCCGCCGTCGGTTGATTTGTAGAGGCCGCTGCCGGGGCCGCCACTAGTGAAGGTCCACGGCTGCCGGCGCACCTGATACAACGCGGCGTACACAATGCTGGAATTGTGCGGGTCGAAGACGATGTCGATCGCGCCGGTGTTCTCATCTTTGTAGAGCACCTTCTGCCACGTCTTGCCGCCATCGGCGGTGCGAAACACGCCGCGCTCCGAGTTGGGCCCCCAGGCGTGGCCGAGCGCTGCTACCAGCACGATGTCAGGATTGCGCGGGTCGACGATGATCGCTCCGATGTGGCGCGAATCCTTCAGTCCGATGTTCTTCCAGGTTTGGCCGCCATCGGTGGACTTGTACACGCCGTCGCCGTAGGAAATGTTGCCGCGCAGGCAGGCTTCGCCGGTTCCGACGTAGAGGATATTGTGATCGGCGTCGGCCACGGCAATGGCTCCAATCGACGACACACTTTGCTTGTCAAACATGGGTGTCCAGGTCATGCCGCCGTTGGTGCTCTTGAACACGCCTCCGGCAACTGCGCCGAAGTAGTAGGTGTCCGGATCGCCGGGGATTCCGGCTACAGCCAGCACACGTCCGCCGCGAAACGGGCCGATCTGGCGCCACTGCATGCCCCCGACCAAAGCGGGATCAACCTGGCCATACAAGCCGCTCGCCAGCGAGACCACGACGATCAGCCAAGACAAAAAGCGATGAGACATTGACATTCCTCGGTTTTTAACAATCCGCGTAATCGTACTTGCTGGCCAACGACGGAGGCAAGTGAAGGGCGCGCGAGCCCTGCGGCCCGCCTCGCCGCACCCTGGCAAATGCCGGGAAATGGCCTCTCCCGTTGCTGAATCACCACTAGCACCAAATAGTCACTTTAGTGCTATTGCATAACTGCGATTTGAGGCATAGTCTGCCAGACCATCTAGTGGGTTGAGTCGCTCGCAAGGGGTTGTGAGCGGCAGAGTCGGGGGGCAAGCTGTCGGGAACACTACCCTCCTATCGCATTCAAGTAGTCAACTAGGGCGCTAGTAAATGGCGCTAGTAAATGTTCAATGACTATTTTCCTACAGTCCTGATGCTTAGGAATTCTTGAAGGGGGAAAGAATGATGCGTACAAGGTGCAAGTGGACTTATCTTGCAGGGGCGGTGCTGTCGGCCCTGCTGCTTGGCACGTTCACATTGCCGTTGTTGGCCCAGACCACGACTCTGGGCACGGTCAGCGGCACGGTTAGCGATCCGACCAACGCGGTTGTTCCGGATGCGGCGGTGACCTTGAAGGACACTTCCACGGGCAACGTGCGAACTACCAACAGTAATGCTGCCGGTCGCTATGTCTTCATCAACGTGAACCCCGGCAAGTACGATCTCTCCATTACCAAGCAGGGCTTCGCGAAAACATCCATTCCGGGCCTGACCGTTCAGGTAGGACAGGTCTCGACCAACAACGTCACTCTGAAGGTCGGTTCAGAGAGCCAGACGGTGGAAGTCGCCACCACCGGTGTCGAACTGCAGACCGACAATGCGACGGTTGGATCGACCGTGACCGGCATTGCGCTGCAGTCGCTGCCCAGCATCGCCCGCGACACCAGCACGTTTTTGACCCTGCAGGCAGGCATCAGCCCTGACGGCAGCGTTGCCGGAACGGTGGTTGACCAGAGCAGCTTCCAGCTCGATGGCGGCAACAACACCAACGACATGGACGGCAGCATGAGCGTGTATACGCCCAGCTACGCCGGCGATCCCACGGGTGGCGTTGCCAACCAGAGCAATGGCGTGGCAGCCGGCGCAACCGGTGTGATGCCGACTCCTGCCGACAGCGTTGAAGAGTTTAAGGTGAGCACCGCCGGACAGGGCGCTGACTTCAACAGCTCCTCGGGCGCGCAGGTGCAGGTGGCCACCAAGCGCGGCACCAACCAGTGGCACGGCACGGTGTACGAGTACTACCTCGACAACAATCTCAATGCCAATACCTGGCAGAACAAACTCAATGGCGTCGGAACTCCGAGCTATCACTACAACCGGTTTGGCGGCGCCATCGGTGGTCCGATCATTTCCAAGAAGGTCCTGGGCGGCGAGACTTACTTCTTTGCCAACTACCAGGGCTTCCGCTGGCCGAACGCGACCACCATCGAAAAAGCCGTTCCCTCGGCTGCCATGAAGCTCGGCCTGTTGCAGTTCGACGGACA
>CAWFIB010000028.1:0-217298 GCA_963815775.1 uncultured Acidobacteriaceae bacterium | reverse complement strand
AAGTCTAAGAAAACAAGGATTTAACCCTTTTAATTTATTAGTGATTTTGCGCGTTATCAGACATAGTTCGGAGTGGCTGTAGACACGCCCCGGAAGGCACAGGTAACTCAGTCGCTGAGCCAAAGATGATTGAAGCTTAGCTGCGTGGTGCAGATCTTCTACTGGAACAGCTCTTCCGCCAGAACGTGGTTGAAGGAGGGGCTTAGGAAGTATTTGCCTTCTTCCAGGCAGCGCAGGGCGACGACTAACAACTCCTCCGGATCCGACTTCAGCAGATATCCTGACGCACCGGCCGCGGACGCTGCGCGCAGCATTTCCTCCGAGTCATGCATGGTCAGAATCAATATCTTTGTCTCGGGGAGGAACTGGTGGAGCACGGCGGTCACCTCCAAGCCGTTCGTCGGGGCCATGGAGATGTCCGTAATCAAAATATCCGGCCTTAACCGCATGGCGAGCTCCAGGGTCAAGTTACCGTCACCGGTCTCGCCGCATATCTCGTAGTTACCCGCGGACTCGAGCAGGTTGCGCAACCCCCGCCTGACAAAGGTATGGTCGTCGGAGAGCATGATCCGTGTCGGAGCATCGAAATCCATGAGCACTCATCCATTTCAAGGGCAAATGGCCCGTTCTGTAAATACGGTGAATTACGTAATTCTTGCGCTTTCAAGGCTCCACAATCCTGTTGCGGATGGCATAGCGAACTAATTCAGCTACCGAATGCACATTCAATTTACGCATGATGTTGGTACGGTGCGTGTCAGAGGTCTTGGTGGCGATTCCCAGGATCGAAGCTACCTCCTTCGCCGTCTTACCTTCAGCAAGAAGCTGGAGGATCTCCCGCTCGCGCATGGTGAGCCGTTCGCGTAATGATTCCCCGGGATCCGCCACCGGATCTCCTC
Organism: uncultured Acidobacteriaceae bacterium; assembly: GCA_963815775.1. Taxonomy (GTDB): domain Bacteria; phylum Acidobacteriota; class Terriglobia; order Terriglobales; family Acidobacteriaceae; genus CAVVDY01. The sequence goes on along the minus strand of CAWFIB010000028.1, from coordinate 216,399 downwards.
GATGATCAAGGAGTATCTCGGTGACTCTGGAGGTAAAGAACGGTTTGTGTTGGCTCAACACTTCGACCGCGTGGACGAGGTCCCTGTCGGAGTCCGATTTCAGAACATAGCCCCGCGCCCCGGCGTCCAGCACCTCGGCGGCGACTTCATCGGAATCATGATGAGTGACCATCAAAACCTCGATGTGCGGACACGCCTTGCGGATCTGCCTGGTTGCCTCCAACCCGTTCAGATCGGGCATGCTGACATCGATGATGGCGATGTCAGGCGTTAGTTGAATTGCCTTCTCAACGGCTTCCCGGCCGGAGCGTGCCTCACCGCAGACCTGCCACCCCGGGTGTTCTTCGATGAGCATTCGCAGGCCCTTTCGGACCACGTCATGATCATCGGCAATCAGAATCTTCAAAGTGCTCATACTGCCTCGTTCTTTAGTTGCGGCATGAACGTAACTAACCAGTGTATAGCGGCACAGCGTGTGAGCTGAACGCCACACCATGTTGAGATGCATCCCCTTAGGCGCTACGTGCTGACGCGGACTCGCCCAGCGGGACTATGACCCGGATGACTGTTCCGCCGCCGTCGGATGTAATGTTCAGTTGCCCGCCCAATTGGCGCAGGCGTTCTCGCATGCCCATGAGTCCCACGCCGATGGTCTCACTCTCCTGATGTAGCGACAGCTTGTGCGGTGGTATGCCGCGTCCGTGGTCTATGACCTGCAGATGAATATGCTCGGGGTCCACCTTCAAACGGATCACCGCCGTAGGACTTCCCGAATGGCGGTGAACATTAGTCAGGCTCTCCTGGATGACGCGAAAGACGGCAGTTTCCACGTCGGTGGGAAGCCTGCGAAGCTTCTCGGGCAAGTCCAGTTCAACCTCAATGCCGCTTCTTTGGGCGAACCCGGTGGCAAACCACCGGATGGCAGGCACTAAGCCGACTTCATCCAACATCGGAGGATGCAGCAGGTGGGAAATCGTGCGCACCTCCTGCAGACACCTATCGATCAGCTCTATGCTTTCTGTCAAAGCATTGCGTCTCCTCTCATCCATCGAGGCAGCATCTCTGGCCAAAAAGGAAGCGTTCATCTTTACGGCGGTAAGGTTCTGGCCCAGTGAGTCGTGCAGGTCGCGGGCCAGTCGGCGGCGCTCGTCGTCACGCAGTTGCAGGATTCGTGCGCTGAGGCCCCGCACGCGATTTTCGGCCTGCTTAAGCGCAGAGATATCCTGTGCAACAATGCCGATCTGCGTCACCACTCCCTCGTCGCGGCTGATAGGGAAGAATGACTCGAGCCACCAGCCCATGGCCGCCGGTGTTGCCGGCAGCGGCCCGGTGATTTCAAAGTCGATAACCGGCTGACCGCTGTTTGCCACCTCGCGAATGATCGGCTCAATCTGTAGCGCGAGATGTCTCACCACCTCCTGTACTTGCTTCCCAAGGTTGTCCTGCGCAGGAAGTCCGTTGAACTGGGAGAATGGGTCATTGATCCGCTGGAACCGAAGGTCCTTGTCAATAATCGCCAGTCCCACCGGCGCATTCGAGAAGAAGGCATTCAGTTGGGCCTCGCGCTGCTTGATCTCTTCCTGTTGTTGTCTTCGTTCGCTGATGTCACGGATGATCAGCGCGTAACCGCTCGCCTGGCCGGCATCATTTCTCAGTAGCGTGATATCTGTAGTTGCCCAGAAGAGCTTGCCGTCCTTGCGCAATTGTTGGCGTTCGTCGTGAAAGTGTCCATCCCGGAAGGCGGTGCGCAACTGCTCTTCGGGAATCTCCCGATCAGAGGGGCGGAAAAGCCGCGCCAGTGGTTCGCCCAGGATTTCTGAGACGCGATAGCCAAACAGCCGCTCGCCACCCAGACTCCAGGTATTGATCCGGCCATCAAGGTCAAGCCGCATGATCGCATGATCCCGAAGGCCGTTTACCAACAGCCGGAGGCGCTCCTCGTTTTCGTTGGCTTCCGACTCAGCTTGGGTCCTGCGGGTCACCTCCGAGCTCATCAGGAGAAACAACACTACCGCCATTACCGAAGCTAACAAGAACCCGAAGGTGAGGATGATTAGGGAGCGATGATGTTTAGCGGAGGAGATAATCGTCCTCTGCCCCCCCAGGTGGGTCTCTTCGCTCTGCATTTCGCTGAGCAACGCGAGTATTTTGCTGCTCAGAACCGAGCCATTGCTGGTAAGCACCGCCTGCTGGTCTTTGGCCGTGGGATCTTCGTCCTGCAATTGCACTGACTGCCTCAGCAGGGCCAACATTTGGTCGGCCAAAGGCTGCATTTGAGAGAGCAGTTGCTGTTGCTTCGGATTGTCCGCGGTCATCTGTTGCAGCAGTTTCAAATGGCGAGGAATTGCATCCAAGCCAACGTCATAGTCGATAAGTAAGGTCCGGTCACCGGTAAGGGCGTACCCGCGCTGGGCGCTCTCCGCGGCACTTACCTCGGCGGCAACCCCCCTCAATAAGGCGATGACTACCTGGGTATGGATCACCGAGTCCTCGCTGGCCGCAAAGCGATCGGACATCACGTAAGAAGCAATCGCCAGACTCACAAGCAGGGAGAAAACCACCAGAAACGCTACGTCGTTCGGTCGGCGAGGCAGAAGCTTCATATTCAATCACGCAATGAATGAGGGTCTCGAGGCATTTGGGATGCAATATACACCCCGTGGGCGCTGTTGCCGTGGCCGCCGCGCCCGGATGCTATCCCGGCGCGGCAATGCCTGGCCAAATGCCGTTTCCAATATCGTATCCCAGCACTATGCGATCCGCTGTCGGCAAGTAATACCCACGCAAGTGCTTCGAGAAACTGATCTTATCTCCTAGGGCAATTCTCCCTTTGATCTACGGACTTCGCCCGATTGGTGTTCACGCCGCATAGCGCTAGCCTGACAACTGGCTAGTACAAATAACGGAGGACACTGTATGAAAAAAATATTGATTTGCGGAATGCTGCTGGGCCTCCTGACCACTGTCGGTGTTGCACAGCGTGGGCGACCGGTTGGAACAATGGGGCCCACGGCGAGGCCGATGGCTCCCAGCCCTACGGTGCGGCCGATGGCTCCCAGTAGCACGACCGCGCCTCAGAATGTGGACCGCACAGCGGCGCCGATGCGAGATCCCGTAATCACTACAAAAACGACCGCAGGGCCCAGCTCAACAATGGCGGCTCCGAATGCGGGCCCCACTGCGGCGCCGATTAGAGATCCGCTAATCACTACGAGAGCCGCTGGGGCCAACTCGACGACGGGGGTCCCGAATGCGAACCCCACTGCGGCACCGATCAGAGATCCCCTAAGCGGTGCTCCCAGGACAGCCGCTCCCAATACGGCAACGCGCGTACCAACGCCTCGGCAATAACGGTCTGATGGAAGAAGCCGATGCGTAGCTCGAGTAGTTTACCCTCCCGAATCGGGCTGGCTAAGTGCCGGCCCGGTTCTTGCTTCGTGGGTCGTAGCCTGAAGCGAGATGTTAAGCAGCAACAAATGGCATGAGGCGGCATCATGAGACAGACTGAGCGTTTCGTAGTTCCTGCAACCGCGTTGCTGATGTTGTTGTTCCTGGTGTGGTCTTTTGGTAAGAAAACGGAACCGGCGACAACATCCGCAACTCCCAATCAAAGCACCGCGACTGAAACGGCCACCAACGGAAGCGCGCCGAATGGCCCGGCGGCCCCTGCGCCGGCAGACTCGACGGCCGATTCCCAACCGGCGCCAAGCCAGATTGTGATACCTGCAGGAACACCGATCACGGTGCGGCTCCAGGAGCGGCTCTCGAGCGCCACGGCCGAGCCAGGCCAGCGCTTTGACGCGGTCATCGACCAGCCGATTGTCGTCCACAATCAGGTGGTTGTCCCCATGGGAGCCCCGGCGACCGGCCACGTCGTGCTGGCACGCCGCTCCGGACGTCTTCGCCATCCTGGCGAGCTTGGGTTAACCTTGGACAGCGTCATGGTCGGTCAGCAAAACGTTCGGCTGGCAACCTCAGACGTCGTGGCACGCGGCGGCTCACACAAGAAGCGTAACTGGGCCTTCATCGGAGGCGGCACTGGAGGGGGTGCCCTCATAGGGGCTCTGGCGGCAGGTGGCAAGGGAGCCCTTATCGGCAGCGGCATTGGAGCGGCTGCCGGCACCACGACCGCAGTTCTGACCGGCAAGAAAGATGTTGCGTTTGGCGTCGAACGCCGGCTTCGCTTCCGCTTGGATCACAACGTCAGCCTAGCTGGATAAGTTAAGGTAGTCGGCATCACAGCCGAGGCTTCTTAGGCGTAGTCGATCGGGTTCATTTCCAGCCAATGCTCGTCGCGCGTACTGCCGATCTCTTTCCAGGCGGAACTCGCGATGCTTGCACCCAGACGGCGGCTCTTCCACGTGAACCCCGCCCCAAATCCAATGACGCAACCAACCGCGCCATGCGCGACTGCCTTCAGAGGATTCCGGCGACTGCCTGACCACGCAGCGAGGGCACCAATGAATGCTCCAAGCAAAGCAGGACTTAAGGCGCTTTTGGCCCACTGGTTGACCTGGGGGGCCAGCGGTTCTCCGTGCAGAAACGCTCCTTCGCCCGATCGCGCACCCTCGGCCGCAGAGTGGACCAGTTTGCGGGTGTAATTGACATTCGACTTCAGCCAGTTCTGCACAGGCATGGCGGCACTCCTTATTTCACACTGCTCCGGCCAGGAAGATCCGTCAGTCCCGGAAGCAGTCACGAGTAGCTTAGTGGGTGGGTTTATTGAAAAGCTGTGATTCGGGTCACGTGTCTCGGGCAACGGATGGCGACCGCCCAACGCGAGGTGAACATTCGTGCGTGACGTACGACCATTACCGATGTGATGTGTCCAATGATGAATGCTCAAATCCCTGCACATGAGCGCATCCTTTTCCCCACTTAACATTACCAACGTGACGCCCGTCGTCCTTGTTTCGTCAGGAATCACGCTTGGCACGTGATAAGTCTCACAGACGATGTACTCCGCCGGCCTCAGAATCAGAAGGAACATGCATCTGTTTTGCAGGATGCTACTCGCTCGTAGGCTCGTTACGGTGCGGTGTTACTGTGTCAACGATCGTGATTCACGAGTGGACCGCCGGGTTTGAGGAAGAAGAAGTCTTCTACCGTCGGTGTAAGTGCGGAATCGTTCTTATTTCACTCATCATTATTGATTCGCAGTTCCACTAGCCCGCAGCACGGCCTTTCTGAGCAAAAGGTTGGGCATCATGGGTCTGCACTCCCCAGCAGACGCGACTTACTGGCTGATCTCAGGACGAAGCCTGTTCCTTACCCTGCATTTGCTCGGCATCGCGTGCTTCTTCTACATCGTCGGCAGAAGATTACTGCCGCTCATTCGCGCCGAACGTGACTTCCGTTTTGACCGGCCCTGGCAGCGCTTGGGCAAGGTCATGAAGTTCTGGCTGGGCCAGTGGAAGCATCCCCGCTACCCGCTGGCGGGCATCCTCCACATCCTGGTCTTTGCGGGCTTCATTCTGCTGATATCGCGCGCCTTTGCCGTGCTGATGATGGGGGTGACGAACCACTTCGTGATGCCCTGGTCTGGCGGCGAATTCGGCCACCTGTACGACATTGTCAGAGATTACGCCACGACCATCGTTTTCCTCTGCATGGCGGTGATGATCGTGCGACGGCTGGTCTTCCGGCCGGCCCGCTACCAGGTGCCAGCCCGCTACGGCAAAGCGCATACCGCAGATGCCATCTTCCTGCTCGTCCTGATCGCGCTGCTGATGTTCGCCGACAGCTTGTTTGAAGGCTCACACGTGGCTTCCCAAGCCCAGCAAGCGCAACACGTCGAATATCTCGCCGCTTTTTCTCTGCCTTGGTTGATCAAAGGCGCCCTCGGAGTTGCCACGATTGCGACGTTGCAGACGACCTATCTCGGCGCCTATCTCCTGCATGAGGTGGCCTTCTTCTTCCTGCTTTGCTATCGCCCATTCGGAATTCAGTTCCATATCGAGACTTCGTTCTTCGGCATTTACTTTTCCAAGCTGGACCGGGAAGAACTCAAGCCGGTTCGATGGGGCGTGCCCGACGACGCCGTTGGCGAGCTGAAGTCGTTTGGAGTGAAGAAATTTGAAGATTTCACCTGGAAGCACATCCTTGATTTCTACTCTTGTGCTGACTGCGGCCGATGCTCCGACCAATGTCCCTCGAATGCCGTAGGCAGGCCACTGTCGCCGCGGTTCATCAGCATCAAAGCGCGGGACTACGCGTTTCAGCACTACCCGGTTTTCAGCAAGTCACATAACAGCCAGCCACTGGTCGGCAACATTTACTCCGAAGATGAAGTCTGGTCATGTACTACTTGTGGCGCCTGTGAGCGGGAATGCCCACTGCTGATCGAGTACATCGACAAGATAGTCGATCTGCGGCGGGGCCTGGTGGATGACGGCAACGTCCCCCAGTCGCTGCAGAAGCCGTTGAAGTCGTCTGGAGAGCCGTGGCAATCCCTACGGCAAGCTGGAAAAGAAGAGGGCCGACTGGACCAAAGCCGCCGACTTTCAGCAGAGCTGCCCGGTGAAGGTGGTCAACGGCAGCGCCGCTGAGACGCTCTACTTTGTCGACAGCATTACCTCCTACGATGACCGCATCCAGTCGATCGGGCGCGCCACGGCCAGGGTCCTGAGCCACATAGGCCGGGACTTCGCCATTCTTGGTCCGGCGGAAAAAGACAGCGGCCACGAGGTTCGGCGCTTCGGCGAAGAGCTTCTCTTCATGGCTCTTCGTGAACACAATGTCGAAGCCATTCAGGCCGCCGGAGCGCGCCGACTGGTCACTGCCGACCCACATGCCTACAACGCCCTGAAACACGATTACAAGGATGTGCCGCCAGTCGAACACATCAGCCAGGTCATTGCCGGCGAAATCAAGGCCGGCAAGCTCAGGCTGAACCCGGTCAGCGACGCAGACAACGTCTACACCTATCACGATCCCTGCTATCTGGGCAGGCACAACGATATCTATGACGAGCCGCGGCATGTGCTGGATGCCATTCCCGGCTTGAAGAGAGTTGAGATGCAACGCTGCCGCGACCGTTCCTTCTGCTGCGGCGGTGGCGGCCTGATGCTGTTCTACGAGCCAAAGGAAGAGCAGCGCATGGGAGTCAAGAGAGTTCAGATGGCGGCGGAAGCCGGAGCCAACGTAATTGTTACTGCCTGTCCCTTCTGCATGGTGAACATCGAAGACGCCATCAAGGTTGCAGGCATGGAAGGCAAGATGACCGCCATCGATCTGGCAGAACTGGTCGATCAACAGATTGCACATAAGAACTGAATGTTTTGAGGAGAAGTCAGCATGGACATCCTGGTTTGCGTAAAACGAGTACCCGACACCTCAGAGAACGAGATCGAGCTCAACGGTGCCGGAAACGATATCAACGGTGACGACCTGGTCTATTCCGTCAACGAATGGGACAACTATGCGGTCGAAGAAGCCCTGCAGATTGCCGCCAAAGTTGGTGGGACAGTGAGTGTCGTAACGGTGGGCAGCGATGAAGACGAGGAAGTCCTGCGCCGGGAAATGGCGATGGGAGCCAGCCACGGCATCCTGCTTTCTGACGATGCTTTCGGCGGATCGGACGGCCGCAGCATCGCCGAAATCCTGAAAGCGTTCGCTCAGAAGAACCATTACGACCTGATCCTCACCGGCGTGCAGGCCGACGACGGCGCCGCCCAGATTGGAGGCATGCTCGCCGCCATGCTGGACTATCCGTTCGCGTCCCTGGTTAATGCGATCGAGGTGCTCGACGGATCCAAGCTCAAGATCAGCCGCGAAATCGAAGGCGGCAGCAGGGAAGTCAGCGAAATCGATCTGCCCTGTGTGCTCTCGATTCAGACCGGCATCAACGAGCCCCGCTACGTTGGCATGCGCGGTATCCGGCAAGTCGCATCCATTCCTATCCCGACGCTGGGAACTGCTGAGCTAGGCATCGATCCCGCAAGGGTAGGGAAGCCGGCTGCCAGGGTACAGAGGACCGACTACTTCATTCCCGCCGCGGGCAAAGGCGCGCAAATGCTACACGGCAAGCAAGACGAGATCATCGACCAGTTGATCGACCTGGTTGTGGCAAAAGGAGGACTCAGCTAATGCCTCGTATATTCACCTACATTTCCTGCAAGACCGGAGTGGTCGAGGATGCTGCCGCCGAGTTGGCCGCGGCTGCTTCGAAGCTTGACCCCAAGACTCCCCCGGTGGCGATTGTCGCAGGTTGGGGCCCGAACCTGGACGCAGTCTCCAGTGAACTTACGTCCTCTTTTGCCGAAGTATGGAAAGTCGCCCATGAATCGCTCTCCTATCCCAACGCCGAGATCGTGCGCAAGGCGCTGGCGACAGTTCTTCCCGCCGGCAGCATCGTGCTCCTTCCTCACGATCACTTTGGAATCGATCTGGCGCCCGGTTTGTCGGTCAAGTTGAACGCGACCTACGTTCCCGACGTGGTTGGCATTGAAAGCGTGCAGGGGAAGACCCTGAAGGCCGTTCGCCAGGAGTTTGGCGGGCAGTTTAGCGCGCACGTTTCGTGCGACATCTCGGCTGGTGCGGTCATCACCGTTCGGCCCGGCGCATTCAAAGCCCTCGCAACCGCACCTGTCGCGGGCAAGGTCGTCGACAAGCCGTGCGACATCGACTTGGCGTCGATTCGTCGTCGCTATCTCGAGACCGTAGTCGCCGAGTCTGGCGATGTCGACATCACCAAGCACGCTGTGCTGGTGTCGGTTGGCAGAGGCATTCAGGATCCGGAGAACCTCTCGATCGCTCAGGACCTGGCCGACGCCTTAGGGGCTGCGGTGTCTTGTTCCCGTCCCGTGGTCGATGCCAAGTGGCTGCCCAAATCGCGCCAGGTCGGCACTTCGGGCAAAACCGTTAAGCCCAAGGTTTATCTGGCCTGCGGCATTAGTGGAGCCTTCCAGCACTTGGCCGGCATCAAGGGCAACGCCTTCATCGTCGCCATCAACAAGAACCCGAAAGCTCCCATCTTCCAGGTGGCGGATGTGGGCATTGTGGCTGACATTCTCGAGTTCCTGCCCGAACTGACAGCAAAGATCAAGGAAGTAAAAGGAATTCCGGTCTAGAGACCAGGAAAGGTTGTGGCAATGATCACTAAGAAAACCTTGCAACTGAGCTTGAAGTCGCTTCGCGATTTCGCCAAGAAGAATCTGGCCGATGAAGAACTTATCGCGCTCGACGAACGCGACGAATGTCCGGTCGAAATAGTGCGGCACATGAGCAGCCCGGACGAGCTGGGCATTCAACTCCTGTTCATTCCTGAAGAGTACGGCGGCATGGGTGGAAATACCTTCGACGTCTATCTCATCTGCGAACAGATGGCGCGGATCGACCTGGGCGTAGCTACCTCTTTATTTGCCACCTTCCTGGGCAGCGATCCAATCACCGTGGGCGCCACTCCTGAGCAGAAGAAAAAGTGGCTTGGCCGCATTGCTAACGAAGGCATTTTGTTCGCGTACGGGGCAACCGAGCCGGAAGCCGGCAGCGATCTTGGCGCTCTCCGCACCACCGCGGACCGGGTCGAGAAAGACGGCCACATTGTGGGATACAAAATCAATGGCAACAAGCAGTGGATCAGCAACGGTGGCATCGCCGACGCCTACACCGTGCTGGCCAACACGCCCGCGGGCCCAAGCTGGTTCATCGTGGACAAGGGGGCTTCCGGATTCAGCCACGACAAGCCGGAGGACAAGCATGGAATCCGGCTGAGCAACACCGCCGCGCTGGCCTTTAACGATGTCTATGTCGAGGCTGATCGCCTCATCGGCGGCGTTGAAGGTCAGGGCCTGCTCCAGGCCCAGGCTGTGTTCGGTTACACGCGTCTGATGGTAGCCGCCTTTGGACTGGGCGCGGGATGGTCCGCCCTCGATCGCGCGATTCCGTATTCCACCACGCGCATCCAGGCGGGAGCGCCTCTCTCCGAGAAGCAGGGCTATACCCACAAGCTGATCGTTCCCAATGTCGTCCGTCTCGAAGCGAGCCGCGCCTGCATCGAGGAGATCGCGGAGCGCATCGACGCCGGCGAAGGCAGTCTGAACACCGAAGGCGCGATAGCCAAATACATGGCGACCGAGGCAGGAAATTCTGCGGCCGACGCCAGCATTCAGGCCCTTGGCGGCTACGGCTATACCCACGAGTACATGGTGGAGAAGATCCGCCGCGACGTGCGCATCACCACCATTTACGAAGGCACCTCCGAGATCATGGAGATGACCATCGCCCGCGATCGCTGGCAGTCGCACTTGAAGACGCGCGGCCAGCGCTATCACGATGAGGCCCGGAAGTTCGAGTCGCTTCATGCCGCCCACCCCGATGTGGGTGCCGGCATAGCTGCCTTGGCCTTGCACGGCCTGGCGGAAGTAATGGAGAGGGTCCGCGTTACGCGCCTCACCCGTTTCCAGCACGTGCTGCTGCGGCTGGGAGAGTTGATCGCGTATGCGGAATGCGCCGGCAGTCTCGCCCACCGCGCTGCATTGAGCTCCGAAAACAAGCTGAGCGAAAAATCCAATCGCCGCTTCGACGCGTCGGCGCTTGCCGCCATGAGCCGAATCTTTGCGCGTGAAGCCGCGCTCAAGGTTGCTGAACAGGGTTTGCGTTTGATCGTCGGAGGCGCCGGTGTCGCCGAGAGCGAGGTGGCTGTACTCGAAACCAGTTTGGGCATGGCTGCCGTGCATCGCGCGCAGGCCGGTCTGATTGCCGATATGGACTATGTTGCGGACGTTCTCTACAGCCGCACAGCGAAGACCACCGTCGCCGCTGCGTAGAGACGAATCCGAACTTTTAACTCAGGTCACATACCTGTCCCGCCGAAACAGGAGTCGTTATGGAAAACTCTGCTGATCGAGCCATCGCAATCGTGGGGCTGGGCGCAATTCTGCCCGACGCGCCCAATGTCGCCGCTTTCTGGGAGAACGTGAAAACCAGCCGCTATAGCATCACTGAGGTCGCCCCGGACCGCTGGGACCCTGCCCTGTACTACGATCCCGATCCGGCTGCACCCGATAAGAGCTATTCCAAAATCGGAGGCTGGGTGCGCGACTATCCGTGGGAGCCGATGAAGTGGCGTCTGGCCATCCCACCGCGCGTAGCGGATGCCATGGATGCGACGCAGAAATGGGCAATTGCCTGTACCCGCCAGGCGCTGCAGGACTATGGCTATCCCAATCGGCCGCTCAACGCAGATCGCACAGCGGTGATCCTGGGTACTGCCATGGGCGGTGAACAACACTATCTCACCTCCCTGCGCGCCTACTTCCCTGAGTATGCTCACCAGTTGGCCGAAAGCGCCACGTTCGCTGCGTTGCCGGAGGCCGTGCGCCGGGATATCACACGAGAATTACACGCTCGCATTGCCCAGCGCCTGCCTGCGATCACCGAAGACAGCATGCCGGGCGAACTCGCCAACTGCGTTGCCGGACGGATTGCCAATCTCTTCAATTTTCATGGTTCCAACTACATCGTAGACGCGGCCTGCGCATCGGCAATGGCGGCCCTCAGCGCGGCGGTGGAGGGCCTGATCGAGCGTGATTTTGACGTAGCGGTATGCGGCGGCATCGACCGCAACATGGGCGCGCCTACTTTCATAAAGTTCTGCAAAATCGGAGCACTGTCCGGCACCGGAAGCCGCCCCTATGCCGACGGCGCTGACGGATTCGTTATGGGCGAAGGCGCTGCCATCTTCCTGCTCAAACGGCTGGCGGATGCCGAGCGCGACGGCGACAAGGTTTATGCCGTGCTCCGCGGTATCGGCGGCGCCAGCGACGGCAAGGGCAAAGGCATAACGGCTCCCAATCCGATTGGCCCCAAGCTGGCCATCGAACGCGGTTGGCAGAACGCTGGATTGTCTCCCGCAGCCGGCACCCTCATCGAAGGACACGGCACCTCGACCCGCGTCGGCGATCTGGTCGAAATGCAGTGCATGATGGAAGTGTTCAGCAGCTTCCATCTCCCTCACGCTTCGGTGGCCTTGGGCTCCGTGAAGTCGAACATCGGCCACCTGAAAGGCGCCGCCGGCGCTGCCGGATTGCTGAAGGTGGTGCTGGCTCTGCATGAGAGGGTCCTGCCGCCCAGCGTTAATGGCGAGCACCCCAATCCCGGTATCGATTTTGCGCACGCGCCGTTCTTCATCAACACTGAACTGAGGCCCTGGACGATTCCCGACGGAAAGGCGCGGCGCGCGGGACTGAGCGCCTTTGGCTTTGGCGGAACGAATTTCCATGCTGTGCTGGAGGAGTACATTCCCCACAAACTGAACGGTAACGGCAAGCGCTCGGTTGCGGTCGAACAAGTTCCTCAGGCTGTCAGCTCGGGAATCAGCGCCAGGGAAGCGGCATCGGCCTCTCAGGTTGCTACGTCGTTCAAGGCGCCTTTGCGTGGTGCGGCAGTCTTGGGAGCTGCCACCCCAACATTATTAATCGAGCGGGCGCGCGCCTTGCTGAAAGATGCTGAGGCGGGCAACGTACCTCTTCCCTCGGCGCCTGCCGACTCCGATCTGCGTGCGCCGGAGCGTCTAGCCATCGACTATGCGGACGCGAAGGACCTGGCAGCCAAATGTACGGCGGCCCTGAAAGCCCTGGCGGCGAATCAACCGGCGATGTGGAAAGCACTTCGCGCCCAAGGCATCTTCCGTGGGCAGGGAAGCGCGCCGAAAGTAGCCTTCCTCTACACCGGCCAGGGCTCGCAATACGTGAACATGCTCACGGCGCTACGGGCAATAGAGCCGATCGTGGCGGATACCTTCGCCGAGGCCGACCGTGTCATGACTCCCTTGCTGGGCAAGCCGCTGTCCGACTTCATCTTCGTTGACGGGAAGGACGAAAAGGCGGTCGAGCAAGCCGAAGACGATCTCCGGCAGACTGCCATCACCCAGCCGGCAGTTCTAGCCACCGATCTCGCAATGACCCGGCTCCTTGCGGCTTACGGTATCGAGCCTGATTTCACCATGGGACATAGCCTCGGCGAATACGGAGCCCTGGAGGCCGCAGGAGGTATTCCGTTTGCCGATGCCCTGGAAGCGGTGAGCGCTCGCGGCCGCGAGATGACACGCGTCTCGATGGAAGACAACGGCCGCATGGCCGCCGTCTTCGCTCCCCTTGAGGAAATCGAGAAGGTGCTGAAGACGGTCGATGGATATGTGGTGATCGCCAACATTAACAGCGAGCACCAGTCCGTTATCGGTGGCGCAAGCAATGCCGTGCAATGCGCCATGGAAGCTTTCCAGAAGGCCGGCTATGACACGGCTGCTTTGCCGGTAAGCCACGCATTTCATACCTCCATCGTCGCACCTGCCAGCCAGCCAATGCGCGACGTACTCAAGCGCTTGCATCTCCAGTCGCCTCGCTTGCCAATCGTCTCCAATGTCGATGGCACGTTCTACCCCACTGGACCGGATGTCGTGCCCCAGATGCTCGACATGCTGGCCAAGCAGGTTGCATCTCCGGTGCAGTTCATCAAGGGGCTACGCACCCTTTACGACGCCGGGGCCCGCATTTTTGTTGAGGTTGGTCCGAAGAAGGCGCTGCAAGGCTTTGCCGACGACGTGCTTGGCAGTCACGCCGATGTAGTGGCGCTGTTCACCAATCATCCCAAGTGGGGCGACGTGGTCTCGTTCAATCAGGCGTTGTGCGGCCTCTATGCTGCCGGGTTGGGGCGCGGAACCATCGCGCCACATGTTGCCGCCACGCAAGCTCGACCTTCCGCAGCGGTCGTGACTCCACCGGTTGCTGCACCTGACACAGCGCCGGCGAATGGCAGCACCGCCGTGCGTCCTTCTCCGCTGAGCAGCGACAAATACAGCGAGCTGGGGCAGATGTTTGCTGGAGTTCTTGAGCGTGGCTGGCAGATGTATCAGCCTCAGAACGGCAGGGGAACGTTCGACCCCGTGGTGATCACGGGCGCAGCTATCGGCCTGCCCGGTACCGAGCACGTCTTCGATGACAGCAATATTGCCCGCCTTCTTCGCGGCGATCAGTTCATTACGGCGATTCCCTGGGAGTTCCGCCAGGCCATGCTCGACAAGCACATCACACGACTTGTGAAGAATGACAATGGCGGCACGTTCGAGACGATTAATGATGTCGCAGACGTCATCAAACTCGCGGGCCGCGGAGGCGCTTTCGACCTGGAAAGCGAGTTCGGTGTCTCCGCCGATCGCCGCGCCTCCCTTGACCGCGTAACCCAGTTGGCCATCGGAGTGGGCCTCGATGCCCTCCGCGACGCCGGCATCCCGCTGGTCATGCGGTACAAGACGACTACCAAGGGCACGCAACTACCGGATCGGTGGGGATTGCCTGACGCGATGCGTGACGATACCGGTGTGATTTTCGGCTCTGCTTTTCCAGGCTGTGACTCCTTCGCCGACATCATGTCGGGTTACTTTACAGATCGTGCCCGTCGCGAGCAGTTGGCCATGCTGGAAAGCCTTCGCTCGCATATTACCGGAACAAATGGTCATTCGGTCCTGGCGGAGATCGAACATCGTCTCGAAGAGTTACGTGTCGCAATCGAAACCACACCGTATGTCTTCGACCGGCGGTTTCTGCTTCGGGTCCTTTCGATGGGACATTCGCAGTTTGCCGAACTGATCGGTGCTCGCGGTCCCAACACGCAAATCAATTCCGCTTGCGCAACCACTGCCCAGGCCGTGGGGCTGGCGCAGGACTGGATCCGCGCCGGACGGTGCCGTCGCGTGATTGTTATCTCGGCGGACGATGTCACTTCCGACCACCTGATCGAGTGGATGGGCGCCGGGTTCCTGGCCAGTGGAGCGGCAGCCACCGATGATGTCGTCGAAGACGCCGCTATTCCTTTCGACCGCCGGCGTCACGGTCTGCTCATGGGCATGGGCGCCGCTGCCATTGTAGTGGAGAGTGCCGACGCCGCCCGTGAACGCGGGCTTCAACCTATCTGCGAAGTCTTGAGCGCAGTTACTGCCAATAGCGCTTTCCACGGAACTCGCCTTGATGTGCAGCACATTGGCGATGTCATGGAAAGCCTAGTGGGCCAGGCGGAGACAAAGGGGGGCATCTCGCGGCGTGAGATAGCGTCACACACCGTCTTCGTTTCTCACGAAACCTACACTCCGGCGCGCGGTGGCAGCGCCTCGGCGGAAATCCATGCCTTGCGACACGTCTTCGGCGACAGGGCCGATCAGATAGTGATTGCCAATACCAAGGGGTACACGGGCCATGCGATGGCCACAGGGATCGAAGATGTTCTTGCGGTGAAAGCGCTGGAAACCGGATTGGTGCCGCCCGTGCCCAACTTCAAGGAGGTCGACCCTGAGTTGGGTACGCTGAACCTGTCGAAGGGCGGCGCCTATCCCATCCAATACGCCATACACTTGGGCGCCGGGTTCGGTTCACAAGTAAGCATGATGTTCTTGCGCTGGACTCCGGCCAAGGGCGATGTGCGTCCTAAACCGGATGCGTTGGGATATGCGTATCGCATCACCGATGATGCCGCCTGGAGAGCGTGGCTCAACCACGTGGCGGGCCGTCCGGCGGCAGATATGGAAGTCGTTCACCGTACGTTGCGCGTTCGCGATGGGGGGCCGGCGACTCGGGTCGCGGAAGCGGCTCAGGAATCCAAACCAGCAGCGCCGCAGGCCCCAACACCCCAGGCGCCGCCTCGTGCGGGAGTCCCTGAGGTCAAACCGCCTGAGACAAAGCTGAAGCCGGTACCCGCGCCGGTGCCCGTTGTAGCCGAGCCCACCGTGAAAGCGCCCTTTGCTGTGCCGTCTGCTTCTGCACTTCCCACCACTGCGGGCGATTCGGTGAAGGAGCGCATCCTGGCGCTGGCCGTCGAGAAGACGGGTTATCCCCAAGACATGCTCGACTTGGATCTTGATCTTGAAGCGGACCTCGGAGTCGATACGGTCAAGCAGGCGGAGATGTTTGCCGCCATCCGCGAAATCTACAACATCCCGCGCGATGAAAACCGCAAGCTGCGCGACTATCCCACTCTGGCGCACGTCATCCGTTTCGTATATGAGAAGCGGCCCGACTTGGCCGTGGTCGCCTCCCCACCAAACCGACATGTAACAGTCGAAACCAAACCGATTGAGGTTCCCGTCGCCGTCGCACCTGTTCCAGCCGGTGATTCGGTTAAGGAGCGCATCCTGGCGCTGGTCGTGGAGAAGACCGGCTACCCGGCTGAGATGCTTGACCTGGACCTCGATCTGGAAGCCGATCTCGGCATCGACACCGTGAAGCAGGCAGAAATGTTTGCCGCCATCCGCGAAATCTACAACATCCCGCGCGATGAGAACCGCAAACTCCGCGACTATCCCACGTTGTCGCATGTCATCCGGTTCGTGTATGAGGGGCGTCCCGATCTGGAGGCTGAAACCGCTGTGCCAACACCGGCTGCAACTCCAACCGTGGCTGTTCCTGAGACTAAGGCGCCGGCTCCGGAGCCGGTTAACCTCTCGCCTGACGCAAAAGACGATGTAAAGGAACGAGTTTTGGCCTTGGTCGTGGAGAAGACCGGCTACCCGGCTGAGATGCTTGACCTGGACCTCGATCTGGAAGCCGATCTTGGTATCGACACCGTGAAGCAGGCGGAGATGTTCGCGGCCATCCGCGAAATCTACAACATTTCGCGCGATGAGAACCGCAAGCTGCGCGACTATCCCACGTTGTCGCATGTCATCCGGTTTGTGTATGAGGGCCGTCCCGATCTGAAAGCCGGAACCGCTGTGCCAACACCGGCTGCAACTCCAACCGTGGCTGTTCCTGAGACTAAGGCGCCGGCTCTGGAGCCGGTTAACCTCTCGCCCAACGCAAAAGACGATGTAAAGGAACGCGTTTTGGCTTTGGTCGTGGAGAAGACCGGCTACCCGGCTGAGATGCTTGACCTGGACCTCGATCTGGAAGCCGATCTTGGTATCGACACCGTGAAGCAGGCCGAGCTGTTTGCCGCCATCCGCGAAATCTACAACATTTCGCGCGATGAGAACCGCAAACTTCGCGACTATCCCACGTTGTCGCATGTCATCCGGTTTGTGTATGAGGGGCGTCCCGATCTGGCAAATGCCGCCCAGACTCCGCCCGAACCTACCCAGCCGGAAGCCGCTGCCACAGCAGCGCCACCAGACGATGACTCCGTGAAAGAGAAGATTCTGGAGATCGTGGCCGACAAGACCGGCTACCCCGCAGAGATGCTCGACCTGGATCTCGATCTGGAAGCTGATCTCGGCATCGACACGGTGAAGCAGGCCGAAATGTTTGCCGCCGTGCGTGCGGCGTACAACATTCCCCGCGAGGAGAACCTCAAGCTTCGCGACTTCCCGACCTTAGCGCACGTCATTCAGTTCGCCCTCGACCGGAGGCCTTCCGTCGCCGCCTCCCAGCCTTCTTCGCCGGCAGCGGACAACAAGCAACCGGCGCCGAACTCCTCCTTGGGCTCCGCAGTCTCTCGTCCGCCGCTCGCCAGCTTCGATGCCGCGAACAAAGTGCCTCGCCGGGTGCCGGTACCCCAGCCACGGCCCTCTCTCGCCATTTGCAAACCAACCGCAGTCACTCTCGGACCCGGTCGTCGTGTGGTGTTGATGCCTGATAACGGCGGTGTAGCTAAGCAACTGCGCGCGAAGTTGGAAGCAATGGGCGTAGAGGTGCTTTGGGTGGACGGTGCACCCGATTCCAATGTGCTCATCGACCAACTGAAACGCTGGCTCTCCGCCGGCTCTGTGCACGGTGTTTATTGGCTGCCCGCTCTCGATCACGAAGGTCCCATCGAGGCTCTCGATTTGTCCACCTGGCGCGAGGCTCTGCATCGCCGCGTGAAACTGCTCTACGCCACCATGCGCACGCTGTACGAGCAGATTGCCCCTGCCGGAACCTTCCTGGTCTCGGCCACCCAATTGGGCGGACAGCATGGCTACGATCGTGCCGGCGCGGTTGCTCCCCTCGGCGGTGCCGTGACCGGTTTCACCAAGGCCTATAAACGCGAGCGCAACGACGCTCTGGTCAAAGCCGTGGATTTCGAGGTCGGTCCTGCGCCTTTTGAGATTGCAGACATTCTCATTCAGGAGACGCTGCGTGATCCCGCGGTGGTGGAGATCGGCTACAAGCAGGAGCAGCGTTGGACGATCGGGCTGGAAGAGCAGCCCGCAGCCGACGGTCAATCCGGCTTAAGGCTTGACTCCAAAACGGTCTTCGTGATCACCGGCGCTGCCGGGAGCATCGTCTCAGCCATCACCTCCGATCTGGCAGCCGCTTCCGGTGGAGTCTTCTATCTGCTCGATGTCGTGCCCAAACCCGATCCCGCCAATCCCGATCTGAAGAAGTTCGTCAGCGACAAGGACAACCTGAAGCGCGAGCTGTTCGCCCGCATTCAGGCGCGTGGCGAGCGCGCCACTCCGGCGCTGGTGGAAAAGGAATTGGCGTCGCTGGAGCGGGCCGTCGCGGCCCAGACGGCCATCGACGCCGTAACGGCCGCTGGCGGCACGGCTCATTACTTCAGCGCCAATCTGACCGATCCCGATGCGATCACCAAGGTCATCCAGGAAGTGCGTCAGCACGGCGGGCGCATCGACGTGCTGCTGCACGCCGCCGGCATCGAGCGCAGTCACTTCCTGCCTGACAAGGAGCCGGGCGAGTTCGATCTGGTATTCGACGTGAAGTGCGATGGCTTCTTCAATCTGCTGCACGCCATCGGCGACATGCCTCTCGGGGCCACGGTGGTGTTCAGCTCCATTGCGGGGCGCTTTGGCAATGGCGGCCAGACGGATTACAGCTCGGCTAACGATCTGCTGTGCAAGATCACCTCCAGCTTCCGCACCTATCGCCCGCAGACCCGTGGGATTGCGATTGACTGGACGGCCTGGGGCGGCATCGGCATGGCAAGCCGGGGCTCGATCCCCAAAATGATGGAGCTGGCCGGGATCGACATGTTGCCGCCCGAAGCCGGAATTCCGGTGATTCGCCGGGAGCTGACAACCGGAGGAACTCGCGGAGAAATCGTCATCGCCCAGCGCCTCGGCGTGCTGCTAAAGGACTGGGACCCGGACGGCGGTATCGATCTCTCGCTCGCCAGCGTGCCGGCAAAAGGCCCCATGCTGGACACGTTTACCGGCCATGGTGAAGGTACGGACATCACCTGCGAGGTGCGCCTCGATCCTGCTGTCCAACCCTTCTTGCACGATCATCAGATTGAGGGAACGCCGATAATGCCCGGCGTCATGGGAATTGAAGCATTTGCCGAAGCTGCCGCCTGCCAGTTTTCCGGCTGGCATGTTTATGCAGTCGAGAACGTAGATTTCCTTTCGCCGTTCAAGTTCTATCGCGGCGAACCTCGAACGGTAACCACTCGTACCCAGATTCATTCGAAGGACACTGTCATCGTCGCCGACTGCCAACTCACCGGCAGCCGTACACTGCCGCACCAGAATGAGCCGCAGGTCAGCACTCATTTCACCGGACGCGTACGGCTTGTTCGGGAGTTGCCGCAAGCCGTGGCGACTCGCCCCTTCGGCGTGCCCGCGGGACAGACCGTTGAAGCGGACACGATCTACCGCGTTTACTTCCATGGCCCGGCCTATCAGGTGCTGGAGCGTGCCTGGTGGGACGGCGTTCGCATGGTCGGACTGATGGCTGACGACTTACCGCCTAATCACCATCCCGCCGACTTGAAGACCCTCATGGAGCCTCGGATGATCGAGCTCTGCTTCCAGACCGCCGGGTTGTGGGATCTCGGGATTCAGGGACGCATGTGTCTGCCGCAGCACTTCGAGGAAGTGCGGCTGGAGCGTTCGCCCGACCGAGCGGAAGGCCGCCTTTATGCGACCGCGACTCCGGACGCAGCCAAGGGCAGTTTCGATGTGGAAGTCTTCGATGAAGCAGGGAATCGCTATCTGTATCTGGCCGGCTACCGGACCATACCGCTTCCGGCAGGGGCCGATGCGGACGCACTGAAGGAATTGCAGAACGCCATGTCGCCGGAAGCGGTGCTGGCGTGACCAGAATGAGCTTGCTGCCATAACCGTTTGTCGTAAGGGGAGGTATTATGGAGCGCGATTTTCAGCGCGTGGCCATCGTCAATCGCGGCGAAGCCGCAATACGCTTCATTCATGCCGCGCGTGAATTCAATGAGGAGCGCGGAACATCACTGCGTTGCATAGCGCTCTTCACTGACCCCGACCGCCGCGCCATGTTCGTCCGCGAGGCGGACGAGGCAGTGTGTCTTGGCCCTGCGCAAGTGCCCGACGCGAACACCCATCAACTGAAAAGCAGCTACGTGGACTATGGCCGGCTGGAACGGGCCTTAGCGTCAGCGCGCGCCGACGCGGTGTGGGTGGGATGGGGCTTCGTGGCTGAACATGCCGCATTCGCCGATCTTTGCCGTGACATGGGCATCGTGTTCATTGGTCCCGACGGCGACGTGATGCGCCGCCTGGGCGACAAGATATCCTCCAAGCACCTCGCAGAGCAGGCCCAGATACCGGTAGCGGAGTGGAGCGGCGGCCCCGTGGAGACGGTGGCGGATGCTCTCCATCATGGCGAGCGCATTGGATATCCACTGTTCATCAAGGCGACCGCCGGTGGTGGGGGGCACGGGATTCGCCGCGTTCAGACATCCGCCGAGCTCGAAAAGGCTTTTCAAAGCGCCCGCGCCGAGGCATTCAAAGCCTTCGGCGATCCAACCGTTTTTCTCGAGCAATTGATACAAGGTGCCCGCCATGTCGAGGTCCAAATCGTCGCCGACCATTTTGGAACAACCTGGGCTGTTGGAGTGCGCGACTGCACCATCCAGCGGCGGCACCAGAAGGTGATGGAGGAAGCACCTTCGCCGGTCCTTACCCGTGAGCAGGACGAAGAGCTGCGTCAAGCCGCAGTGCGACTGAGCCTGCTTGCCGGCTATCACAATGCGGGCACCGTTGAATTTTTGTACGACCCGATTCATCGGCGCTTCCTCTTCATGGAGATGAATACGCGTCTGCAGGTGGAACATCCGGTCACGGAATGCACCACCGGCCTCGATCTGGTCAAACTGCAGATTCAGATTGCGCGTGACGAGCGATTGGAAGGCGAGCCACCAAAGACGTCCGGACACGCCATCGAAGTGCGGCTGAATGCGGAAGATCCGGACAACGGTTTTGCCCCGGCTCCAGGTGTCATCGAGCGCTTCCGGATTCTTGCCGGGCCTGGGGTCCGAGTCGATACCGGTTTTGAGGAGGGCGATATGGTGCCCTCGGAATTCGACTCCATGATCGCCAAGATCATCGCTTTTGGACGCACTCGGGAAGAAGCGCTATCGCGACTGCAGCGCGTCCTGCATAGCAGCGTAGTCGTTCTCAAGGGAGGAACCAGCAATCGCGCATTCTTGATGGAGTTGCTCAGCCGCGAGGAGGTCAAGCGCTCAGACGTCAACATCGGCTGGCTTGATTGCCTGGCCGCGAGGAACGAACACGTCTCCCACAGCCATGCCGAGATCGCCCTGCTGCAGGCGGCAATTGAGGCCTACGAGTCGGAACAAAGTGTTGAGCAGGCGCAGTTCTATGCCGCAGCCTTGCGAGGCCGCCCCGAGGTTCGCAGCGAGGTCGGCCACCGTGTCGAGTTGCGCTACCGCGAACACTCTTACCCACTCATGATCTATCGTCTCGGCCTGCGCCAATACCGCCTGGAGGCCAACGGATCACGGATCGAGGCGCAGCTTGATCGAGTCGGACGATTTGAATACTGGCTCACTGCACAAGGCCGCCGCTATCACGTAGTTTCGGTGGCGCACGGGTCAAGTTACCGCATCGAGGTCGATGGCGTCTCCCACCTGGTAGAGCGCGACGACGGCGGGGTCGTGCGGGCTCCCTCACCGGCAGTCGTGGTGTCAATCTGCGTTAAACCGGGCGAAACCGTCGCAACCGGCGATCGGCTGGCGGTCCTGGAGGCCATGAAGATGGAAATGCAGGTGGTCGCGCCCTTCCCGGGCAAAGTTCGCCATATCATGGCCATCCCCAACGTGCAGGTATCCCCAGGCGCTCCCCTGATGCAGATTGATCCGGTCACCGGCGCTGGCGCCAGCGGCAAATCGGACCGTCTTCGCTTCGCGGTACCAGATGCGTCCACTGCTCCGAACCATGAGATGCGCTGGCGCCAGAACCTGGAAGAGCTGCGCCAGTTGATGCTGGGCTTTGATGTCAGCCCGGAGCGAACCGCGCGCTTGCTGGCCGAATGGAAGCAATGGCCTGTGGCGCAGATGAACGGAGACGTTCGCGGCCAGGAAGACGACCTTCTGAACATCTTCGTTGATATCTGCTCGCTTTTTCGCAAGAATCCCCAGCTGACCGAAGATGCCGAAGGCCCCAGCACAGAAGCCTACCTTTTTTCCTACCTGCGCATGCTCGACACCCAGGGTGAGAACCTTCCCCAAGACTTCCTGACGACTCTCCGGCGGGCGGTTGCCCATTATGGCATTACTACGCTTGAGCGTTCGCCCGAACTGGAGGAGAGTCTGCTGTGGATGTGCAAATCGCATCAACGGCTGGAGCAGCAGATAGCTCCGATTATGGGAGTGCTGGAACGCCGCCTGGAGACCGTGCAGGCCGCTAAGCATCCCGCCGATGAAGCTTTTCGCGGTCTGCTCGACCGCATGGTTTCGAATACCCGCCTGCAGTTTCCTGCGGTGAGCGACCTGGCGCGCGAGTTGCGTTATCGCTGCTGCGATGAGCCGCTGTTCGGCGGTGCCCGGCGAAAAATTTACGCCGCCGCCGAAGAGGCCCTGGAACATATCGCTGCCAGTCCCAACGCGCCTGACTTGCGCGAGAGAATGCGTTCGTTGATCGAGTGCCCGCAGCCGCTGGCCGGCCTGTTCGCCAGCCGGTTCACATCTGCCACACCCTTCCTGCAGCAGTTGATGCTGGAGGTGATGACCTCGCGCTACTACAGCGTGCGCAAGTTACATAATGTTCGCACCCTCTCGCTGAACGGATACTGGTGTATTGCCTCCGAATATCAGGAGGAGGGCAAATCGGTACATGTTTTTGCCGCCCATGCTGAATACCGGTCTCTGGAAGAGAGAGTTCTTGCCGTTTCGCAGTTCATGAAAGAGGTGCCGCCTCAGGATGAGGTGGTGCTCGACTTGATGACTTGGAGCCCGGAGCCGCTCAGCGACGCAGACACTACTGCCCACGAGGTTCGGCAGGTCCTCAACCAGGTCGCGCTCCCCCGCGCTATCCGGCGAATTGTCGTGACAATCTCAGGGCCGGGCCGAGAGCCCGGTTCCGGCTCTATGCAGCACTTCACTTACGAAATTGGAGCCGAAGGATACGAAGAAGTGGCGCTGTTCCGTGGGGCCCATCCCATGATGAGCGAGCGCCTCCATCTCTGGCGCTTGCAGAACTTCAACGTTACCCGCCTGCCGTCGCCGGAAGAGATCTTCCTCCTGCACGCGGTGGCCAAGGACAATCCGAAAGATGAGCGCCTGTTCGCGGTAGCGGAGGTGCGTGACCTGACGCCTGTCCGCGACCGGGCCGGCAAAATCGTGCAACTGCCGTACCTGGAGCGGATGTTCGCCGAAGCCGTCGCGGCGATGCGAATGTTCCAGTCCAAGCGCTCGCCCCGTCAGCGCCTCTACTGGAACCGTATCTTCCTTTATGTGTGGCCGACTCTGGCCTTGAAAGCAGACGAAGTCAACGAAATCGCGCGCCGTCTGGCTCCCCAGACCGATGGCCTGGGCTTGGAACAGGTGGTGGTGCGCGCCCGTATTCCGAATCCGCGCACCGGAGAGTTGCGGGACACGATCATGCGCGTATCAGCGCCCGGTGATGCCGGTCTGCTGGTGACCTATCGCCCCGCCGCCAAGCTGCAACCCCTCAAGACCCTGGGCGCCTATGACCAGAAGGTCGTGAAGATGCGGCAGCGTGGAATGTTGTATCCCTACGAGATCGTCAAGCTGCTCGCCCCCTCCGCGGAAGACACCCGTGGCGAATTCCCGGCTGGCGAGTTCATAGAAATGGATCTGGATGCCGAGCATCGTCTTGTGCCCGTCGATCGTCCCTACGGTGCGAACAAGTCGAACATCATTGTCGGGCTCATCCGCAACTTTACCGTCAAACATCCCGAGGGCATGGAGCGGGTGATTCTCCTGGGGGATCCCAGCAAAGACTTGGGCGCCATAGCAGAACCGGAGTGCCGGCGCATCATCGCCGCCCTGGATCTTGCGCGCGACAAAAGCATTCCGCTGGAGTGGTTCACTCTCTCTGCCGGCGCCAAGATCTCCATGGACAGCGGCGTCGAGAACATGGACTGGATCGCCAAGGTCCTGCGCCGCATCATCGAATTCACCCAGGCGGGCGGAGAAATCAACCTTATCGTCAATGGCATCAATGTCGGCGCGCAGCCGTACTGGAACGCCGAATGCACCATGCTGATGCACACCAAAGGCATCCTCATCATGACCCCGAAAGCGGCCATGGTCCTCACCGGCAAGCGCGCGCTGGATTACTCCGGCAGCGTGTCGGCGGAGGACAATCACGGCATCGGCGGTTATGACCGCATCATGGGCTTCAACGGACAGGCGCAGTACTTCGCTCGCGACATTGACGAAGCCTGCCAGATCCTGATGCGCCACTACGAACACGCCTATGTGGCGCCCGGCGAGCGCTTTCCCCGCAGCGCCATCACTACCGATCCTCCCGACCGCGATGTCAGCTTCTATCCTCACGCCGACACCAGCAGCAACACGTTTACTCATGTCGGAGAGATATTTTCCGACGAAACCAATCCCGGCCGGAAGAAGTCGTTCGACATACGCAAGGTGATGCTGGCAGTTTCCGATCAGGACCATCAGCATCTGGAACGCTGGTCCGGCATGCGCTCGGCGGAGACCGCTGTGGTATGGGACGCACATCTCGGCGGCTATCCCGTTTGCCTCATCGGAATCCAGTCGAAGCCGACGCCCCGCTTCGGCTTTGTTCCCGCCGATGGCCCCGACCAGTGGACTGCCGGCACACTCTTTCCCCTGTCCTCGAAGAAGGTGGCGCGGGCCATCAATGCAGCCAGTAACAATCGTCCGGTCGTGCTTCTTGCCAATCTCTCGGGATTCGACGGCTCGCCCGAGTCCATGCGCCGGCTTCAGCTTGAGTACGGCGCGGAGATCGGCAGGGCGGTGGTGAACTTCAAAGGCCCCATTGTGTTTTGCGTGGTCTCCCGCTATCACGGCGGCGCGTATGTGGTCTTCTCGCGGGCCCTGAACGAACAGCTTGAGGTAGCGGCTCTGGAGGGAACCTACGCCTCCGTCATTGGCGGCGCTCCGGCAGCGGCGGTTGTTTTCGCGGGCGAAGTCGAATCCCGTGCGCGTCAGGACAATCGGCTGCAAGGGCTGAATGAGGCTATCGGCAAGGCCGAAGGCGCGGAGAAGAACCGTCTGCGCGCCGAATACAACGAACTCTTCAAAATCGTGCATTCCGAGAAGCTGGGCGAGATGGCCGCTGAGTTTGATCGCGTACATAGCGTGCAGCGTGCCTTGGCCGTGGGCGCATTGAATTGCATTATTCCGCCCGCGACCTTGCGTCCGTATCTGATTGATGCCGTGAAGCGCGGTATGGAAAAAGAGCATCAGCACTCCAGCGGGCCCGGCATCGCGCTCGCCGCAAGCGGTGGATCCGATGAATGTGTACTGGCTGGAGCAGACGCAAGCCAACCCTCCGGCGGAAGATGACTGGCTCAGTCCGGCGGAAGTGGACCGCCTTTCCCGATTCCGGATTTCCAAACGCCGGGCCGACTGGCTTTTGGGGCGCTGGACAGCGAAACATGCCGTAGCTGCCTGCCTCAACCATCCGACGGGCGCCAGGAATTTTTCAGACCTCGAAATACGCGCGGCCACTTCTGGCGAGCCCGAAGCTTACCTCGACGGTGAGCCCTTGCCAGTGTCCATTTCCATTAGTCATCGCGCCGATGTCGGGCTGTGCATTGTTGGACCTGCCGGCGCGAAACTGGGCTGTGATCTCGAGCTGGTCGAAGAGCATAGCCGGGCTTTCGCGGAGGACTATTTCACCGCGGAAGAACTGGCGCTGATTTCGCAAAATTCTCCTTCCCGAAGGGCCCTGCTGCTAAGTTTGCTTTGGAGCGCGAAGGAGAGCGCCCTCAAAGCGGTGCACGAAGGTCTGCGGCTCAACCCCCGCTCCATCAGCATCGGTCTCGACCTCTCGACCGGCGGTTCCAACGCTATGGCCTGGTCGCCGCTTCAGGTCGGTGCCGGCAATGGCTCCAAATTCTCCGGTTGGTGGCGCCAGAGCGGCGACCTTCTGCGCACCATCGTTGCCGTCGCTCCATCGCTTCACGTTTTTCCTATCACACTGGGTTCGCATGTTGTAAGTTGCGGTGCCGAGATTCCTGCATAAAGCACATTCATTCGCCGGGGCGTCCCTGGTTGGGTCGCGCTGAAACATTTCGGAGAGAAACTCCATGGTGTCCAGCAGCGCGGCGACCAGCACTGCGGAGGTATTTCCCCTGGCGAGAGCTATGCCTTGGAGGGCCCTGCGGTCTTCAGCTTAACCGCAATATCGATGAATGCCACAGCGGCGCGGCTTAGCGACTTTTCCTTGCGGTAAACAAGGGCGAGGTCGCGTTGAATGGTGGCGTCGGCGATGGTGAGCGCGGCGAGCGCCTTGGCTTGCAA
Organism: uncultured Acidobacteriaceae bacterium; assembly: GCA_963815775.1. GTDB lineage: Bacteria > Acidobacteriota > Terriglobia > Terriglobales > Acidobacteriaceae > CAVVDY01. The sequence continues at coordinate 189,780 of CAWFIB010000028.1, read as the reverse complement.
TTCTTCAGTGATGTTGGAATGGGGGATGAAGCCGATACCAACATTGGCGGCGACAAAACGCTTCAGCAGTTCGCTGGAGTCCAACTCCATGGAGATCGCCGGCCGAAGCTGGCGCTCTTCAAACAGCGCGTTCAGCATGTCGCGGGTGCGGCCGAGCTTGGGCAGCAGCAGGGGATACTCGCAAACATCCGCCAGGGTCACACTCTTGTGCCCGGCCAGATGATGTCCCGCCGCGGTGATGACCACTAACTCGTCGCGATGTATGGGAACGACAGTGAAACGCTTGTCGTTCACCGGCATGGACACGACGCCGAAGTCGCAGGCATTGTCGAGAATCGCTTCCAGAATGCGGCCGCGCTCAGAGCGCTTCACATTCACCGCTACGGCCGGATACTCCCGCTTGAACTGGGCGAAGACCTCGGGCAGGATGTGCAGGCACGTGCCCTCATTGGCGGAGACCACGATCTCGCCGCGGGGCACGCGATGGCTTTCGGCGATGGTGGCCAGCATGGCGCGCCGCGCTTCCAGGACATCCTGGGCATACTGCTGGAAGACCTTGCCGGCAGCGGTGAGGGTGACGCGCCCGCCACTGCGATCGAAGAGTTTGGCGCCAACCTCTTCCTCGATCAGACGAATTTGCGAGGAGATGGCCGGCTGCGTGCGGAAGCGCCGCTCGGCTGCGCGCGAGAAACTGCTCAGTCGCGCTACTTCGAGAAAACTCTCCAGTTGATCGAAGTCCATTTGAGCGAGGAAGCGAAGCCGCTGCCTCTAAGAGCATGGTAAACCGTGCGCTAGATTTCGCCCTTCTTAGCTAAAGCGGAAATCCGATCACCTGCGCGAAAGGCCAGCGCCTGAATGGTTTCCGTAGGCTGGCCGCGGCCGCTGGTGACGAAGCTGGAACCGTCGCAGAGAAACAGATTCGGCAGATCGTGGGTGCGATGGTCGGCGTTAATTACCGAGGATTTCGCATCGTCGCCCATGCGGCAAGTTCCCAGCAGGTGCACGGCGAAGCTGGATTCCGTCACGGGATAGCGCCAACGGTTCTCCGCGCCTGCGGCTTCGAGAATCTCCATGGAGCGATCCTGCAGGTAGGTCGCGAACTTCAGATCGTCAGGGTGATCTTTGTACGTCACGCGCATCGCCGGAAGGCCCCAGTCATCCTTCAGCGTGTCATCGAGCGAGATGCTGTTGTTCTCCAGCGGCAGCGAAGTGCCGTGTCCCATCAGCACCATGCTGCGGTTGAAGTACCTGGCCAGCCCCTTCTTGTACTCTGTACCCCATTGTGGGAGGTCTGGCGGAAGCCCTCCGAAGGCAAAGGAAATCGGATAGTTCTGGAAACGCGCGCTGATGCCGCCCCCACCGTAAAAACCCAGCTTGGGGTCGATCTCGTAGAAGTCCATCAGGATGCGCGTGACCTCGATGCTCTTATAGCCGTTGAGCTCGTGCTCGAACAACCCGCCAGTCATGGGGTCGGTATTGAACATGAGGTACTTGCCCACCAGGCCACTGGAGTTCGCCAGCCCATCGGGGAAGCGGTTTGACTTCGACATGAGCAAGAGGCGCGGCGTCTCGGCGCCATTGGCCGCGACAACGAAAGCCTTGGCGCGCTGCCGCTTCTCGACTTTGTGCTGGTCAAAGTAAATGGCGGCGATGACGCGACCATGGCTATCTGTTTCCAGCTTGCGAACGTAGCTGTGCGGCCTGATTTCGCAGCGTCCGGTCGCGACGGCCTGTGGAACCATAGACGGCAGGGGGCTGGATTTCGCACCGTGCTCGCAGCCGAAGCCTTCACACCATCCGCAATGCTGGCATGCCATGCGGCCCTGGTAGGTCTTTGAGATGACGGCGACCGGTGCAGGGAAGGGATGATAGCCGAGCTTGCGCGCACCTTGTTCAAACACGATGCCGTCGGGCTTCACGGGCATGGGTGGCAGGGGATACGGCTTGGAGCGAGGAGGATCGAATGGGCTTGCACCTGCCTGGCCCGATACTCCCAAGTCCCACTCCGCCTTGGTGTAGTACGGTTCAAGATCGGCGTAGGTGATGGGCCAGTCGGCGAAACCGGTTCCGGCGATGGTGCCTTTCTTGCTTGCCTCGATGAAGTCGATCTCGTGAAAGCGCCAGTAGTTGGCGGTGAAGTGTACCGCGCCGCCGCCAACCAACTGGCCGTACATGATGCTGGGCTGCTTTTGCGCCTTGTCTTGTGGCGTGCGGCGAAAGGTCTGCGGCTGCTTGTTCCAGTTGTTGGTGAGCTCGGAGTTGCTCCAGTTCAGATATTCGTTATGGCCGAATTCCTTCGCCGACTTCCATGGCCCATGCTCCAGCACGACCACGGTAAAGCCGTTGCGCGAGAGCTCGCGCGCCAGCACGCCCCCCGAAGCGCCGCAGCCGACAATGACAAAGTCAACGACCTCAGTTGACGAAAAGTGTTTTTGCGGATGAGGATCAGCGCTCATGCTTTCTCCTCCGCGTGCTTGTCGTAGTAGCCGAAGGGCGGCGCCCAGTAAGCCTGGTCGTTAAAGCCGATGAGGTTCCAACCAATCTGATTGCGGTTGCCGTTAAGCGAGGGATCGCAGAAGGTGCCGGTCAGCACCATCGCGCGCAATGTGCCAAAGGCTTCGGCTTCCTGGTTGCCTGCTCCGGTTTCGGCAGCGATGCCGTTGGTGGAACCCAGGGGCTTGTCCATGGTCTTCATGACAGCGATCTGTTTCTCCCCGGGCAGTGACGCAAACGACGCGCCGGGCTGGGCCTGGGCGGCGGCCAGGCGCAATTGCTTCAGCGCGCTGCGGAAGCCCTGCCCTTGCTCAGGATTGATGGCACTTAGAATGTAGTCGGCGAAATAAACCGCGCCAGCCTCGCGCGCTCCGGGACTCCCGTCGTCGCTGGGAATGATCTGGGTGGCGAAGGCGTCGAAATCGGCGGCCTCCTGTTGCGTGAGAAACTTGAATGCGTGAGTCCCCGCTGAGGCAGCCTCACGAGCATGTTGCGTTGCCTGCGCGATCAGTTGCGGGGTCAGTGAATCGAGAAACAACAGGCCAAGGGTGCCAGCGCTCTGCGCGAGAAACTTACGGCGCGTATTTTCCAACCGGTACCTCCCTTATGCGAACCTGAAGCCGCTGGGATGCAGGCCTTCGATCTGGCTCGACTTGGCCGGTGGCTTGCTAATCTTCCCCACGACCGCGCCTTTCATGACGCGCGAAAAGGCCGTTTGGAACTGCTCCATCTCAGCGGGTGTGCCGACTGTGATACGCACATAGGTCGGCATGATCGGCCAGATGCGCCCAATGTAAATATTCTGCTGCTGCATGGCGTCAATAACGCTTCTACCGTCGCGTTGAGTATTGAGCATGAAGCAGTTTGACTGCGACGGAATAAACGAGTAGCCGTTCGTCCGCAGCCAGTCGAACACCTTTTCGCGGGTTGCCGAGTTGATGCGTTTGCGGTCCGGCACCAGATCGGGGTCTTTCAGGCTAGCGTTGGCGGCGACCACGGCGGTAATCGGCATGGGGTTGAAGCCGTGATAGCGGCCGAGTTTCTGTTGCAGGTCGGGTCGCGCGATGGAAAATCCGCAGCGCAGTCCCGCCATGCCGTAGATCTTCGAGAAGGTACGGAGCACGACCACGTCCTTGCCGGCCTTGACCATGTCAACGGCTGAGGTGGCGCCGTCGGCGAAATGAATGTAGGCCTCGTCGACCATCACCATCGAGCCTTGCGGCTTGTGTTCGACCAGGTACTCGATGTCGGAGTGGCTGGTCAGCGTGCCCGTGGGATTGTTTGGAGTACAGATATAGAACAGCCCAGCATCCGGCGCCTGCGCCAGCATCGCCTTGACGTCGTGGGCGTAGCTACTGGTCAGCGGGACCCTGACGATCCGTGCGCCGGAGATGCCGGCGGCGTACATTCCAGCCTCGTAACCCGGGTCGGCCGTGACGTAGCTCTTCGTGGGCGAGGTAAAGGCGAGCACCGTGTAGTGCAGAGGCTCACTCGATCCGGGATACGCGGCGATGTGATCGGCCGGCAGGCCTTCGCTGGCAGCGAAGGTCTCGATCAATTCCTCGGTGAGCCAGTCGGAATACCGGCCTCCGTTGGGGATGATCGCGGTTATGGCCTCACGCGCGGTTTGCGATGGACCAAGTGGATTCTCGTTGGAATCGATGGCGACGGCGCCCGGGCCGTAATGATGCCGGTGGGGAAGCGCCAGCAGCCTCTCGGTCAGGATTGTGCTGCAGGCGGCGGTCGCCGAAGCTGCCAACGCCAGGTTCAGAAAGTTGCGGCGTGAGAAACCGGAAGATTCATTGTGCGGCATGGTTCCCTCCCTCAAGTGCTGCGGTTACCGGTCGCGCATGTGCTTCATGCTTGCGGATGGCAATGACTTCGATCTCGACCAGCGCTCCCGGGGCCGCCAGCCCGGCCACCTGTACCGCGCTACGTGCCGGCTTGTTGGGCTGCTCCGCGGTGCCGAAGAATTGCTTATAGCCGTCCATCATCCCGGCGAAATCCATCTTGCCATCCTTGGCCGGATCGCCCGCCAGATAAACGTGCATCATCACCACGTCTCCCATAGAGACGTTCTGCGCCTTCAGCGTGTTCTCGATTTGCTGCAGCACCGAAATGGTCTGCGTCTTGGTATCGCCGTAACTCTGCACGCTGCCCTTGGGGGCCTTGGGATCGGCGACCTTCGGGATGTTTCCGCTGACATAGATCGTGTCGTAGTCCGGGGGAACGACGACGGCGGCGGAGATGGGAAAGTCAGAGTTGGGTATGGGGATGCGCTGGACCTTGTCGCCCGACTGCGCGAGGGCCGAGGTGAAGGCGCCGGCAAATAAAAGCGTCAAGGAAACGAGCGAACTGCCTGCAACGCGCGTGATGAACATGCTTCGCCCTCGCGGAGAGTTGTGCCCAACATATTAGCGCGTACGGCAAAGTTTGGCACAATCCGAAAGGGCGGACTGCAAGAGCGAGTTCCGGGCCTACCGCGGCTGCAATTCTTCCAGAACGCCGTCGATGCGCTCAACCTCTTCGCGGATCACCCGAATCGCCTGCTGGTTGCTGGGGAAGGGGACGGGGAACAGCGCGTCCACCGCGTGGCGGATCTTGTGATTGCGGTCTGAGATCAAGCTGATGCCGGTCCGGGTGTTGGCGCGGTGTTCATAGATGCCGCGGGCGATCTTCATGCCGAGCCAGGCGAAGGCCAGGCCGAAGCAAATTTCGATGGGCAGGCGGTCCCTGGCGCCGTCAAAGTCGAGGAACAGCAGCCGGTAAACGGCTTCGCCCGCGCCCAGGGACGCGAACACCACGACGGTGCCGAACAGTAGAAGTTTCAGGCGTTGCATGGGACGGAGTTCGGGTTCGGTCCGCCCAGTTCGACGATTCTCGACAAGCTGCATTCATCTCCCCCAAAAGACGCGGCTTGAACATCTATTGTGCAACGAATTGACGATTTTGTGCAGCAAGTATCGTGATGTTTTTTTCGAAAAGTGTAAAAACCGGGGAACGAGCATACTTTTTGCAGCCCGTGCCCAGGCCAGGGCGGAGGTTTAACTGGAGGGTCATAATAGCGAATCTCGTCCCGGATTGGCGCACTCCGGGGCCAGGTCTCCGCGGCTTGCTTTACGAAATCCGACTGGAACAGCGACAATGAATGTTTGTCGGGTGTGCGGCGTTAGACGCTGGGAGCGCGGGCCCACCGTGGATTATCGTTTTCAACCAGCCAGGAAGGGACCTGTTATGTCTGCCAGTGGTGAACTTATTCGCATGATGAATTACGTCGACGACATTGCCGCCACGTTGCGGCGAGTCAACGCCAGCCTGTATCTGCTTTCGGCCGAGGAGAAGCAGCGGCTCGCGGAGTATATGCGCAAGTCGGACCCGAGCTTTGTAGGTATGGTCGAACTTCTGGAGCGGGGAGAATAGCGGATGGCCGAAATCCGAACTGTCGCGGTTATTGGCGCCGGGATCATGGGGCGGGGCATTGCGCATGCCGCGGCTGTCGGCGGCTACCGCACGATCCTGGAGGACGTGCTTCCCACCGCGTTGCGCAAGGCTGAAACGGAAATCCGCGCCAACCTGGACAAGGCCGTCGAGTTGGGCAAGGTCACAAAGGACGACGCCGGCGAGGCACTGAATCGGCTGGAGTATGCCTCTTCGGTTGAGCAGGCAGCGCGCGAGGCCGATCTGGTCATCGAGGCCGTGCCCGAGGAGATGGAATCGAAGATCGAAATCTTCACCCTGCTCGACAAGATTTGCCGGCCGACGACCATTCTGGCGTCGAATACCTCTTCGCTCAGTGTTACGGAAATTTCCAGTGTTACCTACCGTGCGCCGAAGTGCGTAGGCATGCACTTCTTCAATCCGGTGCACAAGATGAAGCTGCTGGAGATCGTACGCGCGCTGGAGACCAGTGAGGACACGCTGGCCGCGGCGGTTGAAGTCGGTAAGCGCATGGGCAAGGAAGTTGTGGTCATCCGCGAGTCGCCGGGATTCATCACCAGCCGCATCAACGCCATGATCGGCAATGAGGCCTTCTACATGTTGCAGGAAGGCGTCGCCTCGGCCGAGGACATCGACAAGGCGCTGAAGCTTGGACTCAATCACCCCATGGGCCCCTTCGAAATGGTCGACCTGGTCGGCCTGGATACGCGCCTGCACATCCTGGAATACCTGCACAAGACGCTGGGTGAGAAGTTCCGCCCTGCGCCGTTGATGGTGCAGTACGTGAAGGCGGGCCGCCTGGGCCGCAAGGCCGGACGCGGGGTGTACGAGTATCCGGCGCAGGAGCCGGGGCGAGCCGAAGTGGCAAAGCCTGCAACCGCCGGGGCGAACCCCCAGAAGAAGTAGATTTGCCGGGGCGCCTTCCGGGACGAATCGCTCAAAAAGCGGGATGCTTTCACGTGGCCCCATCGCCTTTCGCGCTACACTATTCGCTTTCCGAATCCCTCAAGCGTTGGAGGCGAGTTCCATCTCGCCCTTCCTCTAAGGAGCACTTATGAGCAAAGTTCGCGTGCTGGCAGGCACACGCAAAGGCGCATTCATCCTGACCTCCGACGGTAAGCGTCAGAATTGGGAGGTCAGCGGCCCCCACTTCGGCGGCTGGGAGATCTACCACATGAAGGGCTCGCCGGTGAATCCGGACCGCATCTATGTCTCGCAGACCAGCGGGTGGTTCGGGCAGATCATTCAGCGCTCCGACGATGGCGGCAAGACATGGACTACCCCGGCCGGGCCGTTAGACAAAGACCCGATGGGCTTCAGCAAGGGAGAGAGCAACAAGTTCGTCTATGACACCTCGGCCGAGACAGGCAAGCCGCTCACCACGCACCAGTTCTACGACGGCAAGCAGCATCCGTGGGAGTTCAAGCGGGTGTGGCATCTGGAACCGTCGCTCAGCGATCCCGACACGGTCTATGCCGGAGTGGAAGATGCGGCCATCTTTCGCAGTACTGACGGCGCGACCACCTGGCACGAGATGTCCGGCCTGCGCGGCCACGGTACCGGCCCCAACTGGCAGCCGGGCGCGGGCGGCATGTGCCTGCACACTATCATCCTTGACCCGAGCGACCCGAAGCGGATGTATATCGCGATCTCCGCGGCGGGGGCCTTCCGCACCGAGGACGGCGGTGCAACCTGGAAGCCGATCAACCACGGGCTCCACTCGCAGTACATTCCTGACCCCAACGCCGAGATCGGCCACTGTGTGCATCACGTCGCGATGAGTCCGAAGAAGCCGGGAACGCTCTTCATGCAGAAGCACTGGGATGTGATGCGCAGCGACGATGCCGGCGATAACTGGCATGAAGTTAGCGGCAACCTGCCGACCGACTTTGGTTTTGTCATCGACGTACACTCCCACGAGCCGGAGACGATTTACGTTGTGCCCATCAAGAGCGATGGCGAGCACTATCCGCCCGAGGGCAAGCTCCGCGTGTACCGCAGCCGCACTGGTGGCAACGACTGGGAGGCGCTCACCAACGGTCTGCCGCAGGCCAACTGCTACGTGAATGTACTGCGCGATGCGATGGCCGTCGATACGCTGGACGAGTGCGGGATTTACTTCGGCACGACCGGCGGACAGGTCTACGCCTCAGCCGATGGCGGGGATAGCTGGAATCCTATCGTGCGTGATTTGCCCGCGGTGCTGTCAGTAGAGGTGCAAACAATCGGGTAGAACGCGAGCGTTCGTTGAGAAATAGCGTTCCTTCAAAATGCCAGGGCGAACAACGAGGATGGGGTTCTAAGAAGGACGTGGACCAAGGGCGTGTTAACACACCCTCTAAACCGGTTGCACGGCTTGTCCGTTCGCCAGCAAATCCAGCGCCGCGTTCATCTGCCCGACCGACAGGCCGCCAGCCGCGAAGTGGGCGTTGCGGTAGACGTTTCCGCTGGCGATTACCTTGACGCCCAGGATGTCCTCGAATTTCACTCCAAACAGCGCACATACCTCGCACTGCATGCTAGGCCCAGGGGTGCCGAAATTGGAAATGTCCACGCCGTTATTGACGCGCACCAGATAGACGTAGGTGCTTCCGGAAAAACCCTTGGCGATTCGATAAGAACGGCTACAGGAGACGAATACAGTGGTTCCAGGCGAGCCCCAGCCCACGTGGCCGCCGGGATCGAGATCGCGATTGCTGTCCTGCACGGTGCCCCATTGGGTTCCTCCGCGCGGGAACATGCCTCCGGCCGCCATGATCGTGTCAGGACTCCGGGTGTCTCCCCGGAAGGCCAGCTCGCGAACGATAGCTTGCGCATTACCGCCCGTCAACCTCTGCCTGTCCGGAGGCATTAAACCGTGTACCCAACCGCCCGCGGGCACCGATGCCGGCTGCGGAGTCTCACTTGTCAGGGAGGTACCATACGCATCTTGCATTGTGGGTTGCGTTCGGACGTGAGTCCACACACGCGAATCGACGCCAGGGTCTGTAGCAGCTCCCGGCGTCTTGAGTCTCCTCAATGCTCCAAAGAAAGCCATCACGTCCTCCAGAATCAACCTGCGCGAACTGTGCGCGCCAACGGAACAAAAAGTATACGTCGGCTGGCAAGCGTGGCGCGGCATTTTGGCCAGCAGGGAAGCAAGGTTTCTGAACCTCGACCGGCCCGGGCCTGTCGAAGATCTCTCGCCGGGCTGTGCAGTCCCGGCGCGGGCGTTCCACGCTACATCCCGTTGCTGCTGCTCTGCGGCTGATAGGGGCTTTGCAGGTACTTGCGCGCTTCATCCAGAGCGTTGGCAGTGTTGTCGTTGGTTTGCAGCGCCTGCCGATACTCGTTCGTGGCGCGCTCACGCTGGCCGGTCAGGTCGAAGATATTGCCCAGCCGGATATGGCTCCAGACCTCAGTCCAGCGGGGATCGCCGTTGCCGTTGAGCGCCTCGCGGTAAGCGTTGGCCGCTGCCTGATAGTTGTGTTGCAGGAAGAAGACCTCTGCGATGCGGTAGTGGGCCAGCGAACTGTTCCGGTTGGTGTCCAGCGCCTTCTGGAACTCCTTCAGCGCTTCCGTCAAATCGCCCTGCTCAACATCCGCCTGCCCGCGCACGATGGAGGCACGAACCCTCAGTTCAGGTGAATTCTTCAGCACGCGGTTGTCGGGATCGATGGTGATCTTGCGCGGCTTGCCGAAGGTTTCGACCTCATAGGCAGAATCGGTGCCCGACACCTCGATGCGCTTGGTTTCCGTCTTGCCGTCGGTGTCGATTCTCAACTCGACCGGCATGCGGAACAGGTCCATGTCCTGCTGGATCTCACCCACCACGCGGAAGCCCTTCTGGATGCGGTAAATCGTGTACTTGTCCTTGAACTCGGGGGCGCCGGTGGAGTCGAGCCACTGGGTGAAGAACCACGTAAGCTGCTGGCCGGAATCCTGCTCCGCGATCTTGCGAAAGTCCTGCACGGTCGCTGGTTTGCCGGAGTACTGGCTCAGGAAATCGCGCATGGTCTTGTCGAAGGCCTGCTCTCCTATGACCCAACGCAACATGTTCAGGATGGCAGCGCCCTTGTCGCTGGTCAGCGACTGAAACTCGGGAGAGAACGTATCCAGCTTGCCGACGTCCGCAAGGGGGACAGTTTGGTAGGCGAGAGCGCCGACTTCCATGTCGGTGGACACTTCTTCAAACGCCGCCTGGCCGGCGACGTGCTCAACATAGAGCGCCTCCGAGTAGCGCGCAAAGCCGTCGCTGATCCACCAGTCGTTGCGCGCCGCCGGACTCACCATGGTTCCCCACCACTGATGAGCGACCGTGTTGGCGACCAGGCGGTAGTTCACCTTCTGGGTGAACGCTCGCGACGACATGGCAGCGATTTCCGGCGCCCAAGCTGAAGGAACCGTGTCGTTGGGCAACTCCACCAGGCTCAGCTTATTGCTGTAGGTTGGCCCGAACGATGAGGTGTAGAAGAAGAACGCTTTCGAGGCGGAGTCGGCGTACTGCGCGGCATAGGGCTTGTTTTGCTCGGATGTGTAGACCGTGACGTCGAGGCCGCCTTCAGTGCTTTTGGTCTGCACATACTTGCCAATCAGGATGGTTCCCGGGAAGCTCGGCTTATCGTAGGTGAAGGTGTAAATGGTGTTGCCGGCAGGAGAGGCGAGCCGCAGCGGCTGCGTGCGCGCGCTCTTGCGGCCAGAGCTATCAGGCTCCGGCGCTTCCCCGAACGATGGGAACTCTCCCGTGCTCTGCTTGCCGCTGCCGATGACCGAATAGCCCGCAGGCACGCTGACGCTGATCGTTGAGGTGAAGCGATTCGTGCCATAGCCCGACATGGGGAACCATCCGCCCGCATACAACAGGTAGGTGTAGGGATCCCCCACGTAGGCAAGCTTCAATCCAGGCACCGGGCTGTCGTCCGCCGACTGGACCGTCCCTTCATATTCGAAGGTCAGGCTGGTGCTGCTGCCTTTGCTGAGCGTCCCAGGAAGGGAGACCCGGACGGTGGCGTCCTGGCTGACGCGCTCGGCCGTAAGCGGCTGTCCCGTAGCGTCGAATACTCGAGTGGGCTTTAGCCCATTGTGCAGGGTGAAGACGGCAATCGTGATGTCGTCCAGCGCAGTGAACTTCACGCGCGCCAGAGCCTTGAGTTGGTGGGTCTGCGGGGTTACCACAGCCTGGATTGCATAGTCATCGACTTGGAGCCGCGGGCGTTCCGCGGCAAACAAAGCCGGCGCCAACAATGCAACAAGGACGATAGGAAATAAGGTGCGCCGGGCAAGCCGCGCTGCGCTCTGCATCCTGGAGAAAGCTCCTGCTCTGCTGGTCAATATAGATGAAAAGTTTACACGGGAAAATGCACCTGAGATACTCACGCTCCCCGTCCCATGGCGGAGAGAACCGCTCTGGCTGCCCGACGGCTGGCCTGCAGATTAGACGCATCGGCGCCCAAACGGTGACGTAGGTCCCCAAATGCCTCGACCATCGCGCCGCGTTCACTGCCATCCGGCAGGATGCGCCGGATCTCGGAGACGACCCGTTCGGCGGTGAATTTGTCCTGCACCAGCTCCGGGACAATGTCGTGTTTGGCAATCAGGTTGGGCATAGCGAAGCGATCGACCTTCACCAGGGGCCGCCCGAATTTCCAGGATAACGCCGCAACGCGATAGACCATCACAAACGGCGTACCGATCAGCGCCGCCTGCAAGGTGGAGGTTCCACTCGCGACCGCGGCGGCGCGTGCGTGGGCCAGCGTGGCTTGCGCGTCATCGGTGAGAACGACGGTCAGTTCCGGACCGTGCGGCAAAAAAGTTCGCATCCATTGCGCCCTGAGGGTAGAGGCCACCGGAACTAAGTAAACGTATTCCGGGCCTAGAAGTTGTGCTGTTTTCAAAAGTGTCGGAAAAATGCGGCTGACCTCGCCCTGGCGGCTTCCCGGCAGGAGAGCGATCCAGGTCCGGGATGGATCGAGGCCGTAGGGTTGCGCAAAGTCTTCGCGGGTCAACGAGGGAAGTGGCACATCGGCAAGCGGATGCCCTACAAATTCGGCATCCACGCCGTGGTCGGTGTAGAACTTCTTTTCGAAAGGGAAGATCACTAACATCTTCGCCACGTACTTCCGGACCAACTCGACGCGCGACTGGCGCCACGCCCAAAGTTGCGGACTGACGTAATAGACCACGCGAATGCCGCGGCGATGAAGCTGGCGTGCCAGCCGTAGATTGAAATCGGGAAAATCAACCAGGACGGCCACATCGGGACGGCGGCGCTCGACCTCCTGAACGATTTTGTGGAAGAGCCCGTAAATGCGCAGAAGGTGCCGCACAACCTCCGCCAGTCCAACTACCGCGATCTCATCTGCATTAACCACCAGGTCGCAGCCAGCGGCGCGCATCGCTGCGCCGCCGACGCCAAAGAACTCAAGCTCTTGCAGCTCGCTACGTCCACGCAGCTCCTCCCGCAGTGCTTCCATAAGCCATGCACCGTACATGTCGCCGGAGGCTTCGCCCGCGGAGAGAAAGATGCGCATGTTTGATTATGGCATTCCAACAAGAGGCTGGGGCGGCGAGGTCAGTTGTTGACCCGAAGATGGGAACCTTTCGTCCCACCGTATCGTAATCCTACTGGACTTGGGCTAATATCCTCTTTCAACACACAGGAAACTACATGACCAAACACTTCCGCACACTAGGCGCGACCGCAGGGTTGCTCCTATGGCTAACCTGCTGCTGTTTGGCACAATCCGGCGACGCAGCCAAGCTCGACAAGAGCCAGATTGATATTCCTACGACGATTCCGGCTGCCGCGCAGGCGTCCGATCATTTCGATGTCGATGCCGCCACCGAAGCGTATTTGGCGGAGATGCCGGCCTCGGCCCAGGCCCGGTCCACTGCTTATTTCGAGGGCGGTTACTGGCTCATTCTTTGGGACTTTCTTTACGGGGCGGTAGTTGCCCTGCTGCTGCTGAACCTTCGCTGGTCGGCGGGTATGCGCAACCTGGCGGAGCGTATCACGCGGTTTCGCTGGCTGCAGACCTTCCTCTACTGGGTCGAATACCTGATCGTCGTAACCCTGCTTGGCGCTCCGCTGGCCATCTACGAGGGCTACATTCGCGAGCACCAGTACGGCCTGGCGACGCAGACGTTCGGTCCGTGGCTGGGCGATCAAATGAAGGGGCTCGCCATTAATGTGGTGCTGGGCGGCGCGCTGGTCGTCCTGCTGTTCGCCATCGTGCGTCGGCTGCCGCGTACCTGGTGGATTTGGGGGGCCGTGGTCACCATGGTCTTCGTCGTGTTCACCGTGATGATCGCCCCGGTTTACCTGGTGCCAATATTCAACAAGGTCACCCGGCTGAACGATCCGAAGATCACGCAACCGATTCTCACCATGGCGCAAGCCAACGGCATTCCCGCGCATGACGTTTATGAGGTTGATGCTTCGCGCCAGACAACGCGCATGAGCGCCAATGTAAGCGGCTTCGGCCAGACCATGCGCATCACCCTGAACGACAATCTTCTGCGTCGTGGCTCACCGGAAGAGATCGAAGCGGTAATGGGTCACGAAATGGGGCATTATGTGCTCAACCACATTCCCAAGACGATCATGTTCATGCTGATCGTAGCGGTCTGCTTCTTCGGTTTCCTGAAGTGGTCGCTGGACTGGAGCCTGGCACGCTGGGGCGAGAAGTGGCAGATCCGTGGGATTGGCGACCCGGCGGTTCTTCCGCTAGTCGTACTTCTGGCCTCGATCTTCTTCTTCGTGCTGACGCCCATCCAGAACACACAGACACGTACGGAAGAAGCCGAAGCCGACATGTTCGGGCTGAACGCCAGCCGTCAGCCGGACGGATTTGCCCGGGCCGCGCTACACCTGGGCGAGTATCGCAAGATGCGGCCCGGACCGATCGAGGAGTTCATCTTCTTCGATCATCCCAGCGGCTACAACCGCATTCACCGCTCGATGCAATGGAAGAAGGAGAACATGAGCCTGTTCGAGCCGCCCGCTTGTCCGGCAGCAGCAGAGAGCGAAAGTCCAGGCCATCCGACAGGGCAGTGAGCTAGACTAGACGGACCAGGGCGGTTGGATAACCGCCCTGGAAGGCGGCAGGCCGAGCCTCTAGCTTTGCCCTCCAGCGTCTCCAGCCGCTGGCTCGGCGGTCTTGAGCTTGAGGCTGGACTTGTTCTGCTCCATGAATTCGCGCAGGGCATCAGCATTCTCAAGTAGCCGGACCCACTGCTCGTAGTACAGGGTGACAGGGAAGCGGCCCAGGCCATAGACGCTGACCGCGCCCTTCTCGCTGACTTTGAAGTCAATGGAACCGCGTTTGCGACCTTTGAGCTGCTGTTCTGCCGCCGCCAATTTAGCTTTCAGTTCTTCATAGGTTGGTTCGGTCACGGGTAACAGTCCTGTCTGGGGATTAAGTGCAATCTCAGTTTAAGGCAGTGCCCACTTTACGCCGACGGGGCGGCCTGAAAGGGCAACGCCGAAAGAGCGTGTCTTTCGGCGTCAAGGTTAGGCAGTACCAGCGGACTACAGCCGACGTCTAAACTTGCCCAGCAAGAACGCCAGAGGAGCACCCGTCAGCAGCAGAATCGAAGAGGGTTCGGGAACTGAGTTCAGGTTAGCGACACCCCCGTTATCGATATGCATTCCGAAAATCCACGCCATGAAATCGTTGTAATCGAAATCACTGCCCTCCTGCATCGGTAAGTCCTCGAATCCCACATAGGTACACGGACCGGCGATGATTACGCACTGGCCGTTAGTCAACCTTTGGGCCCAAGTGTGGTTGAGGCCGTCTAAGTTTTTGTTTAGCTCTGAGCTGTAGTAATCCTGGGGTCCGTTCGGGTCATTCACGTGCAGGACGAGTTCAATCTGATCTCCGGTTTGCACTTCGCTAGCCGGAACCAGATTGGCGAATTGATATTGGTGCATGTCTGTGTTTAAAGGCGTATCAGCGCCGGTGTAGACCAGTGCGCCGTCTCTGAAGACCAGCGCGTTTATGGAGCTGGAGAAATCGGCGTGAAAGCCACGGAAAATCATGTTAACGCCGAACCCGAGAACGTTAGCGACAAAGGTATTTGTCGGCGCGACTACCCCGCAACTCTGGTACTGGTATGGTGGGGGGTCAGTGCAAAATGCGTCAGCAAAACCTTGGGTCGAGAAACATGAAAGAACCAGAAGCACACCGCACGCCAAAGCGAAGGAACGCAGTTTCATAGCAGAACCTCTACCTTTCCGCACATACCTTTCCGCACACTTAACCAACACTGAGGCGCGAAAATCTTATGGCCGAATTGGTTCTGCTGTCAATAGCACTAGCGTGCGCAGTGCCGGATAATCAGCCGGATGTGGACCAACAAACGAGGAAGGGGAAGCGGCATCCGGCCATTCGATTCTGCCACTTTTCAGGCAAGCGTCGGCAGATTCTTAACTCAAGGAACGTATCTTTGAAAAGAAATCGCCAACGTTCAAAATCTGCGGCTTGCACAACTCAGAGGACCGTGCTGTGAAGGAACAGAGGGTCTGCCACCCCGATTTCTCAATCCGGACGGTCAGACCCTTGGAGGCATTACAAAAAACGCCGAAGCTTACTTACCGCAAATGCCAGCGGGGCGCCGGTCAGCAAAAGGACCGACGAAGGCTCAGGAACCGGATTGGCTGAATTCCCAGTCGAGACATCGAATCCGATCATCCACGCCTTGAAGTCGTTGTAGTCGAAGTCGCTGCCCTCCTGTTGTGGCAGATCCTCGAAGCCCAGATAGGCACATGGGCCGGCGAATATCACGCACTGGCCGTTCGTTATCGTCTCGGCCCAAACGTGGTTGAGGCCATCTACATTTTTGTTCAGATCCGAGCTGTAGTAGTCCTGGGCCCCGTTCGGGTCGTTCACATGGAGGACGAATTCGATCTGATCGCCAACTTGCAACTCATTGGCCGGAACTAACTCGAACCGCTGATACAACCTCTGGTCCATATTCAAAGGCGTTTCTGCACCGGTATACACCAGTTGGTTGTCCCTCCAGACCAGGGCATGGATGGAACTCGAGAAGTCGGCGTGATAGCCGCCGAAGAACATGTCTATACCGGTGATGAGGCCCCGGGCGGCAACCGTGAAGGTGTTGGTATCTGCAACTACCCCGCAGCTCTGATACTGATACGGCGCCGGGTCGCTGCAGAAAGCATCGGCAAAAACCTGAGCCGGCAACATCGAAAGAGCGATAAGACAACAACACAACAGCAAGAATCTGCTTGATTTCATTGTGATCTGGAACCCTCTCCACCTGACTAGATCCACTGCAAGTCGCACGTTAGCATCGGTTTAAAGCGAAGTCAATGTGGAAGTAGACCATCCCGGTACTATTCCTTGGTCATGCCGAATGAGGTGGCTGATTTTTCCCGGCCGCTTGCCCAAAGCGTTTTCACAAGACCAACGAATGCAGCCCGAGGAAGCTCTATGCTGACCAATAGGCAATAGTCGACAGGGTCGGGATTGCAGGCCAGTCTGACGCTGGCTAGCTACCAGTTTGAGACAATGTGGCCTTAATCCCGCACTCTAAGGGCTGAGTAGCAGCGCCCGTGCTTCACCTGAAAGATGGTTAGCGCAAAATAAAAGGGAGCGCGGCAAGACGCTCCCTTTGCGATGCTTTGGTACGTCTTCAGTTGCTGTACAGCAGTACGCCCTCATTCTTCTCCTCGCCAACCGGACGATAGAAGAGCTGATCGTTCTCAAGATAGACCTCGATGAACGCCGGGCGCTGCTGGAATGTACCTTGGATGAGGGCCTCCGACAGCGGGTCCTCAATATACTTCTGCAGGGCACGCCGCAGCGGACGAGCTCCGTAGGTGCGGTCGGCCACGGTCTTGTGCAAGATCCACTTTCGGGCGTCTTCCGTCACCGTGACCGTGATGGCGCGCTGCGCCAGGTTGGTGTTCAGCTGGTTCACCATGAGCTCCACGATCTGGATGAGATCAGCCTCACTCAGGGCGTTGAAGATGATGACCTCGTCGAGACGATTGAGGAATTCAGGGTTGAAGGTGCGCTTCACCTCGTTCCTGACCATGTCCTCAACTTTGCCCGCCACCATGTCTTCCTGATCGGTCTGAAAGCCCAGGCCGGTGCGCTTCTGCAGATGACGCGCGCCGATGTTCGAAGTCATGATGATGATCGCGTTCTTGAAATCTACGGTATTGCCCAAACCATCGGTGAGCTGACCGTCTTCAAACACCTGCAGCAGGATATTGAACAGGTCAGGGTGCGCCTTCTCGACTTCGTCCAGCAGCACGACCGAGTAGGGTGCCCGCTTCACCCGCTCGGTGAGCTGGCCGCCCTCTTCGTAGCCGACGTATCCCGGGGGCGAGCCGATGAGCTTGGAGACGGAGTGCTTCTCCATGAACTCCGACATGTCGAAGCGAACCAGGGCTTTTTCGCTGCCGAACATGAACTGCGCCAGGGTGCGGGCGACTTCGGTCTTGCCGACACCCGTGGGGCCGAGGAACAGGAACGAGCCAATCGGCCGGTTCGGGCTCTTCAGGCCGGCACGCGAGCGCCGAATCGCTCGGGCCAGGGCGGAGATCGCCCGGTCCTGCGAGATGACACGTCGGTGCAGCTCTTCTTCGATGCGAAGCAGCTTCTGGCTTTCCTCTTCCTTGATCGAGGCGATCGGCACACCAGTCCAGCGCGACACAACATCTTCGATGTCTTCGCGGCTAACCACGCCGGTCGAGGACTCATCAAGGTGATACTTCTCCCGCAAGGCGCGCAGGTTCTCGCGCTCCTTGCGCTCCTCGTCGGAGTAGAAGCGCGCCTTCTCGAACTCGTGGTTCGCGATGGCGTTTTCCATACGGTGCACGATGAACTTGATCCGTTTCTGGACCTCAGTGATGTCATCGGGCAGCGAAGTCTGGCGCAACTTTACGCGGGCACCGGCCTCGTCGATAAGGTCGATGGCCTTGTCCGGCAAAAAGCGGTCCGGCAGATAGCGGTTGGAGTGCGACACCGAGTAGTTGATGGCCTCATCGGTGTAGCTGACGGCGTGGAACTTTTCGTAGCGCTCTTTAATGCCGAATAGAATCTTCACCGCATCGGCTTCGTTTGGCGGCGGAACTTTGACCGCCTGGAAGCGGCGTTCAAGCGAGCGATCTTTCTCGATCGACTTGCGGTATTCCGACGGCGTGGTTGCGCCAATGCACTGAATCTCGCCGCGCGAAAGCGCGGGCTTCAGGATGTTGGCGGCATCCAGCGAACCTTCCGCCGATCCTGCACCAACCAGCGTGTGCAGCTCGTCGATGAAGATGATGGAATTTTGCGATTCCATCAGCTCTTTCATGATGGTCTTCAAGCGTTCTTCGAACTGGCCGCGGTACTTGGTTCCCGCAACGATCAAGGAAAGATCAAGGGCAAGAATGCGTTTGTCGGCCAGGAATGATGGCACCTCACCATCAGCGATGCGCTGCGCCAGTCCCTCAACGATGGCCGTCTTGCCAACGCCCGGCTCGCCGATCAGCACCGGATTATTTTTGGTGCGGCGACAGAGAATCTGGACGACGCGCTCCAGTTCCGCTTCCCGGCCAACCAGAGGATCGAGCTGGTTGTCCATAGCGGACTGCGTTAGGTCGCGCGAGAACTCGGACAGTAGGGAAGACTCCCGCGAACGCTGCGCCGGCTGAGCTTTCTCCTGCGAGGTGCGGGCCAGTTCCTCGCGGATCGAGGAAAGCCGCAATCCGCGCTCGTGCAGAATCTCCGCTGCAAAACACTTCTCCTCACGCAGCAGACCCAGCAGCAGGTGCTCGGTCCCAATGTGCTTATGGGAAAGGCGCTCGGCCTCTTCAGCGGCGTACGCCAACACCCGCTTGCACTCGTTGCTTAAGGGCAGGTCCACGGAAGTTGAGACCTTCTCCCGGATCGTAGTGTGCCCTTCGATCTGCTTGCGGATGGACTCCACTGATGCGTGTGAGCGAAGGAAGCGATTAGTGAGCGCCTTGTCTTCGCGCAGAAGACCCAGCAGCAGATGCTCCGTCTCGATGTAAGGAGAACCAAACTGGCTGGCTTCGTAGCGCGCAAAGAAAATGACGCGTCGGGCCTTTTCCGTGTACCGTTCGAACATTTAACCTCTCCGGAGCTTCCGGGGCCGTATCCTTGTGTTCTATTCTGACGCCGAACTTAGTCCCTGAAAACCCAAATCTGCTGTGCCTTGTTAGATCACCCTTTTTGAGGGTCGTTTTGGAACCCCACGGTTCCTGCTCTTCTGTCTTAAACCCGTACTGAGCCCTCCTGTTCCTAGGTCATCAACGATTCGGGCGACACCGCAACCAATCGCCCCCGCTCCAGTTGCAAAACCCGGTCGCAGCGACGCGCAAAGGCAAGATTGTGGGTAACGATAAGCGAGGTGAGGCTGTGATCGCGATGTAACCTGGAGATCAACTCAAATACCGCTTCCGCTGTCCGGCTGTCGAGGTCGCCGGTTGGCTCGTCGGCCATCAGGAGTTTGGGCCCGTGCACCAGCGCACGTGCCAGCGCTACCCGTTGCTGCTCTCCGCCTGATAGCTCGCCGGACCGGTGACCTGCCCGATCCTCTAACCCGACCTCTTGCAACCAGCGCAGTGCGTGGTGCTCCGCGTTCCGCCGACTCTCGCCGCGCATTAGCAGCGGCATGGCGACGTTTTCCAGCGCGGTAAATTCCGGCAGCAGATAGTGAAACTGCCAGACAAACCCGAGTTCCCGACCGCGAAATTCAGCGGCATCTTCTTCCGACAACTTCCCCAAATCAGATTGGGCGAAGTATACGTCACCAGCGGAAGCACGATCAAGAACTCCGAGGATGTGTAACAAGGTACTCTTTCCCGCACCGGATTCGCCGATGATGGCGAGCATTTCGCCGGTGTGTACCTGAAATGACAAATTGTCAAAGAGCACCAACTCCGAATGGCCCGAGCGAAACACCTTGCTCAATTTCACCACTCGTAATAGCTCGTCCTGTGTCATTGGATGCAGATCTGGCCGGATACGTTCCAAGCGCGCTGGCCAGAGTGCGTGAACAACTGCGCCCGCCCTGGCAACTAACCCTAGATTAGACCACGGAAACAGTGTGACGGGCGGTGACGTGGGTGTTGCCTTTATCGCCATCTTCAGGTTCGAATTACAATCGCGCACATGCCTCGCCAAGGGCCCAAGGTCGAGAAGGACATCCTGAAGCTCATCCCCGCGCCGGCAAAGCCGCCTCTGCTCACCTCACGCCGCATCGGCATTCACACCTCCACCGCCGGCGGTGTCGAGACCAGCGCCGAGCGCGCTTATCGACTCGGATGCAATGCCTTCCAGATTTTTTCTTCCAGCCCGCGACAATGGAAACCCTATGGGCTTGCACGGTCGCAATGTGCCGAAATGCGCCGCCTGCGCGAGCGCTATGACCTCAAGCCGCTGGCGATCCATGCTAACTACCTGATCAACCTTGCGGGCGGTAATCCCGAGTTTCACTCCAAGTCGATTGCCGCTTTTCGCGGCGAACTGGAGCGGGCGCTGGCGCTCGGCGCCGAATTCCTGGTGGTACATCCCGGCTCATATCGCGGCTTGAGCAGAGACGACGGACTGCGGCAGGCCGCCAAGGCTATCGCGCAGGCTTCACAAGGACTCGATCTCGATAAGTCTGGGGCTGCATGTGCTCATCGAGAACACCGCCGGCTCGGAGTTTTCCCTCGGAGGCAGCATCCATCAGGTGGCCGAGTTGGTTCAGTCGTTGCGAAAACTTGTACCCGTTGGCGCGTGTATCGATACCTGCCACACCCACGTTGCCGGTTACGACATCGTCACCGACGAAGGATTCGACCAAACGCTCGCCGCACTCAATCGCGCCATCGGCCTGCAGAACATTCACGTCTTCCACTGCAACGATGCCAAGGCCGCGTGTGGCTCAAAGCTCGACCGCCATCAACACATCGGGAAGGGAAGCATCGGGCTGGAGCCCTTTCGCCGCCTGCTCAACCATCCCCGACTCGCCCACGTCGCCTTCATCGCCGAAACGCCCATCGACGAGCCGCTCGACGACCTGATGAACGTCAATGCGCTGAAGCGCCTTTGTGCCACCTCATCGCTTGAGGTGGCGACTGGGCAGCCGATCGCAAAATCACAGCGCCAAACGACGTAAAAGCTAGACGCCCGGCACATTACTCTCAGGCGGCTGAGTCTTGTTGAAAGCACCACTCTTGCTGGCACCGAATTCTCATTACGAAGTCGGGTTCTAGTTCGCGCAGTCCATTGCGTTCTTCCAAAGGCTAGAGCTCGCGATGTTCGTGCCGGGGTGGTCCTGCTGAAGCCGAGCGCTGATAGCCCTTGGTTTTTCCCCGCAGAATGCTGGAGACCCCGGCCTTTAGTTGTGCAGCAACTGGCGCAGGACGTACTGCAGGATGCCGCCGTGCTTGTAATACTGCACTTCCTGCGGAGTGTCGATGCGCACGGTGGCGTCGAGCGTGACGGTCGTGCCGTCGGCCCTTTTGGCATGGACCTTCACCGTCTTGCCGGAGGGGAAGTGCTCCAGCACGTGGGTGAGTCCCACAATGTCGTACAGCTCCTCGCCGGTGAGGCCGCAGGTTTCGGCGTTCTCGTCGTCGAGGAACTGCAGCGGCAGAATTCCCATGCCTACCAGGTTGGAGCGGTGAATGCGCTCGAAGCTTTCGGCCAGCACGGCGCGCACTCCCAGCAGAAGAGGGCCTTTGGCGGCCCAGTCGCGCGATGAGCCGGAGCCGTACTCCTTGCCGGCGAGAATCAGCAGGGGCGTGACTTCCGCGCGATACTTCTCCGAGGCGTCGAAGATGAACATCTCTTCGCCATTCGGCAGGTGGCGGGTGTAGGCGCCTTCGCGCTCAGGGGTCAGCTTGTTGCGCAGGCGAACGTTGGCGAATGTGCCGCGCATCATCACCTCGTGATTGCCGCGCCGCGAGCCGTAGGAGTTGAAGTCCGCGGGCTTCACGCCGTGTTCGATGAGGTATTGCCCGGCCGGGCTGTTGTGCTTGATGGAGCCGGCAGGCGAGATGTGGTCGGTGGTTACGCTGTGGCCGAGATAGCAGAGCACGCGCGCGCCGTGAATGTCGCCGACGGCGACGGGTTGTTTCGGCATGTTCTCGAAGTACGGTGGATTGCGGACGTAGGTGGAAGAGGAGTCCCACGCAAAGGTCTCACCCTGTGGGACATTGAGTCCGCGCCAGCGTTCGTCGCCCTTGAAGACGTCGGTGTAGGCGCTGCGGAAGAGGTCGCCGGTGACGAACTCCTGCAGGACCGCGTCAACTTCTTTCTCGGTGGGCCAGATGTCCTTCAGATAAACCGGCTTGCCATTGCTGTTGCCGAGCGGCTCTTTGTAGAGATCGATATCCATGCGACCGGCCAGGGCGTAGGCGACGACCAGGGGCGGCGACATGAGGTAGTTGGCGCGCACCTCGGAGTTGATGCGGCCTTCGAAATTGCGATTTCCGCTGAGCACCGAGGCGACGACGAGATCGTTCTCGGTCACGACCCTGGAGACTTCCTGCGGCAGCGGGCCTGAGTTGCCGATGCAAGTGGTGCAGCCGTAGCCGACGACGTTGAACTTCAGCTTCTCGAGATAGGGCAGCAGGCCGGAGCGCGTGAGGTACTCGGTGACGACCATGGAGCCGGGAGCGAGCGAGGTCTTGACCCACGCGGGGACCTTGAGACCCTTCTCGACCGCCTTCTTGGCCAGCAAGCCTGCGCCGATCAGGACGGAGGGATTCGAGGTATTGGTGCAACTGGTGATGGCGGCGATGACCACACTGCCGTGAGTGAGTCCCCCATTGTAGGACACGTGCTCCTCGACTCCATCCTGCTGCGAATCCATGCCGGCAGGACGGCCACCTTCGGCCTCCCAGCGCGCGCCCTGCTTGGGCGGAACCTGCTGGCCGGGCTTGAGCAGGCTGGGCAGCGCCTGTTCAAACGACTCGGCAGCCTTGGAGAGCGGCACGCGGTCCTGCGGACGCTTGGGGCCGGCGATGCTGGGCTCGATGGTTGCGAGGTCGAGATCGAGGACGTGCGTGTAGTCGGCTTCGGGCGTGTCTTTGGTGTGGAAGAGGCCCTGCTCCTTGTAGTAGGCCTCGACCAGCGCGATCAATTCTTCGCTGCGGCCGCTGAGACGGAGGTATTTCAACGTTTCGTGATCGACAGGGAAAATGCCGCAGGTGGCGCCGTACTCGGGCGCCATGTTGGCGATAGTGGCGCGATCGGCGAGCGGCAGGTTCTGGAGGCCGGGGCCGAAGAATTCGACGAACTTGCCGACGACGCCGTGCTTGCGCAACATCTCGGTAACGGTGAGTACGAGGTCGGTGGCAGTGGAGCCAGCCTTCAGGCTGTTGCCCAGGCGCACGCCGATGACGTGCGGGATGAGCATCGATACCGGTTGGCCGAGCATAGCGGCCTCGGCTTCAATACCGCCGACACCCCAGCCCAGCACGCCAAGCCCGTTGATCATCGTGGTGTGCGAGTCGGTGCCGACCAGCGTGTCGGGATAGGCGAGCGGCTTGCCGGATTCGCCATTCGCGCCGACGAAGACCACGCGCGCGAGATACTCCAGGTTGATCTGGTGAACGATGCCAGTGTCCGGCGGCACGATAGCGAAGTTCTTGAAGGCAGTCTGTCCCCAGCGGAGGAAGGCGTAGCGCTCTTTGTTGCGCTGGAACTCCAGTTCGGCATTGAGTTGCAAGGCCTGCGGCGTTCCGAATTCGTCGACCTGCACCGAGTGATCGATGACCAATTCCGCGGGTTGCAGCGGATTGATGAGCGATGGCTTGCCGCCGAGGGCCTTCATGGCGTCACGCATGGCGGCGAGATCGACCACCGCGGGCACGCCGGTGAAGTCCTGCAACAGCACGCGGCTGGGCATGAAGGCGATCTCCTGCGACGGTGTGCTTTTGGCCGACCACGAGGACAGCGCCTTGATGTCATCTGCCTTGACGGTCTTGCCGTCTTCACGGCGCAGAAGATTTTCCAGCAGGATGCGCAGAGAATAGGGCAAGTGCTTGACGGAGCATCCATGCTGCTCAAGGGCGTTGAGGCGGTAGATTTCGAATTCGCGGTTGCCGACGCGGAGGGTGGAACGGCTGCCGAAACTGTTCATGTATGAGTCCTTCTTTCTGAAGAAGACGAGTTGGGGCGCGATAAGCCGGCGGGCACTCTCTATCTTAAAGCGGTAAGGCGGGAGATGTCAGCTTTCGGTTGGTTGGAGGCGGGGTCGAATGTCGGCGTGTCGTCTTCCTTGTTCTTCGAGAACGATGCTCCGATGGAGCGGCGGAGTCGTCCTCGGTTGACCCTGTTTCTCGCCGAACCCTACAATCGAGTTTCTTTCATCGCGTCTGAAAGGCTTCATGGCAATCGAGCTATTCAACACCCTGTCGGGGAAGGTCGAGGAGTTTCGCCCTCTGGAAGACAACCTGGTCCGCATGTACGCCTGCGGTCCTACGGTGTATGACTACGGGCACATCGGAAACTTTCGCACTTTCATTGTGGTTGACACGCTGCGGCGCTTCCTGAAGCAGAGCGGCTTCGGGCTGAAGCACGTGATGAACATCACCGACGTGGATGACAAGATCATTCGTAACGCCGCGCGCGACGGCGTCACCGTACAGGAATATACGGCCAAGTATAAGAAGGCGTTTCTGGAGGACGCGGACTCACTGAACATTCAGCACCCCGAGATGCTGGTGAATGCGACCGACCACATTCAGGAGATGGCGCACTTCATCGCCGTACTGCGCGACAAGGGCTATGCTTACCAGACCGAAGATGGCTCGTACTACTTTCGCATCGCCAAGTTTCCCGAGTACGGCAAGCTGTCGAAAAAGGACTTTAGCGGAATGGAGGACGGGGCGCGCGTCGACGTGGACGAGTACGAGAAGGACAACGCGCGCGACTTCGCGTTGTGGAAGGCGCCCAAGCCGGGCGAGGCACAGTGGAACACGGAGATTGGACCGGGCCGGCCGGGCTGGCACATCGAGTGCTCGCTGATGTCGATGAAGTACCTGGGCGAGAGCTTCGATATTCATGCGGGTGGCGAAGACCTGATCTTTCCGCACCACGAAAACGAGATTGCGCAGTCCGAGGCGAAGACCGGCAAGCCGTTCGCGCACTTCTGGGTACATTCGCGCTTTCTGCTGGTGGAAGGCGAGAAGATGTCGAAGAAGCTGGGTAACTTCTACACCGTACGCGATTTGGTGCTGATGGGGCACAAGCCGTCGTCGCTGCGCTTCCTGCTGATGTCCGTGCCTTTTCGCAAGCAGCTCAACTTCACCTTCGATGGTCTGACGCAGGCCGCAAATTCGGTGGAGCGGTTGCGCAACTTCAAGCGGCGGCTGGAGACCACGCAGTGGCCTGAGGGCGCGAATCCCAAAGTCGCGGAGATGGCAGTGAAGACCTCGGAGGAGATGACGGCAGCGCTGAGCGACGATCTGAACACGGCGCGGGCGCTGGGCGCAATGTTCGACTTGGTGCGCGACGTGAATGCCGCCGCCGACGCAGGCGACGTTCGCAAGAATGATGTCGCGCATGTTCTGAAAGCGCTGGCACAGTTCGAAGAGATCTTCGCTGTGTTGCAGGACGATGATGCGGGCAAGGTGCGCGCCATCGTGGAGTGGGCGCAGTCCCAAGACTTGAGCGACAAGATCAGCCCGGCGGCAGCCGAGCTGGCCAAAGCGGCGGCGCTGTCGGACGCGGAGGTCGAGGGGCTGGTGGCGGAGCATTCGCAGGCGCGCAAGGCGCGCAACTTCACGCGCTCGGATGAGATTCGCAATCAACTGGCAGAGCAGGGAATCATCCTGGAAAACACGAAAGACGGTGCCCGCTGGAAGCGGAAGTAAGAGGACAACCGCGGAAGAACGCGGAGGGCGCAGATTCAACAGGGATTGGTTTGAGTTGAGCCGTCACGCGCATCGAACCGATCTGTGGCCAACGGGGAAGTGTTAGTCATGCGCATTCTGAGCGTCGGCGAGATTTTGTGGGACGTGATCGGCCAGAAAGAGCATCTCGGCGGGGCGCCGCTGAATTTTGCCGCTCATGCCCAGAAGCTTGGGCACGAGGTCTTTCCGCTTAGCGCCGTCGGCGACGACAGGCGCGGCCATCGCGCGCTGGAGTTGATTCGCGGGCTGGGTATCGCAACTGAATTCATTCGCGTACTGCCGGGCAGGCCGACGGGCACCGCCGAGGTGGAGCTGGACCTCGACGGCAAGCCGACATTTCGTATCGTGCGCCCCGCGGCGTATGACTTCGTAGAGATGTCAGCCGGCGATCTTAGGGCTCTGTGCAAACTCGACCCGCAATGGATTTATTACGGGACGCTGTTCCACACTGCGGGCGCGGCCCTGGCCTCGACGCTCAGACTCTTGCAAGCACTGCCCTCTGCGAGGCGTATCTATGACGTCAATCTGCGCGACAATAACTGGAACCTGACGGCGGTCGAGCAGCTTTCGTCGCATTCGACGGTGGTGAAGCTCAACGACTGGGAGGCTGAGTGCCTCGACGCAAACTTCGACGCGGACGGCGAGCAAGGCTCGATTGAAGGCTTTGCTCGCCGCTGGGCCGACCGCTTTGGCCCGGCGATTGTGTGCGTCACCTGCGGCGAGCGCGGCTGCTCGATTCTGAAAGATGGGCAGTACATGCAGGTACCTGGCTTTCACGTTGAGATTGCGGATACCGTTGGTGCTGGCGATGCGTTCGCAGCGGGCATCGTCCATGGACTGAGCCAGGGCTGGAATGTGCAGCAGATTGGCCGCTTCGCCAATGCCGCGGGAGCAGTCGTGGCGAGCAAGGTGGGTGCGATTCCGGAGTGGAGCATGGACGAAGTACAGGCGAAGATGGCGGAGATCAGATAAAGGAAAAGAGGTGTGCACCGTCGGATGTGGTGAGAATGAATGTGCGAGAAATGGCCCGCTTTGCGGAACACGATGCAGAACGAGCGCGATAGAAGGCGCAATTCGGTTCGCCGGCAACCGCGATCGACGGTAAACTAGAGTAGGATTTCTGGTGTCATGGGATACATGCGCTCAATTGCGACTGCTTGCTTTGTCCTGGCCCTGATCGTCGGGCTTACCGGTTCTTGTCTGGCGCAATCGGCGACTCCAGCGCCAACGCCTGTTGCAGCAAGCGGGAACGTTTCCGCCGGGACCGCTTCCGCAGTGGCCCAGCCGGTGAAGGTCGCCTCGCACGATGGCCAGCTCGAAGTGAATGTTCCGGACCAAGCTCCGCTGAGCACGGTCATGTCGTCGCTCTGCCAGGAGCAGAAGATCAAATGCACCGGTACCGAGACGCTGACAAGCTATCACGGCCCGGCGATGTCAGTGGAAGGCACGTTGCGGCAGGTGATTGCCAAGCTGGTGGAAGGCACGGACGTCAACTATGAGTTCTCGCGCTCGGCAGAGGGCGGAGCGACGTCGATCGCGTTCCTGGGACACGCTCCCAAGGGGAGCGCGCCGGTTCCAACCCCTGAGGCGCCTCCGACGCCGACCTTCAAGCCTCTGCACTCGCGGCCGTTTCCCGGAAACGTTCCAACCCAGCCCCCTCCGCCTCCGCCGCAATCGGAGCTGCAGGAGCCTGCTCCTGACGTGAACGCGAGCGAGGTTCCCAGTGTGTCTGGCACCGAGGCGCAGGCCAACACTGAGGCACCCGGGCAGACCCTGCCGAAGGGAGAATCCATGCTGTTCACGGGCGCCGGAGGACCAACCCAGCCGTATCTGCCATTTCCCGACGCGGAAGGCCACCCCATTCCGACAAGCGACAAGCCTCCGACTGTGCTGCCGTTTCCCGATCAGTTTGGCAATCCGATTCCGGTAAAGCCCGGCCCAACCGGCTCGCCCTTCCCTGGACTGGGGCCGACGAGCAACACGGGAGCCGAGACCAAGCAGTAAGTTCCAACCCACCCACAGCCATCGTGTCTCTGCAAAAAATGCGCAAAAGTGTTCTCATAACCTCATGCGCAAGGAATCCGACAGCCATGGCGAGATCGAGGTCCCGGAGGAGAAGCTCTGGGGCTCGCAAACCCAGCGTTCCCTGAAATATTTCAGTATCGGCACCGAGCTGATGCCGCGTGAGATGATCACCGCCTATGCCGTGTTGAAGAAGGCGGCGGCAATTGCCAATCATGAAGGCGGGCATCTCTCCGAGGAAAAATATCGCTTAATTTCGCAAGTGTGCGATGAACTGCTGGCCGGGCAGCATGAAGACATGTTCCCGCTGCACGTGTGGATGACCGGCAGCGGCACCCAGTTCAACATGAACGTGAACGAAGTCATCTCCAACCGCTGCTGCCAGCTTGAGGGAACGCCGCTGGGCTCGAAGCGGCCGGTACATCCCAACGATCACGTGAACCTGTCGCAGTCGTCGAACGACACTTTTCCTGCGGCGATGTACATTGCCGCAGCGATGGGCGTGAAGCAGCGCCTGATGCCCGCAGTGCAGGCTTTGCAAGACTCCATTGCCGCGAAGGCGGAAGAGTGGAAAGACATTATCAAAATCGGGCGGACGCACATGCAGGATGCGACGCCGCTTACCCTGGGGCAGGAGTGGTCAGGCTACGCGGTAATGCTCGCCGACGACTTGCAACGAATTCAGGGAGCATTGCCGAGCGTGTATGAGCTCGCGCTCGGTGGCACGGCAGTGGGAACGGGCATCAATGCCTGGCCGGGATTCGACGAAGCCGCAGCGGCGGAGGTGGCGAAGATCACTGGGCTGCCGTTTGTCAGCGCTCCCAACAAGTTTGCGGTGCAGGGAGCGCACGATGCGCTGGTTCAGCTCTCCGGCACGCTGCGCACGCTGGCAGTTTCGCTGTCCAAGATAGCCAACGACATTCGCCTGCTGTCGTGCGGGCCGCGCGCCGGATTTGCCGAGCTGCACATTCCGGCGAACGAGCCGGGGTCGTCAATCATGCCGGGCAAGGTGAACCCAACGCAGGTCGAGGCGCTGACCATGATCGCGGTGCAGGTGATGGCCAATGATGTTGCAGTCGGCTTTGGCGGAGCGGGCGGTTATCTCGAGATGAACGTCTATAAGCCTCTGATGATTCACAATATCGTACAGTCCATCACGCTCTTGACTGACGGCTGCACTAATTTCCGCCAGCACCTGATTGAAGGCGCGAAGCCGAACCGGAAGAAGATTGCGGAATACGTAGAGCGCTCGCTGATGCTGGTGACGGCACTGTCTCCGGTGATCGGCTATGACAAGGCGGCGCACCTGGCGCACTTCGCCATGGACCACGACCTCACCCTGAAGGAAGCGGCGCTACAACTCGGCTACGTGACGGAAGCGGAGTTCGACCGCGTGGTCGACCCGGCCAAGATGCTGGGGCCGAGCCTGCCGGCGAAAGGGAAATAGTCAAAGCGCAGCTTTGGTCGCTGGACTGCGCTTTGATCGAGGATAAATCCTTGCTACTGCGGGTCCGGTGGCGTGCCTTGCGGGGTGGCGCCGCCCTGGCCCATACCGCGACGGCCGCGGCTTCGCATCTCCTGCCACTTAGCCTGCTGCTCTGTTGTGAGAATCGGTTGAATCTGGCCGGCCGAGTTCTGCCGGATCTCACGCATCTTGCTCATGCGGTCCTGCTGCGAGAGCGCGGTGTCGGAGCGCAACGACTCCATCTGCTGCGACTCGTTCTCCAGGATCGGCTTGATCTGTTGCTGCTGGTCGCTTGTGAGACTGAGTTGCTGGGTGAGCATTTGCAGATGCTGGTCGGTCGACATCGGCTGATGCTGGCCATGGGGTCCGCCGCCGCCCTGGCCACCCATCTGAGCGTAAGCGGTGGCGCCTCCAAAGACCACGGCCAGGGCCAGAGCGCCGCGCAGAAAAACTTGCTTCATGTTTCGAAACTCCTTCGTTAAGGGGTGAAAGGTTATAGCCAGGATGTAAAGCGTGAGCGTCCAACCAGGCGAGCCCGAGGTCGCCATGAGGATTACTACTTCGTCGAACTTCTCTGCGGTAAGAGGAGTACACGCTGCCAGCCCGAGTTGGGATCGTCAATTGCACAGGGAGAAACCCTTCGCAGCGGGAAGATGTTCTCCGATACACTGTTAAGAAAAGTTGTGGGGCAGAGGCATTATGGCCCAATAACTCGAGCAGCGTATGTCCGTTCAGTACCTCCAACTCTTCAAGTCTGCGCCGGCAGGGGCGGTCTTCGCCATGCGCTCCAGGATCTTCGGCAGATACATGGTGTTGTAGTGCAAGCGTGAGAGATAGTTGGGCAACTTGGGATCGCCGTTCCAGCAATGTTCGGCGCGGTCACCATACTTGATCTCGCCGTCATAGGGAGGATTCCTGGTGCTCTCCAGAAAATCCTGCATGAGGTAGACGGCGTCATTGAGGAAGTAGGTATCGGCACTCCCGACATAGATGTGAATCTTGCCTTGCAGCTTGGGGCCGAGCGTTGCCCAGTTCTTCTCAAGGATGGCGCGCAGGTCGTAATGCTCTTTCCAGTAGGCGGCGACGTTGTGGTCGATTTCGCCGGTCTCTTTATTGAAGATGGGCTGCGGATAGCCATCGGCTCCCACCGGCCCATAGACTGCCTGCCAGATGTCCCACTGCTCGCCCGAGCGGCCATGGTCTCCCAGAGCGAGCTCGTAGGCGTTGGAGTCCTTGATGGTGATGAGGGTATTGCCGAGGTAGTTGCGCATGCCGGGCTGCTCCACTCGCTTGTGCGCGCCTTCGAGGTAGAAGGC
Source organism: uncultured Acidobacteriaceae bacterium (assembly GCA_963815775.1). Taxonomy (GTDB): domain Bacteria; phylum Acidobacteriota; class Terriglobia; order Terriglobales; family Acidobacteriaceae; genus CAVVDY01. The sequence continues at coordinate 159,176 of CAWFIB010000028.1, read as the reverse complement.
GTTGGGGTCCTTATAGATATTGATCAAGGTGTAAGCACGGAAGTCGATGGGATCGGGGCAGGCGCAGAAGACGCCGTTGTAGTGATCGGGATAGAAGATCTGCGCGGCGAGCGATTCCCATCCGCCGGTTGAGCCGCCATAGGTAAAGTGCGCCCAGCCGTCAGGGATGGCGCGAAACTTCTTCATGAGGGCGGGCATGAGCTCGGTCTCAATGGCGTCGCCGTAGGGTCCAAGGTTGGCCGAGTTCACCGCGTAGGAGTCGTCGTAGTACGGATTGGCGTGCTGCAGCTTGACGACGAGATAGCGCGGGAACTTGGGCGAGATCCATTGCTGATAGAACTTGTAGGCCTCTTCCTGCTCAATGCGGTTGTAGCCGGAGATGTGGAAGCGATCGCTGTAGTCGGGCTTTAGGTTGGGATCGGGCGGCTCGGTCCGAAAGCCGTCAAAGTCCGCCACAAAGTGGTCGTGGAAGAGCATCAGTGGGTAATGCGCGTCAGGGTGCTCGTCAAATCCCCAAGGCACAAGCACGATGGCAGAGAGATACATCGGGCGTCCCCAGAACTTGGTCAGGAGCTGGCTCTGGATGCGGATGTGGCGAATGTATTTCGTATCAACCGGCGCGGGGATCGGCGGAATCTGTTGGTCGAGAACAATCTTGATGGGCTCACCACCGTGGCCGAGCGCGATCTTTACCGGCTTGCTGTAAAGATTGCCGGGCGCGAGGTTCCAGTGCTGGCCTTCGCCGCGATCGGGAGGCAACTTGACCGTCTTGCCATCAGCACGATGGAAAGTTTCGTAGATATTGAGCAGCGCCTGCACGTAGTAGTCTCCGGGCGGCACATTACTCAGGCTGCGGATGGGGTAGCCCCAGGCTTTGTCATCGACGATAACCGGCTCGCCGGGCTTGAGTCCATCGACGGTGACGCCGAAGACCATCTGCGTCCCCGGCGTGTCGTTGATCTGCATGCGCGGCTCTTCCGACGGATCGTTGGAGAGCAAGAGCAACATGCGGCCGTCGAGAGGCTGTGCGCTGCGCTCGGCAGGGAAGGTGATGGAGAACTGCGGCGCCTGCGCGAAGGCAGCGGAGGCAAGCAGAATCAGCATTGCGAGCAGGACACCGAGGGACGAAGTACGGCGAGCAACTGAGGAGGCGTAGGACATGGCACAACAGTGTAAAGGATGGATGTCGACGAGGGCAGCCTCGGGGCGCGATTCAGCGAAAGAAGCAGCTCCAAAAACGAAACAATCTTGGAGGCCGTGCCAGCCCGAAGGGCGACATTTGTGTGAGCCGCGGGCGTCAGCCCGCGGTGCTGATCAAGAATCGTTCCGAGCCGCGCCAGCGGCGGCACAACCCAGGATGATGCGCGTCACAGAACACCAGCCAACAAATTGCTCCAATCGGGCTATGGCTCGCTCCTATGTCCTCAATTACCTGCACGGCGTGTTTGCCACCAAGCGACGGAGAGCAACCATCCATGATCCCGCGGCAGTTTGGGCGTACATTCGCGGCATCGCGCGAAATTGCCACTTTGATCTACTCTCAATCGGCGGCACGGATAACCACGTTCACCTACTGCTCGCGCTCCCTGCGGGACGAAACCTGTCGGACGTGATGCGAGACATCAAGGCAAGTTCATCGCGCTTCATCAGGGCCAAAAACCGGCTATTTGCATGGCAAGACGGCTACGCAGGCGTTAGCGTCCAGCCCCTCGCAGATAGCACAGGTGAAGACCTATATCGCTCGCCAGCCGGAGCACCATCGAGTGCGGCGATTTGAAGACGAATACCTGGCTTTGTTGAGACGGGCCGGAGCGAGCGTCGATCCGGAGGATGTTCTTGGATGAGGGTGCCGCCGCTGAAGCGGCTCAGGAACACATTAATTGGACCGATACCGCGGGCTGACGCCCACGGCTGAAACAAATTTCGCCCGTTGGGCTCGGTAGGAATTGTCCCACCCTGCGGGCTATGGCTTGAGCATCCAGACGGTGCTGGTAATCATTCCTGCTTCAAATCCGCGGCCACGAGCCGATGAAACAGGTGCTCGCCCGCCTCGCGGCGAACGGACAGACGCCCGGCATTATAGGCGCGTGAGTGCAGGCCGCGCTGCACGGCCTCGCAGATGGCGACGTCTTCGTCGTTGACGCCCTCGCCGACGGCGATGCTCTGGCAGTTGCGTTCGGCGGCCGAATCGCTCACGTCATCGAAATAGAAATCGAAGATCACCTTGCAACGATCAATGCCATCGGGAAGCACGAGATTGGTATCCATGTATCCGCGATAGAGATTCAGCATGAAGTTGGGATATTGCCAAAAGTACCACGCGCGCTCGCCAGTGCGAGTAGCGGAGACTTTCGCATCCTCGCTCGAAGCAACCATCGGGCTGGACTGCAGGCAGTAGCGGTCCTCGCACTCGATGGTGTACTGGCGGTAGTCGAGAACGCTGTTCAGCCCTTTGTGCAGATGCGGCACATGATAACCGCCGTCGAGATAGTTGTCGACGAAGACCTTCCAGTTGCAGTTGAGGGTGTAGGTGCGGCGCTCGAAGAAGTGCAGCGAACTCAAGTTGAGTGGTATGACGCGCTGAACGAGGCCGGCCAGAAAGTCTGCAAGAGGAGCGGCGTTGGGATCGAGGTTGACGAAAACAAACTGTTCCCAGGTCTCGACCTTCAGCGGAACGAGGCCATTTTGCGAGCGATCGAAGCCGCCGACACCTTCGAACTCGGGAGTGCCCTTGAGTGAGCCGTCGAGGCCATAGCTCCAGCCATGATAGGGGCAGCGGAATAGGTTCGCGGTGCCTTGATCGTCCGTAGCAACCGCCGCAGCGTGATGGCGGCAGACGTTGTAGAAAGCGCGTAGTTGGCCGTCGTTGCTGCGCACGATGAGCAGCGGCTCGCCGGCGAGGGTCGCGGTCACGAACTGCCCGGCGCTTTTGACCTGATCGGCGGGTGCGACCACCTGCCAGGTGCGGCCGAAGACGTGCTCGCGCTCAAGCTGCGCAATGCGGATGTCCGTATACCACGATGCCGGAATGGTGTACGCCCGATCAAGCGAAGCCTGATCGTCGTACAACGCGAGAATGTCGGCCAGCGGGGAATCCATGCCCCATTATTGCTTGAACGCCGGGTCCGACGCCGCATCCGGCCGCGGTATCCATTCGAGCGAGTAATACTGGCCGCGATCGCGTCCCCAGGGATCGAAGGCGTTGACCACATGCTGCAGCTCGGGCGTGAGCTCAGGAATGTTGCGCATCAGCACGCGTTTCAGCGGCGACACCGGCTGTGCATGGCCGTTGGGCTTGCCGATTTCCATCATCACCGGGCCGGGACCGTTGTGATTGACCCAGTTCACGCCGAAGTTAGAGTAGAACTCCGGGCGGAAGCTGGAGGTGAAGAAGCGGTCGCTGAACAGGCGGCGCGAGGCGTTCAGGATGAAGACAACAAACTGTGTCTCGGAGATGGCGAAGCCATGCGGACGAGTGTATTCGGCGAGCCAGCCGACGATGGTGTCCACGTCTTCGATATTGTCGACGACCGAGCCGTTGGGGTGGCCGAGACAGTCGTTGATGGGCGTGCCATCAGGATTGAGCTGCGAGTCGGTGATGATCTTCGAGGCGTCGCAGACGTGCGTGCCATAGATTTCGCGCAACTGTGCAACCGTCTCCATCTGCTGCTTATGCTCAGGGGAATCGGCGGGCAGGCGCTGATCGGCGAAGTCGTCGTAGCTGGTCATCTGGCGCAGGCCGTACTGGCGGCGAAATTCGTTGAACCGCGGCACGCCATGCTCGCGGTCGCGAATGAGATCGAGGGCAGCGATATCCAGTTGCCCGGTGGGCGTATCGAGGCGCGGCAGTTTGATGTTCTGCAGGAACTGCGGGTCGTTGTGCAAGGTCAGCAGCCCAAGACGCTGGCGTCCCATGCTAAGGCCCCAGTTGGCCAGGCCGCCGGTGTGCATGGCGTCGGTGGCCTTATTTTCAAAGGTCTCGATCACCGCGACCTTTTCCACGATCTTGTTGGGGTCCTTCACCTCGCGGTACTCGATGAGATCGGGCACCAGGGGATGCAAGCGGTAGACGGTGACAAATTCCTCGGGGAAGTTGAAGGGCGAGCCGAAGTGGTTGACGCCGCCGTTTACGTCGTCGGGATTGGTGATGTCGTAGTGGGGAACCGTGCTGCCCAGGCCAAAGATGCCGGGGCCGGAGGCGAAGACGGAGTACCACTGCGTAGCTTTCTTGGCGCTGGTGGAGGTCCCGAAGCCATGTACCACAACGTCGGACAGGGCTTTGGTTGCGTCGGGATCGCCGGTGCCGACCAAGCCGTTCCAGTTGGCATTCATGCCCTTATAGAGCGGCTCGTCGTAGAGCAATTGCGGCGTCCACTCGATGGTGTGGATCTTGGCGATCTCAGCGGCCACCACCAGGCGCGCGACATTGAACAGCTCCTCTGAGCTGACATCCTTATAAGCAATCACGCGCTTGGGGTCGGAGGGACTGCGCAGTCCGCTGTCGGCGTTGGGAGTCTGCGCTGCCTGCCGGCGAAATTCGTCAACGAAGGTATTGTGCTCGCGGGCGAAGAGATTGTGATAGAAGCTGAGCCCGATGGACCAGTTGTCAGCAAAGGCGGCGGACTCCTGGCCGACCCACTGCGGCTGGGTGGCATCGGCTGATTTCAACAACGGAAGATATCCCGGGCCGGGCATGCCGGCAACAGGATCGAGCTCCATCTTTGCGGGATCGTTGGGGTCGCGCTTGACGCGCTTTACCGAGGTTTCGTCGAAGCCGTAAAGCTGCGAGGCGTCCCACCACGCGGTATTGTTGTTCGCGAAAATCTTGGGCGCACGCGTCAGGTAGGTCTTGCCGTTTGCAGTGAATTTGTCGGGCGCAGAGTCGGCGAGCACATAGGTCTTGTCGACTTGATCGCCAGGGCGGCAGCCGAGCTGCTGAATCCGCTCCGGTGTGAGCGGTTTTTGCACGCCACCGACCAGCTGGGTCTTGCAACCGACATCCATGCTGGTACCGGGAGCGTTGTGGCCTTCGTCCATGTGCGAGAACCAGTCGTGGGTCATGAACTGGATCCAATAAGCGGCGAGCACGTTGAAGAACGGCGCCTTCAGGTAGTCACAGTTGGCATCGACGGAGTTGCCCGGGAGGCCGAAGCCCTGGTTACAGGCTGCGGGATTCGGACTGCGCGCGAGTGAAGAGCACCCGGCTGATCACCTGCGGGTCGGGCGTGAGCAGGCCGATGCGACCGCCGTGGCGATTCTTGGTGAGCGTGGTCTGCTCGAGGTCGGGGAAGGTGGTCTCCAATTCCACGTTGCGGCCGAAGGGCATGCCCGTGGAGCCCATGAGCGGGTTGCGAATGTCGTTGCAGATGCCGGTGAGGGTGCGAGCGCGAATCAGCGAGCCGCTACATACCTGCGGCCCGGCTCCGCCGACGGCCTGATAGTTAGGATTGCTGGCCGGGAGGCGCAGCTCCGGCCACACCTTAATCGCCGGGCCTCCGACGTCGCCGCGGCCCATCACGTAGGCTTGATAGGTTCCCGAATTGTCGAAGAGATTAAATTTGATCAGCTCGATGCGCTGGTATTCGAGATCGAGCAGTGCTCCCGCAACTCCACGCAGCTTCGGGCCCGAGACCGAGAGGAAGCCGACCGGCAGCGACGAAGTGTCTCCCGTTCCCCAGTAGTTCGACCAGTCGACCCAAGGCGTGGAGCGGAACTGCACGGCTTTCTGGCCTCCGCGACAACGGGCCGTGGGTATCGTGACCTTGCCCAGAAATCGCTGGTCGCGGTTGTCAGGAATCTTCAGGAATCCGCCGGCAACGGACTGCGCGCAGGCGGCGAGTTCGGCCGCTTCTTCGCGTTTGGGACTGAGCTGATCGTCCGCCAGCATCGCACCCGACAGCGCAAAGACGGCGAGGGCCGTGAAAAGTACTGACAGGAAGCGCGTCATGGGGCATCATCATTGACCTAATCAATTCCAAAGTCAACGATTTTGCAAAGTGCGGAAATGCGTTTGCAAATGGTACGAAGCTACCGTCGATGACAACCAACCAGTACGAGGGCCCCGGTACCATCGCGCCTGCGGGTAGTGAATCCCAAACTGAGCCGCACCCGCGCCGAGCGCTGGGGCTGCGCGATCTGGTGCTCTTCTATGTGGTCGTTACCTTGAGCCTGCGCTGGCTGCCGCTGGCGGCTGCGGCCGGGCCCAGTACCATCGTCATCTGGCTGCTGGGGGTTGTGGTTATCTTTCTTCCGCTGGCACTGTGCGTGATGGAGTTGTCGTCCCGCTATCCACAAGAGGGCGGCATGTATGTGTGGAGCAAGCGTGCCTTCGGCGACTTTGCCGGCTTTCTCACCGGCTGGGTGTACTGGAGCAGCAATCTGCCGTACTTCCCGGTGCTGCTGTATTTTGCGGCGAGCAATGCGCTGTACGTCGGCGGCAATCGTTGGCATGGTCTGGAAAGCAGCGCATTCTTCTTCATTGTTTTTTCGGTTGTCGGGCTGGCGCTGGCGCTGGTGGTAAACCTTGTCGGGCTGAACGTCGGGAAGTGGCTCAACAATCTGGGCGCGATCGGTACCTGGATCCCGGTGGCACTGCTCCTGGGCATTGGGTTGATGGCGTGGTGGAGATTCGGCCCGGCAACCAGCTTCCGGATGGAATCCTTCAAGCCTACGTTGACCGTCGCCAATTTCGGCATCTGGGCAACCATGCTTTCGGCGTTCTCGGGAGCGGAGGCGGCATCGTTCATGGGCAGCGAGATCAAGCGCCCGCGGCGTGACATACCACGCGCGCTGATCATCGCCGGGTTTCTGGTGGTGGCCGGATACGTCCTGGGGACAATCGCGATCCTGGTTGTGGTACCACCCGGACAGCTCAATAGCCTGGAAGGATTGATGCAGGCGATCTCCGGCAGCGCCGCACGCGTGGGATGGCGCGGGCTGGGCCCGGCGGTAGCTCTGCTCATCTGTTTGGCAAACCTGGGCGCGGTCGGAGCTTATCTGGCGGCGCTGGCACGCCTGCCGTTCGTTGTCGGCATAGACCGCTATCTGCCACCGGCGTTTGCGCGGGTGCATCCACGGTGGGGCACGCCTTACGTCGCGCTCATCGTGCAGGCGCTGTGCTGTGTGCTGTTCGTTGTCATGGGCCAGGCGGGCAGCAGCATTCGTGGGGCTTACCAAATACTGATAAGCACCACGGTCATCGCCACCTTCATTCCTTACCTATTCATGTTCGCGGCGTTGATTCGCCTGCAGCGCGAGCCTGTGGAGCCCGGTGTGGTTCGCATTCCCGGTGGCAAGCCAGTAGCGACGGGGATCGCGATTCTTGGATTTACCGCTACGGTGTTGGTGATCCTGGGATCGGTGATTCCGGGTGCAAGTGAACCCAACAAGGCACTGGCTGTGGTGAAGGTCGTAGCGCTGAGCGCGGTGCTGGTCGGCGTGGGAGGGGGATTGTATTGGGTGAGGAAGAGGAGGATGGCGGGGTAAGAGAAGGCCAATCCGCCCTAGATGGACTGACCTTCCCATTCAGAGTGGCGGTTCGACATCCTCCGCAACCTCACTTGCCCGCTTCTACCGGCGTGGGCTCTTCTGATTGATCGGCGGCCTCGGCGTCGGTTTCTCTACGTCGCGTCATGCGCGGCAGCAGGATCAGCACCAATCCGTAGAAGAGGAGCGAGAGCACGAGAGACGCGGGGTTGCCGAAGCGCAGGTCTTCAAGCAGCAGCTTCAGTGTGCCAAAGGCGAGGGCGATGTATGCCACCCAGCGCAGTTCCACTCTTTGGAAGCTCAGGCAGCTGAGAGAACCGAGGCCAAGAGCAAGCGCGCAGTTCACGATGGTGCGGACCACAGAGAGCCGGGACGGGCTAAGCTCCAGATGCCCGTAAGCGAGCCGGACGATAGCCACATCGAGGAGGGCCGCCGCCGTGAAGCTGAAGAGAAGAGCGGGAACCAGCCAAAGCGTGCGGCGGCTGCGCTTCTCCTCCAGCCTGCGCGATCCGATGACATAGCAGAGAGCGGAGGATGCAACGACGGTCCAGACTGTCCAGGATGGCGCGCCGGGAACGGCAGACGCCAACGCCTTCAGCAAGTAAGCCGGCAAGGGTGAAGCGGCGGCGGCCGCGAGGAGAAACACGGAGGCATGCAGGCCGAGGCTGATCTTCCCGCTGCGTGCGTAGCAGACGGCGGAGACGATCGCGCCGAGAGAGAGAAAGGCGATGGCGAAGCTGACGGGCCAAAGCAGGAAACTGCCCGCGATCAGCAGTGCTCCGGCCCAATTCGCGAATACGCGGCGGTTGCGGCTGTACTGCTGGTCGAGAAAGCGCGAGAGTGTTCCCCAATAGCAAACCAGGGCCAGGACCAGATAAACAATTCCCAACATAGGAGCCGCCGAGCCTTGGGTTGCGACTACGACTCCCACCGCGGAAATAACGAATGCCAGAACGCTCTGCACGATTTCGAAGACGGTGATCCGTTGCCGCCGGCCCAGAATTCGAATTCCGCTGCTGCCTCCGTAGATGGCGAGCAGCGTGGCGGACAAAGCGATCACTGCAGAAGGGCGGGCGGGCTGCAAGCCCTGGCCAATACCCTCGGGAGAAACGATCATAAGCAGCAGCAAGGCCATGGCGAAGTCGCTGGCGACAGCCGCCCCCATGCGTGCATTGAACTGCCGCCCCAGGCAGGCCGCCAACTCGGCAGCCAAAGCGACAAACAGCAGGGCCGCAGTGAGGGGGACAAAGTCGCGGGTTTCGACGATCAGGGCCAGAGCAGTTACCACTGCCATCAGGGTCGCAATCCAGGGAATCAATTGCAGATTGCTACGCCAAGAGATCACGAAGCTCAGAACAACGAAGGCTGCGAGCATCGCACCCGCCATAGCCGGGGACAGAGCCTGGAAGCGGACTGTCGATTCCCAGAGCAGGGGCGAGAGGATCAGCGCCGAGGTTATCGCGTAGGCCGCGCTCGCGAAGCGTTGGCTCGAGATTCGTGCGGCCCATGCCAGCCACCCGTACGCATAGAGGATTGCAACCACCAGCACGAGCGTCCTGGGCATCAGGCTCGACTCCGCGACGGCGCGCAATAAGTAAGCGCCGGCCATGGCGAGCACCGCTTTGCCCAGAACAGGGATGGCCCCGGCGGGACGCTCTGCGGAAGAGGTATCTTTCCCGGCGGCTGGAGACTTGTGCGGCTTCGAAACGGGCAGCATAGCAGCGGCGGTGGGTGGGCCGACATTCCTGAGCGCCTCCAGGGCGGCGACTCGTTGTTCCAGCTTCGTCAGCCGCTCGGTCAAGTGCTCGGGAGATGCGAAACCATGGACGGCTTCTGTCACGGGTGCCTCCGGAAAGGGGGCGCGGGATTGAAGATAAGAGAATGGCCTGAGGGAACCCGCCTCCGCATAACGCTTGGGAGGCAGGAGAACTGGTGATGGGCAACGTGCTCCGTCATGGGGAAAGCGTTCCTTTCCCCTCTACCCTTTGGTGCAGAATCGTATGCCCGTCAGGAAGGCAAGTCAACAGAAGCGGCCGGCAGATCGATCACGAACGTGGTTCCCCGACGGTAGGGGCCGGTGCTGGTGCGGAAGCGGATGGAGCCGCCATGTTTCTCAAGCAACTGCTTGCTCACCCAGAGTCCGAGACCGGTGCCGATCGATTCCTTGGTGGTGAATAGCGCTTCGAAGATGTGAGGCAAAGCCAAGGGATCGATGCCACTGCCGTTGTCCGCAATGGTGATGCGCGCGACTGGTTTGCCACGCGAAGAACATTCGGCGATGCGCAGCGCCAGGGTGCCGCGGTCGGCAAGCGCATCCAGTCCATTGGAAATCAGGTTGGCGAATACCTGGCGCAGATCTCCAGCCACAGCGTTGATGCGGATGTCTTCGAGGTACTGTTTTTCGACCATAATGCCCCTGGTGATGATCCTGGCTTCAAACAGGCATAGCGCCTCGTCGAGAATCGCGGAGAGCGAAACCAGGCTGGGGCGCGAGGAGTCGCGATAGAAGCCGAGGACCTGGCGGGTGATGTGAGAGACCCGCTTTAGCTCGGACTCAGCTTTGCTCAGGTCCTGCCGCACAGAGGCAGGACAGTCGGGATTGTTCTGCGCCAGGAAGAGAAGATTCATCACCGCAGCGAGCGGATTATTGATTTCGTGAGCGATGGCAGAAGCCAGGCGCCCAACGGAAGCCAGCTTTTCGCTGCGAATCAGGGCCTCCTCGGCTTTTTTGTGCGCCGTGATATCGCTGGCAGTGCCAAACCATTCCAGGACTGCTCCATCCCAGTCAAAAATCGGGACGGCGCGCGACAGCACCCATCCCATGTTGCCGTCCAGGAGGCGCACGCGATGCTCCAGCTCAAGCATGCTTCGAGTGCGGACGGCGCGGGCAATCGCTCTCAGCATCGGCTTGCGGTCATCAGGGTGAATGTACTCGCGGAGCCAGTCGCGCCTGGGGGTCGCGGCATCGGAGATGCGGCCCCGGCCCTCGAGTTGGCGCAGCTCGCTCCAGTCGGCGTTCATGCGGTAAACGACATCGGAACTTGCATTGACGAAGGCGCGAAAGCGGGCCTCGCTGTGCCGTAGCGCATCTTCGGCGCGAATGCGGTCGGTGACCTCAATAACGTAAGCGCCTACTGCGCTGGGCTCCAGGTCGCCGCTGAAGACGGGAAAGAAGCCGGTCAGCCAGTGCCGCGTCACGCCCGGCTCTTTTGGAGTTTCGCCCGCTACTTCGCGCATAATCGGGCGGCCGGTGCGAAATACTTCTTCGAGGATCGGGTCCAGAAGGTGGGCGCTGGCCGGCAGGACCTCCGAGACCCGGCGTCCAATGTGCGCATTTACCGGAACACCATTGATCTCGGCGAGCTTCTCGTTGAGCCGAAGATAGCGGTGCTCGCGGTCCAGAAAGCCCAGGCCGGCCGGGGCGTTGGCGAACAGGGACTCCAGTTGTGCTGTATGCTCCTGCAAGTCGCCATTGGTTTTTGATGATCTCGTCAGCTCTTGAATTTTTTTTGAGCGAGAGGCCGGCATAAAGCGATCCCAGGGACGCCAGGTGAGAAGACCCAGATTATAGCAAGCATTGGCAGGATGAACGCGGCCCAAGGGCACATGCTCAGAAAACGTCACCCTTTTTGGTTCACAGCGCAGCCACAAAGTTGCCTGCCATCGCCGTTACGTTGCAAAAAAACGAACAAGGTCGGCAGGTTCACTTCATTCGGCGTGTGATGGCTTCACGAATGTTCGCCAGCGGAGCGCGGTTGTTGAACTCGACCGAGCCGTCGGTCGTGCGCTCGATGCCAAGCTTCTGCCAAAGCTCCTTCAAGTCAACGGGGGATGGCTTGTCGCGCATCTGGTGGTACATGCTGGTGAGCACAGTCGTACCTGTAGCTTTGTCTCCCACCGCAAATGCGTGCTCAATCTCCCAATCTTTGGTGATGTTGCCGCCTGCGTTCACTATGCCACGCAATGCGTCCTGCAAACCTTTGCGATTATGGGTTTGTTCACGGATGCGTACGTCGGCCATGAGGCAGAACATGGCGCCCCCCCAATAGGTGCGTCCCCAGGTGGGCGTCTGGTCGAGTCCGCGATCGCCGGGCCCGGGTTCGCCCTGCGGCATATCGCGCACGACATCGTGCCACATCTTGGCGGTGGAGAGCTGGCCGGCCTGCACACGTGCGATCGGTTCCACGTAGGTTGAGATGCCTTCTTCGATCCAGTGATGGTTCTCCGCCATCGAGGGAAAGGCGAGATGGATCATCTCGTGAGTAAGCATCCAGTCGTGGTCCAGTTCAACCTGCGTGGTCGAGGCGCCAACCGAGATGCGGATGAGGCCGCCGTTGTCGGCAGGATAGGTCACTCCATGATGGACGCCGTCAGTACCGCGCACGTGCACCTGAAGCTTGAGGTGGGCAACGGGGTACTTGCCATAGTAGGTGCAAACGGCTGTTGTGGCGCGCTGGATCCAGCGTAATAGAGTGTCGTTGGAGATGCTGCCGGAATCATTATCGAAGCGGATGTCGATGCTGGAGCCGCAGGCAGAAATCGTTTGGGTGGAAATTGCCGAGACCGGTTGCGACACGAACATACCCACCGCGAGGGCAGACGCCAGAGCCAGAATCGTTACTGCAATTCGAAATTTCAGATAATACACGGGCCCACAGCTCAGGCCTGCCTAGTGACTTTTTCTGAACGCGCGATCAAGACCCGGACGCTGAAGGCCGCCACTTGCGGGCAATCAGCGCGTCCACCGAGAACAATCCCGAGCCAAAGATGAGCACAATAAGAGATGCCATCAGGAAGGTGAAGGGATCGGCGTTATAGAACTTTCCGGGATCGGAAAAGATCGAGCCCAGGGCCTCGCGATCGGCAGTGACATAGGCTATGAGCATGTCGAAAGCCAGCGGCAGGGCGATGATACGTCCGCCCAGACCGATGGCAAGCAGGATTCCGCCCACGACCTCCAGCCCGGAGACAAAGTAGGCGTTAAACGCGGGCATGGGAATGCCGAGGCTGGTGAAGAATTCGACCACCTGTGGCAGGCGGTGGAACTTTCCCCAGCCGGTCTGAAAAAACTGCCAGCCCCAGTACAAACGGACGGCAAGCAGAAAGACAGACTGCAGGGAATTGGCGCAGGTCACAAACAGAGAATAGAGCTTTTGAAGCACGTTCATGGTTCGGTCCTCGCGGCGTTAGCTACCAGTCGTATGAGTCAAAAGCTCGCGAAAAGTTACGACAGTTTCCCTTGGCTGAAGCCCCAGCGTATAGAGAATGCGGGGAACGCTGGCCTAAACGACAGCACTACCCGAACCTACTTGCAGAACCATCCCTGCGCCGACCAATAGGCGAACCACTTATGCACCTCGGCCATTGCTGGTTCGAGGTCGCGGCCGCTCCAGTCAACTTCATCGACGGCGTCGGAGAGCGTCTTGCCATCGCGCAGGGCGGAAAGGATGATGAACGCCTCTTTGTCGATGCGCTTGAAGTAGACGGTATTGTCGGCACGATGAATCGCGAGGAAGATGCGCTCGGGCTTGGGCAACAGGCGGCGGCGCGAGCGGGAGTGGGCGCGCTCGGTCACAGCATTGCTGACGATGTCGGTTTCCTCCAACTCACTGCGAACGCGAATCAGCAAATCGTCGACGGGATAGTTCAGGTCAAGCAGCCATATATAGGGCTGCAACTGAAACCTGGGATCGGGTCCCAGCGCGGGCAAGTCGGCTTCGGTCAGCCGTGGGCGTGCCGCCTCGTCGAAGGCCTCGATCTCGGCCCACTCCAGGCGCACCATATCGAGCGCGATCTGCTCCTGGCCGGCGATGTGCTCGGAATGCTCGCGCAGCCAGGACTCCAGACGCGAGCCGAGATTGCGCAGAGTGAAGGAGCGCGACGGACAGTCATAGAGATACTCCACCGCCATCTTGTCGAAGCGCTTTTCGCCGATGATGGCGCGCAGTCCGGGAAAGTCTTCCGACAGCGCGGAGAGAATGCGGAACCAGTACTGGCGGTTGTAAATCTCCAGGCGCTCGAAGGAGGTCAGCCGGTCGTTGGGCTTGATGATGTCTTCCGCCACCGCGCGCATTGATTTGCCATCGCGCGAGCGCTGCCGCATATTTTCGTCCGCGGTGAGCGGCTGGCGGATGGCGTCGAACATGCTGCGCTGGATGTGATCGAGTGACATCACGCTCCCACTTTCTCGGCGACATAGCGATTGGCCTTGAGGGCTTCCTTGTGGACTTCGTTGAAGGAAGGAATGTGGTCGTCCCACTCCAGCAGAGTGGCGGTCGGGCCGACAAGTTCGATAGCCCGCGCGTACAAATCCCATACCGGATCGATTACGGGATGATCGTGCGTATCGAGGATGTACTTCTCGAACTTGGAATGGCCGGCAATATGGATCTGCGCGACGCGCTCATGGGGCACGCTGTTCAGGTACTCGAACGGATCAAAGCTGTGATTGCGCGATGAGACGTAGATGTTGTTGACGTCGAGCAGAATGCCGCAGTCGGCGCGCTCGACGACCTCGGTGAGGAACTGCCACTCCGTCATCTCCGAGGCATGAAACTCGGCGTAGCTGCTGACGTTCTCGACCACCACAGGAACTTCCACAAAGTCGCGCACCTCACGAATCTTCTGCGCCGTCTTTTCCGCCGCCTCGAAGGTGTAGGGCATGGGCAGCAGGTCGTGGGAGTAAGAGCCATCGACACTGCCCCAGCAGAGGTGGTCGGAGAGCCACGGCGTGTTGGTGCGGCGCACCAGCGCCTTCAGGCGCTTCAGGTGCTCGCGGTTGGGCGGCTCAACCGATCCGAAGTACATCGACACGCCATGTTGTACGACGCGGTACTGTTCCAGGATCTGATCGAGGATGTGCAGTGGGCGGCCGCCATCGACCATGAAATTTTCGGAGATGATTTCAAACCAGTCGACGACCGGCTTTTTCTCCAGGATGTGATTGTAGTGGGGGATGCGTAAGCCGATCCCAACACCGTACTGCGTGAATCCGTTAAATCGATTGGCCGGCATAATACTCAGGACCCGAAACTGCAAAAAGCTGTAGAAGGCCGAAGCCGCCTGGCTCCGGCCCCTCCAGTTGGTTGACCGGATTACTACTCTGGCATCTTGGAGCCGTCGGTAGCGCAGCCCCCCTTGCCCTTGCAAGAGTTCTTGCCCTTGCAGCCATTGTCGCCCGTCTTGCAGCCGCCCTTGCCCTTGCAGGAATTCTGGCCCTTGCAGGCATGCTTGTCCTTGGAGAAGTCAGCGGCGTAGGAGCCGTTGTCAGCCGAGGAAACGGTGTTGCTGCTGGAATGCGTCTGCGCAACCAGGGTGCCACCGGCCATAAAACCAGCCAGCGCGGCGCCCATCATCAGTGACTTCATCGACTTCGTCATGTGTTACTCTCCTCTACCTTGCTCTTGTGGTTTTGGAGCGGGCCACGCGAAGTTGACCTCACTCCAGATTAAATACGTGCAGGGAATCTTCCGGGATTTCCTCCCGCAAGGCAAATCTTTCTTAAACGAGAAATTTGACAAATCCCCACTTAGGTGGCGCCGCAGGATTTAGTCATGCGGCGAGTGTTCAGGAATGTACCACTCCACCCGCTGGGCATTAAGACGCAGCCAGCCTGGGAAAGTTACAAAAGTTCCAGCCGATAAGGAGTTTTCATAATGCGGTGCTAAAGCGTCACTTTCTGCCCGTGGCCGACTCAAACCTGCATCCGTGACCAAAGCCCGACACGATACAGGAGTGATGGCGGCCCGATGATATTGCATGCACCCAGAAAACGTCCTGAACCGGGGCGCGAACGGCGCTCCGAATTAACGCATTCATGGATCCCCCCTTTGCCGCGTTCGAATACCCGTTTGAGTGGCTGGCCTATCTGTTGAGCCGCTGGATGCAGCAAGTGCACAATGCGCCGCAGGGATTTCTGGAGCGGGCGGCCGATCACGGCCCTCCGACGACAGGCGGACACTCCGACTGCCAGTAGTCAAGACACAAAAAGGAAAAGGGGGATGCCAATGGCATCCCCGCTGATTGAAGGAAAACTACTTCACGCTGACGTAGGGACTACTTCCACCGGCGCCAGAACCCCAGCGACAGCATCGAGGTACCCAACATGACGAGCGTGCCTGGGCTCCGGGTACTTGCCTCGCCTCTAACGCACTCTGGATGAAGGGAACGGTCCAGCCGTTCTGATCGAATGAGTTGTCGGAGTACGGACCGGGATCGAAAGCCATGTAGTAGAAAAAGCCGCCGTTGCCATAGGTACGAAAAGCGGCAATGTCCGCAGGCTCGTCGTCATGCCCCAGCAAGATGGTGTTGTTTGTGGGTAAAAACGAGAGCATGTGAAAAGTCACGTTGTTGTTCTGGAAGGTGAAGTCGCTGGGCATGTACTGGGTCTGCTGATAGTCGCCACTCTTGTGCCAGGCGCCATCCGTATACCACCCGTTCTGAGTATTGGTGATATTGAAGTAATTGGAGACCCAGCCGCGATAGTTATCGATGTTGCTGCCACCCATAACAATCAGGTGCCCACCGGAATTCAGGAAGTTGCTGTAATCGTAACCATTGTCACCTCCACCGTCTTCCGACAGGATGATGGTGTCGCCGGCCCCATAGCCGCTCGGATCTACGAACATGGTATTTACGTCCGTGTACTGAACGTTGAGCGTTTGCAGGGCTTGCGCGATGTAGGTCTGAGCTGTACCGCCAAGAATTACGGAAGCACTCGCCGCGCTCGCACAAAAAGCGACACACGCAACGAGCACACAGATGTGGAAAAAGCGACGATTCATAGTCGTATTCCTCCTCCTCGCACGACGGCGGGAAGAAGGGTAGCACAAAGTGGCGACCCGGGGAAGGCATTTATTGTTAAAAAAACTCGGATGCGGGGTGCGTGTTGGCCTTACTCAGGTGCTGGGCCCGGCTGCTTACACTTTGTGGGGCGGCGGGAGGAACTGAGGACACGTTCGGCGGGAACAACTACCAGCGCGATTCTCCAAATTCCCACGCAGTCACCAGATTAAACTTGTCCTGAATGAAACCGTCTTGCTTAGCTTTCCACCCCGGTCCATTCCCACGCTGCTGCTCCGCGGAATCTTTGGCGGTCTTACTGTTCGTTGTCATGCTGTGTTTTCCATGCAGGGCGAGCGAGCGGCTGTCCGGCACGGTGAAGGACCGGAGCGGGGCGGTTGTTCCTTCAGCCCAAGTTGTGCTGAAGGCGGGTGGGAGCGCCCTGCGGGCGACGACCAACGCGGCGGGAGCGTTCAGCTTTGCGGATGTCGCGGAGTCTTCCGGCGAGATCACGGTCACGGCTACTGGATTCTCCGCCGTCACGCAAGCCTGGCAGGCAGGAGGGAAGCCGCTGCTGATCGTGTTGCCCCCTGCGGCCATCGTGCAGACGCTTGATGTCACGGCGACACGCACGGCCATCCTTCCTACCGGTGCTGAAGATCTCGAGCTGCAACCCAGCACCACCATTCTTCCTTCGGAGAAGTTGGAGCAATTTGGAGCCATCACGGTCGACGACAAGCTGCGGCAGGTGCCGGGATTTTCTCTGCTGCGGCGCTCTGGAAGCATGACGGCGAACCCGACCGCGCAAGGCGTCTCGCTGCGTGGACTGGGAGCCAGCGGCGCCAGCCGCGCACTGGTGCTGCAAGACGGAATCCCCATCAATGATCCCTTTGGAAGCTGGATTTTCTGGGGGCGGACGCCGGTCGCTTCGCTGGACGAAGCGCAGGTAGTCCCCGGCGGGGTGTCGTCGCTGTATGGCAATGATGCGCTCGGCGGCGTCATCAACCTGGAGTCGCGCTCGTCGGTGCTCACGAACTTTGCCGCCGAAGGCTCGTGGGGAAACAACAACACTCCTTTCGGCTCGGTGTATGGCGGCGTGCGCGTGGGGCAGTGGGCCCTGTCGGGTAGCCTGGAAGCCTTCAACACCGACGGCTACATCGATGTGCCGGAGAATGTGCGCGGCTCGGTGGACACTCCGGTTTCGTCGGAACACGGCACAAGCCAGCTAAAAGTGGAGCGCTTCTTTAGCGATCGGGGACGGATGTTCCTGACCGGGTCGCTGTACGGCGAGAATCGTGACAACGGCACGCCGTTGCAGATCAATTCGACGACCCTGCGCAACCTCGGCTTCGGTACAGATTGGCAGTCACAGAGCGCGGGCCTGTTCACCCTCCGTCTGTTTGGGGGGACCGAAAACTATCACCAGACGTTTTCATCGGTCGCTCCAGGCCGCAACTCTGAAGCCCTGACGAACAACCAATATGTTCCGGTGCAGCAGATGGGATTTATCGGGCAATGGTCGAAAGCGATCACGCGGAATTTCACTCTCCTGGCGGGCCTCGACGGCCAGGATGTGCAGGGCTGGAGCCTGGAGACTTCGTATTTCCTGGGCAGGCCGACGGCGAACCTTGCCAACGGCGGGCGCCAGCAATCGCTGGGCGCGTTTGTGGAAGGGATCTTCCAGTTCAGCAGCCGTTGGGCGCTGTCGGTGTCAGGACGCGAGGACCTGTGGAGCAACTTCGACGCCCACTCGTCACGCACGCCCATCGGCGGCAATACAGCCACCGTCTACTATCCGGCGCGCGGACAGAATTCATTCGATCCGCGCGCTACTTTGTCATACCGCATGAACAATGGCGTGGTGCTGTATGCCTCGGGCTACCGCTCGTTTCGCGCGCCGACCTTGAACGAGCTGTATCGCGGCTTCCGCGTCGGCAACGTGCAGACGCTGGCCAACCCTTACCTGGTGGCCGAACACTTCAAAGGATTCGAAACCGGCGTGCGGGCGTCCATGCTGCACGACCGGCTGAGTGTGAATGGCACGTTCTTCGGGGGATATGTGACGACGCCGATCGCCAACGTAACGATAAACGTGACCCCTGCGCTGATCCTGCGGCAGCGGCAGAACCTGGGCGAAATCCGTGCTCCCGGATTTCAGGTGGGCGCAAATGTACATGTGAGCGAGCACATCAATTTCTCCGCGTCGTATCAGTTCATTGATTCAACCGTGATCTCGTTTCCCGCGAATCCGGCGCTGGTGGGCAACATGATCCCGCTGGTGCCGCGCAATAGTGTGAGCTTCCAGGGGACGTGGGCTGCGCCACGGCACTTCTTAGTCGCCTTGCAGGGCCGCGCGGCCAGCAACGAATATGACGATGATCAGAACCTCTTCCCGCTGGGCTCCTACTTCGTGATGAGCGGCAGCATCACTCATCCTGTCTACAAAGGGGTGGACATCTTCGTAGCCGGCGAGAACATCACTAACAGCAGCTATGAAATTGCGCGCACCCCGGTGGTGAATCTTGGGCAGCCCATTCTGGTGCGCGTCGGCCTGCGCTGGCAGATGCCACGATAAAAGGAACTTCTGTTCTCAGAGAAGGGAATTACCCGGTAGGCGATCTCCAGCCACTTGTGAAATCCAGCTTACAATTATGCTTATGCCCGTGCGTCTGCGCTCGATCTTTTCTGGGCTTGTGTGTGTTCTTCTGATCGGTTCTGCGATTCAGGCCCAGACCAGCCAGGCTCCACCGTCCTCAGCTCCGACGGTGTTGCTGAGCAACGATCCGCTTCATCTGTTCAGCCAGTCGGTGCAGGAGCTATCGAGCCAGGTCACGAAGTCGGTAGTGCAGGTTCTTACCATCGGATACGGCCTGAGCACGGATGACAACAGCGACAGTAACAACGATAACGATACCGACAAGACGGATACATCTGGCGCCTACTTGACCCCGCAACGCGGGGTGGGCGCGGGCGTGATTTTGACCTCCGACGGCTACATCGTTACCAATGCGCACGTAGTGCAGGGCGCGCGCAAGATTCGCGTCCGCCTGCAAGGCATGAAGCAGGACATGGCTGAGATCCGTGGGCCGCTGGAAGCCAAGCTGGTCGGTGTCGACCAACTCTCGGACGTGGCCGTTCTCAAGATCGACATGCAGAACCTGCCCGCACTGCAGTTTGCCGATTCCAGCCAATTGAAGCAGGGACAAGTTGTCTTTGCCTTCGGCAGTCCGCTCGGGCTGGAGAACTCCGTCACCATGGGCGTCATCAGCGCGACCGAGCGGCAGATCGATCCTGACAATCCCGCGATCTACATTCAGACCGACGCGCCGATCAATCCCGGCAACAGTGGCGGCCCGCTGGTCGACGTGGATGGCAAGGTGGTCGGCATCAATACCTTCATCCTTTCGGAGTCGGGCGGAAATGAAGGCCTGGGCTTCGCCGTTCCCAGCAACGTAGTCAAGAACATCTACGAACAACTTCGCACCCAGGGCCATGTACTTCGGGGAGAGATTGGCGTATCCGTGCGAAGCATAACCCCGGATCTGCTCGAGGGCCTGAACCTGCCGACCGCCCGCGGCGTGCTGCTGGAGGACGTGACCCCGGATGCGCCCGCCGCCAAGGCCGGCCTGAAGGCGGGCGATGTGGTAACCGACATTGGCGGCAAGCGGGTGAGTGATGTGCGCCAGTTCTCGCTTGATCTGATGGAGTACAAGGTCGGCCAGACCACCAGGATTGGAGTCTTACGGGGCGATAAAAAGCTGGACTACTCGGTGACCCTCATCGAACGGGCCGACGATCCGCAGCGCTTTGCTGATCTGGTGACTGGACCCGATAACCTGGTGCCTCGCCTGGGTGTCGTCGGCGTCAGCCTGAACGGCGAGTTGAAGCAGATGCTGCCCGACCTGCGAATTCCGAGCGGCGTAGTAGTTGCAGCCAAGACGTCCGCGGCCGCACTGCTGGGCCAGGGTCCGGAGCCGGGAGACGTTATCCACGGCGTCAATGGCCATCCCGTAAAAGATGTGGCCGAGCTGCGCCAAAGGCTGCGCGAGGTAAAGCCCGGGGCACCGATCGTGCTGCAAATCGAACGCGATGGCGATCTGAGTTACCTGGTGCTGGAGTCGGAATAGCCGCTGGCGAGCCTCGGATAGTAAGTGGTAAATTGCAAGGCACATCTTCTGAGCAGTTCGTGTTGCTCCTCATCCGATCGAACCTCGAAAAAGGAGAATCGCGTGCGGCGATTTGCATTCCTGCTTTCTGCACTTTCCCTTGTCCTGTTCAGCCTGCCGTCGTGGGGCGATACCGTGGTCTTGCGCGACGGAGCGACCTACTCCGGACACCTGACGGGAACGGAATTCATAACCTTCACTGACACCCACGGAGTGAAATACAGTTTCCCGCTCAAGGACGTTCACTCGCTTGCCTTCACCGACAACGGCGCCACGGTCACGCTGAAGAACGGCCGCAGCTATTCGGGGAAATATACCGGCGCCAATCCGGTGCCTTTCGCCGGCTCTGGCGGGATCGATTATCAGTTTCCGGAGAACGACCTGCGGGTCCTGGTTTTGATGGCTCCGGAAAGGCTGGTCACTGAACCCCACGACAAGGTCATTCCGTTCGGAACCGAGATCGCCATCCGCTCCGACGAATGGATCGACTCGAACACCTCGCGTCCCGGCCAACTGTATTCGGCGACGATCGTCAATCGGGTGAATGACTCGGCGGGAGCGGTCGCCATACCGGCAGGCACGTCAGCCAAGCTGGTAGTGCAGCAGCTCAAGGGCGGTGGCGCTGCGGGAACGCCTGAGCTGATTCTGGCGCTCTATTCCATTGATCTCCACGGCAGGCAGTATCGGGTGATGACCTCCGATGAAGTGGAGAAGGGACGTGCCGGGCTGGGCGCCAACAAGCGCACCCTGGAGTTTGCCGGCGGAGGCGCCGGCCTGGGGGCGATGTTCGGCGGAATCTTTGGTGGCGGCAAAGGCGCGGGCATCGGAGCTGCGGCTGGGGCGGTCGGTGGCGGCCTGACGCAGTTGTTCACTCGCGGCAAGCTGGTGAAGGTGCCGGCGGAAACAGAGATGTACTTTCGACTGGATCAGACGCTGGTGTTGCGGCCGAAAGAGTAATCAAACTTCGCGCACGCCACGCGTGCCAAGCGCGTTGTCGTCGTTGTCGTGCGGGCCTTTGGGCCCGCCTTCGCGCATCTTGGCGCTGATTTCTTCGATCACGATTTCGACCATCATGGTCGTCGCCAGATGCGCAGGCGGCGCAGGAATGTAATCGACTCCAACCGTCCGTCCGGGGAAGTAGCGCAGCGTCATCTCCTCAAAGATGGTCCGCTTCTCGTCCAGGTCCTCAATCAGGCGGCCACGGCCAAAGCACATCACCGAGCGATAGTTCGCGGAGTGATACTTGGCGTCGCGCGAATACACCAGCCCGTCGAGTTGCGTCACCGTAGCACACACCGGAATGCCTGAGGCCAGCGCGTCAAGTATCCGGCTGGAAGGGCCGCCATGCAGATACAAGCGGTCCGGCCTCTTGGAGGAATATTCGTACAGCATGGGAATGACGTATGGCCGGCCCTCGTACTCGAAGCCGACATGCGCCACTTGGCCGGAGACAAGAAATTCCTGCGCGCGATCGGGAACGGCACGCTCAGAATGCTGGCGGACCTTGGTGGTCCAGTTGGTTGCGGTGTCGGACATGGGTGCCTCAGCGAAGCTAACTGTATAGCATCGCTGAAAAGCGGCGGCGTGGGAAGGGGCCGAAGCCAGACGGACCAGCGCAGCTAGCCGTGCATGGCCGCTGACCCAACTCCCTGTAACAGCTCTTCCCGCAGCGCCACGACCTTTTCTCTGCTCCGATCGCCCAGGGCCCGGCGCTCGCCGCTTGCCACCAGCGGCTCTCCAAAACTCACCCTGGCGATGACCTGGCGCATGCCCAGCAGCTTCCAGATGTGGGGCGGGAGCGTCATGTCGCCCCACCAGGCGATTTCTTTTTCGCTGCCGCCCGGCACCGTGTAAGAGACGGCGCAAGGCGTTACCGTCACCCCGCTGTCGATGGCGGCCTGCAGCATGGTCGAATGGAAGCGCAGGACGCGCGCGCCGTCGGTGGTGGTCCCTTCCGGAAAGAGCACCACGGCGATGCCGGCGGTGAGGCTTTCCGCAATCTGCTGGGCAGCGCTGCGCGAGGAGAAGCGGTCTCCGCGCTGCACGAAGATGGTTCCCGCCTGCTGAGCGAACGGGCCGAAGATGGCCCAGCGGGCGACCTCGGCTTTGGAGACGAAGGCGCAAGGCGTGACTGAACTGTAGACCGCAATGTCGAGATAGCTGAGGTGATTACTGACTAATAATCCACTAGTTGGCGGAATACCTTCAACCTCTACTTGAATATCAAGGGCGCTCAACGAACGTCGGCACCAACCTTGCAGGATCTGCACCCGCGAGGCAGCCGAAGTTGGGTCCGAGCGCTGAAGACGCAGGGCTTCAGTGTAGCTGCGTAGCACCACTCCAGCGAAACGATACATGCGGCGAATTCGACGAAACTGCCGGCGCAAGAACTCGATCATTCACCCGTGAAGCGCACACGCGCTCCTTTGGCCACT
The DNA here is from genome assembly GCA_963815775.1 of uncultured Acidobacteriaceae bacterium. Taxonomy (GTDB): domain Bacteria; phylum Acidobacteriota; class Terriglobia; order Terriglobales; family Acidobacteriaceae; genus CAVVDY01. The sequence continues at coordinate 136,309 of CAWFIB010000028.1, read as the reverse complement.
CTACCTAAGTCGAGCAAGGTTAGGAAGTCGATAGTCCGGAACTCGCGGTCCATGGCGGGCGGCCCGCAGATCTGAGCGCCCGTCACCGGATAGGCGCGCAGCAGCTTGGGAATCTTGGCCTGTTCGCTTGTCTCCCCGTTGCACCGGTCGGAATGCGTAGGCTGGCTGCGGCGCGGTCTGCATTTCTTCCGGCGCCAGGAAGCTCTGCATCTGGTAGTAAACCTTAGATAACAGGCAGAGAGAGTGCCGTGCGGTGCTCGAGATTCCGTCGGCGATCAGTGCGTCGTGCTCGCCTTCTCGCCCGACTTGAACTCGGCCCAGGGATTGCCCTTCATGTCTTTCAACACGGGACGGATCCAGTCATATTCGGAGTGCGAGGCAAGAAACTTATCGGCGATGAAATCCTCACCGCAGGGATGTCCGGCGCGGGCGACGAACTCCATGTTCTTCGTCATGGTGCTGTCAGCGGCTTTGCCGCTGGTGGCGCCGCCGGGATAGTAGGGCGTCCAGTCCCAGTCAGGCACGCCGCGTGGAGAGACGTCGGCGTGCCCGCACAGCGAACGCTCATCTGGCCCAGGCTTCGCTTCGTAGGCGTCCCAATGGTCGGCGACAAACTGCTGCGCCAGTTCGACATCTATCTGGCCTTTGTTCTGTGTCATCAGCTCATCCCAGCGCTTGTGGCGGGCGTTCTCCGAGCTGCCGGCATTGTTGGGATCGTAAACCGTTTCTTTCTTGATCAACTCCGGATCGCTGGGGAAGTTGGAGCCCACAAAGTAGCCGTCCTTGCTGCGCCACACGCGATGGACCTTTAGCCCCAGCTCGAAGCGGGCGATCTCGCCGGTCTTGTTGTCGGCCAGCAGCCAGTCGTTGGCGTATCCGCCGTTGTTGCCGTCGAGCATGATGTGCACGTATTCGTCGATGGAGCCCGCGTACTGCATGGCTTTGCGCGCGCGCACGAACTCGGGAATCTGGTCGGGATCGTAGAGCGAGAAGCCGGTGATAGTGGTCTCGGTAATCATCATGCCGTCGGAGTTGATGCCGAAGTCGTCGTCGCTGGCGATGACTCCGGGGTAGCCGTCCATCAATATGCGATATCCGTGGGTGGGGACGATGTCGAAGATTATCGACCAACGCTCGCCGGTAGCATAGTTCGTCCATGTGTTGTGCGCGATGACCGGCTTGTGGTCTTTCGTCCAGGAGCCGGTGGCCACGAAAGCGCTGCAATTACCGGGGGCCTTCCCGGTTGGGGCGGCTTCCGGATTCTGCTTCTTCTCCAGGGTAGGCAGGTAGTAGTCGCCGATCTCTTCCATTGCGTTCAAGGCAACCACGTCCCAGAGGTCGAGCGAGACGCCACGGGCCTTGAGACCCTCAGCGATACCTCTGAGCTCCTGGCGGTATTCGCTCTCAATGTGCGGCCACAGGACCTTCTGCGCGGTCTCGCGGAAGAAGCTCCAGTCGCGCTTGCTGCCATGCGTGTCCATCAACTTCACCGCCTTGAGGCCGTCTTCGATCTCCGGGGCCAGCAGGTAGCCGTGCTGGAAGCCGATTGCGGCGGGCGAGCCTTCGAGGTGAACGTAGACCCACCCCGCGCGCTCGAAGCGATAAGCATTCTTCAGCCGGGGATCGTTTGCGGCGTCCGCGCTTTGCTTGGCAAAGGCCGCGAAGGAAACCATGATCACAAAGCCTAGAAGCAATGCGCGCTGCAGCACGTTCTGTTCCTTCATCTTGCCCACCCTCGAAGCCTGGAAGTCGATCGCGCCAGCTTACCGCTTCGAAGCCGGAGATTCAATCCCACTGTGCCTTGACAGTCTGGTATCTGGCGTGACGGATTGTTTACAACTTCGAATGAACCTTTTGCGAGTTCCAGGGTTCTAAACAAGTGCTCGCACCTGGAACCGAGGAAGAGACTAGAATCGTTGCCCAAGGCCATCAACCCATGGCCGCGGGTTGTGAGATCGCATTGAACTCGTCGTGCAAAGTTCGTTCCGCTGTCCTGGGACTTCTGTTTGCCGCCCTGACGTGCGCGGCTGTGCCCGCTTCTGCGAGCGCGCCGGACCTCGATGCCGGCTATCGCCAGATGTACAACCTCAATTTCAGCGGTGCCCACGCTACGTTTCATCAGTACCAGCAGGCAAATGCCTCCGACCCGATGGGCTATGTGTCGGACGCGGCGGCGTATCTATTTTCGGAGTTTGAGCGGCTGCACATTCTGGAGGCGGACCTGTTCGTCGACGACAGCCAGTTCGAGACCCGTCATAAGCTCATGCCCGATCCAAACATCAAAGCTGAGCTCGATGCGGCCCTGGCGAAGGGTGAGTCCCTGGCGAACGTTGCTCTGGCGAAAAATCCGCGCGACGTCAATGCGCTCTTTGCCAAGGTAATGGCCAACGGTCTGCGCGGTGATTACGCGGCCCTGATCGAGAAGCGAAACCTGGCCAGCCTGGGGTATATCAAGACCTCGCGCGAGCTGGCACAACAGTTGTTGGCCATCGATCCCCAGGTGTACGACGCGTATCTTTCACTCGGCGCTGAGAACTATCTGCTGGGGGTAAATCCCGCTCCGGTGCGCTGGGTGCTGCGGCTGACCGGGGCGCAGACTGACAAGCAGCAGGGAATTGAGCAGCTCAGGATCGTTGCCACGAAGGGCCGCTATCTTGCGCCCTTCGCGCGCCTGTTGCTGGCGGTTGCAGCATTGCGCGACAAAGATACTCACACCGCGAAGACCCTGCTCGCCGGACTCGCCACGGAATTCCCCGACAATAAGTTGTATTCCCAAGAGCTGTCGCGCATTCAGTAGACGAGAGGCGGCACTCTCAGTTCGCGGACTACTGCGAATGCTTGTGGCTTCCCGACTTCCTCCAGCTAAAGCGCCTGCCGATGATCGTCTTGAAGAGCAGGTGATCAGTGCCGGCGGTGAAGCCGATGCCCGGCCCGAAGTTAATTTCCCAGAGCGGCGAGATGTTGAGGTCAATCACCGGATAGATCGCCTGTCCCTGGTCGTGAAAGGGATCGATGTTGGCGACCGGTCCGAATGAGCCGTAATACTCCACGCCGCCGGTGATGTGTTTGGTGAAATCCCACGACACCTTGGCGGCGGGTTCAAAGGCCCATTGCTGATCGTGCGGCGGCCCCGTGAAACCTTTGTCGAAGGCGGGATTGAACGCCCAGTACAGCCGGCCCTTCTGCTTGTCGACGATGGGGCGCAGCTCAAAGTCCCAGGTGGTGGTGGAGTAGCTTCGCCGCTGGTAGCCGAACTCGGCCGAGAGACTCACGCCGACCGGCCAGTGCCAGCTCTCGGGAACGCGCACGCGTGGCCGAATATGATCGCCCACCCACTCCCAGCCCTGTGAGCCGGTGATCGACGTAAACACATAAAAGCCCGTCTCGAACCACGGCGTGATGCCCTGCGTAATCTCCAGAGTCTCGTGCATGGCATGCTCGGTGGGAAGCACGCCCTCCTCGATCATGGTCGAACCCTGAATGGTGAAGTTGCTGTGCAGCTCGACCATGGTGGTCTTGGGCGCAACGGTTTCCGAACCATATACCTGGATCTCGTAGTTATCCTGAGCAAGCAGGCAGGCGGGCCCCAGCGCAGACAAAAGAAGGAGGACGAGCAGCAGTGGGCTTCTGCTGGGCACAGCAAGAAGAATACCTGATTGGCGGTGGCGGCAGAGGCCCGCGAAGATATCGAACCGCGAAGAGTTGTGCTTCCGGACAAGCGCTACCCGGGTTCGGTAAGCGGCGTGACCCCGCGAATCGTCCAGAAGTCGGCGGTAACTCGCGGGTTGGCGATGTAATCGTAGGGCATCCAGAAGTAGCCTTTAATGCCCCAGCTCCAGCCCCAGGAATTGCGCACCAGAACGCGCCGGCGGTGATCGTCGTAGCCGACTGCCATCACGCCATGCCAGCCCCTCAACCTCTCATCCGGCTCGGGAATAGGCATGACGCCGGTTTTAGCGACGTGTTCGGATTCGAAGCTTTCGTGGACCAGGAATGCGAAGACGAAGGGGAAGCCTTCGGCCAGGCGGCACTTCAGCAGGCGCAGAAATTCTTCGCGTGAGCGCCGTCCCATCACGATGCGTTCATAGCGCGTGATCTTGTGATGCTCGGCGATGTGATAGGCGCGCTCGTTTGGCTTGCGGGCCATGGCCGCCCTGGTAAGCGAGAACGGCCAGTTCTTTTCCGGGCAGACGCCGTGACGCGCAACCGACTTGAGCGCCGCGCGCAGGTTCACGCCTTCTTTGTGCTTGGCGCGCATGAGCGCCACAGTGTTGTAGTAGATGAAAAGCCGTGACGGAGGGAAGTCCTTCAGTCCGAGTCGGCGCGTCTCAAACTGGAAAGCGCCGGCAACTGCGTGCGCCGTACAAGTGCGTGGACGTCCCTGTTCGTGCACTCGCGGACACCACGGACGGAGATCGATGTATGGCGGCAGAGTGGCAAGAGCGGCCTCAGGAGCATAGGACAGATCGCGGCGGTCGCGGGGATCTTTGATGGCCCCGTACGATGCAACATGCTTCGCGCTCCTGCCGACAGAAGACCTTGCCATGAGAAACGCAATGGTAACACCGCAGGCTCGCAGCCCTTTGCTTACTTATGCGCCCAAGCTGACCGGAAGGCCTCAACCCGCTCTCGCACATTCATCACGTGGACAGGTAGTTGCGAAAGTTGTGAACCTTCCTCCAGGATGGGGATCAGCTTGTCGAACTCGGGGCCGGAGTGTGAACCGGTGATCACGATGCGGATGGGATGAAACAGCTCCTTGCCCTTCGTGCCGGTCTTCTCTTTCACCTCATTGACGATGGCTTTGAAGCGCTCGGGCGTCATGGGCAGGGTGTCGGTTTCGACCTTCTGCAAGAATTCCGAGAGCACGTCATTCGCTTTCGGGAGGGCGAGCACCTCGGCATTGTCGGGCGATGCAAGCGCGGCAGCAGGGTCAACGCGGAAGATGAGACCCGCGCGGGCGGGCAGCTCATCGAGCTTGTTCACCGATGGCACCAGCAGCGCGACGACCTTGCTCAGCCAGGAGGCGACCAATAGGCAAGGGTCGATCGGGATGTACCCGGCATCCGCAAAGAAGCGCACCGCAAGCTTTTCGATGCGCTCGGGCAGGCCCTGCTTGATATAGTGCCGGTTCAGCCAGTAGAGCTTTTCCATGTCGAAGACGGCGGCCGAGGGCGTGACGCGCTCCAGGCGAAATTCTTTCTTCAGTTCCTCTGGCGAAAAGATCTCGCGCGTGCCGCCGCTGGGAGCCCAGCCCAGCAGCGCAAGATAGTTCATCAAGGCTTCGGGTAGCACTCCCATGTCGCGAAAGTTTGCAATCGAAGTTGCGCCGTGGCGCTTGGAGAGCCGCTTGCCGTCGCTGCCGAGAATGGTCGACAGATGCGCGAACTCCGGCACCGGCCAGCCCAGCGCTTCGTAGAGCGCAACCTGTTTGGGCGTGTTCGACAGGTGATCGTCACCGCGAATCACGTGCGTGATCTTCATCAGCGCGTCGTCGACCACCACCACGTAGTTGTAGACCGGAATACCCGACGACCGAAGGATGATGGGATCGCTGACCGCCTCGTTGGGAAACTCGACGGTGCCGCGCACCATGTCGTGGAAGCGGATCGGGTGCTCGGGAATGCGCAGGCGAATGGCCGCCGGCTCGCCGGACGCGCGGCGTCGCTGTGCCTCGGCAGGATTGATGTTGCGGCATGTTCCGGGATAGAGCGGCGACCGGCCTTCGGCCATGGCTGCGTCACGGTCATGTTCCAGCTCCTCCTGTGAGCAGAAGCAGAGGTAAGCTTTGCCTTCGCTCAGCAGGCGCTCGGCGTGCTCGCGGTACATCTCCAGACGATCGCTCTGGCGATAGGAAGCGTAGGGGCCGCCCACGTCCGGGCCTTCATCCCAGTCGAGTCCCAGCCACTTCAGGTCGTCGAGCAATTGCGTCTCATAGCGCGCCTCGCTGCGCTCGAGGTCGGTGTCTTCAATGCGCAGGACCATCGTCCCGTTTTTCTGGCGGGCAAAGAGCCAGTTGAAGAGCGCAGTGCGGGCATTGCCAACATGTAGTTGGCCGGTAGGAGAAGGAGCGAAACGAACGCGAACGTTGGAAGCAGTGCTCACGTTTCGATGGTATCAAGAAGGAGGTGAAAACCTTGAGCCACGGATGCCACGGAGAACGGAAACGCTCACTCGGTTCGCCCGGCCAGAACTCTTAGGGAAGGTCTGCTTAAAGTCCGGGCTTTGAAGGGGACGGCTTTCAGGCCGTCCATAGTGCCTCGAATAGAGCTCGGCTTTAGCCCCGGAGGGTCCTCGATGATCGGACTTACTCAGACTTTTCTTAGGGCGACGCGGCAGACGTGGGGGCATGACCCTCTCCAGAGATTCTTCTGATCGCTGTTCATCCGTGTAATCCGTGGCGGCTGTTGCTCTTACTTTCCGTCCTCGACAATTCGCTCCAGGATCTGGTCGATGATGTCGAGCGCCTTCTTGGTGGGCATGTCGTAGTTATTCACCATGATGCTGAAGACCACGTGATCGCCGCTGCGCGTGGTTGCATAGCCGGAGAGGGAATTGACGTGCGTCAGCGAGCCGGTCTTACCCCGTACCACTCCTTGCAGGGGCGAGTTCTTGAAGCGGTCCGAGAGTGAGCCGTCAACCCCGGCAATCGGCAAGGTGTCTTCGAACAGCACACCCCAGCTTTGCTGATGGGCGAAGACCAACAGTTGCACCAGCGCCGCCGGCGTCACCAGGTCTTCGCGTGACAAGCCGGAACCGTCATACAAAGCAAAATCATCCGGGCTGATGCCGGCACTGATCATGAATTCACGCAGCACTTCCAGCCCGCCCTGGATCGAACCCGAGGTGCCTCTCTCCTTGCCCAGCAGCCTCAGCATGAGCTCGGCATGCAGGTTCTGACTGACCTTGTTGATGACCCGCAGGTCTTCCAGCACCGGCTGCGACTGGTAGCTGGCCAGCACCAACGGTGCAGGAGTCGGGGCAGTGGCTGCATCACCGCCCCCCTTGGAGGCGATCGACGTGACCGAGAAGGTTTGCAGTGAGGCGAGGTCGGTGTGGTGAGTGCGCGGGCGGCCGTAGATCACAACGCCGCGCTGCTCCAGCAGTTGGCTGAATAACTTTGCCGCAAAGTCGGCGGGGTCCTCAATGGCGAGCGCTTCGCCCGCGCCGGGATCATCCAGCGGGATATTGCCCCAGATGGTGAGCTGGTTCGAGCCCGGCTCACGGTTGATGTAAATTTTGCGCGGCCCCGTGCCCTGCGGCGTGGTCAGAACACGGTTATCAACCCGATAGTACTCCGGGAAGGGAGTGATATTGAGAAAGGCGCGCTCGCCCGCGTGGTCAGCCGGAAGGATGTTGACGAAGATGACGTTGTCGTTGATGGTCAGCGCCGAAACCGGCGCGCCCCACTCCCACACCAGATCGTCCTGCGACCACCCTTCACCGTAGCGCTCGAAGGCGTAGTAGGAGTCGTCGGCGACCACGTCCCCGTCGATAAACTTCAGCCCTTTTTGCACCAACTGGTCGGCCAGCTCCTGCAATACCTCGATGGGCGGCGCCGTGCGCTCGGTGCGCAGGTTGTACGGCAGCACGCGGCCTGACAGGTTCGGATCGCCCCGTCCCACCAGCACCAGGTCCGAATCGAGGCGACCATACTTGTCGATGGTGCCGCTGCTCTCCACTGTCGTCCGGAATCGATAACCGGGGCCGATCAGGCCCAGCACCGCGGCGGTGGTGAACAGTTTGGTGTTCGAGGCGGGAGTGAACAGCTTCTCCTCGTTCCTGGCGTAGATGGTCTTGCCACTGTCGAGGGAGACAACATCGATGCCCCATAGCCCGCGAGCAGCGTCAGGCGCGCTGAGGATCTCTTCGATCTCACGCTCGAGCTTGGATCCCTCGGTTTTGCTGCGCGCTGTCTTATCGGCAACCGCAAAGGGTTGCGCCAGCAGCAGAAGCATGACGAGGGAGCCAAAATAGCGGGCCGGATACATGGGGCTCTAAATCGGATTCTACACTGCTTCCGCGCCAAACCTTAGACCAGTTCAATGATGACGCGACGGCCTACCATGGCGGCCGCACGCTGAAGGCTCGAAAGTGTGATGTCATCTTTGGCGTTGAGGAGGCGGTCAACCTGGGTGCGGCTGGTCTTCAGCAGGATGGCCATTTTGTTCTTGGAGATTTTCTTTTTCTTCATGGCCTTCGCCAATTGCCAGGCGACGACCTCCTTAACAGCCTGGGCTTGCGCCTCCTCAAAGATGCCCTCCTCCTTGAGGAAATCGTCGATGCCGGTTCCCATGTTTTTCTTGCTCATCGCACCAACTCCTTCTTGCGCTTGTACGCCAGTGCCAGGCCCTCATCCGGCGTGGCGCGCGACCTCTTAATAAACCCATGCAACGCGACGCCCGCGATAAAGACAGACCAGCACGCGCGCCGTCCGTTTCGTCGGCAGATCTGTCCGGATCTCCCACAACCCACTTCCCATCGGGCGGCACAACGGCATCTCCACGGGCCAACGCCACTGCGCCCGCAACAAGTCTCTACCTATGGTCTGTCGCTCCATTTCCGGCAATTCCTTCAGCCAGTCGCGCACCGGTTCCCTTCCCGCCAGGGTGCGGAAAAAGATTAGAGGAATTTTTTGCGGTTGGGGATAGTCTGGCCCCCTGCACCTTAACAAGTACAAGTGTACATTAAACGGTACATGCCCGAAAAGTCCTTCTGGGAAATTTCGGCGGCGCCCTTGTCCTCTCGCGCAGAGTGCCTTGATGCTCTATGCCACCGATTTCTGCCGCCTGACTCCCGGCGTTAGAATTCTCGCCATGCGTCAACGGTTCTCCTGGCGTCTACGCGGCAGAAGCCTCCAACTCGGTTCACGCACTTTGGTGATGGGAATCATCAACGTTACCCCTGATTCGTTCTCCGACGGCGGGAAGTACCTGCATTCCGATCAGGCGGTTGAGCACGGGTTGCGACTGCTCGCTGAGGGTGCTGACATCCTCGATATTGGCGGCGAGTCGACGCGGCCGGGAACGGTATTGCAGGGCGAGGCGGGGCCTAAGCCATCGGTGAGCGCGGAAGTAGAGTTGCAGCGCATCCTGCCCGTTATACACGCGCTCCGTAAGCAATGCCCCGACGCAGTGCTGTCTGTGGATACCTATAAGGCAGCGGTCGCGCGCGAGGCGGCGAAGGCAGGTATCGAGATCGTTAACGACGTGAGCGCTTTTGAATGGGATTCGCAGATGGCGGCGGCGTGCGCTGAGCTGGATTGCGGCGTGGTGCTGATGCATACCCGCGGACGGCCACGGGAGTGGCGAAACCTTGAGCCATCGTCCGACATTGTTGGCGAAGTCGAGCACGACCTTGCCAATCACGTGCAGGTTGCCTTTGAGGCGGGCGTGGAGCGCGATCGCATTGTGCTCGATCCGGGATTCGGCTTCGGCAAGAACTTCGACGACAACTACCCGCTGCTCGCACGGTTCGGGCAGTTCCATCGGCTGGGATTTCCCTTGCTGGCGGGAGCGTCGAGAAAGTCTTTCGTCGGCAGGACTATCGCTCAGCGCACTGGCCGTGAGGCACCGGCGGGCGAAAGGCTGAACGGCTCGCTGGCGGCCATGGTCGCCTGCATCCTGCAGGGCGCGCACATCCTGCGGGTGCATGATGTGAAGGCGTCGGTGGAAGCGGCGGCGGTGGCCGATGCGATTCTGGCTGCGTCGAACCAGATCTCCTGACTATGGACAAGCTCGATCAACTTGCATCCAGCCCGCGCGTTACGGTGCGCCGCAAAGGAGCACCCGATCCAGCGGGCAAGGCGGTCGTCTACTGGATGCAACGCGCGCAACGCGCGCTGGACAACCCTGCGCTCGACCTGGCTGTCGAGATTGGCAATGTGCTGCGCCGGCCGGTGGTGATCTTCTTTGCGCCGGTGCCGTTCTATCCGCACGCCAACCTCCGGCATTACGCTTTTCTGGCTCAGGGAATTCCCGACATCGCCGAACGTGCCCGCGAGCGCGGCATTGGCTTCGTGCTTCGCACCTATCCCGACCACCGGCTGACGAAGTTCTGCGAAGAGGTTAAGGCGTCGATTGTCGTTGGCGACGAGAACCCACTGCGTGAGCCGGAGCATTGGCGCGAGGTGGCCACGAAGAAGCTCAGGGTCCCGCTCTGGACCGTCGATGCCGACGTCATCGTGCCCTCGAAGCTGCTGGAGAAGGAGCAGTATGCGGCGCGCACAATCCGGCCAAGGCTGCAGCAAAGGCTAAAGGAATTCTTGCAACCCCTGAGTAATCCCAAGGCGAGCGTCGAGTGGCAGAGTCCAAAGGGCCTGCACGCGCTGCCCGATGACGGCTCGCACGACATCACGCAGGCCTGGACAATGCTGGACCGCTCCGTTGCGCCGGTAGACTCATCTCGCGGCGGAACCTCGGAGGCACTTAGGCTGCTGAAGGCGTTTGTGCGTGACAAGCTGTCCCATTACCCCGAATGGCACGGCAAACCTGAAATCGACGGCACCAGCCGGTTGTCGCCTTATCTGCACTTCGGGCACATCGGCCCGCTCACGGTGGCATTAGCTGTCGAAGATGCAGACGCGCCTCGAATTGCCAAAGACACTTATCTGAATGAGTTGATCACCTGGCGCGAGCTGGCCATCAACTTCGCCCACTTCAATAAACTGTACGACATGATCGAGAGTGCGCCGGATTGGGCGCATCGCACGCTGGCCGCGCATGTGAAGGACGAGCGGCCCGTCGTCTACACGCGTGAGCAACTGGAGGCCGCCGCGACCCACGACACCCTGTGGAACGCTGCACAGTTGCAGATGCTGCACGCCGGCTGGATGCACAACTATATGCGCATGTACTGGGCGAAAAAGATTCTGGAGTGGAGCCCATCGCCGCAGGTGGCGTATCAAACAGCGGTGTACCTCAACGACAAGTACTTCCTCGATGGCCGCGACCCCAATGGCTATGCGGGCGTCGCGTGGGCGATTGCGGGCAAGTTCGACCGTCCGTGGTTCGATCGGCCGATCTACGGAACCATTCGCTATATGTCAGGCGACGCCGCGCGCAAGAAGTTCGACGCGGAGAGCTACATCGCGCAGATGAAGCGGTTAGCAGCAAAAGGTGAGGAGCAGGTGGAGCTGTTTGGATGAAAACAACGATGCAAGAGCGTTCCCAACACGCGCTTACGGCGCGACATGCAGGCTGATCAGCAGGGTCACTCCCCACACCACGAATCCCGCCGCCCCCACTCCCAGATATAAGTTGCGCTCGTGGTTGTTGTGCAGCGTGGGCAAGGGAAGCGGGGTACCCAGCGAGCGGTGGAACCAGGCGGTGAGGAAACCGCCGAAGCCCACCAGGGTCATGATTCCCCCAAAAGCAAGTCCGGCGACGATCAACACAAAACTCAGATCAAACATGGCCCACCCCAACACTCGCCAATAACCTATGCTCAGCAGCGGCGATTCGCAAGTGTACCTGTTAAAATCCTGCTCACATTCAGGAGGCGCGATGAGGCGAGTCACCGGTTTGGGCGGGGTATTCCTCAAGTGCAAGGACCCCGAGGCGATGTACGCGTGGTATCAGGAGCATCTTGGCATCCAGCGCGATCACGGAACCGTGTCGTTCAAATGGCGCGATGCTGACGATCCGAAGAAGACAGGGATGACGGTGTGGGCACTTTTTCCGGAGACTACGCAGTACTTCAACCCCAGCGCGTCCTCCTTGATGATGAACTTTCGGGTCGACAATCTCGAGCAACTGCTGGATGCGCTGCGCGCCGAGGGCGTGCAAGTCGACGACAAGATAGAAACTTACGAGTACGGCAAGTTCGGCTGGATTATGGATCCCGATGGCAATCGAATTGAGCTGTGGGAGCCACCCCCGGAAAGCCAATAGAAGACGTAGAAAGTGATTCCCAGGTTTACAGTACTTTACCGACGTACTATCACTCTCGTATTGACTCCCCTTGCCCCCGCGCGTTACAGTTCCATCGTCCTAACTACCTTCATCCCCCTGGGTTCCTGTCTTGGAGAATCTCCTGAGAGCGTGTGAGGACCGCCCGCTCACCAGTGCAAGAAGAAGAAGAAGCTTCCCATATCCAAAAGAAAGAGTGTGTTTGCATGCTAAAGAGATCCGCGCTATCGCTTCGTTCCGCCGCAGCCGTCAGCAGCGTGCTGTTTTTGTTCATCCTCACAACCGCAATCTTTGGTTTCGCGCAGACTGCTAATCTGGCCCAGCTCAGCCTGGATACATTTGTCAATTCCCAAAGTCAGCATCAGACAGAAGTCGAGCCTGGCGCCGCGGCCTGGGGAAATACCATCGTGACCGCCTTCCAGGTCGCTCGCATCTTCAGCGGTGGCGGCGCTGACGTCGGCTTCGCCACCTCGACCGATGCTGGCCAGACCTGGTCCAACGGATTGCTTCCCGGTCTGACCATCTTCTATCAGGGTGGCACCAACTCCGCCGCCAGCGATGCATCCGTCGCTTACGATGCCAAGCACGGGATGTGGCTCATCTCCACACTACCGATCGGCAATTTGGATTTGGTAGCGACCAGCCGTTCTACCGACGGGCTGAATTGGTCGAATCCCATTTATGTCATCAATAGTGGCGATGCCGACAAGAACTGGATCACCTGCGACAACTGGCCCATGAGCCCCTACTATGGCAACTGTTATACCGAGTGGGACAATCCCAGCCAGGGGGACGTGCTGTACATGAGTACTTCAACCGACGGCGGCGCCACCTGGGGAACGGCGAAGGCCACGGCGAGCCACAATACAGGCATCGGCGGGCAGCCGTTGGTCCTGCCCAATGGAAATGTTGTCGTTGGCTATGCCGCGTTTAACGGCACCATGAGCGCCTTTACCTCGACCAATGGTGGCCAGAGCTGGAATTCCTCAGTGATCATCGCCAACGCGCCCAGCCGCGGCGAGGATGGTAACCTGCGCAGCGCGGGACTGCCGTCCGCCGCGATGGATGGAGGCGGCGTGATCTACATGTCGTGGCCGGACTGCAGCTTCCGCAGCGGATGCGCGGAAAACGATATCGTTTACAGCACCACGACCGATGGCACGAACTGGAGCGCCGTAAAACGCGTCCCTATCGATCCGGTGACCAGCACGGTCGATCACTTCATTCATGGGCTGGGCATCGACCCCAATACTGCCGGGCAGTCGGCTCACCTGGGAGTGGGCTATTACTTCTATCCCAATGGGAACTGTGGAAACAGCTGCATCCTGCGCCAGGGCTACATCGAGTCGACCGACGGCGGCCAAACCTGGGGCACGCCAACTGTGCTCGGTGGTCCTATGAAACTCACCTGGCTACCCAATACCTTCTCCGGAAGGATGGTGGCTGACTACACCGCGACCGTATTCGCCAATGGAAAAGGCTACCCCATCTTCGCCCTGGCTTACCCCCAGATCAGTCTGAATGTTCCATTCCGCCAGTCGATCTTCACCATTCGCCACGGCGGTAATGTTTCCAACAACGGCCTGCGCTACAGCGCGGCCTCAGACAAGCAGATTCCGGGCGTCAAGGGCACTCGCGTTTGGGAGTACTACGATCTCGAACACGAATACCCGATCAACCCCGCTGCTCATCCGCCGCAGGCAGATCCGGACCGCGACTAGAAACGTGGTTGAAAACCTGAAGGCCGCCGAGAAATCGGCGGCCTTCCTGATTCTTCAGGTGTTGCGAATCATGACCCCGGTCGCGCCACTACGTGACCTACTCTTCCCACCTCTTGAACACCAGGCAGCCATTGGTGCCGCCGAAGCCGAACGAGTTCGACATGGCGTACTCCATCTGCACTTTTCGCGCAGTGTTAGGCACGAAGTCCAGATCGCACCCCTCGCCAGGATTATCGAGATTGACGGTCGGAGGCACAACCTGGTCGCGCAGCGCCAGCACGGTTATGCCCGCCTCCAGCCCGCCCGCACCACCCAACAGGTGGCCGGTCATCGACTTGGTGGAGCTGACCAGCATCTTATAGGCATAGTCGCCAAAGGCGCGCTTGATGGCTGTAGCCTCAATCTCATCGCCCAAGGGGGTTGACGTTCCGTGGGCGTTCACGTAGCCCACCTGCTCCGGCTGAATGCCGGCGTCGCGCATGGCGTTGCGCATGACACGGAAGCCGCCATCGCCGTTCTCGGCCGGCTGCGTGATGTGGTAAGCGTCGGCACTCATGCCGTAGCCCACGACTTCGGCAAGGATCGGGGCGCCGCGTTTCTTCGCGTGCTCCAGTTCTTCCAGAATGACAATGCCCGCGCCTTCGCCAATCACAAAGCCGTCGCGGTCTCTGTCCCAGGGGCGGCTGGCGGCGTGCGGATTGTCGTTGCGGGTCGAGAGCGCCCGCATGGCAGCAAAGCCGCCCACCCCCATCGGCGTGATCGCAGCCTCCGAACCACCGGCGATCATCACGTCGGCGTCGCCGTACTTTATGATGCGCGCGGCATCGCCAATCGAGTGCGCACTGGTGGTGCAGGCCGTGCAGGTTGCCTCGTTGGGGCCCTTCGCATTGTGGCGCATGCTGACCTGGCCCGCCGCCAGGTTCACGATTGCCGAAGGGATGAAGAAAGGCGAGATCTTGCGCGGGCCGCCATTCAACAGGTTGGAGTGCTCGCGCTCGATGATGTCGAACCCGCCGATGCCCGAGCCTATATGCACCCCGGTACGCTCGGCCATGGCTTCGTTCTCGACCTTGTAGCTGGCCGACTGCAGCGCTTCGTCCGCCGCGGCAATGGAGAGATGAATAAAGCGCGCCATCTTGCGCGCTTCCTTCTTCTCGATGTACTGCAGAGGATCGAAGTTCTTGACTTCGGCTGCAATCTGGCAGGCGAATTGCGACGCATCGAAGCCGGTGATGCGATCAATGCCGCTCTTGCCGGCCAGCAGTGCCTGCCAGACTTCCGGGGTGCTATTGCCGACACCGCAGATCAGGCCGATTCCCGTTACAACCACGCGACGCGGCAAACTACTTCGATCCTTTCGCGTGCGATGTGATGTAGTCGATGGCGTCCTTCACCGTGCGGATCTTCTCCGCATCCTCGTCGGGAATCTCGATGTCAAAGGCCTCTTCGAACGCCATGACCAGCTCGACGGTGTCCAGCGAATCAGCCCCCAGGTCGTCAACAAACGAGGCATTGGGCGTCACTTCGCCTTCGTCAACTCCCAACTGCTCCACAATAATCTGCTTTACCCGTTCGTCTACCGCTGCCATATGTTGAAGGCTCCTTCTTGGAATGTGCCGGCTTAAATTCGTTTCTGATGGGACAAATCTACTTGCTCGCCTTGGCGTGCTGTTCGATGTAGGAGATCGCATCTTGTACGGTGCGGATCTTCTCTGCATCCTCATCGGGGATTTCGATGTCAAAAGCCTCCTCGAAGGCCATAACCAGCTCGACGGTGTCCAGCGAGTCAGCGCCCAGGTCGTCAACAAACGAGGCGTTGGCTGTTACCTCGCCTTCGTCCACTCCCAATTGCTCCACGATAATCTGCTTTACCCGCTCTTCAGTCGATGCCATGAACTTCTCCTACCGCATTGCGCGGAAACCTGTAAGTGTAATTGGCGCCCGGAAGCCGTGTAAAGAATGCCGTCATTGTTATTGGAAATTTCGAGTCTCAGGGATTTTGAGGCGCCAGGCGTTGCAAGACTCGACTCATCGTAAACGGCAAGTTTGCAATGGTCAACGCGGCATTATGACCCCGTGAACCCGGGCTCGAATAGGTTGGATGCCGGACGGGGGAGAAAGGAACCTGAGGGCATCTGGCGGCGTAGGCCGGCAAGCCAGACCATTCGTCGCGCAACCCGCAGGAGCCTGCCACGGCCCGCCATGATACAAACATCGTCATGCGTGCCGTGGTACAACGTGTGAGTCGAGCTTCGGTCAGCGTCGGCGGCTCGGTCACAGGAGAGATCGCAACCGGCTTGCTGGTGTTGCTGGGCGTTGGCCAGGAGGATGAGATGTCGGACGCGGATTACCTGGCCGACAAGATCGTCGGGCTTCGCATCTTCGAGGACGAGGATGAAAAAATGAACCGCAGCGTCGTCGATGTGGGCGGGGCGGTTCTGGCCGTCTCGCAGTTCACGCTCTACGGCGACGTGCGCCGGGGCAAGCGGCCTTCCTTCGACGCCGCCGCTCGTCCCGACGCGGCGCGGGAGCTGTATGAATATTTCGTGACCCGGGTTCGGGCGCTAGGCGTAAGCTGCGAAACCGGCGTCTTTCAGGCCATGATGCTGGTCGAGCTGGTGAATTCGGGACCGGTCACCATCCTGATTGATTCGAAGAAGCAGTTCTGAAAAGGGAAGTGCGCGCCTGGCGCGGCGTTTTAAAGGGGCAAACCTTTAGCTGTGCCGTTGAGCGCGGTTTATATTGTCAGAACGAGAGAACTTCAGTCCCCGAGGGACCTGCATTACCCTCGCACCGCCGCGACCCGTTCCTGTACCTGGGCAACAAACTGCGCGTCGCTGATATCGGCTAGATTGATCTCAACATTCGCTAGTGCGCCATCCGCCGCCGCCTTCGCCAATCCAACTCCCACGGTTACGTCCGATGCCATTCTCGGATTGGTGATCGGGCGCAGCGACTCCAGAATCTGTCCCGTCTCATGGGCTTGCTCGGCGACTCTGAGCGGAATCTCGGTTGCCCCTTTCATTGCCGCGTCCACCTCGGTCTGCGCCTCGGGATGGTCCTTCGCCTTTTTGAACGCCGCCATCACTTGATTGAACGAGGCAGCGTCGGCGTCGATCGCCGCTTTGAATTCCTCGCGCATTTGGCTCAGGCGCGCGATGGCGTCACTCAACTGCGCCTCATATTGCAAATAGGCTTTCTTGCCGCGCGACATTCCCGCGACCATACAGCCCAACGCGGCCGCCATCGCTCCGCTTGCCGCTGACGCGCTGCCCCCGCCCGGCGCGGCGGTCGGCGCAGCGAGCTGCTCGATAAACGGCTCCACGCCCGCGCGCAGGCCGCCCACCGCCATCTTGCCGCTCATGACCGCGGCCAGCCGGTTCTCCAGGATCAGCGAGGAATCGAAGTTCTCAACTTGCAGAAACCACTCCGCCGCATCTTCCAGCGCTTTCTTCGGAATCAGGCCGACGATTTCACTCGACAGCGGCATCACGCCGTAGCGTGCGGCTTCACGCTTCACATATTCAAAGACGCGCGCGATCGGTGTCTGGTCGGTGTCGGTCAGGTTCATCGAAACCTGCGCCAGCCCGCGCACCGGAACGCCCATGCCTTTCACGTAGCGTAGTCCGCCGTTGGAGAAGCGAACCGCCTTGCCGATCTTCTTCGCGATCTGCACATCGGGCGTGTTGAGATACACGTTGTAAGCGACCAGGAACTTGCGCGCACCAACAATGGTCGCTCCCGCCGTGGGATGCAGCTCGGCGTTGCCGAAGTCTGGCTTGCGCGCCGGATTGGTCTTTATGTCCTCGCGAATGCCTTCAAACTGCCCGCGACGAACGTTCTCCAGGTTCTGCCGCTCGGGAACCCGTGCCGCCGCTTCGTACAAATAAACCGGGATGCCGAAGCGCGTCCAGATCTGTTCGCCGACGCGACGCGCCATGGCAACGCAGTCCTCCAGAGTCAGGCCTTCGATGGGGATGAAGGGCACAACGTCTGCCGCGCCCAGGCGGGGATGCGCTCCGGTGTGCTTGGTGAGATCGATCAGCTCAGCGGCCCGCCCGACGCCGCGAATCACGGCTTCTTCCAGCTTGGCGGGCTCACCCACCAGCGTGATGACGCAGCGGTTGTGATCGGCATCCATCTCGCGGTCGAGCAGATAAACGCCCTCCATCTTCATGGCTTCAATGATGGTGTCGACTTTGGCCTTGTCGCGGCCTTCAGAGAAATTCGGTACACATTCAACCAGTGCAGGCATAAGCGTCGAGGATAAAGAAGCGGTCGGCTATGGGGCAAGGACGGGGCGCACAAAAGGAAGGTTTGCCATCGGGGACAAAGAGTTCACCACGGAGACACGGAGGTCACGGAGAGTTTCAAGTTTCCAGCGTTGGTTGGTCTGTCATGTCATCTTGAGCGAGGAGCGCAGCGACGAGTCGAAAGACCCCTATCGTCGCATCTTAAGCCGGAGGTACGGAAATCACGGATCTGCGGATAACGATCACCGATTCTCAATCCTCCGTGTACTCCGTGCCTCCGTGGTGAATTATTTCGACCGCTACTTCTTCAACGACTCCAGGTACGCCACCACGGCTTCGGCATCGCCCTTGTTCATGTGGTATTGCGGCATGGGAGGACGGGCGGGCTGTCCGTTCGGCGCCAGTCCGGTCATGAAGAACTTCACCGCCTGCGCATGGCCCCATCCCGGAAGCCCGGCGATGCTGGGCGAGGTGTCCGCCCAAACCGGCATAGGAACAGTTGGCGCAAAGGACAGTTTTGAGCCTTGCAGCCATTTCTCCTGCACATACTCGCCTTTGTCGTTAAACGGAGTGTGACAATCGGCGCATTGGCCGATGCCTTTTACCAGGTACTCGCCACGGGCAATCTGGGCGCTCTGCTTTGCCGGCGCACTTCCCGAGCCGGCCCTGCTACACAGCGCGGCGAAGCAGACCACCGCCGCGACGGCAACTCCTACGGTCAAACGTCTCACAAAGTTCTCCTGGGAATGGGGTCGTTGCTGTGCAGCGCGCCCTGTTCATACGCCGCCCGCTATGCGGCAGTTCCTTGTAAACGAGGCGCCGGCGCAGCAAAAGTGCCTGATTGTGCGGCAGGTCGGAGACGCTTGTCAACCGCTGAATTAGGATTACGCAGTAACAGCTACTTCGTTACCATCGACGCCACCAGGGAGTGGAAAATCTTCAATCCATCCGTCATGCCGAGCTCGGGCTCAGCCGCGCGCTCCGGGTGCGGCATCATGCCCAGCACATTCCGGCCCTCGTTGCAGATGCCGGCGATATTATCCAGCGAGCCATTGGGATTGGCGTCAGCAGTCACCTCGCCTTGCGACGTGACATAGCGGAAGACGATGCGGTCCTGGTCTTTCAGTTCGGCCAGCGTGCGCTCGTCGCACACATAGTTGCCTTCCATGTGGCCGATGGGGATCTGGAGAACCTCGCCTTTGGTCAGCGCATGCGTATATGGCGTGTTCGTGCTCTCGACGCGCACGTAGACCGGCTTGCAGACATACTTCAGCCCGGCGTTACGCATGAGCGCGCCGGGCAGCAGCCCCGACTCGCAGAGGATTTGGAAGCCGTTGCAGATACCGAAGACCAGTCCACCGGCAGCGGCGAATTTGCGGACGGATTCCATCACCGGTGAGAACTTTGCGATGGCCCCGGTACGCAGGTAATCCCCGTAGGCGAAGCCGCCGGGCACGATGATGGCGTCCACGCCCTTCAGGTCCGGGGAATCGTGCCACAGGAACGTGACCGGCTGTTTTTCGACAGCCTCGATCGTCCAGTAGGCGTCGTGATCACAATTGGAACCCGGGAAGATGATGACGCCGAATTTCATCGTTGCCTTCTGCTGTGGGATAGTTCAGTTTAGCATTGTGCGTTCGCACCTCACCTGAGGCAGCATTCGTCTAATCAACATGCAGGTTTCCCGGCACGTCCACATTACAGGCATCGCTCTGAAGCAGTGGTTCATCGGCCAGTGCTACGACTCCGCCTGTGTCGGACTGATGTGGTGGGCCGGGCTGACACTTCTGCAAGTGCCCTTCGCCATCTTCTGGGCGCTGCTGGCCACGCTCTTCCAGTTCATCCCGCACTTCGGCCCGG
Organism: uncultured Acidobacteriaceae bacterium; assembly: GCA_963815775.1. Classification (GTDB taxonomy): domain Bacteria; phylum Acidobacteriota; class Terriglobia; order Terriglobales; family Acidobacteriaceae; genus CAVVDY01. Next base: position 116,566 of record CAWFIB010000028.1, on the reverse strand, counting down.
TGCTTAGCATAATCGGCCCGCTGATAGCTGCGGCCTTTGTCGGTTGGGAGACTGCGCTCTACGTGCTGATTCTCTACGGCGCGATCATCGTGCTCGACGGCCTGCTGCTGCAGCCGATCATCATGCGTCGCCAGGCGCGGGTGCCGATCTGGGCATCGCTGATCGTGCCCATCCTGCTGAGCTTGCTTTTGGGATTCTGGGGCTTGGTCGTGGCGGCCCCACTACTGGCGATCATCTTCGCCTATCGCAGCTTAGGGAAGAACCGAAGCGGCTCGCAATTCCCCCAGCAGACGCCTCCGGGGAAAGCCATTACCGGCGGACGGCTGATCGATCCCGGCGGATCGGCCGGGCACATCCCGCGGCCGGAATGAGGCGGTCGTTCGCGGCTCGGTCTGCGCAAAGCCCGGCGATTACACGCGAAAGGAACCATAAGAATCGTGGGGAATCTCGATAGCGGGCAGCTCCTCCCACATTTGCGCGAACGGCTTTCCGCGCCGGCGATGCTGGACCTGACCACGCGCCTGGTCGCCATCCCGTCGGAAAATCCTCCCGGCAATCATTACGAGGAATGCATCCAGGTTCTCGTCGAAGAACTAGAAAGGCTGGCCTTTGACAACGTGCGACGCGAGGGAATGTGCGTACTGGCGTCAGTTGGACGCGGTCCGCGGACCCTCTATTTCAGTGGTCACTACGATGTGGTTCCTGCGCAGGGCCGGGATCAGTTTCAGCCACGCATCGAAGGCGCGAATCTGTTCGGCCGCGGTTCCTCGGATATGAAGAGTGGCATCTCTGCCATGATCTACGCAGCGGCTGCGGCCCGTGACGAGGGCCTCCTCAACGATGGCCGCATCGGGATTGTTCTGGTGCCCGACGAGGAGACGGCCAGCTCTCGTGGCTCTCGTGATCTGGCAGCGCGGGGGCTGCTGGGCAAAGACGCGATCGGCATGCTGACCCCCGAGCCGACCGGCGGCGTCATCTGGAATGCCAACCGAGGAGCGATTTCTCTGCGTGCCACCATGCGCGGACGAGCTGCCCACGTCGGCCGCCAGTTTGAAGGCGTCAATGCCTTCGAGCGAGCGCTACCGGCGATGATGCAACTGCTTCAGATCAAGAGGGAAGTAGAGCAGCGCGAGACGCAATACAACATCGCTCCCTCGGCAGCTCGCAAGTCCATTCTCCTGCTCGGTGGACGGGTGGAAGCGGGCACCAACTTCAACGTCACGCCCGATTTCTTCTCCTTCACCATCGACCGCCGCATCAACCCGGAGGAAAATCTGGAAGACGAAAAGCGGCGATTGCTCGAAGCGCTTGCGGGATTCGAAATCGAAACCCTTCAGGAAGAACCTGCGGCGGCAACTGCTGCCGATGATCCGCTGGGCCTGGTTCTCGCGCGCCACATAGAAAGCGTCACCGGCAGGGAAGCCCCCTTCGAGATTTGCCCCGGCCTGCTGGAAACCAGGTTCTACGCAGCACGAGGCATTCCCGCATTCGCCTATGGGCCGGGCCTACTGACGGTCTCGCACGGGCCCAACGAGTTCGTTCCCATCCGCAGCATCGCCGATTGTGCCGTCATCTACGCCCTCACCGCCGCGGCGATGCTGGCTTAATTGCGCGGCCTTTGTCTCTGTTCGCTCGTTTTCCACATTCTTCACCGGCTGCACCGGCCCTCTCCGGCACATAAAATAGATTTGTAGACCCCACGATGCCGGAATTCGTTCACCTTCATCTGCACACCGACTACTCCATGCTCGACGGAGCATGTGAGACCAGGAACCTCGTCAAGCGCGTCAAAGAGCTGGGCATGCCCGCGGTCGCCATGACCGACCACGGCAACATCTTCGGCGCAGTCGAGTTCGTTGACGCCGCGCACGATGCCGGCGTGAAGCCGATCGTCGGTTGCGAGCTCTACATCTGCAAGAAGGAAGACCATCGCGCCGCGCCCGAAGGCGACACCTACAATCACCTCATCGTTCTCGCCGAGAGTGACGAAGGCTATCGCAACCTGGTGAAGATCGTCTCCGAAGCCTCGCTGCATGGCTTCTACTACAAGCCGCGGGTGAGCAAGCAGTTTCTCGCCCAGCACGCCAAGGGGCTGATCGCCATGTCGGCTTGCCTGAAGGGCGAGGTCGCAGAGGAACTGGTGCAAGGCAACTATGAGAAGGCGCGCCAGGCGGCTGTCACCTTCAACGACATCTTCGGCAACGGGAATTTCTATCTCGAGATTCAGGACCAGGGCCTGCCCGAGGAGAAGCTGATTCAGTCCAACCTGCTGAAGCTGGAGCAGGAGCTGAACATCCCGCTGGTCGCCACCAACGACAGCCACTATCTGTGCGAGGATGACGCTCACGCGCAGGATGTGATGGTCTGCATCCAAACCGGCAAGTCGATCCACGACACCAACCGGCTGAAGTTTGCCAACAACCAGTTCTTCGTGAAAAGTCCGGCCGAAATGGCGAAAGTTTTCTCCAGCTATGAGCGCGTGCTGGCCCGCACCATGGAGATCGCCGAGCGCTGCAACCTGGAGCTGAAGAAAGTTCGCGAGCCCTTTCCCAAGTTCGAAGTCCCCGCGGGATACAGCCTCGACGATTACTTCGAGCACGTTACGCGCGAAGGTTTTACCCGCCGCCTTGCATGGTTGCGCGAGTTGCAGGCCATGGGCCGGCTGAAGCATCCGCTGGACGACTACGAGGCCCGCCTCGCACGCGAAATCGGCATCATTCGCCAGATGCAGTTCGCCGGATACTTCCTCATCGTTTGGGACTTCATCCGCTACGCCAAGGAGAACAACATCCCCGTCGGGCCGGGTCGCGGCTCGGCTGCGGGGGCGCTGGTAGCGTACGCGCTGGGTATCACCGATATCGATCCGCTGCAGAACGAGCTGCTCTTCGAGCGCTTCCTCAATCCCGAGCGCGTCACCATGCCCGACATCGATATCGACTTCTGCATGAACCGTCGCGGCGAAGTCATCAACTACGTCACCCAGAAGTATGGCCGCGATCAGGTGGCGCAGATCATCACCTTCGGCACCATGGCGGCAAAGGCGGCAATCAAAGATTCCGGGCGTGCCATGGACGTTCCCTACGCGGAAGTTGATCGCATCGCCAAGATGGTACCCACGACGCTCAACATCACCATCGACGGCGCGCTCAAGGATTCGCCGCCGCTGGCGACGGCCTATCAAACCGAGCCGCAGACCAAAGAGCTGATCGACACCGCCAAGAAGCTGGAAGGTCTGGTGCGCAACTCGGGCGTTCACGCTGCCGGCGTCGTGATCTCGCCCCAGCCACTCACCGACCTTGTCCCCCTCTATCGCACCAAGAACGACGAAATCGTCACCGCCTATGACATGAAAGCGGTGGAGAAGCTGGGCCTGCTGAAGATGGACTTCCTCGGGCTCACCACGCTCACCATCATCGACGATGCGCTGCGGCTCATCGCGCAGACGCGCGGCGAGCGGCTGAATCTCGAGCGGCTGGAACTCGATGACGAGACCACCTACGAGCGTGTCTTCCATACCGGGCTCACCTCCGGCGTCTTCCAGTTTGAATCGCACGGCATGCGCGACGTGCTGCGCCGCTATAAGCCGACCGCGGTCGAAGACCTCACCGCCTTGAACGCGCTCTATCGTCCCGGCCCCATCCAGGGCGGCATGATCGACGACTTCATCGACCGCAAGCATGGCCGCAAGAAGATCGAGTACGAGTTGCCACAGCTTGAGGCGGTTCTAAAGGAGACGCTGGGCGTCATCGTCTATCAGGAGCAGGTGATGCAGATTGCTAACCTGCTCGCCGGATACTCGCTCGGTGAAGCCGACCTGTTGCGCCGTGCCATGGGCAAGAAAGATCCCGAGAAGATGTCCAAGCAGCGCGAGCGTTTCGTCAAAGGCGCTGTCGAGCGCGGCTTCCCAACCAGGAAGGTCGAGAAGATCTTCGACCTGATGGAGCAGTTCGCCGGATACGGCTTCAACAAATCGCACTCTGCCGCTTATGCGCTATTGGCCTACCACACGGCGTACCTGAAGACGCACTACCCCATCGAGTTCATGGCAGCGCTACTGACGTCGGTCTCCTCCAGCACCGACGACGTGGTGAAGTACATCAACGAGTGCCGTGAGATGGGCATCCCCGTCGAGCCGCCGGACGTCAACGTCAGCGACTGGTCGTTCACCCCGCACGGCGAAGCGATTCGCTTCGGCCTGGGCGCGGTGAAGAATGTCGGCCAACATGCCATCGAATCGATCGTCGCCGCGCGCAAGCAGCTTGGCCGCTTCACCTCGATCTTCGAGTTCTGCGAGAAGGTCGACCTGCGTCTGCTCAACAAGCGCGTCATCGAATCGCTGATCAAGAGCGGCGCCATGGATCAGCTCGGCCGCCGCGCGCAACTCATCGCCGTCGTCGACAGCGCCATGGAGCACGCCGCCAAAGTCCAGCGCGATTCCGCCATGGGCCAGCACGGGCTCTTCGGGGTCTTCAAAGATGAGGAGCCGCAGGCCAGGGAGAAGCCGCTGCCCAATATTCCTGATTGGGACGAGCATCAGCGTCTGGCCTATGAAAAAGAGATCCTCGGCTTCTTCATCACCGGGCATCCGCTGGAGAAATATTCCGAGAAGCTGCTCGACTTCCACGCGCTGACCACGGCGGAGGTGCTCGAGTTGAAGTCCTCCACCGGTAAAGACGACACGCTGATTGGCGGCGTGCTGAAGGGCATCCGGGTTGCCAAATCAAAGAAGGGCGACTTGTACGCGACCGGCCAGCTTGAGGACATGCACGGTTCGGTCGACATCCTCTGCTTCGCCGACGCCTATCGCCGGCTGGGCGAAAAGCTCAAGCTCGACGTACCGGTATTAGTGAAGGGCGGGGTCAAAGTCGAAGAAGGCTCGAACACTAAGATCCTCGTCGGCGACATCACGCCTCTGGAAACCGCGCAGCCCAGGCTGCCGCAAAACCTGCGCATCAAGATCAGCCTCGGCAGCGCATCGGAGAGCACCATCACCAGCTTGCATTCCCTCTGTCAGGAACGGCGCGGCGATGCCAAGGTGCTGTTCGACCTCGAACGTGCGGGCGACTTCACGGTAGTGATGGAGGCGGAAGGCTATAATGTCTTGCCGGACCGAAATTTCATCAGCCGCGTGGAAGAGCTTTGCGGACGCGGCAGCGTGCGCGTGATCGACTAAGGCGGTGCGGTCTTCAAGGCACGGGGTCGGCAAGAATTCGCGTCAGGGCAAGACCTCGCAGGCTGCTGACAAACTCGCGTGAGGGATAATTCGCGTCAGGGCAAGACCTCGCAGGCTGCTGACAAATTCGCGTGAGGGATGCTCCGCGTCAGGGCACGACCTTGGTCGTGCCGAAAACGCCTTTATTTTTGCAACACGAGTGGGCTTCAGCCCGCGAGGGATTTGTTGTTTGTGCCGTCCCTGAAGGGACTCGGAATTGTTGAAATGAGTTTTTTCTGCACGACTGAAGTCGTGCCTGACACAAACCTTTTCATTGAGCTTCAGTAACCTATAACGACAAGCCCTGACACGAATGATTATGGAAGCTGCTTCCAAAGCGCAGACCGAACTGGAGCGCATCGAGAAACAGATTGAGCAGTTGCAGGCAGCCGCCGGCGAGAAGGAAGACGCGCGCCGCCAGTTGAACGAAATGCAGTTGCGGGCTGATACCCTGCGCCGTCAGGCCTCCGGACAGCTCAGTGCGTGGGAGCGTACCGAACTGGCCCGCCATCCCATGCGGCCGTATCCCCTCGACTACGTCGAACGCATCTTCTCTGACTTCAGCGAAATTCACGGCGACCGCGGCTTTGGCGACGATCCTGCCATCGTAGCCGGTATGGCGCGTTTCAACGGCAGGGAAGTGGTCATTATCGGAACCCAGAAGGGCCGCGAAACCAAGCAGCGCATCTATCGCAATTTTGGGCAACCCAATCCCGAGGGCTATCGCAAGGCGCTGCGCGTCATGCGCTTCGCCGAAAAATGGCGGCGGCCGGTGATCACATTGATCGATGTTCCTGGTGCCTATCCCGGATTGGGCGCCGAAGAGCGCGGGCAGGCGGAAGCCATCGCACATAATCTGCGCGAGATGGCACGGCTAAAGGTTCCGTTTATTGCCACCATCACCGGCGAAGGCGGCAGCGGCGGTGCATTGGCGGTTGCCGTCGCTGATCGTGTGCTGATGATGGAGAACAGCATCTACTCTGTCATTTCGCCGGAGGGCTGCGCCTCCATCATGTGGCGTGATTCGGGTAAGCGCGAGCTCGCCGCCCAGGCCATGCGCATCACCGCCAAAGACAATTTCGACCTGGGCTTCTGCGAAGAGGTCATCCCGGAACCTCCAGGCGGCGCTCATTCCGACTACGACGCTGCGGCGGCGGCCGTTGCGTTGACCTTGGAAAAGCACCTCTCGGAACTTGAAAGCAAGCCTTTACCGGAGCTGCTCGACGCGCGCTACCAGAAGTTCCGCAAGATGGCACAGTATTACGAGCTGGTGTGAGGCGACGGCGATCGTCGCGATTGCAAGCTTCAAATTCGCATCATGCCACGGCTTCTTAGCGCCGCAAGTCAAGATTCCCGGGCAAAAGCTCGACACAATCAACCTCGTGTCCGGCGCCGATACCCGATGCCGGCATCGATACCTGGGACTGACGGCTGATAGCTGATAACTTTTTCCATGTTCGTCGATGAGGCCAAAATTCGCGTGAAGGCCGGAGACGGCGGCAATGGCTGCATGGCCTTCCGTCGCGAGAAGTTTGTGCCCCGCGGCGGCCCCTCCGGCGGCGACGGCGGGCGCGGCGGCGATGTCATCATGGAATCCAGCGAGCGCCACAACACGCTGGTGCACTTCCGCTTCAACCCCGAATACAAGGCCGAGCGCGGACGCCACGGCGAAGGCTCGGATAAAACCGGCCGCGAAGGCACCGACGTCATGCTGAAGGTGCCAGTCGGGACCATCGTCTACGACGAGCTGACCGGCGAGCTGGTGCACGACTTCTCGGGCCCTGACGACCGGGTGGTGATTGCTCGCGGTGGGCGCGGTGGACGCGGCAACGCGCGGTTTGCGACCTCGACTCATCAGGCTCCGCGCGAGCACGAGCAGGGCTTCCCGGGTGAAGAGCGGAGCTTGCGGCTCGAACTCAAACTGCTGGCCGATGTGGGGCTGGTTGGCTATCCCAACGCCGGCAAGAGTACCCTCATCTCCCGCATCTCGGCAGCGCGCCCCAAGATTGCCGACTATCCCTTCACCACGCTGCAGCCGAATCTGGGAGTGGCCGTCGTCGGCCAGATGCCGGACGAGCGCAGCTTTGTCGTAGCCGACATTCCCGGCCTGATCGAGGGTGCCAGCGAGGGTGCGGGGTTGGGAACGCAGTTTCTTAAGCACATCGAGCGCACCCGGCTGCTGGCTCATCTCGTGGACGTTTCCGATTCCAGCGGACGTACGGATCCGGTGCAAGATTTTGAGATCATCACCCATGAGCTTGCAAATTTTGGCGAAGGGCTCGACTCTAAGCCCACCATCGTTGTGGCGACCAAAATTGATGTTGCGAACCCCGACAAGCTCGCCAAGCTGAAGCGCTTTGCCAAGCGCAAGAAGCTTGACTTCTATGCCGTTTCCGCCGTCACTGGCGCAGGCATCGAGGAGCTGAAGTGGGCGATGGCGGATCGTCTGGAGAAGATAAAGCAGCAATTAGCAACTCGCAATTAGCAACTAGCGGCGAGCTTGGAGAAAGGCTTTGGCTAATTGCTAGTTGCTAATTGCTAGTTGCTTCCTGCTAATTGCTTTCACAACTTACACTTGCAAACTGCCCAAGAATTTGAGAGTATCCCGTCAAGCCTCCCGGCCAGGCCTTAAACGGCTGCGAGGCAGGGGCGAACAGATGACCAAGGCAGACTTGATCGATGAGGTGTCACGCTTAGCGGAACTTACACGGAGAGACAGCGAGGTCATCGTCGAGACCATTTTCGAGAGTGTAGTACGCTCGCTACGCGCCGGCGACAAGATCGAGATACGCGGCTTTGGCAGCTTCCGTACGCGCCAGCGCAAGCCGCGCGTCGGTCGCAATCCCAAGACCGGCGACCGGGTGGAAGTGCCTGCCAAGAAGATTCCTTACTTCAAGCCCAGCAAAGAATTGAAGGACCTGGTCAACACCTTCCACGAGCCGCCTGTAGAGGCTCCGGCTGCACCGGTGCCACCGGAGGGAACACCGCAGGCGTGAGGGGAGCTCGGATGGTTCTAGTGCTCGGGTAAGCTGGCGAAAGGGTTCTCCACCCGAAACGCTCCATACCTTTGGCCGGCGGCAAGGTCTTCTGACAGCAGAAGGTCAACTTCGGCACTTTCCGCTGCCTGAAGTATGAGCGCATCCCAAAACGACACTTTGTAGCGCCGTTCAAAGGCGAGAGCTTCCTGTATCGACTTGGTGTCGTTAATCACGACTTCCCAATTGGCGTAGCTCTGAATGAGGATTTGGGTTTCCTCTATCGAGAACGGCCGCCGATATTTGCGACGCACATTCAGGCAGAGTTCCTGTAAAACCTGAGTGCTGATCACCCCGTTCCCAGAGTCCCACAGATCGTCCAGGACTTCGATTGCGCGCTGATGTTTTGCACCGGCTTCTGCATCATGCGCATACACGAGAATGTTCGTGTCAACGAAGCACTTACCTCTCATGGATCTCATCCCGCGAGGCAGGCCGTACCCATCCCCGTGGTTTTGCTTGCCTCATGAGTGCCATGGCGGTTCGCCGAGCTGCTGAATAGTCCTTACGCTTACGGACTAACTGCTCCAGATGGCGGGCCAGTAGCGCAGAAATGGACGTATCCTCTTGCGCCGCCATGATCTTGGCTTTGCGCAAGAGGTCTTCGTCGATCTTCAGAGTAATGTTGGTCTTCATATATCAGCACACAATTACGTGCAGCACCATTATACGTGCTATCCGCCAGGCTTGCGATTCTGGTTTTGTTGTTACTACTGCGGCTGCGGCGCGGGCGCTGGCTGCTGACTTGGCGTTCCGAAGTTCACCTTGGGCACCGCACGTGCTCCTTCTTCCGTCTTGAAGTAGGCATCATCGCGCGTGAACCCGGCGAAATTGGCCACAATGTTATTCGGAAACAGCCCGATATACGTGTTGTAAGCCTGCAATGCTTCGTTGTAGCGGCGGCGTTCGACCGCGATGCGGTTCTCGGTTCCGGCAAGCTCGTCCTGTAGACGCATGAAGTTCTCATTCGAGCGCAGCTGTGGATAGTTTTCCACCACGACCAGCAGTCTGCCGAGCGCTCCGTCGAGTTGCCCGTTCGCCGCGATCTTGTCCGCCGGGGTCTTCGCTCCGATCAACGCCGCGCGCGCGGCGGCGATGTCGCCGAAAACCTTCACCTCCTGGGCCGCATACCCCTTCACCGTCTCCACCAGGTTGGGGATGAGGTCGGCGCGCCGCTGCAGCACGACATCGACCTGCGACCAGGCAGCATTCACGGTCTCTTTCAAGCGGACCATCTCATTACGATGGCCGATGTAGATGCTGCCACACCAGACCACCAGGATGACGATGATGATGACTACGATCAGGACTGCTTTCATTTCTATCTCCTGTCAGGAAGTCGGCTGCCACTTCTTCTTAGGGACCCGCACATCCAACTCGTGTGCCACTCGTCCAATCGCCGCAAGGTAGGCGTGATACAGATCAAGGACGCTGCGCGGCTGATTGGGATCGTTGCGCAACTCCAGAATTGAGCGCAGCGGCTGCGCGTCGAAGCCAAACACCTCGCCCGCCTGTTCCAGCAGCTTCTGCTTGGCGTGCGGCGTATCCTCGCCCAGCGCGATCAGGGCGTGGCGAAACAGCGTAGCGACGCTGCTGATGGATTTGGCCAGCACGGTTCGAAGCTCGTCAGTGTTCTCCGGCGCGAGTAGTAAGTGCTGGCGAAGCCGCAGCAGCGTAGTACGCAACTCGTGCTCCACCTCGAGCCTATGGAGGTTCATCGGGACCTCGATGGTGCTGGCGACGTCTTCTCCGGCCAGCGTGCGATGCGCGGTCTTGATATCCAGCAGCTCGATCGCGAAAACGTCAGCCGACTCCTGCAGCTCTTGCAACGTCATGATCATCGGCGGGCGCAGCTTCTGCTCGTGACTCCACCAGGTGATGACCGGCGCCAGGGCTTGCAACCCATTCGCCCGGAGATCGCGCACGACGACGAGCAGGTTTACGTCGGAGTAAGTCTCGTGAAAGTCTTCCCGCGCCGCCGACCCATACAGGACAACGGAAACAAGGTTCTCCCCACAGGCGGATTGCAGCCGCTGCACCAGTTCCTGAAGCTTGTCTTCGGGTTTCTTCATCGCTGTTGCTCCAATCTACCAGCTTCCACCGGCGCCGCCGCCGCCGCTCAGGCCACCACCAAAGCCGCCAAAGCCTCCTCCACCACCGCCGCCGAAACCGCCACCCCAGCCACCACCACCGCGTCCCCATCCTCCGCCCATTGGCGGCAAGAACACGATGGGAGGCACTCCCATTCCCCGACCCCGCAACCCCGAACGCGGACCGCCGCCACCTCCGCGTCGAATCAGCGCTCGGATGATGGAGAACAGGACGAAGATCGCGAGGAATATCACCCACCAGGGGAAGCTGTTTTCACGTGCTGGCGCGCGTGGCCGATTCGGCACTCCGGTCAGTTGCACTCCTTTGTCGGCGGCAACCAACTGCGCGATCTGGGTCATCGCGGTGAGAATGGCCGCGCTGTAATCGCCGGCCCGGAGGCTGGGCACCATCGCCCGGCCAATGTCGCCGGCCCGGGCATCGTTGATAATCGGCTCAAGCCCGTAGCCAACTTCGATCTTGTACTGCCGCTCTTTGGGAGCGACCAGCAACAACACGCCTTCGTCGGTCTTCTTGGGACCCACGCCAAGGTGCTTATAGAGATCAACCGCGTATTGCTCTTTGGTTTCGCCCTCCAGCGAGTTCACCGTGACGACCGCGATCTGTGCTCCCGTCTTTTGCTGGAGCTCGGTCGCCACGGCCGAGATCTTGGCGCGCGTATCCGGCTGGATAACATTGGCGAGGTCGATGACGTAGCCCGTAGGCTTGATGTCGGCGACCTTCTCGGCCACAGCGAGCGGCGCAAGCAGGCATAGCAATACGGCAACGGGGACGAGTTGGCGGCGCAATCGCACGATTAGAGAAGTGAACTCACAGCTAACCGTAGAGTGCTCGTGCAGTCGTGTCAAATCCCGAGCTCGTGCCCTGAGCAAGAAGCAGGGCCCCGGTCACGGAGCCCTCGATGTTGGGTGGAATGCTGAACCTAGCTTGAACTGGGGTTGCGCTTCAGGGTCGGACGATCATCGTCCGGCTGCGATCCGGGCGCGCCATTCGCCGGCGGGTTGGACGTCTGTTCACGCCGCAACGTCGGGCGGTCATTGTCGTTCTGGCCGTTCTGCACCTTGTGCCTGTTCTCCAGTGACGCCAGCCGAGCCTTTACGTGCTCGAACTCCGAGGTGTCGACGACGTATTCCGGCCGAGCAGGCAGCACGTTCTTCATCTCCGCCTGAGCGTGAGCTACGCGGTCAGGCGTCATGGGGTGTGAGGAGAACGCGCGCGCCAACGTACCCGGCTTTTTCTTCTCCTGTGCCTCCACCTTCTCGAAGAAGGAGATGAAGGCCTGCGGGTCGTAACCCGCCTTGTACATGTACTCCATGCCGAGGAAGTCGGCCTCGGTTTCGAAGTTGCGCGAGAACTTCATGAAGGTCAGCGGCACGCCGATGCTGAGCGCTGCCTGCGTTCCTTCGTACACCGCCCAGCCTCCGGGAACGAAGATTAACGGAATGCTGGCCAGATTCACGATGTTGCCGCGTGTCTGTTCACGGGCCACATGGCATGCCGCGACGTGCGCGATCTCGTGCGCCATGACGCCGGCGAGTTCGGCTTCATCATCGGCAGCCATGATCAGCCCGGAATTTACATAGAAAAAGCCGCCCGGCAGCGCGAAGGCGTTGATCTCGTCCGTATCAATCACCTTGATGGTGAACGGAACCTTGGCGTCGGAATTTCGCACCAGGTTTTGTCCAATGCGGTTTACGTACTCCGTAACCACCGGGTCGGTGATCAGCTTGGCGCTGTGTTCCACCTGCTGGGCGTACTCGCGGCCCATCGCGACCTGCTTGTCCAGCGAGTACCAGTTGCCAATGCCCTTGTTGCAGCCCACGTTGCGATTGCCGATCGCGTCGAGGTTGTCCATGGTGGACAGATTGGGGGCATGCTTGTCGTTCTTCACCTCAGGGGCATAGGCTCCGTCGTTGGCGTCGTTGGTGCTCGTCGACGAGGTCGTGGACGCGGTACCACTCGAACTGCCGCTGCTCTGCGGATCGGTAGTCTGCGGAACCGTAGGTGGAGTGGAAGTCGTGCTTGCCGGCCCTGATCCCGGCATCTGCGTCTGGGTACCTGGCTGCGGAACTCCGCCGTATTGCGCGGCTGCGTTCATGCCCAACAGCGCCAGGGCCAATGCCGAACTTGCTACAAAGCGGAAATAACCCATTTCAATCTGCCTTTTCCGGAAGCTGCACCTGCCATCGCCAGCAGGCACACCACGCACACCCTAATTATCAACCCTAACGGGACGAAAGTGTTGCAAGAATGATGGCAAAAGTGACATCAGACTGGCGCTTTTGTCTTCCTTCAGATAGACGCATGAGGGCCGGCGACGGTTACACCTCATTACGGATTCGGCCCTGTCACTGCCTGGGTTCCTGGAACTCTCCGGTGTATCTGTTCCCCGTCAGGCAGTTTAGCTGAGCTACCCGCACGGGAATATAATCCTGGCATGACGGTAGAGCAGCGGATTGTCGAAAAGCTCCGGACGCTGACTCCGAAGGGACAACAGAAAGTGCTGGAGCTCGTCGAGGAAATCGGGAATGCAGAGAGCAGCCAGCCGCAGGAAAGCCCGCAGCCGCGGCGCAGCCTGCGGGGGCTGTGGAAGGACCTGAAAGTGGATGTCTCAGAGAAGGACATCGCGGAAGCCCGCCGCGAGATGTGGGGAAATTTCCCGCGCCCGTTTCCGGAATGAGCGTAGTACTCGACACGCATGCTGCCAATTTGGTACCTCAGCGAGGACCAGCGGCTTCCCCTCAGAATCTTCAAGCTCATCGAAAGCGCTGCGGACAACGGGGAGACGGTATTCGTTTCCGCGATTTCTCTTATAGAGGTTGTCTATCTCATAGAACGTGGTCGCATCGTTCCCGAGACGTACGACCGGCTCGCGAGGGAAGTGCGACGAGAAAATGCTTCGTGGCTGATTGCCAACGTGGATCCAGCTGTCGCAGAGCTATTACCCAGGGTTCCCCGCAAGGCCGTTCCTGACATGCCTGACCGCATAATCGCCGCCACGGCAATCCATCTTGGGCTACCGCTCGTCACTGCCGATAGGCGCATACGGGCGGCCGGCCTTCCTACCATCTGGTGAACCTCGCTGCAGCTCTCACCTGTTAGACTATTTCCCAGCACTCGTATGGCACAGATTCAGCGCAGGAAGACCTATACCGCCGTCGTAGGCGGGGTTCGCGTTGGCAGCGATGCACCAATCGTGGTGCAGTCCATGACCAATACCGACACCGCCGACATCGATGGCACCATCCGGCAGTGCGCCGCTTTGGCTCGCGCAGGGTCGGAGCTGGTGCGCGTCACCGTCAACAACGATGCGGCTGCCGCTGCGGTGCCGTACATCGTCGATGGCCTCGACAAAATCGGGCTGCCCGTGCCCATTATCGGCGACTTCCACTACAACGGCCATATCCTGCTGAAGAAGTATCCCGAGTGCGCGCGCACCCTGGCCAAGTACCGCATCAATCCCGGCAATGTTTCGATCGGCAAGAAGGACGACAACAACTTTCGCGCCATGATCGAGGTCGCTATCGAGAACAACAAGCCGGTGCGCATCGGCGTCAACTGGGGCTCGCTGGACCAGTCGCTGCTTACGCGGCTGATGGATGAGAACTCCAAGCTCGAGGAGCCAAAGGACGCGCGCGACGTGACCATGGAAGCCATGGTGCAATCGGCGCTGCGCTCGGCCGAGTTGGCTGTGAGCTACGGGCTGCGCAAAGACCAAATCATCCTCAGCGCCAAAGTTAGCGGAGTGCAGGACCTCATCGACGTCTATCGCGAACTGGCGCGCCGTTGCGAATACCCGCTGCACCTCGGGCTGACCGAAGCGGGCATGGGATCGAAGGGCATCGTCAGCAGCACCGCGGCGTTGGGCGTGCTCTTGCAGGAAGGCATCGGCGACACCATTCGTGTCTCGCTGACGCCGGCGCCCGAACGGCGACCGCACAGAAGAAGTGCAGGTCGCGCAGCAGATTCTCCAGTCCATGCAGATTCGCAGCTTCACCCCGCAGGTCACCGCCTGCCCTGGCTGTGGCCGCACCACGTCGACTTTCTTCCAGGAGATGGCCGAGCAGATCCAGAGCTACCTGCGCGAGCAGATGCCGGTGTGGAAGACTACCCACCTGGGCGTGGAAGACATGAAGGTCGCGGTGATGGGCTGCGTCGTGAACGGCCCGGGCGAGTCGAAGCACTCGAACCTCGGCATCTCGCTACCGGGAACGTTCGAGGAGCCCAAGGCACCGGTCTACGTCGATGGCCGCCTGATGACCACGCTCAAGGGCGATCACATCGTGGCCGAGTTCATCAAGATCCTCGACGACTACGTGGACTCGCACTACGCCAAAAGCGACAAACCGCAGTTGACAACGATTTCATAGTCCTCGGATTCCCGGATCAACGTTCCGGATAACTACCCAAGGCCTGCAGCAAACGCCGTTCAGACAACCTCTCGGGCGCGTTCAGCCGCAGCAGTTCGGCAGTAACGCGCCCCACCGCAGTCAACGATTCGATGTGCTCTTCATCGATCTGAAGATGGTCGGCCCAGCGATCTTTCCTGGGATGGAACAGGCGAACCAGGTCCCCTGTATTCGAATCAATCGAGGCCACATCGCTTCCCTTGTAGCGATTGCAGATGACGCAGGCGAGGGCCAGGTTATCGGCAGAAGATCGACCGCCATGTTTCCGGCTGATGATGTGGTCAACCTGATGCGGAAAGCCGACGTCCTCTTCTTGAATGAGGCAGTATTCACAGTGGTGGTCCGCCCGACGGGCCACTTCGGCTCTGAGGGCTTCGCTAATGTCAGTGGCCACGAGCGAGGATCTGGCGGGCCTTCGCCTTGGCCATTCTCAGGATGTGTTCCAGTTCGAGGAAATGATCCAGTTCTGCCTTCTCATCCGGCGATAAGCCAGCATCTTTCTCACGCTCAACTAACTCGGCGACTCTTTGTTGGGCTTCAGGCGACGGTCGAAAATCGGCCACTGCCCCCGGTGTCGTGCCCGCGGCGATAAAGTCGATAATCTCGAGGTAGGCAGGACTAACTACGCTCATTGCGCCCTCATCATAACATCGCGATTCGACTAGCCGATGTCGCAGCCCAGAGAGAAGCGCAGCGCGGCGCAGATTTCCTTCATTCGCACGGAGCTGAGTTGAGTCACGCGCTTGCCCAACCGTTGTTGCGAGACAGTGACGGCATTGTGGAGGTTCACTGCGCAAGAGGATTTCATACCATCATCTTCGGTCAGCACAACCTCGGACGGCGCACCGCGTATGGTGGACGTGATGAGTGCGACGGTAACGGTGGAGAGATAAGTGATGGCGCTGTTGCGCGTGAGCACGACCACAGGCCTCGTCTTGTCAGGCGCGGCGAAGCTGTAAAGGCGAACATCGCCTCGCGCTATTCTGCCGGCCACGCTGCCTCCGCCTCCCAATCGCGCGCTTCCTCCGCCGCCTGTGGGTGCCGCGCATAGCCCTCCCGGTCTCGCTCTTCCATGGAAAGCAGCTCTAGTCTCCGAAGATGTTCCCGTAGCGCATCCCGTACCAATGCCGAGCGATTGCGTTTCGTCCGGCGCGCAGCTCGATCCGTTGCCTTCAGAAGCTCTTCATCAAGCACAATCTGGATGGTTTCCATGTGTGGATTCTACTCCACGGTAGACTCCACATGATGGTCCTTCGGTGGCCCACCGCCACCTGGCCTTCCCCGCAAATTCCTGCATCTAAATGACTTGCATGTAAATTAGTGAAACCAAAAGACTTGTTGGGCAGCTTTCCAGTCCTCAGCCTGTGCCCCGAGGCCAAAACCGGCCCCTAACTCCTTGCGAATCTATAATTTACCTATAACCATTGTCGAATCAGGAATTTGCAAGCAAAATCTGTCTACGTGTAAGAAACAAAGGATCTTAACTTCACGGTTTTTTGTAGTTAACTCTCTTGCTTTTGCAGCTGGTTGAGCGCCCAGCGCGCGTGCTCGGCCACGTTGTCGTCTTTGTCCCGGGCAAGCTTCTCCAGCGCGGGGATGAAGCGCTGATCGCCGCTGTTTCCCATAGCGACCGCGACATTCCGCCGCAAGCCGGTGTACTTGGCGCGCCTAACCGGCGAGCCGCGGAAGAGCTCACGAAACTCTTCCAGCGTGAGACCTGCCAGCCATTCAAGATCGGGATTCACAAGCTTAGGTCGAGGATTGAACTCCGCGATGGTGGTCAGCGGAGCATGGCGGTTCCACGGGCAAACGTCCTGGCAGATGTCGCAGCCATAGACTTGCCGGCCAATGCCTTCGCGAAGATCTTCAGGGATCGGCCCGCGCTTCTCGATGGTGAGATACGAGATGCATTTGGTGGCGTCGAGCTGATAGGGAGCAGGGAAGGCGTTGGTTGGGCAAGCATCGAGGCAACGGGTGCAAGAGCCGCAGCGATCGGTGGCGGGAAGGTCGGGAGCGAGTTCCAGCGAAGTCAGCATCACGCCGAGGAAGAGCCACGATCCTAGCTCCTGATTGAGCAGGCAGGTGTTCTTGCCAATCCAGCCAATGCCGGCGTGCTGTGCGAAGACACGTTCGATCACGGGGCCGGTGTCGACGTAGCACCAGGTGCGCGGCTTTGCGAGACCGCGCTCGGCGACATGCTCGATGAGCTTCGCTTCAAGCGCGCGCAGCTTCTCCAGCAAAACGTCGTGGTAGTCGCGCTCAGTCCAGGCGTAGCGCGAGACCCAACCCTGCGAAGTTGTGCCGGAGTGTGTCGAGTAGGGTTGGGCGGTGTTGTAGTTCAAGGCGCAAACCACAACCGAGCGCGCCCAGGGCGCCGCGTTGGTCACCGCCGCGCGCTTCAACTCGCCCGCTTCGTTGCGCGCTTCAAGGTAACGCATCTCGCCGCCATAGCCCGCGGCGAGCCAGTCAGGAAAGAAGCGATGCTCGGCCGTTTCGGCGACGCCCGCAACGCCTGCGAGATCGAAGCCGACGCCAATGGCCAGGCGCTTGATGTCCGCGGATAGTTGGAAAGAGGGATAGGACAACGCAGGTAGATTATAGGCGGGAAAGACTTGAACCACGGATTAACACGGATGAACACGGATTGGAGGAAGCTAACCGCGGATTCACGCGGAAGGCGCGGATCTGGCAAGGCAAAAGCACGCCACGGATTATACGGAACCCACGGTTCAGATGAACGGTTTAAGGCTCTCTGATTTTCTATCCGTGTCATCGGTGTGATCCGTGGCTGGTTTTTCCTATCCGCGCAGTCCGCGTAATCCGCAGTTGCCTGCTATGTCCTGCAGGTACAATGATGGAAATACATCGTCTAACTTCTACTGCCATCTAATGGAGTGAATCAGGAGAGACTGAACCAATGCCTCAGTTGATGAGAACTTCCAATCCCGCCTTGGGCGAGAACGCCTTCCGCGCCACCGGCGTCAGCACCCTAGGCGAAGGGATGACTATTGCGGGTGCCGTAAACAAGACAGGCATCCTGCTGATCTTGTGCGTTGCCAGTGCGGCGTGGACCTGGAACCGTTTCTTTGCAGCGGGCACGATGGAACAGGGGATGGCGGCGGTCGGGGGACTGGCGGCCATCGGTGGAATCGGCGGCTTCATCGTCGCCCTGGTGACCATCTTCAAGAAACAGTGGTCGGCAATCACCGCCCCGATTTATGCGCTGCTGGAAGGCCTGCTGCTCGGCGGCGTGTCGGCAATGTTTGAGGTCCGCTTCCATGGCCTGGCCATTCAAGCGGTGTCGCTGACCTTTGGCACCCTGGTGGTGATGCTGATTGCTTACCGCTCAGGGCTGATCAAGGTCACCGACAAGATGCGGCTGGGGATTGTGGCTGCGACCGGCGGCATCATGGTTTTCTACCTCATCCAGTTCGTGTTGGGCTTATTCGGATTCCATGTTTTCGGCGCGGTCAACGGTTCCGGGCCAATCGGCATCATATTCAGCTTGGTTGTCGTCGGTATCGCGGCGCTAAACCTGGTGCTCGATTTTGATCTCATCGAAAATGGCGCTCGCTGGAATGCTCCCAAGTACATGGAGTGGTACAGCGGCTTCGCGCTCCTGGTTACCCTGGTCTGGCTTTATCTGGAGATGCTGCGGCTGCTAGCTAAGTTCAGAGAACGGTAAGAACCAGTCGCGCTGCAGCAGCCGGCAGATGAGGTGATTGCAGCGCGACGCAACTCCGGTCAGCAAGCAATGACCGCGTCAAAAGGCACGTGACCCGCAAAATTAATCCGCTTCTACTTGCCCTTCTTGCATTCTTCTTATCGGCGATAGCCCTCTTCTTCGGAACCGGTCTGCACCCGCTGTGGTTGCTTACCTGGCTGGCAGCCATTCCAGTGTTGGTGATGGCGCCGCGACTTTCCGTTATGTGGGCGTTTGCGGTGGCCTTCCTGGCATGGGCCGTGGGTGCGCTGAACCAATGGCACTTTTTTCTCAGCACACTCAAGATTCCGATAGGAACAGTACTGCTGTTCACGTTGCTGCCGGCGCTGCTATTCGGCCTCACGGTGCTGGCGTATCGCATGTTTGTGCTGCGCAGCGCGGTGTGGCGCGCGGCATTGATCGTGCCCAGCATCTGGGTGGTTGCCGAGTTTCTTACTTCTGGAATTTCGATACACGGCACTGCCGGTAATCTTGCGTACAGCCAGATGAACTTCCTGCCTATCCTGCAGATTGCCTCGCTCACTGGAATCTGGGGGATCAGCTTCTGCATCTTGCTGTTCGCCGCGACCGCCAGCGTCCTATTGGGCGGACAGGGCAGCTTGCGGGCCCGCCGGCGGCTGGGGATAACTGTCGGCTGCGTGCTGGCAGCGGTCCTGGGCTTCGGGGTGTGGCGGCTGCTATCAGTGCCACCGAGCCCGATGGTGAAGGTTGCGCTGCTGAGTTCCGATCTCGCGCAGAACCTCGAGACCCAACAGCACGCGGACACCATTCGTCTGCTGGAAGACTATGTGGTGCAGGCTCAGAAGGTGGCGCAAGAGGGCGCGAAGGTCGTGGTCATACCGGAGAAGATCGCGGTGTTGACGCCGGCAGACATCGATGATGTTGACCAGCTTCTGCAATCGGCTGCCAAGCAGACCGGCGCCCAGATCATCGTGGGAGTGGTGCATGTCACGGACGAGGCGAAGTTAAATGAGGCGCGTATCTACTCGCCGAATGCGGAGATTCTCACCTATGAGAAGCACCACCTGCTTCCGCCGTTCGAATCCAAGATGAGGCCGGGTACCCGTATGACGGAATGGCAGGAGCCCTCGGGATTGTGGGGCGTGGAGATCTGCAAGGACATGGACTTTCCCAAGCTAAGCCGCGATTACGGAAATGACGGAGTGGGTCTGATGCTGGTGCCCGCGTGGGACTTTGTCGCCGACGGCTGGCTGCACGGGCGGATGGCGCTGCTGCGAGCAGTGGAGAGCGGCTTCAGCATCGCCCGCTCTCCCAAGGACGGAATCCTCACCGTCAGCGATGATCGGGGACGGGTCATCGCGCAGGAGGTCTCCAGCGAAGAGCCATTTGTCAGCGTGGTTGCGGAGGTCCCGGTGCGCAACGACCACACGTTCTATGACAGCGTGGGCGACTGGTTTGCATGGCTGAACATGGCGTTGCTCATCATGCTTCTGATCAGCCGCTGGGTCGTTCCCGGTACTCCAGTCAGCAGGCAGTCAGCATAGGCCCACCAGAATGCAGGCAGACGAAGAAGGCGGCGCGTGACCGCGCCGCCTGGAGAATCGACGGTTTCAGCTACTGGCAGCTTTCGCTGACCATTTTGACGTGAGTCACGCGAAGGTCGGCGTATTGCTTGCCGCTGGCCTCGGTCGTCTCGCTGGGTTCAACCTTAGCCTCGTGAGCCTTTGAGCCCTGCACCTCGTGCCCGGTCACGGTAATCTTATGACCAACATGGCTGGAGAGGTTCTTGCCGGTCAATTCCCAATTCTTTCCGTTTTCATCGGTAAGGTAATAGCCATTGGCCTCCTGTCCCTTTTCCAGGCAGCCGGTGGCGGTAACGGGCGGGGTGTGCTTGGCTGAGGCGGCAGCCTGACTGGTATCGGATGTGCCTTGCTGCGCCATCAGTACGAAAGGACACATCAGCAGACAGAATCCGAACACGCAACGTAACAGTGTCTTGTCCATAGTTCCTCCTTGGCCCTAAGCGAGCCGAGTGGTTGGATGGATGCGCTCGCAGCAGACGCAGATGCTCGCGCCCTTGGGATGCGGCCCCTACCTGGGGGAGCGCTTTTGCCAAAACCTGCGGCAAATCCGCAGGCCAAGGAATGGCGTACTCGATAGGCAGTGGTTGTAACGTATGAAGTGCTCAGGAATCTAACCCAGCAGTGTATTGTGCCTGAGTTGTGGAGTGAGTGATGCTGATCAAGAAGCCGTCTGATATTCCGTTGTCCGAGACAACCCCCAAGGAGTTTTATTTTAACCGCCGCAGATTTCTCATGGCCGCGGGCGCGGTGGCGGGAGCGTCGGTGCTGGGAGTGAAATTTTCCGGACTGTTATCGCCCGAACAGACCGCCTCGGCAAACAGCAAGCTCAGCTACCAGCCAGGGCCCTACGGGACGACCGAGAAACAGACTCCCTTTAATGACATCACGAACTACAACAACTACTACGAGTTCTCGACCGACAAGTACGAGCCCGCCAAGTTGGCGGCCAGCTTTAAGCCGACGCCATGGTCGGTCAAGGTGGATGGCCACGTCAACAAGCCCAAGACCTTCGACATCGACACGCTGATGAAGATGCAACTGCAAGAGCGCGTCTACCGCATGCGCTGCGTTGAAGGCTGGTCGATGGTGATTCCGTGGATCGGCTTCCCGCTGAAGTCGCTGCTCGACCAGGTGGAACCGAATTCCAAAGCGAAGTACGTCGAGTTCACTTCGCTGTACGATCCCAAGCGTTTTCCCGGCCAGCAGCGGTCGGTGCTGGAGTGGCCTTATGTTGAAGGACTGCGATTGGACGAAGCCAACAATCCGCTAACGATTCTGGCGGTGGGACTGTATGGGCAGACGTTGCCCAATCAGGACGGCGCGCCGATCCGGCTGGTGGTTCCGTGGAAGTATGGGTTCAAGGGGATCAAGGCGATCGTGCACATCAAATTGGTTGAGCGGCAGCCGGTATCGGCATGGACGAAGGCCGCGCCGAATGAGTACGGTTTCTATTCCAATGTGAATCCCAACGTGGACCATCCGCGGTGGAGTCAGGCCAAGGAGCGCCGCATCGGCGAGTTCTTCAAGCGCCCGACGCTGATGTTCAACGGCTACGGTGACCAGGTCGCATACCTGTATAAAGGGATGGACCTGAAGAAGAACTTTTGAGTGGGATGAAGCCGAAGTATCTCAAGCCAATCGTGTTCCTGTTATGCCTTGCGCCATTGGCGCGGCTGGGGTGGAAGGCATTCACCTCCGCCCTGGGCGCGAATCCCATCCAGGTCATCACGTTTTCGACGGGCACGTGGACGCTCGTCTTCCTGCTGACGACGTTGTCGATCACGCCGCTACGCAAGCTGACGAAGCAGTATTGGCTGATTCAGTACCGGCGGATGCTGGGCCTGTTTGCGTTCTTCTATGGGTGTCTGCATTTCACGACATACATCTGGCTCGATCAATTCTTCGATCTGCACAGCATCTACAAGGACATCTACAAGCGCCCCTTCATTACTGCCGGTTTCACCGCATTCGTGCTGATGATTCCGCTGGCGCTGACCTCGACGAAGTGGTCGATTCGCAAGCTGGGCAAACGCTGGCAGAGGCTGCACCGGCTGATCTACTTCAGCGCTCTTGCCGGAGTTGTGCACTATCTTTGGCTGGTCAAGTTGGATAAGCGGATCCCGGAGATTTACGGCACGATTCTGGCGGTCCTGCTTCTGTACCGGCTGGTGGTCTGGTACTGGAACCGTGGTGCATCGCCAAAGCCTGCGGCCAATAGCAGCCGGATTGGGACAGGACAAGTGCTGACGGAGAAATCGCAGGCTACATTCTAAGTTGCACTGCTGAGGCAGCACTTGCAGCTGCGTTATCATCTTGGAGGTGAGAGCGCGGTGTTCTTCTGCGCCTGGCCCGATGGAAACCAATACCTTCCGTAATCTCCTTCGCAGAACGCTTTTGCTGCCATTGGGGCTACTCGTTCTGCTGGCGGTGACTCTGGTAGTTGAGGCTCTGTCGCTGACATCAAGCCTGCGCTGGGTGGACCACACCCATCAGATCATCGACAATTCGCGGCAAGCCATGCGCTACATGCTGGAGATGGAATCCAGCGCTCGCGCCTACGATCTTACGGGCAATCAGGCCTTTGTCCAGGAGTATGAGAAAGCCAAGACGGCACTGCCCGCCACCATCGATCAAATGGTGCAGCTTACGTCAGATAATCAACTTGAGCAAAGCCGGCTGGAGGACATTCGCAAGCTGGATGACGGCTGGATTCGATGGGCGGAGCAGGAAATTGCTCACCGTGCGCAGAAGCCCCCTACGGAAGGTGAACTGGCTTTGGGCACGCGCCTGATGGACGAGATCTGGTCGCGCCAAAAGGACGTGGTCAGGGAAGAAGAACGTCTTTTGGGTGAGCGCTCGCGGCGGACAAGCCTATTGGGCAGGATTGTTGTCATTACGGCAGTGGGGCTGTCGGCGGCGGTTATCGTGTTGTTGCTGACTCTGACTCGACGTGAGCTGCGATCACTGGCGAGGACCTATGAAGAGCATCTTAAGGCCGAAACCGAGCGCACCCAGCAGTTGCAGGAGAGCCGCGAGTTCTTTCGCACCACGCTGAACAGCCTTACGGAAGGCGTGGTGGCAACCGACGCTCAGGGAAAGATCACGTTCATCAATCCCACAGCGCAGGAATTGACTGGGTGGAACGACGGGAAGGAGGTGTGCGGGCGTCCGCTGGAGGAGATCGTACGCATCATCGACGAACGCACGCGAGTTCTGTTGCTCAAGCCGCTGGAAGAATTGCCGGGGAGGCAAAAACTTGCGGCGATTCCCAGTCACCTGTCGATGTTGGACCGTTACGGCAATGAATTTCCCATTGAGGTAAACATTGCGCCGATCATGAGCGACCAGCACGAGCTGGTCGGTACAGCCGTGGTGTTTCGTGACATTACGCAGCGGCGGCAGACGGAGCAGACCCTGCGCGTGAGTGAGCGGCTGACGCAGGCAGGCCGGCTCTCGGCCACCATCGCACATGAAATACGCAATCCACTCGACACCGTGACCAACCTGGTGTATCTGCTGCAACACGACAGCAACTCCGCCGATGTTACCCAGCAGTACTTACAGATGGCCAGCGAAGAGTTGTCCCGCATTACGCAAATCACAGGACAGTTGCTGACCTTCCACCGCGAAGCGCGGCATCCAGTTTTTGTCAGCATCTCCGAAGTGCTGGACAGCGTGCTGACGCTGTATGCGCCGCAGATTCGCAGGGCCGATATCACGGTGGAAACGCGATTTGCTACGACGGCCCAGGTGCGCGGGTTTCCGGGAGAGCTGCGGCAGGTGTTTTCCAATCTGGTGGGCAATGCCATCGACGCCATGCCGAGTGGTGGGCGACTGCTCCTTAGCTTGCGAGAGGGCTTCCTGTCCAGCGATTCCACCTGCAAGGGCGTGCGCGTGACGATAATCGACACGGGATCGGGCATGCCTCTGGGCGTGAGGCGCAATCTGTTCGCGCCGTTTTATACCACGAAGGGGGAGAAAGGAACGGGCCTGGGTCTGTGGGTAAGCCGGGGAATCATCGAGAAGCACGAGGGAACGATCCACGTTATCAGCAGCGTTCGGGACGGGCGAAGCGGCACAGCCTTCTCGGTGTTCCTGCCGTTTGAACAGGTACAGCGAAATCTCGATGTGGCACGCGTTCTGCCTTTGCGGCACGCCTGAGGCGCGACCTATTCAGGAGGCGCCAGCCGATTGTACTTCCTCAGCACTTGCTGCAACGCTTCATGCGGGATGGCCTTCACCGTGAAGCCGTCGATGCCGGTCATGATATCGGCAGCAATCATGGCGTTGATGATGGCTTCTTCCACGCACTGAACAGTGGCAAGGAACAACGGGTCCATTGCACTGTTTGGCAACGTCAAGACCTGTCTGAGGCCTTTGTGGTTCCACGGGCCGGAGTTGGCGGTGGAGAAGGCGAGGAAGATGTCGCCTGAGCCGTGGCCGGAATAACTGCCGTTGCGTCCCAACCCAAGGGGTACGCGACGTGCCAACCGCTTTAGCTGATGGGGCAGCAAAGGCGCGTCGGTAGCGACGATCACAATGATTGAGCCTTGATCGTGTGGGCGCTGGATGCCCGGCGGCAATTCGCGGCCCACAGGGATGCCCGCAATGCGTAGCTCCTCCTGCTTTCCGTAATTACATTGCGCCAGGACAGCGACGGTGTAGCCGCCGTCGTTTGGGTCAAGGTGGCGCGATGCGGTGCCGGTGCCTCCCTTGAATCCGTGGCAGATCATGCCGGCGCCACCACCGACGTTGCCTTCCAGCACGGGACCGCCGGCGGCAGAGTCGAGCGCATGAAAGACGTGCTCGGGCTTCACGTGAAAGCCGTTGATGTCGTTCAGTTCGCCGTCATAAGTTTCAGCCACCACCGGCAATGCCCACCAGGTCTTCTGAGCGCCGGGGGGAGAGTGCTGAAGGCGCCAGCGGATGACGGCGTCGTGTACGACTCCTACGCTGTGCGTGTTGGTGATCATCACCGGGCCTTCGAGAAAGCCCGACTCATCGATCCATGCGGTGCCAGTCATCTCGCCATTGCCGTTGAGGGAATACCAGGCGGCAAAGACGGGATCGGCGAAGAGGTGCTTGCCACGGGGAAGGACCGCAGTAACGCCGGTGCGCACAGGGCCTTGGCCGACTTTGAGCGCACCGGAGCCGGAGATCACGGTGGTGTAGCCGACTTCGACGCCGGCAACATCGGTGATCGCATTGTGGAGGCCGGGGGTGCCGTCAAAGGGAATTCCCAGGTCGCGGGCGCGAGGCCGGGTCTGCGCGGCGGAAGGAGTTGCCGATTTATCCATGAAGACGATTATCGCCAGAATGCCGCACGACTGCGACCTCCGTCAGGGCGGTGGCCTTACGTGGCGGTCACGACCACGGCCTGGCAGGGTACCTTGCCCAGGCCGCGATAAGAATGGGGCACGTCCCCGTCGAAATAGATGGAGTCGCCAGTTTTCAACTCATAATCATCGATGCCGATCTTCAGTGCTAGCGTGCCTTTGGTCACGTACAGAAACTCGGAGCCGGGATGTTGATGCGGCTTCAAGTCTCCCGAGGGCAGGGTCTCGAAGTCCGCCAGATAAGCGTTTGTGCGGCGTTCGTTGCAGTGGTAGTCGAGGACTTCAAAGTGATACGCAACCTCGCGGCTCCCCGGGCGCTCCGGCAAGCGAATACGTTCCCGCTCGCGAACTACGGCGACGGCGTGCAACTTGCGTTCGTCGGTAAAAAAATGGTCCAACCCCACGCTGAACACCATGGCGATTCGCAATAGCGTCGGCAGGGTGGGATAGAGTTTGTCGCGCTCCAGCTTGGAGAGCAGGGCGGGAGAGAGCCCGGTGTGCTTGCCGAGATCCACCAGCCCCATGCTCTTTTTAAGCCGGAGCGCCCTGAGCTTTGATCCGATGCGGTACGGGCGCAAACCGTCCTCGATCGTTGGATTGACCATGCCCCACCTCGTTTTTCCCGTGCAGAAAACCTGCGACGGAAAATTTTCTCACTATGCAACAAAATGTGGAACGGCGGTCGCTTTCCACGAATATTCGAATAGCCAGTCAATATAGTCAAGCGGGTAGCGAGTGATTATTCGTCGCTTACCCAGACCGTCAGGTCCGGCACGAGGACCGTGCGGCCTGTCGGCGTGGCCGGCTCGGAGGGAGCCGGCCATTGCTTTGCTGGTGTGTTGCGCTGGCAGCTCAGTCCGGCGCATGTATTAGACTCGGGCTCATGGCGCGTGACCCAATCGAGCTGGAGGTCTTCAAGCACCTGTTTCACTCCATTGCGGAGGAGATGGGAGCGGCACTGCGGCGGACGGCTTTCTCACCCAACATCAAAGAACGCCGGGATTACTCCTGCGCGGTGTTCACGGGCAAAGGCGAGGTGCTGGCCATGGGCGATCACATGCCGGTGCACCTGGGATCGATGCCGATGTCAGTGCATGCGGCGATCGCTCAGCTTGAGCTTGCGCCGGGCGATGTCGCGATGCTGAATGATCCTTTCCAGGGCGGCACGCACCTTCCGGATATCACAGTGGTCGCTCCGGTGTTTATCGCGAAGCGGAGCAAGCGGGCTGGTGGGAAAGCCGCCGACTTCTACGTGGCAGCGCGGGCCCACCATGCCGATGTCGGCGGCGCCTATGCCGGATCCATGGGACCGTGCCGGGAGATTTATCAGGAGGGCTTGCGGATTCCGCCGGTAAAGATTGTGCGCGAGGGCAAGGTGGACACTGATGTGCTGGCGCTGTTGCTCAGCAACGTTCGCACTCCGGAGGAGCGCGAAGGCGATTTGCGCGCGCAGCTCGCGGCTTGCCACATCGGAGACACGCGGCTGAAGGAACTGTGCCGGCGCTACACATTGCGACGAGTTCAGGCCGCCGCCGCCGATTTGCTGCTGTATTCCGAGGAGATCGTGCGCGCCTTTCTCTCCGGCGTTCCGGCAGGAAGCTACGCGGCCGAAGACTTTCTTGACGATGACGGCTGGGGAGGAGGGCCGGTACGGATTGCAGTTCGCATTACGTTTCCCAGGCTGGCTCGACGGGCGTCGCAGCGCGATGCAGCCGTGATCGTCGACTTCACCGGCAGCTCCCAGCAGGTGGAAGGAAGCGTGAACGCTGTGGAGGCGATCACGTCTTCGGCATGCTTCTATGTGTTTCGCTGTCTGCTGCGCGAAGACGTCCCAGCGACGGCGGGAATCATGCGGCCCATTCGCCTGGTGGCTCCGGCAGGCACGGTGGTCAATGCGGTAGCTCCGGCAGCGGTGGCGGGGGGCAACGTCGAGACCTCGCAAAGAATTGTCGATGTGCTGCTGAAGGCGCTGGCGCGAGGCACTGCCGGAGCGGGTTCCGGCGGCCTCGTCGGGCACAATGAACAATCTCACCATCGGCGGCATGGACGAACGCTCTGGGGTGGCGGTTCCATTTGCGTATTACGAGACCATCGCCGGCGGCTCGGGGGCGAGTGCAGCCCACGATGGCGTCTCCGGCGTACACACCCACATGACCAATTCGCTTAATACTCCGGCGGAGGCACTGGAATATGCCTATCCGTTTCGGGTCACCCGCTACGCGTTGCGCGACGGCAGCGGCGGCGAAGGAGAGCATCGTGGCGGAGACGGCATCGTGCGAGAGATCGAGGTCCTCGCCGATTCCACGGTGACCATCCTCTCGGACCGCTGCACGCTGCGGCCCTACGGTCTGGCAGGGGGAGACGAAGGCGCGGCAGGGAAGACCAGCGTGGTGAGATTGGATGGTTCGGTTGAGCGCCTATCGGGAAAATCCAGCGCTCGGCTGAAGCGGGGAGAGCGCGTGCTGGTGGAGACGCCGGGTGGTGGCGGATGGGGAAGTCGCGAAGGCAAGGGCTGAAGCCCGCTCGGGCTGCAAAATAAAGACGTTTTCGGCACGACCAAGGAGGTTCTCGCGGACTAAAGTCCGCTGGGAATGACAGAGATAACGGGCTTCTGCGGCACAGCTAAAGCTGTGCCCTTTCAAAACGAGCCCGAACCGGGAGTTTTTCAACCTGCAAGGTCGTGGCCTGACGCGGAGCACCCGTTGAGAGCCTGTTACAAAACGGGTGCCGTCGGCTGAAGCGGACTCGTGATTTCCCACTTACGCCCTCCCAGCAATAAATTGCTGGGCTTAGACAGGCTGTCCCTGCGGGACGGGCGTGTGGTTTGTCCCACCGTCGTCGCTCAATCACGAGTTTCGTAACAGTCCCTTCACGAGAATTTTTCAGGAGCCTGCAAAGCTACGCCCTTTCCAAGCATCCCACAGGGGGAGTTTTCCGCAGCCCTAAAAGAGTTGCGCTAGTTCCATTTGACTTTCGCTTCTACGGTGCCGAAGAATAACCTTCGGTTGCCTTGCGCCGCCGTCCGGCGGGTGAACAGGATGAAGTCCATGGCAAGAATCCTCTGTGTGGATGACGAGCCGAACGTTGCGCGGCTCAAGTGCAGCATTTTGGAGGCCGCCGGACATCAGGCAATGGCCGCCACTTCAGCAAAAGATGCGGTCGAGAAGCTGGCAAACAATCCCTTTGACGCTGTGGTAACGGACTGGCGACTGGGCGATGACGACGGGCACGCCGTGGTACGGGCAGCGAAGGCGAATTCCACCATGCCAGTAGTAGTGGTCTCAGGCTTCGTCGCGGAGGCGTTTCAGGCTCCGGAGCCGGTGGCCGATCTTTACCTGGAGAAACCTATCGACCCCAAAGAGCTAATCACGGTTCTGAACCAATTACTGCATAGCGGAGACGGATCCCACAGAGACGGAGACCAGGACACGCTCTAGCCGGGTGCTGTTTTGGCGGCTGCGCGTCTAGTGGATCGTGAAAGTTGTCGGCTTCGGCACAGACTTCGGGCCGATTGGCGGCAGTGAGGCGCGTTTGACCTTGCGTTGCGCAGGCTCGATCTGCACCGAAGAGGCAGCCTGCGCCAAGACCCGATGATGTAGCACGAAGAGCGCCAGTTCCAGCCGGTCGGAGACTCCGGTCTTATCGAAGATATTTCGCAGAGCGTTTTTGACGACCTGTTCCGAGGTGTAAAGCTGCATGGCGATATCGCGATTCTTGAAGCCGCGTACAACCGCCGCCATGATGCGCAATTCTTTGGAGGAAAGGCGGTCACGAACCCTGGTGCCGACCATGTCCTGGGTGGATTCGCTGGGAACTGTGCCGTTGACCTGAATGTAGCTCTCCCCCCGGGCGGCGCGGCGTACCGCCTCCACCATGGAGTCTCCGGGCACGGAGCGGTAGACGACACCTCTAGCGCCACGGGCGGTGAACTGAACGGCGGACTCATTGCTATCGGCGAGAACAATGACAGCGACGGCACTGCGTTGCGCCGCTGAAATGACAGTGCTCAAGTCGGGAGCAAACCCACTGGAAACCAAGAGCACTTTTGCCCGCAGCTTCTCCAGGCACATCAGCAATTGTTCAAGTGCCTGAGGTTGTCCAACAATTCGCAGGTCGTCTTCAACTGCGAGTATTTTGGCAACGCCTGCCCGGAAAATTGCTTGATGGTCCGCAATAACGATGTTGATCACAGGGCTCCTGGACAAAAAGGCTTGCCAACTGAGCACGCTCGCTAAAGTTTGACTAGCCTTGTTCGGTATGTAGTAACAGCTAAAACTCCATACCGTGGGCGCACGTCCAACGGTAAGGCTTACTTTATAGCCGAAGAGAGACTATAGGGATACCACTTCCGTGGGAATACGGCGTTTTACCTAGCTCAAACGTGCTAGTTTTTTAGAGCACTATCATCTAGACAGATGGTTACCTGGTAGTGTTGTTGTCGCCCGGAGAGGCGATTGGAAATGCGACTGGGTCCTTCCGAGCCTGCGGCTTCAAGGGTTTGCGGCTACAAAGGGTGGCTGGTTCGCCAACACCCAAGCACCGTGATCGAGCTATGATGATAGCTTGCTGAGCCAGCCCGTATTGTCCCGAACCTATTCCCGTCCAAATTGGGCGGAGGTGTCACGCACGGCACTCCGGCACAATTTTCGTGTGCTGCAGCAGCACGTTGGCCATAGCGTCACGATCTGCTCCGTGGTGAAGTGCGATGCCTATGGTCACGGCTACGCCGAGTGTGCGCGCGTGTTGGAAGACGAGGGTGGGAAGTGGTTTGGCGTTACCTCGACCGATGAGGGCGTAGCGCTGCGCGAGTGCGGAGTCGCGGGGCGCATTCTGATCATGGTGGGCGCCTGGCGAGGCGAGGAAGAAGATGTGCTGCATTACTCGCTGACGCCGGCGATTTCGCGAATCGAGGAATTGAGCGCGTTCGCCCAAGCGGCAAACAAGCTGCGACTGAATCGGCCGGTGGCGGTGCACCTGAAGATCGATACCGGCATGGGACGGCTGGGGCTTCCGCTGGCAGAACTCGATGCATTCGCGGAGGCATTGAAACGCGCTCCTGAGATCGAGCTCGAAGGTGTCTTTAGCCATCTGGCATCTTCGGAGTTGCTCGATGACGCTGAGGCGTCGAACCAGAGCCGACGCTTTCAACAGGCACTGCAAATGCTGTCCGGCCGTGGATTGACTCCGCCGATTCGACACCTGGCGAACAGCAGCGCAGCCATTGCCCGCCCGGAAACGCGGCATAACTTTGTGCGGCCGGGACTGGCGATTTATGGGTATCAGCTACCGCTGGTGAATCGCGATGGCAGACCGGCGGCAAATGCGCCGGTCCTCGATCTGCAACCCGTCCTGCAATGGAAGACGCGCGTCATTTCGCTGCGCAATGTTGCTGCCGGCCAGGCGCTGGGATATGGGGGGACGTACCTGACAGGAGAGCCGGCACGCATCGCAGTGATCGCCGCCGGCTACGGAGACGGTTATTCGCGAAAGCATTCCTATCCGCGCAATGGGCGGCCGGCCACGGAATCAAGCAATGGCAGCGGAGGCGAGTCGCGCAGCAGCGTATTGATTCGCGGCCAGCGTGCCCTGGTGGTCGGCCGGGTTTCGATGGATACGACCCTGGTCGATGTGTCACACATGGGCAATTGCGAGATCGGCGATGAAGTTCTGCTGATCGGCCGGAGCGGGAGCGAGGAAGTGACAGCCTGGGACCTGGCTCGGTGGTCGGAGACGCTGCCCTATGAAGTGTTGTGCAATCTTTCCGAGCGCGTGCTGCGCAAGTATGTGGACTAATCTATTTTGCGGCGTGTTAGGATTCCTTCGAAACTGAGCTGGAGCTGAAGGAATCATTGGGATGAAACTTTTCTCTGCAATTCTGCTCGCCCTTGCAACGACCTTTGCGGTTTCTCAGACGCCAGCGGCGCCTGCCGGGCCGAGCCCCGAGCAGCAAATCATGAGCTACTTCGTCGGCAACTGGAGCCTGCAGGGAACGACGAAGATCAGTCCGCATGCTCCGCCGGCGGAGTTTCATGGTAAGGAAGAGAGCGTCTGGACGCCAGGCGGATATTTCGTGGAGACGCATACCGTTATCCACGGGCCGATGGGCGACGTGCACAGCACGCGCGTCATGGAGTACAACGCCGCCGACAAGGTGTACACCTACAACGTTTACAACAGCCTGGGCGAGCACATCGTGGCGATCGGCCATCTCGACGGGAATGTATGGACGTGGAAGGCCGAGCAGAAGCTGAACGGTGTAGTCACCCAGGCGCGGTACACCTTCAACTTCGTCTCGAAGAACTCATACACCTTCAAGTCGGAGGTGGAGTCGCCAAAGGGAGGCTGGGTGACCGTGATGCAAGGCACAGCCACCCGAGCTTCATAAGATCGGCGCGACCTTTACATCTTGGCCGCGGCGGCGGAATGCTCCAGTATGGGAGCGACGCTGGGGATGATGGTCAGCATGTCGGTCTGCACCTTGTCCCACTGCTGAATCAGGAAGCCCTTCTGCTCGAAGGTCGCGCGTATCGACGCGGTATCCCACCCAACAACGTCCTCCAGGATGGGAATCAGGATGGCCAACGCATTCTCACTCAGGATCGAGCGCTTAGCGATGGGCGCGAGGTACTTGTTCTCCGAGACGGCGATGGTGAAGCCGTCGCGGCGGTTGATGTGCAGCATGACGTGAATATCAGAACTGCCATCGCCGACGTAGACGATACGGTCGGAGCCGGTCTTCAGCGCTTCGAGCAACTGGTCGATCACCGCTACCTTGCCGTAGCCGGCCGTGACCTGCACCATGCGCTCGATCGCGCCTTCCTGGTTGTACTCGAACTCGGTGCCGAAAATATGGTCCGCGGGAATGACGCCTTCCAGCGCCGAGCGGATGATCTCGACCGGTCCGGCGGAGATCACATAGAAGTCGAAGTGAAAACCTTCCACGTCGTTGGACAGGAAGGAATACAGGGCGTCGATGTTGGGCTTCAGCCGGACGCGCTTACCGGCCTCATAGAGATGCTCGCGACGAACGCGGTCGTGAAACTCAGGATCGTGCAACAGCAGGTAGGCGAGCTCGCCGCCCTGCTGGACGAGGTTCAAGCGGGCCATGCCGGTGATCTTGCGCTCGAACTCCGACTCGGGAATGCCGAGCAGGTCGCTCAGGACATAGCCGGAATCGTTGAAGCTTAGCGTCTGGTCGAAGTCACTGGCCAGAATGTATCGCTTGGTTTGCAACTGTGCTTCGGGGTTGGTCATTGCTGCTCTTTCGGGTTGTTTACGACTTCGCTTACTCAAAACAAGCCGTCCTTTGCTGATTATGAAATAGGAATGCGAACCTAGGTGCGAGAGAAGATTATGTACTCATTAGATAGCGGGCGGTTGTTGGAAGATGATGAATTGCGATTGATTGTTTCGATTACCGCGATCAGGTCTCTTTATGCTGCTATCGCGATCAAAACAAGCCATTTACGGTAATCACGGGGCCTGAACATGGCGAAGACAAAGCAAAGAAAACTGCCGACCTGTGCGAATGAGGCGAGCGGCTTGCGTGGGTGGGGCCCCAATCTGATATATTTCTGTGCCTGCAACAACTTACGCGATTTCAGGATTCCTGGGATGAAGATTCTTGCCCTTAGCACCGACGAGGAACTAAACCGCTTGCGGCGGTCCGCTTTGGTCGCTGCCGGCCACACGGTAACCATCGTGAGCACGGAGAAAGAAGCCATCGCTGCGGTGGAAGGAACGGAAGTGTACGACGTCGTTTTGCTGTGCCATAAGCTGCCGGCATCCGCCGGACGCCAGATTGTGCGGCTGCTGCGGCAGAAGTCGTGCCCGACCAAGCTCATCTATATCTCGCACATCTACGGAGAGTGGCCGGAAGTGGAAGCCGATCGCTACGTGGTCGGCGCCGACGGTCCTGAAGCACTCACCCGTGTCTTAGAAGAGGTGGCAGCCGCTGCCTAGCTCCCTACATCAACACACTTGTACGAGAAGAAAATTTTGCCGGACTTCTTGCGAAATTATCATAACCAGCAAGGAAAAGTGTGCTATATGTATGCACAAGAGTTGGTGCTCCCACTCTGTCAGAGAGTGCGGGCGCAAAAGAGCCCTCGGGCCGAGCAAGGGGTGAGTGCTATGGTGGCATTGGTAGTGGTTGTGAGCGTGATCCTGGTGAGCTTCGTGGTGGGCTCCTTAACGAGTTCCGTCGAGACGGAGATGGAACTGCCCCATCGTTTCTGAGCTCCTGATGAGGGTCCCAGACGGCTGATCTTCGAGGGCCGTCGTTTCTGCAACTTCTCTGAGCAAATTAGAATCAGACTGGCGCAGCAGCTTGTGCGGGAGCATTGTGTCCAGCCGGCAGTGAGCTGCCAGGCATTTATCGCATGACGCACGCATGGCATGACATCTCGCCCGGGGAACACCTGCCGCAGGAATTCCAGTCAGTGATCGAGATCCCATTTGGGTCGAGCGTGAAGTATGAGCTCGACAAGCAGAGCGGACTGATCCGGTTGGATCGGGTGCTGTATTCCGCAGTGTACTATCCGGCGAACTATGGGTTTATTCCGCAGACGCTGGCGGAGGACGATGACCCGCTCGATGTCCTGGTCTTCTGCCAGGAGGCGGTGGTTCCACTAACGCTGATTCAGGCGCGCGCGATCGGCCTCATGACCATGATCGATTCCGGGAAGAAAGACCACAAGATCATCGCTGTGGCCACCCAGGATCCGGAGTTCAATTCCTACAAAGAAGCGCGGGAGATGCCCGAACACCGGCTGCAAATGCTGCGCCGGTTCTTCCTCGACTACAAGCAACTAGAGGGAAAAGCGGTGGAGGTGGACGATTTTCTACCGGCGGAGGCTGCTTTTCCTATCATCGAAGACGCGCTGCACCGCTACAGCAAGCAGCGGCGTAAGGGCTTCGGTAAGGGGCATTAGCGCGATCAGTGCTCTGCTACCGTGGTCCCGGCCAGCTTGTCCTTATAAACCACGCCGCCCTTCATCACGAAGCCGACTGACTGAAGCACGGAAACGTCCGCCAGCGGATCGCCGGACACGGCAATGATATCGGCGTACTTGCCGGCCTCGATGGTGCCAATGTCCTTGCTGCGACCGAGCAGGTCGGCGGAGTTCTGCGTGGCAGTGCGGATCGCCTGGGCGGGAGTCATCCCGTACTGCACCATGGTGACGAACTGCTTGGCGTTGTCGCCGTGAGGATAGACACCGGCGTCGGTGCCGAAAGCCATCTTCACCCCGGCTTTCACCGCCCTGGAGAAGGTCTCACGCTGCGCTTTGCCGATCATCCTCTCCTTGTCGATGTTCTCCTGCTGCAGCCCAAACTTGACCGCCTGGCCCAGCAGGTAGTCATCGTTGTAGATGTCCATGTCGAAGTAGGTGCCGTGCTCCTTGGCAAGGCGGATGTCTTCGTCATCGGCAAGGCTGGCGTGCTCGATGGAGTCGATACCGGCGAGGATCGAGTCCTTGATGCCCTGGGTCCCGTGGGCGTGGGCTGCGATCTTGCGTCCGGCCCGGTGGGCTTCGTCGGCAGCGACCTTCAACTCTTCGAATGAATATTGCTCAGCGCCAGGGCTGTCGCCCTTGGAGAGCACGCCGCCGGTGGCAAGGATCTTGATGACATCCACGCCATACTTCACCTGCGCCCGCACCACGTGGCGAACCTGCTCAGGACCGTCGGCGATCTGATAGTCGCGTTCTTCCGGAAACAGGGTCACGCGCGTCTCCGGCGAATAGTTATTGAGGTCGCCGTGGCCTCCGGTGATGGAGATGGCCGGCCCGCTGGCAACCACGCGAGGGCCGATGATGTACCCCTGATTGATGTAGTCGCGAAGGTCGACAGCCATGAAGGGGCCGGAGCCGACATCACGCACCGTGGTGAAGCCCGCCAGCAGCGTAGTGCGCGCATTCTTCTCGGCGGCGAAGCCTTCTCTGTATGGCGTCCACTTGAATGCGTTGATGGGGTTGTACTGATCGGCGCGCGCGCCCAGATGGGTGTGGCAGTCGATCAGGCCGGGAAGAACAGTGGCGTTGGACAGGTCGATGACCTTGGCGCCGCTGGGGATTTGCGTCGAGCCCGCAGGCTCCACTGTCTTGATACGCTCGTCTTCGACGACGATCACCACATTCTCACGATAGTTGTCGCTGGTAGAGTCAAACAGACGGCCAGCGCGGATATAGGTAATGGCGGGCGTTTTGGCCTGAGTTGGATTCTTTGCGGAACTGTTCTGTGGTTCGGTCCAACCAAATGTTGCGGCCACCATAAGCACGGCGGCGAGTAGATGTCTCGGCTTCAATGGAGGAGCTCCTGATCGGTAATCAATAAAGCAGATCGGCTGAGACTATAGCAGAGTAGCGACCGTCGTCCACGCCAGCACTACAATTTGGCCCGCAGCATGTTGATCACGTCATCGGCGGTAATTACGCCGGTGAGGCAGGCCTCATCGTCGATCACGGGCAGGGTGAGCAAGTTGTACTTGTCGAACATCTCTGCGACTTCTTTTTCCGTGGCCCCGGGATGGATGGTAGGCATGAAGCGCGTGCTCAGCAGCATGAGCGGAGTATCGGCGGGAGCCAGAACGATCTTGGCCAGCGGCACGGCACCCAGAAGCTTTTCCTTTTCGCCGACGATGTAGATGGTGCTCATGCTTTCCAGGCCGCCTTCGAAGTTGCGCAGCATCTCGATGGCGTCGGCGACCTTGGCGCCCGGCTTCAGGGCCATGTACTCGGTCGTCATGCGGCCGGCAGCCGTGTCATCCTCGAAGGCCATCAACTCGGAAACTTCGGCGCGCTCCTCAGGCTGCATCTCGGTGAGAATTTCCTGAGTCTCGGCAGGGGGCATATCGGCAAGCAGGTCGGCGGCAGCGTCGGGGTCCATCTCCTCGACGATGTCGGCGGCGCGGTCGGAATCGAGCGAGCTGAGAATCGCAACCTGGAGCTTGGGATCGATCTCTTCCAGCGTCTGGGCGGCGACTTCCTCATCCAGGGTTTCGAAGATGGCCTCGCGCTCGGCGGGGGCCAATTCTTCGACGATGTCGGCAATGTCAGCGGGATGGAGCGCGGCCAGCCGGTCGAGCGAGATCTTGAGCTTTACCCGGCGCGCCGGGTCGGTCTCGATGAGATCGACGAACTCCCAGGGGATCATGCGCGGCGGGATCTTCGCCAGCAAGGCGTGCAATGGTCCGGCAGGAACGATTCCTTTCAGCAGGCGGCGAATGGCGCCGCGCGCTCCAACGTCGACGGCCGCGAGTTTCAGGATGATCTGCTCGTGACCGACCTCCTCGTGGATGTCGATGTCGTTAACCCGTACCACCTTGCGGCCATGGACATCGATGATCTGCTGGTCGAGCAGATCGCGCCCCAACAGCAGCAGGCCCTCGCCATTGCCATAGGGCGACCATTCGGTGGCCAGGGTGCCGATGCGCACGCCGCCATTGATGGAGCTGATGGCTTTGGGGGTCAGCAGGCGGTCGCCGAAACGGGTCTTGACTACCATGGCCGAGATGCGGTTAGCGTCTTCCTGTGGCGAGATCGCAACTTCGCGCACCTTGCCGGCTGTCGATCCGGAGCGGTCATAGACCGTCGCGCCCAGCAGCTCGGAGAGTGCAATCGAAGGCATGAATTCACTATATGCGAAGGGTGTCGGCTTCTTCAGCAAAAAGCGTGCGGTTACAGGTCTCAGGTATCAGGTTTCAGAATGGGAAGCCACGAGTCTCCCTCGGCCACTCATCGTTGCAGTGCATACATCAGAATCACGTCCAGAAACCTTCTTTGCGCGGTGTCGACGGCATCGGCAAAACTGGAAGCTAAATAGCGGACCTGAAGCCCTGAGGGGCTAAAGCCCCGCATTTTCAAAGCTCTGTACGGCCCGGCTGAAGCCGTGCCCCTTTAAAGCAGATTCATGAGATAGCTGATAGCTTGTGATCGTATGGCTTTGTTTACCTGCCGGGCTGTGCTTCTGGACCTGGATGGAGTGCTGGTCGATTCGACGCCTTGCGTCACGCGCGTGTGGACAACGTGGGCAAAAGAGCAGGGACTTGACCCGGAGTACGTCGTTCATGTGGCGCACGGGCAGAAGGCCATCGAGACCATCCGCACAGTAGCTCCGCATGTGGATTTCGAGCGCGAGATGAAGAAGGTGGAGCAGATGGAGCTCGACGACACCGATGGCCTACGGCGGTTGCCCGGTGCGAGCGAGCTTCTGAAGACGCTCTCGGCCGGCAGGTACACGATTGTCACTTCGGGCACGCGAAGGCTGGCCATCATGCGGCTTAAGATTGCCGGGCTGCCGGTTCCGGCGAACATGGTGACGGCGGACGACGTTGCCAATGGCAAGCCCCATCCCGAGCCCTACCTTGCAGGTGCGGCAGCGGTTGGAGTTGCGGCCTGCGACTGCCTGGTGTTTGAAGATGCGCCGTCAGGAATCCATTCTGCCAAGGCCGCGGGCACGCAGGTAATCGGTATTTCGACTACGTACTCACGAGAGCAGCTCGATTCGGCCGACCTCGTCGTGCCGTCGTTGGGGGTAGTGGGCGTGCGCCGTGCAGAAGGGAACAGCCACCTGATACTGGAAATTTCGGTCGACTCAGAATGATTCTGCAAAGCCGGATGGTTGCGAGTCGGTAATTGCGCGGCTCCAGTCATGCGAATTCAACACAGACAGGTACTCTCTTTTCGCTAGTGAGGTCGCCGCTCCGCAGCTACAAGGGATATGGACATTGGCCAGGACGAACAGAGGCGAATCGCGCGCGGGGTCATGCCGATTTCGGCAACCCGACTCGGAAATATTAAAGTCCCGGGGTGAACAGGTAGAATCCAAAGCCAAGATTGACGGGGTCCTCTTCGCAACACAAATCACAACAGGAGATTTCCAATGAATGTCTTTGTTGTAGCACTTTGTATTGGAATCGTGGCCGGGCTTCGTACATTCACTGCTCCGGCTTTGGTGAGCTGGGCGGCTCACCTGGGATGGATCCACCTGGAAGGAACGCCGCTGGCCTTCATGGGATCGACGATCGCGGTGGTAGTGCTGACGATTCTTGCGTTGGTGGAATACGTAACCGACCAACTGCCGAAGACCCCGGCCCGAACGGTTCCTGCTCAGTTGATCGCCCGCATCATTACCGGAGGCCTCTCCGGCGCCTGCCTGGGCGTAGCCGGTGGCGCATCTTTGGCGGTTGGAGCCTGCATGGGCATCATCGGCGCCCTGATTGGCACCTATGGTGGCTACCACGCCCGCAAGGCGCTGGTAAACGGTCTCAAGGTGAAGGACGTTGTCATCGCCATTCCCGAAGACCTGGTGGCGATCGGCCTGGCATATTTCCTCGTCTCTCCGCGATAACTTTCCGGCAAAAGAGGCTGACCTATGAAATACGACGCGATTATCATCGGCAGCGGACAGGGTGGAAATCCGCTGGCCGCAAGGCTGGCGGACCAGGGCTGGACGGTTGCCCTGGTTGAGAAGAAGTATCTGGGCGGTACCTGCATTAACACCGGGTGCACGCCCACCAAGACGATGGTGCATCGTGCGCTGGTGGCCCATTATGCGCGCGATGCCGCCCGCTGGGGTGTCCAGACGCACGACGTCAGCGTCGACTTGGCGACGATCGTCGCCCAGAAAGACAAGCTGGTTCAGTCCAAGCGTCAGGGTCAGCAGAAGTCGATTGATAGCCGGCCTAACCTGCATCTGCATCGCGGCGTGGCTCAGTTTACCTCGCCGCATGAAATCAAAGTCGGCGACCAGCTTCTCGAAGGCGAGCGAATCTTCATCGACACCGGAGCCCGCGCGCTGGTTCCTTCCATTCCGGGGCTGGAGTCGGTCGATTACCTGACAAATGAAACCATCATGCAGTTGACCACGGTGCCGGAGCATCTCATCGTGCTGGGCGGCGGCTATATCGGGCTCGAGTTCAGCCAGATGTTCCGCCGCTTCGGAAGTGAAGTCACGGTGCTTCAGAATGGGCAGCAAATTCTTCCCCGCGAGGATCCCGAGGTCGCGGCCGAGTTGCACCGGGCGCTGGCAGCAGAAGGGATCAAGTTTCTGCTCAACGCCAACACGACGAAGGTGGAGAACAAGGACGGCCAGATCGTTATGACGGTCAAGCAGGCGGGCGGTATGGCCTCGGTGAGCGGCTCGCATCTTCTGGTGGCGGTTGGCCGACGCGCCAATACGGAAGAGATGGCGCTCGACAAGGCCGGCGTCGAAACCAGGAAGGACGGGACAATCATAGTCAATGACAAGCTCGAAACCAATGTGCCCGGCATCTGGGCGCTCGGGGATGTAAAGGGTGGTCCTGCCTTCACCCACATTTCGTACAACGACTTTCAGATCATTTACGGCAACCTGATTGAAGGAAAGAACCTCAGCATCGACGGGCGCATCGTTCCGTATTGCGTCTTCACCGATCCGCAGTTGGGCGGTGTCGGGCTGACGGAGAAGGAAGCGCGCGCCAAAGGCTACAAGCTGAAGATTGGCAAGGCGCCGATGTCAGAAGTGGCGCGCGCCTATGAACGCGACGAGACCGCAGGGCTGATGAAGATCGTGGTGGATGCTACGAATGATCGCATCCTCGGTGCGAGCATCCTGTCAGGCGATGGCGGTGAGACGGTCCACATCCTTTACACGCTCATGCTGGCTGACATGCCCTACACCTTGCTGAAGGGCGCGGGGGCGGTATACATCCATCCAACCTGGGCCGAGGGACTGTTCTTCCTGATGGACGAGGTGAAGGCGGTGGAATAACGCTAAGGTAGCCGGGCGTCAATGTCGGAACGTACTTGGCGTAAATAGCCCTCAGCGGCGGCTACCGCCTCCTCCGCTTCTGTATCGGTGATCAATGCGATGTCATAAAGGCATCGTTGCGATTCCGTCGCATGCGGTCGAATAAGGCAAACGTTGGAGCCAGCTTCGGGTGAAGATGCTTCTGTGCGAACTCGATGATCGCGATATGGTGGCCGAGTTGGACACGCGGGCGCTGTCCATGGCTCAGCATCAGAGCCAGCGGACCCTTCAGCATCGCCTCATAAGCCAATTGATAGGCCGTTTCCGCATCGATCTCGAGATTCTTCCGGGCCGCATTAGCTTTTCTCTCTGCGTCTAGCAGAACCTGCCGCACCTGCTTGGGGTCGATCTTCTGTGGCTTGGTTGTGGTCATCTGCGACTAACTCAATTCGTTTGCCCGCCCAGATGTCTGAGAAGAATGCATCACGCCTTTTCAATCTAGCCTGGAGTTCCTTAGGTGTGAGAACAGTGTAGTTCACAGGCCGTGCCAGGATCCTTTCCACCTTCCTGATCTGGGTGGCGAGCTGCGCCTGATCTGGATTTCCCACGATGAGAACATCGATATCGCTTGCGGCAT
The DNA here is from genome assembly GCA_963815775.1 of uncultured Acidobacteriaceae bacterium. GTDB lineage: Bacteria > Acidobacteriota > Terriglobia > Terriglobales > Acidobacteriaceae > CAVVDY01. The sequence goes on along the minus strand of CAWFIB010000028.1, from coordinate 75,830 downwards.
CCGCTTCTCCTTTGGCAAACGATCCGTAAATAGATGCCTCCCGGATGCCTGCAACCGCGCGCACCGCCCGCTCCAGAGTCGGTCGTATTCCCACTGTGCCCTGTAGCAACGCGAAAACCGGTTTCAGGTATGGATATGCGGGATTGATGCTGTAATAACGCTGCCGACCTTCGATTTCGGACCGGAGGAGCCCATGCGCTTCCAGCCGTGAGAGCTCGCGCGACAGATTAGTGGAATCGACGCCAAGAATGCCGGCCAGTTGGCGCACATAGGCCCGAGCAGACCGATTTGTGTAAAAGTAGGTCAGAAGGTCACGACGCAACTTGGATCGCAGTTGAAGCATGCAGTAGTATAATACTGCAAATGCAGTATTGAACTGCTAAGCTTCTTGCGCACCAGTACTGGCACTGCCATTCTTTCCTTGCGCTCGTACCCGCGCCAAGCCTAACATTCGCGGCATGGAGGGCCAGCCCATGCGTCTGCGCGGCCCCATGCGCAACTACCCGCTAAAACTCGCTGCGATCGCTTTGTTTGTCCTTCCCGCGTTTGCGCAGTCGCCACCCAAATACGACCCCGCCACCGAAGCCAAGGTCAAAGGATTTGTGGAAGAGTTGAAGCTCATTCCTCCCACGGGTGGGAACACCGCGGCTTATCTGGTGATAAAGAGTGGCGAGGAGAAGGTTCAGGTATATCTCTGCCCAAAGGGTTTCCTGGACGAAATGGGAGTAAGTTTTAGCCCGGGAGACGAGGTCGAGATCACAGGCTCGAAGGTGAAGCAGGACGGCGCTGACCTGATTCTGGCGCGCGAGGTGGTGAAGGGCGGCGACACACTGACACTGCGTTTCAAGGACGGGAAACCGGCCTGGTGAGGGGAACGAAGTGACGGCGGAAAAGTCCATGCGCTCCCACGCATGCGAAACCCGCGAATCACGGGGCGCCCGGTTTTTGCACTATTCGCCGGCCGCAAGGCCAGCACGGGCGAGCATCGATCGCAGAGCACGCTCACCCGCCGCGCCCTGCTGGGCAGCCACGACATTGCCATTACGGTCAATTACCCGGTAGATAGGATAGGAAGTGGCAGCATAGAGCAACCAAGCGCTACGGTTCATGATTCCTGATTTTTCTCTTTGACTTCGAAGAGCCGGAAGCATTGTACGTCTAAATTGCCAGCTCCCAACATTGCCGGGACGAGCATTCATCGAGACTGTCCCAAACGGGTTTAGTTGGTCCAGAGTGAGTTGGCGGCATTTTGAAGCCCACAGGCAGGCGACCGCCCAAACTACTTCTTTTCTGACACTGGCAAAATGCCATGAACTTGTTGTGCCAAGGCGTCGGACTGGATCTTACCAGCACCAAGATCCTGTGCGGCCTCCACCAGCCAGCGAAGCGCCAAGAGTCCGCCAGCCCGCTTTTCAAGATCTGTGCGCAGCTTTTGGTCGTGCCCGGGCTTCCGGTAACCCGCCGTGGCCAGCATCGCCGCTCAAGGCTCCATCCCAAAATGGGAGGGAACTACGCACTCTTGCGCCCGAACGCAACTTTGTTCTTGCCTTTGCGCTGCGGCGGACGGAAGCTATAAATATATATTGGGTGACAGGAATCGAGACCACTACCAAGATCCTGCACCTGATTTCTCCCGGCCCTTGGCTGCTAACCTTTAAAGCACTCGCCAAGGCAGGTAGGTTGCGCTCCGACTCTCGATGTGCATTTCCTCTCGGGTCGCCCGACGCCATCCTCCACAGCTCATCTCTTAGGCTCTTAGATCACGGGCATCAAACGAGCTGTAAAAACTTCAAAGGAGAAATACCATGACTCGCAAACTTTGCATTATGGGGGTGATGGTCATTCTGGTGTTTTTCGCAACAGCCGGATACACCACGACTCCTACGAGCGTCGGCAACTGTGTGGTGACTGCGGATCGTCCTTTGCCGCCTCCGCCGCCCATGCCTCCGCCGCCGCCGCCGACTCCCCCTCGACCCACTCCTACGAGCGTCGGCAACTGTGTGGTGGTTGCGGTTCTCCCTACTCCGCCTCCGCCCACCCCGCGGCCTCTGCCGCCGCCGACTCCTCCTCGACCCACTCCTACGAGCGTCGGCAACTGGGTAGTGGCTGCGGATAATCCTTTACCGCCTCCGCCGCCCATGCCTCCGCCGCCGTCGCCCACCCCTCCTCGACCCACTCCTATTCCGCCACCTCGACCTATACCTATGTAGATGGCCTGATGGATGGAGTGAGAAGCAGGCTGCCCCCTTTCGCGCGACGCGCTTCGACATCTTGGGGCGCCGGAGAGAGTGGGGGGCAGCTTAGCTCAAGCCCAGGGCCGACGTCCTCGGTTTGGATGTCGGCCCTTCTTTGTTGCTGCCTGAGCCGCTTCGAAAGTAGCGTATGAGAGTTGTAAGACCGCCGCTTCCAACGTTGGAAGTCCCTACAAGGTTCAGATGGTGGGCGCTTCCCAAGACATTCCTGCAAAGCCAGTCGGCTCTTGCGACAACCTTCATCAGAGGCGCTGTGCGACTGCTTCGCTGATTTCATCGGCAATCGCGAAGTTGACTCCGCAGTGTGCCCCTCTTACATGGCGATAAATCACCCAAGTCGTAAGTGATCCGGCAGGGGTGAGCCACTGTTCCGGTATCATTCGCCACGCGACATTTTTTCGGCAATCGCGGAGAAAGTGTTCACCGAGGCGGGTCAACACGAAAAACAGCTTCCTTGCGCTCCGCACGCGGAAGGGTCTATAAACGTGGCTGCTGATTGAGGTAATAATGGCGCGCCCTGAGAGATTCGAACTCCCGACCTACTGATTCGTAGTCAGTCGCTCTATCCAGCTGAGCTAAGGGCGCGCATTACAGTGCGGCTTCATGAGTATAGCAAATTTTGCTTAGTCTCCGGGCGGGCGCACTAGTGGACATCTTCTCGTAAATGGTCGAGCGCAAACCTGCCGCCGCCCACAATCAGCAGGAATATCAAACCCAACAACATGCTGAAGTCCGTTCGCGCCTCGTGCAGCATGCTCCATATGCCGCCCTCGTGGAGCATCGGTAATTTGGTAGTTACGATGGCGGTCGCGATCACGCCCAGCAGAGGGACCGCTGCCATCCGGGTGAAGAGGCCGAGAATTACCAGGGATCCAAAAATGATTTCGACCGCGCCGACAAAAGGCCCCATGACCTGGGGCAAGGGAATGCCGATTTTCGTGAAGCGCCCCACGCCCAGTTGCGCTGGGAAAAGGAACTTCTGGATGCCTTCGGAGACGAACACCCAGCCGACAAGGATTCTTATCAGGATGACGGCGTTCGCAATGCGTGAGCCTTGGCCCACGCTGGTATGAGGCACGATTCACCTCCGTGACGATACTATGCCCTCGCAGGCGAAGAGGTTACCTGAATCCTGTTGAGCACGAAACGGCAAGCGAGACGGCTGAGGATTACGCGGCTTGGGCCACGATGAGGTTGATCGGCCCCGGCATGCGAATGCGCTTGACTTCGCCGAAGCCCGCGGCTTTCAGCCAGGCGTCGTACTCGGGCTCACTGTAGGTGGCCCCGCCGCGCGTGGCGACCAGCATATTCAGGGCAAATAGGGTCGCGCTGCGAGGAGAAGCTTTGCCGGGGTCAACGATGAAGTCGGCGATGGCAATGCGTCCCTTGGGGGCCAGCGCCGCGCGTGCTTTTGCGAACAGTGCCCGATTTTCTTCGGGCGAGAACATGTGGCAGATCGACGAGAGCAGTACCAGGTCGTAGGATTGCGCAGGCAGTTCGGCCGTCAGCATGTCGCCGGGGCGAACCGTGACACGGTCGGAGAGGCCGGCGTCGGCAATGTGCTCTTGTGCGATGTGGACGACCGCCGGCAGATCCACGATCTCAGAGCGCAGCTCCGGCGATGCTTTGGCAAACGCGATGGAGTAAGCGCCCGAGCCTCCACCGAGGTCGAGCATGCGCCTCGTTCCATTCAGTTGCAGTGCTTGCGCGATAGCGCGAACCCGGCCGCGTGAGGTGTGGTCCATGGCGGCAATGAAGGTTGCAACGGATTCGTCGTCCCGGACAGACGGAGCAGGGCTGCCGGATTTCACCGCTTCGGTCAGGTGCGACCAGCTCCTCCACATGTTTGCGGTGTGAAGTTGCGCCTGACGCGCACTGTCGCGAGAGCCCTCGACCAGGAAGCGAGCCGCAGGTGCTGCGTTGCGGAAGATACCGTTCTCTTTCTGCAGCAGTCCCAGGCTGACCAGGGCGTTGAGCAGCATCTCAGTGCCGCGGGAATCAGCGGCGATTCGTTTTGCTAACTCACCGGCATTGCAGCCATCGCGCAGCGCGGTGAATACGTCGAGTTCGAGCGCAGTCAGGATCACACGGCTGGGCATGAACGCACGAATCGTCTCGAAGAGGTCGTCGGGCAGGATCCCGGCAGCGTCTTTTCCTTTGACCATGGCAAAGTACTTTTGGCGATGGTCGAGAATCTCATCGCGCATGGCTGCGTAGTCATCGCGTGCGAGACGCGTGACGGGCTTACCTTGCGCGATGTGGGAGGTCACGATCTCCTTCACATCCGCCGGCGTGAGCTTTACGTACCACGTCCCTTCGGGATAGACGATCATGACCGGCCCGCTATCGCATAGGCCGAGGCAGCCGCAGGTGGAGACGATTACGTCGTCCGACAAACCGGCAGCGCCGAGTTCCCGGTAAAGAGCGTCCAGCAGGGAAGGAGAACCAGCAGCAGCGCAGCAGGTGACATTTTCGGCCTTCTGCTGCGTGCATACGACGACGTGATGATGAAAGGGCTGCAAGATCGGCCTCCGAATGGCGGTATACCTTATATTGGGATGCCCGGTGGAAGACGAAAAGGAAGAAGCTCACAACGGCCAGTGACGTAGGTCGCAAGCCGATTGCTTTGGGAGCGCAGACACAATGCTTCATTTGAACTCCGACCAGACCGTGGCCATGATCGCCGGCACCAGCTTTGCCGCGGGGCTCAACGTGTATGCCACGGTGGGGGCGCTGGGACTGCTGTCGCGGACGGGCCTGGTCCAGCTTCCTTCGGGACTTCACATCGTCGCCTCATGGTGGATCATCGGGGTATGCCTGGCGATGTTTGCGCTGGAGTTCTTCGCCGACAAGATTCCGGTGTTTGATCTGCTATGGAATGCGCTGCATACCTTCGTGCGGGTTCCGGTGGCGGCGTACGTGGCCTATGCGGCGACGTCGCACCTCTCGCCCCAGCTGCAACTGACCTGCACGCTGATGGGAGCGGCCATCGCATTCGCAGCACATGGGGGGAAGACGGCTGTACGGGCAGCGGTCACGCCCTCACCCGAGCCGGTCTCCAACATGGCCCTGAGCTTCGGTGAAGATGTGGGGGCAGTCTGGCTGACCTGGATTGCGACCCAGCATCCTTACGTAGCAGCAACCGTGGTGGCGGTGTTGCTGGTGATCGTGGCCCTTTGTTTGCGATGGGTGATACGTGCGCTGCGAAGTCTGTATCGTGGCGCTGCGTCCGCGCTATCCAGCGGGTGAATGTCTTCCGCCCCTCTATCCCACATTGTGGTATGGCGATACAGGGGCCAAAAGCATCCCACATTGTGGCAATTGACCCGGTGTGCGGCGCATGCGATAGTTAATTGTCTGTAACACTCCCGTAACATCGCTGTAGCGTTTCGCCGGTTGTGGCAGACGGTTTGCTTCACCAGGTCGTACACTCGCGCCCACCAAGAGAACACTGCCCATGGTACGGCTCATCCCGCGTGAAACGAAGTTCTTCGATATGTTTGCCGAAATTACCGGCAACGTCATCGAGGGTGCAAAAGTGCTCGACAACCTGTTACGTGACTGGGACCATCGGCGGCTGGCGGGTGCCGCTCATCTGATTCGCCAGGTGGAGAATCGCGGCGATGAGATGACCCACCAGTTGCTGATCAAGCTGAACCAGACCTTCATTACGCCTTTTGACCGGGAGGACATTCATCTCCTCGCCTCTTCGCTGGACGATGTGCTGGACTTCATCTACGGCGCGATCAATCGCCTGGTCACCTACAAGATCACGCAGCCTTCGCCCTCCGCAACGGTGCTTGCCGGCATCATTCTGAAGCAGGCAGAGGAGTTGGGGAAGGCGGTAAGCCTGCTTGAGAAAGACCACGCTCTGCTCAGCCATTGTGTTGAGGTCAACCGTCTGGAAAACGAAGCGGACCAGGTGGCGCAGGAGGCCATTGGGCGGCTGTTCGACGGAGACTACGATCCCATAACTCTAATCAAGCTGAAAGAGCTGCTTGAGATTCTCGAAGAAGCCACCGACAAGGCGGAAGATGCCGCCAATGTTCTGGAAACCGTGGTATTAAAGAGCGCTTGATTCTGCCGGCATGAATCACATCGCGATGATAGGGAGCGAGCAACCGTGAGCACAGGGCTCATCCTGCTGATTGTGACCGTCATCACGGCGCTGATTTTCGATTTTCTCAACGGATTTCACGATGCCGCCAACAGCATCGCCACGGTGGTTTCGACCCGCGTACTATCTCCCCGGCTGGCGGTGGTCTGGGCTGCCGCGTTCAATTTCCTGGCGGCGTTTTTCCTCGGCATTGCCGTAGCCAAGACAATTGGTTCGGGGATGATTCAGCTCAGCATCATTACTCAGTACGTTGTGCTGGGTGGCCTGTTGGGGGCAATCTTCTGGGACGTAGTGACCTGGCTGCTGGGGCTGCCAACTTCGTCGTCGCACGCCCTTATTGGCGGCTATGCAGGAGCGGCGATGGCACGCGCCGCCACGCTGAACGGTTGGAGATCGGCGCCCGGTGTCATCATCGCCTCCGGTTGGACGAAGACACTGGTGTTCATTGTGGTGGCTCCGGTGATGGGGTTGGTCATCGGCTTCGGCCTGATGATCGGCATGTACTGGATCTTCCAGCGCCGGTCGCCCATGCAGGTAGATAAGTTGTTCCGCAAACTTCAGCTTCTGTCGGCTGCCGCTTACAGTCTGGGACATGGTGGCAATGATGCCCAAAAAACAATGGGCATAGTGGCGGGGGCGCTCTACACCGCCGGTGTCATGAAGAAGGAAGATTTCGCGGGTAGCTGGGGACATTGGCACTGGCCCATCATCCTTGCCGCTCACATGGCCATTGCGCTGGGCACGTATTTCGGCGGCTGGCGGATCGTGCATACCATGGGATCGAAGATTACGAAGCTGAAACCGGTAGGGGGCTTCTGTGCTGAGACGGCGGGCGCCATCACACTTTTCGGCACCGCTCTGGCCGGCATTCCAGTGAGCACCACGCATACGATTACCGGGGCGATCATCGGGGTGGGAAGTACGCACCGGCTCTCCGCCGTGCGCTGGGGTGTGGCACGCCGCATCGTGTGGGCATGGGTCCTGACCATTCCCGCGTCGGCGGCAGTGGCCATGCTCGCCTATTGGCTGATCCGCTTTTTCAACCCTCTGGCCTAGGTCGGAATCCACAGCACTGCTAGAATTCTCCTAGCTATCAAATGCCAACTTTGCCTCAATTTTGCGATGTAGAGACCGCGCTGGAAGAGATCCGCGCCGGACGGATGATTGTCGTCATCGACGATGAAGACCGCGAGAACGAAGGCGATCTCACCATGGCGGCGGAGAAGGTCACGCCGGAAGCCATCAACTTCATGGCCAAATACGGCCGCGGACTGGTGTGCCTCGCCATGACCGAGGAGCGGCTGGACTATCTGCGGCTTGGTCCAATGTCGGCGGAGAATACGTCGAACTTCGGCACCGCCTTTACCGAATCCATCGACGCCAAAGAAGGGGTCACGACCGGCATCTCAGTCTATGACCGCGCACAGACGATCCGCGTCGCCATCGACCCGGCTACCAGGCCTAACGATCTGGCGCGACCGGGGCACGTGTTTCCGCTGCAGGCGCGCAAAGGCGGCGTACTGGTACGCGCCGGACAGACGGAAGCTTCGGTCGATCTCGCTCGCCTGGCAGGGATGGTTCCAGCGGGTGTAATTTGCGAGATCATGAACGACGATGGCACCATGGCCCGGGTGCCGCAGTTGGCCGAGTTCTGCCGCCAGCATGATCTGAAGATGCTGACGGTGGCGGAACTGATCCGCTATCGCATGGCGCACGAACGATACGTCAGACGGTTAGCCGAGGCATTGGTGCCGACGGCCTACGGCGAATTTCGCATGATCGCGTACGAGTCAGAGATCAATGGCGATTCGCATATCGCGCTGGTTCTTGGCGATGTCGAGCACGCCGGCAACAGGCCGGTGCTGGTCCGCATGCACACCCACTGCCTGGTGGGAGACGTCTTTGGCGCGGTCTGGTGCGAGTGCCGCAATACCATCGACGCCGCCATGCGGCGCATCGCCGAGGAAGGAGAAGGTGCGCTTGTCTATCTGCACCAGACTTCCAAGGGATATTCGGTCGAGAAGCTGCTCGACAAGTACACCATCCAGTTTCATCATGAGCAGCGGTTGCCGACGTTGCCGGAAAACCAACGGCGTACCCAGCGTGAGATCGGTATCGGGGCGCAGATTCTTTCGGATCTGAATCTCCGCAGGATTCGCCTGCTCACTAACCATCCGCGCAAGGTGGCAGGACTCGAAGGATTCGGTATCGAGATCGTGGAGCAAATTCCGGTCACGGCGAAGGGAAAATTGCACGCCTATTGACAGCACCCGGTGTTTTCTTTCCTTTACAAGTGAATCGCAAATGATCGCAGGAATGCGATTTATCACCGGCATCGGCCGTTTTGCTTGCGCTTTTCGTAACGCCGGACGTGCGGCCCTCATCCAACCAATACAAGGAGTGAACATTATACGAAGGAAGGGTAATGAAGTTACTTCAGCAGTTGTATGAGGGTTTCCAGGCCAACCTCTATCCGGTAACCACTGCCGCTCTTCGCATCGCCGTAATTCTCTTCATTGCGTACGTGATCACCCGCATTATCGATGGCGCCGTGCCTCGAGTGCGGAAGCGTGTTGTCCAAAGGATCACTCGCGCGGGCTCTAACCTGGAGCTGGAAAAGCGTGCGGCCACGCTAAGCAGTGTGTTTCGCAAGACCGTGGGTGCGGTGCTCTGGACGGTGGCGCTCATCATGGCACTGAAGGAAGCGGGCTTCAATATTGGGCCGATTCTGGCCGGCGCCGGAGTGGTGGGTTTGGCGGTTGGCTTCGGAGCACAAAACCTGGTGCGGGACGTCATTTCGGGAGTGTTTCTGCTGCTGGAGGACCAGGTGCGTGTCAACGATGTTGCCATCGTCAACGGAACCGGTGGCCTGGTCGAGCAGATCAACCTGCGCACCATTGTGCTGCGCGGGCTTGATGGCACCGTGTACGTCTTTCCCAACGGGTCGATCACCACACTGGCCAACATGACGCATGGCTATTCCTACTATGTCTTCGACGTTGGCGTTGCCTACAAGGAGGACACCGATCACGTGGTCGAAGTCCTCAAGAATATCGCTGCGGAGATGCAGAAGGAGAAACCTTATGGCGCATACATCCTGGAACCGCTCGAGGTGTTGGGTGTCGACAAGTTCGCGGATTCCGCGGTGATCGTCAAGGTGCGAATCAAGACCCTGCCCATCAAGCAATGGGAGGTCGGCCGCGAGATGAACCGCCGCATCAAGAAGGAGTTCGACCGCGCAGGAATCGAAATACCATTCCCACATACCAGTGTGTACTTCGGCGAGGCAAGCAAGCCCATAGCACTTAGCTTCAACAAAGAGAGCAGGGAAGAGCTCAAAGCTGCCATTCGCGAGGTGCTCTCCGAAGAAGACGCGCTCAGTGTCGGACGCCGGGAGCGGCGCGCGGGTTAGGAGGCTACGCTCCTGCCGCTGCGCTACCGGCGTCGCCGGGGGCTACCAGGCGTTGCACGAGATGGCGGAATTGCGCGGCACTGTCCAAGCTGCCGGCAAATAGACGAACGGTGGGTTGTGCCGTTGCAGAGTTTGGCGAATCCGGGCCGACCCGCTGCCAGAGCTGCTGAAGAGTCTGCTCCAAAAAAGCACGGTCGGTAGTCCCGTCCACAAGAAAGATGACTCGGCTGAGAGTTACCGAGTTCAGCAACTCGCCCAGCTCATAGATGCATCCCTGATTGCTGGGCGAGAAGCTCCGCAGGTCCATCAGCACCGTAGAACTGTGTTTGGCAAGCTCGCGCATGGTCGGCTGCCAGGTGTCCCGATGACAAAAGAACTGGTTGATGCGGTAGCGCCCATCCGGATCGGGTAGCAGATCGATGCCGGCGACTTGCTGCAACAACTGATCCGGGCTGCCAACGAACTGGCGCGCGATCTTGCCGCCGACGAACTCAAGCAATTCGTGCGGCTGGATGGTGCTGCGGATGAGGTCAGGGCCGGCGATCATCACCATGCTGCCGGCACGCCGCCACCATTTGGTCAGCGAGTCGAACAGACGCTCGCTGCGCGATTGCAGAGCGAAAACCCGAAGCAATAACAACACCGGCGCCGCCTGCGGCTGCCTGCGCCGTGTCAGGCGGAAGCCCGCCCACTTCACCAGCTTGTAAGCCACAAATGAGAGCAAGCCGATCATGAGGAAGCGGCCGTGTCCGTGGGCGCTGATGACCAGACTCTGCTCAAAAGCAAAGATGAAGTACAGCGAGTCCAGCATGATGGATTGATCGCTGGTGCGCTTGCGGCGGTAGAGACCGCCGAAGTACTTGAGTAGCCACCAGCCGGGAATGGCGAAGACTGCGAGGCCAATCGCATGAATTGCGTAGAAGATGGCCGTTCCGCTCAACCCGAGGGCGGTGCCGATTCGCACCACCCACGCCATTCCCTGGGGCGGCAGTAGCATGGCCGATGGGACCACCAGCGCGCCGGTGACGATCACCAGCAGGAACGCCAGCACCAGCGGAGCGATTGCGCGGACACGACGGAAGAGCAATGGGGTAATGAGCAGGGTTGGCGGTCCGTTAGTTACCAGCCAGAGCTTCACAAGCTGGCCGATCGTCAAATCTGGGCTGATGGCAAGTTCATAGATGCTGAAAGCTGCGAGGCCTGCAAACAACCAGAGAAAGATTCGCGCGCGCTCGATGCGGCTGGTGGCGGCGATGACCGAAATCGCGATCACGGTGGGCCAGTATTGAACGCCCGCAAGCAAAGTAATACGACGCCAGGCGAGCAGCGCGCCGTCCGCCTGATAGGACCAGGACATTGCAAACGGAAGTGCATAGGCCAGACCGGCGACTGCATATACCAGTACAGTGTTGCGCAGCGACTGCCGAGTGCGGTTGTAGGCAGGGCTACCGATATCCGCGGTGACATCGAGGTCCACGAGTTGCAAAGGGGGCAGGGAAGTGTCCGGTGGGTGTTGCGGCGGTGCAGCAACCTCCATGACGGAGCGCGAAGCGCCTGTCATCTCACGCTGCACCGCGCGGCCATACCGCCAAAGCAGGAAAAGGGCGAGCGGGATGGTTAGAACGCCCGCGCACAGGAGTATGAAAAATGCCTGGCCCGCCGCAATGCCGTCGGACAGCATGAGAATCCTCGAAGAAGAAGATCCGGCCCTATCAGCAGGACAGTCTAGCAGCCAGGGAGCTGCAATTGTGGCGACACTGCTCGCGGTGGTCTAGTTGGGCTTCCTGGCGACGATGTCTTCGTCACGAATAAAGAACTGGGCCGAGCATTTTTCTGAACCGCAGATAACCGGCAGCAGTCCAGCGATCTGCTTACGGGTTACCAGACCAAGCTGGCCGCAGCTGGGACAGGAGAGGACGGCCCAGTAGGGATCTTCTTTTTCGCCCATTTCGCCGGCGTTTTCCAACACGAAGATCGTTCCAGGTTCCATTTGTTCGGGGATCCACTCATTCAGGACGCTCAGTTCTCCGATCATGTGCCCTCCTTGGACGGGTTGAACCCGGACTTACTTTCAAGATGCCTTGCTCATAGCCGCAAGTTGATCGACCCCGACACTGCGCTTTCGGGCGTAGCGAAGTTCTCCACACACCCGCTGAATGGTGTCGCTCAGGCAGACGGAAAACATCGGCTGCTGGGAGTTCTTCAGCAGATCCACCACGCCGCGAGCGGAGTCTTGCAGATAGATGCGGCGTCCGTCGGTGAGGAGGTGGTATTCGTCTGCTGCAGTGACGGTTTGCACCAGCCGACGGCCCAGCTCTTTTTGAAGAAAGAGTACGACGCGGCGAATCTTCTGCAGGGAAAACCCGCGCCGCCGCAAATCACAGATGATCGCGATTTCTGCCAGATCGTCCAGCGAGTAAACCCGCCGATGGCCCCGGCGCGAAGCGGCCACGATGTTTTGCTCGTCCCACCACTGCAACTGGCGCAATGAGATGCCCGTCAGTTGTGCGACTTCAAACGAGGTGAACGAGTTTTTCAAAGCTGCTCCCCAAAACAACCTTGAGGGAAAATGTTTCGACCATCATAGAGCAGAGGGAAATCCAGTCAAGGTCAATTGTTGATGAACTTGGCACTGGGGAGCGAATCCGGCAAGCCGCAAGCGAGGCGGGGGGTTCAAAAAGGGCCGCCACGGGACGGCCCTTCCAAGGAGAGGAGAAGGTTACAGCGTCGACTCGATCTCGAATCCCCAAGCTTCCAGAAGAGGCTCCGGAATGTACTTGGAGTTCTTGTTCTTGCGCGCCCACTCACGCAGGCGAGTGGAACGAATGTATTGATCAGGTTGAAGCTTGAACTCCTTCACCACCTGCTCAAACTCGGTGATGGTCGGGACAACCGGGCCGATCGGCTCTGGTTTACCCCAATTAGGATTGCCGCGTCGCTTTGCCATTGCTTAGTATTACCTGCCTTGCAGATTTGATTTCGAATAACCGAGGCCGTCCGCACTTGTACCGCTTCGGTTGAGGATTACCATTAATTAGATTCCGAGCACGGTGTAATAGTTCCACTTCCGGGCCGAAACACACTCCCCCGGGATGTTTGGGAGGGATCTGGGGCCCCTTTTCCAAAACGTAAGATACTAGCGCTATCTTGGTTTCGGTTCAATGAAAAAAGGCAAGAACTTGACCTCTGAGTCAAATCAGACACTGGCCATAGTAATATATATATTACTACATTGTAGTGGTCTGATATAACTTAAGAGTTATCAAACAACCTATGACCCTCATACCTCTTTGCAGCTAAGCGATTTATATACAGTCACTTCGGTCAAGCTGCCGGCTTAACCTTGGCCCTGGAGGGTCGCGGATTGGTATGCACGCTGGAGCGGCTGGCGGGCGAAACGGATTTGTTCTGAACTGGTGTGGGCGTGCGATGAAACACGTGATGATCTTGCATAGCTGTTCGTTGCGCCAACGCCGGCGACAACGAAGCCGCAGCCAGGAGCACCAGAATGAGCCGGAGTGGACCTAATTTCGTGATCATCGCGAACTATGTTGGATTGTAAGGCAGAAAGTTCCTGTCTGAATGGAAACTTCGCAGCATTGCTACTCTTCGGGGCACTCAGGATGGTGTGCGAGGGGTTTTCGACCGGACGGCAAATTTGTAAGCATAGGACTTGAGGTCAACTTTCCGCCCACGAAAGCGGACGCCTTCTGCCTCCAGCAAGAAGCGCTGCTCCAGTCCCAACTCTCCGGGAAGGGAAATCTTGCCGCCGGATCCCAGAACTCGTTGCCAGGGAAGCCCCCTGACCTGGTTCAGAACTTTGGCTACGTGGCGGGCGCAGCGCGGATAGCCGGCAGCTTTGGCTACTTCTCCGTAGGTGGTGACGCGGCCGCGCGGAATTTGCCGGATGATAGCAGCTATCCTGCTCGCCATCGGAGAGGTGTTGGATCCTGACTTTTCCCGCGCCGGCGCTTTCATCGACCACGATAAGATAGCACCTTATGGCTGAACCGATTCGCGATTCCAAGGACCGCTTTTCCGATCGGGTAGACGATTATCTGAAGTACCGGCCCCGCTATCAGCGCGAGATTGTCGATGCCCTGGCGACGGTTTGCAGCTTAACTCCCCAGCATCTGATTGCTGACGTGGGCTGCGGAACAGGCTTTGCTGCGGAGCCTTTCTTGCAGAACGGCAATCGTGTCCTTGGTATCGAACCCAACCGCGAGATGCGAGAGGCTGGGGCGCAATTTCTGGCGAACTTCCCCAACTTTGAAATGCGCGAGGGAGCGGCAGAATCGACAGGACTGCCTGATGCCAGCGTTGATTTCGTCCTCGCCGGCCAGGCCTTTCACTGGTTCCCGCCCGAGACGACGCGAACAGAATTCGCCCGCATCCTGAAACCGGGTGGCTGGGTATTGCTGATCTGGCAGGACCGCAGCCTGGATGCCACCCCGTTTCACTGTGAATACGAGGAGCTGCTTCGCCGCTATGCGATCGACTACGAACGGGTAGCGCACCGCCACGTAGGCAACCCGAAGACCATGTCCCGCTTCTTCGCGCCGCAGGAGGTGAAGCTGATCAGCTTGCAGACGGAGCAGCGCCTGGACTTTGACGGGCTTCGCGGCCGGTTATTGTCGTCGTCCTACATTCCCCGGGAAGGACCGCAAGCGGAGGCGATGCTCGCCGAACTGCCCGAGCTGTTCGCAAAGTATGCAGAGAACGGCCGCGTCATCATGCTATACGACACCAAGATCTTCTACGGACACCTCCAGGCGTGACGGCCATGGAGCAGGCGTCGTCGCACGTCATGTGGCGGACGGAGCATCTTAGCCGTGTCGCTTTGCCCGGCCTGAACTGAAGACTGGAAGAGCCGAATAGCTCGTATTGAAGGCAGCATTGACACGTCTCGAGCAGTGCTTGGCAAGCCAAGCAGCCAAATTCTGTGACTGATTTCATTCCACATTGTGCGGTGCGTCACAGCGCATGAGCGCAAACCGTGTCAAAACAGATATGGAAAGTTGACCCTCGCACACGTAGGCCCTTTTGGGGTCCCGCGGCAGTGGTACGTCGGCGCAGTTGTAAACGCCTCAAGGAAAGGCTTATGGGCTCACGGCGAGAAGGTCAGACAAATCGGACATCCGTAATCTCTTCTCCAGGCTTTCTGCCTGTGTTGACCGCTCTCGGCATTATCGCAGGCGGCTTCGGTGCTCTGTACGCTCACATCAAGTACGGAGATCGTCCGGCTTCGGACCTCGGGATTGCGCTGCTGCAACTCCTTCCTCTGCTGCTTCCGGTGGTAATGGGATTGGCAGTGGGCACCGCAGTTTGGTTAATGCAAAAAAGCCGGCGCCGAGGCCAGGAGCTGGAGGCGGCCAATCGGGTTCTGGAGAGCGTGAACGAGCAGCTTAGGCAGGAAGCCCTCAATGCACTCCAGTCCGAGGGGCGTTTCCGTTTGCTGTTCGCTTCCAACCCATGTCCGATGTGGATATTCGATTGCGACAGCTTGGCCATTACCGATGTGAACGAAGCGGCATTGCAGCAATACGGCTACCCGCGAGAAGAATTTCTCCGTCTCAGCGCTCTCGATCTCCGCCCTCCAGAGGAGGCCGAGCGTCTCCTTACCAGGCTCCGGAAGGCTGGCCAGGGCTACGACTGCCGAGGTGTCTGGATCCATCGCCGTAAAGACGGCAGCCGATTACAGGTTGAAATTGGTGCGTTCCGCTTTAAATATGGCGAAAATACGCGGGAACTGGTGCTGGCGCAGGATGTCACAGCCGCGGTCGCGGCCGAAGAAGCGTTGCGTCGTTCGCAGATGGCGCTGAAATCGCTGGTCGACAACGCTCCCTTTGGCATTTGCAGTATTTCGCTGCGGAGAGATTGCTTTGTCGACTTCAACCCCGCGCTTGTCAGCATGCTTGGAGGTTGCACCCGGGAAGAGATGCTGGGGCTGAAAATCTCCACCGGAGTGTATGCCGCGCCGGATGACCGCGAGCGCATGCTCGAGTTACTCAGGAGAGCGCGGCGCTTGAGTGCCTTCGAATCGACGTTCCTTCGCAAAGATGGCACGCCAATTCGCATTCGGGCATGGGGGGTACTGCGGGGCAGCCCAGAAGAACAGCCGGACCTGCTCGACGCCTACATCGAGGACATCACCGAACAGAGCTCGTTGGAACAGCAGATTCGCCAGGTGCAAAAACTCGAAGCCGTCGGCCGTCTGGCGGGCGGCATCGCCCATGACTTCAATAACATTCTGGTGGTCATCCGGTTGTCGACGGAAATGATGCTGGGCAACGTCACCCTGGAAAGCCCGCTCAGGAAGCCGCTGCTGCAAGTCCTCAATGCCTCTGACCGGGCCGCCGCCCTTACCCGGCAGTTGCTTGCCTTTGGCCGGCAGCAGGTGATGCAAACCCGCACCGTCAATTTGAACGCCGTGGTGACTGACACCCTGCAACTGCTGTGCCGCACCATCGGAGAAGACATCGAAGTGGTGACGCACTTCGACCCGGAGCTTGGGAACACGCGGCTTGATCCGGACCAAGTGGCGCAGGTCATCATGAACCTGGCCATCAACTCACGCGATGCCATGCCCCACGGCGGGACGCTGGAGATCGATACCCGGAATGTCGACCTGGACGCAGGCTATGCCAGAAACCACGGCCCGGTGCAGCCCGGCAAGTACGTCATGCTCGCGGTGACCGACAGCGGTACGGGAATTGACCACGCAATTCTTCCTCATATTTTCGACCCCTTCTTCACTACCAAAGAGGTGGGCAAAGGTACCGGCCTGGGGCTGTCGATTGTTTATGGCATCGTGAAACAGAGCGGTGGCTACGTGTGGGTCTACAGCGAGCCCGGCCATGGGACGACGTTCAAGCTGTACTTTCCTGTTACCGATGCGCCTCCGGAGATACCAGCCGAGCGCCCCGACTTGCTGACGGCGCCGGGGGAAAAGCGCATCCTGGTCGTGGAGGACGAAGCGGAAATCCTGCAAAATCTCTGCGAGTGCCTGCAGCAGCTTGGCTATCAGGTATTGCAGGCTGCTGACGGCTTCGAGGCGGTCGAGCTATTTGAGGAACAGCAAGGCAAAGTGGACTTGGTGCTCACCGACCTGGTGATGCCCCGCATGGGTGGCCAGGAATTATGGACCAAACTGACGCGACTCAATGCCGGCACCAGCTTCCTGTTCATGTCGGGCTACACGGAAGACAGTGCGCTTCGCCGCGAAATGCTAAGCCGGCAAAATTCGTTTCTGACCAAGCCGTTTAGTGTCGCGGACCTGTCCAATGCGTTGCAGCGTGCCTTCGCCCTGCAGGCGATTCGCCATACTGAAGGCGTGGCGCGCGTGTAGTCGCTCATCCCACGCGGAAAAGCTCTGCCCAGCTTTCATCCAGGGTGCGCCAGCGGTCGCGCTCCAGAGAGTTCGACTCGGACTCAGGAACATAGAGCATGCCGTGGCCGTCTTCGCAAACCATCTCTGTACCGGCGAAGTTCAGCAGCACGCTGCCGGGGCGGCCCACGTCCACCGGCATGGTAAGCCGCCGCAGGCATACGCGACAGCGCTTTTGCTGATCGGCGATTGACCAGGTCAGTACCGCGATAGCCAGTGGGAGGAACGTCCAGAAAGCCAGCTCGTCGGCCATGGGATAGACGGTATGGCCCAGCCAGCCCAGCAGACCGTGAACCGCCAGCCATACGAACAGGTAGGTAGTTGCGCTGAGTGCAAACGACTTGGTCACGAAGAAGGCCCACCAGCGGACCCGCTTGCGGCCTTTCAGCAACACTGGGCCGAATCCGCCCGCCGCTGCGCGCAGCAGCCAGGCGACCCACGCGGCGCTGGCCAGAGCAAATACCAGAAAGGCAGCGTACACCCAGAGCAGGGCGCGCGACTCGCTCTCCACAGATACAACCTGCATGGGTGCCTGGACAAAGCGGTAGCCGGCATTCTCGCTGCGATCGATCAAGACGCTTTGCAGTTCAGCCGGGGTTGCGCCCGGACGTAAGCGGGCCACGGCGCCGACGCGGCTCATGAAATTGCTGAAGCGCAAGGTCGCATCATCGAGCACGGTCCAGACTGCGGTCGACGACGCGGGAAGCTCGAAGTCGCGCGGCAGAACGCCGATTACGGTCATCGGGTGGCCATCGAGTGCGATGCGACGGCCGAGTATGTTTCTATCGCCGCCGAAATGAACCTGCCAGAAATCGTGACTCAACACGGCGCAATGGGCGCAGGCAAATCCGTCAGCCGGCCCAGGCAGGCGTCCCAGCTCGGCATGAACGCCGAGTAATGGAAAAAAGTCGGGAGCGACGCGCGATTCGATGACCGGAACCTCGCTCCAATCGTCCGACAGCCAGCTCGACCCCCAGGAATACAAGGCCAGTTGGGTTGCATCCGGAGCACTTCGCCAAATCGAGCCCAGGTAAAGCAGGGTCTCGCTGCGAATACGAACGTACTTGCCTTTAAAAGTGACGACGGCGACCCGGTCTGGCTGAGACACTGGCTGGGAGAAAAAGGAATGGGCAGCAGGAACGAAACCACCTGCCAGCAGCAACCCGCCCAGCAGAAGAAAGCACGCGGCGAGGCAGGCCCCTGGAGAACGCAGAAGCCGCCGCTTGCGGGAGTGGAACGTCTCGCGGTCGAAGCGAATCCAGAAAGCCTCACTGAATGCGGTGCAGCAACTCCGCATCAGAACCACGCGGTTGTGGGCGTCCAGCGAGCCTGTCTCGGCGAGGAAGCTGGCCCAGTGCCAGATCTTCCTGCGCCAGCCGTCCTTCCATTCAGCGCGAAGTGGCGCGGGCACGATCCAGGCCGCGAGCCATATGACAACGCGGCAGCTTTGAATCGTCACTCCCAGCTTGGTGGGCCGAGGCATACAACCACTCTCCACATCCCGTACCCGTATGGTACGGCAAGGGTCTGTTAAGTGAGACGCCACTATTGGGGAAAAAGTTTCGTGCGCGCCGTTTCATGCGATGCCGTCGCCCGGTTTCGAAGGGACAGACCGCACAGACTCCAGTGCCCAGGACGCAGCAAGTCCTCGTCCATCGCTCCAGTGCCGGGAGAACTGTAAGTCGGAAAACGAATTTGATCTACCAGTGCCCCCGCGCCGTCAGGCGCAGCATAGCTTAGCCCACCGCTTCAGCGGTGGGTAGCCTGGAAAAGGATCACAAGTCCCGTAGGGACGACAGATGTGATGATACCGTCGCTGGGCCTCATGCTCCGCGTTTGTCGCTTATGCACACGAAGGCGTCCTCAGACCCCGAACCGCTCAGGTCCCCACCACTTCGTCATACTCGATAACGAATTCGATCTTGGCGGTTTTTTCCAGCATGGCCGAGACCGAGCAGTACTTCTCCTTCGACAGTCGAACCGCCAGCTCCATGCCTTCCCGTGACACCTTTCCGCCAACCCGGTACATGAGCTTGATGCTGGTGTACACCTTGGGAAAGTCGGAGGAGCGCTCGGCTTCGGCGCGGACTTCAAGGCTGGTAAACGGCTCACGCCGCTTGCGCAGGATGCCGACAACATCGCTGGCCGTGCACCCGCAGAGCGCGATGAGCACCATCTCGACAGGCGTGCCGGCAGTCTTGGGCTCGCCAGCATCCATGACCACGGCGTGGCCGCTCCCCGCCTCACCCAGAAAACGGTCTTTGTCGGTCCAGATCGCGCGTGCTTCGTACATGCCGTGGCCTCCTGCACCTCCAAGATACACGACATCAGTGTTGGCAACCGCGGCGGACGACGAGCCGCTCGTGGCAGAAGTTTACGTGTGAAATGCTCCTTTAACATTCGCCGCACGCACAAATCGCCATCGTTTGGTTAGCCTCGAAGTTCGTGCTACTCTGCCCAGACCGACGACGCAAAGCAGATGCTCAGCGAGCAAAAATATTCTTTTGGGAGCCTGCATGAAAGCTGAATTGCCTATCGTTTACCTCGCCCGTCATGGGGAAACCGCCTGGAGCCTCTCCGGTCAGCACACTGGAACTACCGACCTTCCGCTAACTGAACACGGGGAGAGTAATGCCAGAAGCCTCGGCGAGCGGCTTAAGGGACTGACATTTGCGAAGGTCTATGCCAGTCCGCTGCAGCGCGCCAAGCGGACGTGTGAGTTGGCAGGCTTCGCTTCACAGGCAGAAATCGATCCCGACCTGGTGGAGTGGAACTATGGGCAGTATGAAGGGCTCACCAGCGATCAAGTCCATGCGATTGCGCCCGATTGGCAGTTATTTCGCGACGGATGTCCCGGCGGCGAGTCACCGCAGCAGATCGGCGCGCGCGCCGACCGGGTTGTGCAGCGGGTCCGGGGGTTTCAGGGAAATGTGCTGCTGTTCTCCAGCGGGCACTTCCTGCGGGTGCTGGCATCGCGCTGGTTGGGAATCGAGCCGGCAGGCGCGCGCTTCTTTTTGCTGAGCACGGCCAGCCTCAGTCAGTTGAGCTATGAGCACGATCTTTCCGCGGCGGTGATTCGCCTCTGGAACGACACCCATCACGTGGGAGCGTAAATAGTTTCCATGCGTCTTGCCGCGCCAGTCCAACTCTGAAGCGCTGGACTTTACTGACGAGAATTCTGCCATCAGCATCGATGTTTGCCATCCAGCGAACCCGACAATAAGAGAGCCCACCGCTTCAGCGGTGGGAAACGGGATTCTCTCGGCGGGAGTCCCCCCGGGGACGACACAACGACATGTGTGCCTCCTCACCGAACCACTCACGTTCACGGCTCTACCCTGATCATATGCCGCACTGTTTAATTTCCAACCTGGTTCATTGCGTCTTCAGCACTAAGAATCGCCTCGATTCGATTCCCGATCCTGTCGCTCTCGGCCGTTATTTCGGCGGTGTGGCAAAAGCGAAAAGCATCCCTCTAATTGTCGCCGGTGGCACGAAGAACCATGTTCATCTGCTGATCGCGCTGCCGGCGACCCTAACCCTTTCACGCGTCGTTCAAGACATGAAGGGTAACTCGTCGCGCTGGCTGAATCAGCAAGGTTCTAATTTTTCTTGGCAGGATGGATATTCTGCGTTCAGTGTGAGCCCAACGAACAAGCGTGCGGTAATTCGGTATATCGAGAACCAGGAGAGGCATCACGCGAAATGCACCTTTGAAGACGAACTGATGGAGATTCTGAAGAAGTCCGGAATCGATTACGATTCGCGATTCGTATTGGGATGAGCGCTTTGTGCCGTGCCCGGGGCACTCAGCATGCGTTACCGGGCCTTCCCACCGCTGAAGCGGTGGGCTTTCTTGTATTGCGCCCAAAGGCGCGAGTTCAGAGGTTATTTTCGTTCAACTTCTTGACGGAGATGCTCATTTTCTTCACCCCTACTTCAGCAGGTCCTGCGCCCCGCGCAGTGCGAAGTCAAGCACCCGTCCCGGCAGCACTCCCAAATAGATGGTGGCGATCGCGCTGATCGCCAACCCCACGCCAAGCCCGGCAGGAATTTTCGCCACCGCGGGCTCGCCGCGCTCATCGCGCATGTACATGTAGACCATCACGCGCAGGTAGTAGTAGGCGGCAATGGCGCTGTTGATGACTCCGATGATGGTCAACCCTACGAGATTGGCCTGCAAGGCCGCTGAGAAGACGTAGAACTTGGCGAAGAATCCGCCGGTAATGGGGATCCCGATCAGCGAAAGCAGGAAGATGGTGAGGAGGGCGGCCAAAGCCGGCGAGCGGCGTCCGAGGCCGGCGTAGTCGTCGAGCGTAACATAGCGTTCCCCGCCCGCTGCGAGATGGGCGACGATGATGAACGCGCCGACATTCATCGCCGCATAAGAGGCCGTGTAGAAAATCGCAGCGGAGATTCCGGTCTGCTGCGCGGCGGCAAACGCGACCAGTATGTATCCGGCGTGGGCGATGGACGAGTACGCCAGCAGCCGCTTGATGTTCTGCTGCACCAGCGCACCGATGTTCCCAATCGTCATCGAAAGCGCCGCCGAGACCCAGACCATCCAGAACCAGCCCGGCGCGCCGGAAGCAAACAGCACGCGCAGCAGAACAGCAAACGCGGCGGCCTTCGGACCGGTTGACATCAGCGCCACCACGGGGGCGGGCGAGCCCTCATAGACGTCCGGCGTCCAGACATGGAAGGGAGCCGACGCCACTTTGAATCCCAGGCCGACGAACATCATGGCTACCGCGAGATAAACCAGGACGGAAGGCTGGGTGTGCAGGACCTTCGCAATCTCATAGACGTTGGTGGTTCCAGTCGCACCAAAGACCAGCGCTACGCCATAGAGGAAGAACGCGGTGGCAAACGATCCCAGCAGAAAGTATTTCAATGATGACTCGGCGCTCTCCGCGACGCGTTTTCGGAACCCGGCGAGAATGTAGGTCGAAATCGAGGAGATCTCCAGCGCGATGAAAATCAGCACCAGCTCAATTGCCGAAGACATCAGCATCATGCCGACGGTGCCCAACAGGATCAGCCCGTAGTACTCGCCGGAGTAGATGTGTTGCACTTCGAGATAGTTGAACGAGGCCAGGATCACGACCAGGGCGATGAGCAGAATTACGAAATGAAAAAAGACACTGAAGGCGTCGACCCGCACCATGTTGAAGAAGGCTTCGCCGTAGTTCTGTGCCTGAATCGCCGCCGCCACCAATCCGGCAAGCACTCCCACCAGGGCGATCACGCCCACCGTTCTCTTGCTGCCTTTCGGGGGAAGCCCGGCATCGACCAGCATGATGATCATGCCGAAAATGGTCAGGACCAGTTCGGGCAGGATCCGAATGTAATCGACAGTTTGGATCATTGTCCGAACACCGCCATAAGAGCGCTAGGATTACGTAGAGCAGTTATCATCGCAAGCCCCGCCACACCATGAAGACAATTACTGCGGCAGCGCCTGCGGCCACCCATCCCGCGTAAGAGCGAATGTTGCCCGACTGCATGCGGCGCATTGAATCGGAAACCTGCTGCGCGCCGAGCGCGCTCTCATCCAACGCGCCGTCAATCACTCCCTGGTCGATGCCCTTCCACAAGACATTCGTGGAAAGCAAGATGAGTGGATGAATAATCACGGCCCCGTATAGCTCGTCGATGCGGTACTTGTCGAGCACCAGCCGGTAGAATCCGCCCGCGCTTTCGGCCATCTTGGCTGGAAGGTCGGTGCGCTTGTAGTAGAGGTACCAGGCGCCGAGGAAGCCGATCACCGCTACCCCGACGGAAATCCCCATGAACAGCCACTCGGTTCTGGTCTCATCGTGCTGCGTTTCATGCGGTAGTCCAGCGGCCTCCGCATTGGCCGCCAGAGCTTCAGGAGAGTTGGTCTCGGCGATCACTACCTTTATGTAGCCGGGCTTCGGGGCGTACTGTGCAAATACCGGATCGAGAAAATGCTCGAAATGGTCTGCGCCGCCCAGAGCGGCGGGAACGCCGATCCAGCCGCCGATCAGCGAGAGCGTGCCGAGAATAATCAGCGGCACAACCATCACCCACGGACTCTCATGCGGCTTGCCGCCATGACCGTGGCTATCCCCATGTCCATGGCCGGCCGCCGCGGGATTCGGTCCGCGATATTCTCCGAAGAAGGTGAGGAACCATAGCCGGAACATGTAGAACGACGTCATGCCGGCGGCGATGATTCCGATGAGCCACAGGACGTGCTGACCGCTTGCCCAGGTCTGCCACAGAATCGCGTCCTTCGAGAAAAACGCGGCAAACGGGGGAAGCCCGGCGATAGCAAAGGTTGCCGAGGTCATGGTCCAGAAGGTCCATGGCATGTACTTGCGCAGGCCGCCCATGAAGCGCATGTCCTGTTCGCCGGCCAGGGAATGAATGATCGACCCCGAGCACAAGAACAGGCAGCCCTTGAAGAAGGCGTGCGTCATGAGGTGGAATATGCCGGCGCCATAAGCCATCACGCCTGCGCCCATGAACATATATCCCAGCTGCGAGACGGTGGAGTAGGCCAGCACCTTCTTGATGTCGGTCTGCACGATGCCGATGGAAGCGGCAAAGATCGCGGTGAGCGTTCCAATGACGGCGACGGCCAGCGCCGCATTCGGGGCGCGATCGAAGATGGCGTGCGAGCGGCAGACCATGTAGACGCCGGCGGTGACCATCGTCGCGGCGTGAATCAGCGCTGAAACCGGTGTCGGGCCTTCCATCGCGTCCGGCAGCCAGACGTATAACGGAATCTGCGCTGACTTACCGGTCGCGCCCATCAGCATCAGCAAGCCCACCGCCGTCAGCACCCCGGTCGTCGCTTCGACGCCGAGTCCGGAGACGGCCTTGAACACCCCGTCATATTGCAGAGTGCCGAAATGCTTGATGAGCAGAAACAGAGCGATCAGGAACCCGAAGTCGCCGACACGATTAGTGATAAACGCCTTCTTGCCGGCGTCCGCGGCCGACTTCTTCAGGAACCAGAAGCCGATGAGCAGGTACGAGGCCAGGCCCACACCCTCCCAGCCGACGAACATCAACAGATAGTTGTTCGCCAGCACCAGGGTGAGCATGAAGAACATGAACAGGTTCAGGTAGGAGAAATACCGGTAGTAGCCGTCATCCTCCGCCATGTAGCCGACGGAGAAGATGTGGATGACAAATCCCACTCCGCTCACCACCAGCAACATCACCAGCGATAGCTGGTCGAGCCAGAAGCCAAACTCCGCGGAGAAGCTGGCCGCCCCTATCCATGTAAAGTGATGTTCGATGTAGGGAATCTGGTCGGCCGGCAGGCCGAAGAACTGTATCGCGACCCAAATGGCGTAGGCGAAGGTGATCGCGGTCGAGCCCAGGGCAATGGTGTTGACCAGCGCCTTGGAAAAGCGCTTGCCGAAAAGCCCGTTGATCGCGGCGCCGGCCAGCGGCAATACCGGAATGATCCAAAGATGCATAGAGTCCTATTCGCTCTTCGCCATTCGCGTGTCGCCATTTGCCAGAGCGTCCCTTCGTGCTATCTGGCGAAAAGCGAAGAGCGAACAGCGAATAGCGTCTCTCACAACTTCAACAAATTCACCCGATCCACATTCAGCGTTTCACGCGTGCGGAAGACAGAGATGATGATTGCCAGTCCAACGGCCGCTTCGGCTGCCGCGACTACCATGACGAAGAATACAAATACCTGGCCGCTGAGTTGTCGCAGTTGCGCTGCGAAGGCGACGAACGTCAGGTTCACGCCGTTGAGCATCAGCTCAATGGACATGAAAATGGTGATGATGTTGCGCTTGATCAGAAATCCAGCTACGCCGCAGGCGAACAGAATCGCGCTCAGAATGAGGTAGTACGAAAGAGGCACCATCTATTCCTCCCTCCGCGCCAGCACCACGGCGCCCATGATGGCGATCAGGATGAGGATCGAGGTGACTTCAAAGGGCAACAGGAAAGCGCGGAACAACAGATGCGCAATTGCTTGCGGCGCGCCGAACGATTCTGTGCCGTTCATGACCTGCGGCCCGCCGATGCCGATGCGATCAAGCCCGGTCATGCGGCTGACCACGGCGGCAACTACTCCCAGCCCGATGATCAGCCCCGGCACGCCCAGCATGGTCGCGACGCGGCTGGCATGCGGCGTGCGTTCTTCTGCGCCGGCATTCAGCAGCATGATGGTGAAAACGAACAACACCATGACCGCGCCCGCGTAGACGATGACCTGGACGGCGGCGACGAATTCGGCGCCCAATAAAAGGTAGAGCAGCGCCAATGAGCCCATCACCACAATCAGCGACAGCGCGCTGTTGATGGGGTGCCGCTGCACCAGCAGGTTGATGGCCCCGCCAACACACACCGCTGCGAAGATGAAGAACAGTACAAGATGCAGCATGATTAATCGCTTTTCGCTATTCGCTCTTCGCCTTGCGCCGGAAGATGAAGATAACGATTCCGGCGGAACGAGGCTCGCGATTAGCGTGAACCGCTGATATCTGCCTTCTCCAGTGCTTCACACTTTTTTCGCCAGTATTGGCTGCTGAGCTCTGGCGAAAAGCGAAGAGCGAAAGGCGAAGAGCGTTATTTAAGAGCCACCACCAGGCTGGTGACGATGATGTTCGCCAGCGCCAGCGGCAACAGAAACTTCCAGCCAAAGGCCATCAACTGGTCATAGCGGAAGCGCGGCAGCGTGCCGCGCACCCAGATGTAAAGAAACATGAAAACGATGACCTTCAGCACAAACCAGAAAAGTGGTAATAGCACATGCAAGATTGGCGGACCAAACACCGGTCCCGACCAGCCCCCAAGGAACAGCACCGTCGCCAGGCAGGCAACCGTGAACATGTTGGCGTATTCCGCCATGAAGAACATGGCAAACTTCATGGAACTGTACTCGGTGTGATAGCCGGCAACCAGTTCAGTCTCCGCTTCCGCCAGGTCAAACGGAATGCGGTTGGTCTCCGCATAGGCCGCCATGATGTAAATGAAGAAAGCCACGATCTGGCCGGTGAAGATGTTCCACTTGGGGATAAAGCCCAGAAAAGTTCCTGACTGTGCATTGACGATGTCTCGCAGGCTGAAGCTGCCGGAGTAGATCAGGATGCCGATGAGCGACAGACCAAGCGCGATTTCGTAGCTCACCATCTGCGCCGAAGCGCGCAGGCTGCCTAGCATCGAGTATTTGCTGTTCGACGACCATCCCGCGAGTGCGACGCCGTACACGCCAACTGAGGTCAAAGCCAGGATCACCAGCAGCCCGATGTTGACATCAGCAATTTGCAACGGGGTGTGGATGGAGCCGATCGTCACCCAGGGGCCAATGGGAATCACCGCAATGGAGGTCAGCGCAACGGTCAGCGAGAGTATCGGCGCCAGCAGGTATAAAGGCTTGTGTACGTAGGGAGGTGTGAGGTCTTCTTTAAAGATAAACTTTAAGCCGTCAGCAAGCGGCTGCCAGATGCCAAACGGGCCGACGCGCGATGGGCCCCAGCGGTTCTGAATGTGCGCCACCACCTTGCGCTCCGCCAGCGTGGTGTAGGCGACCGCGGTGAGCAATATAAACAGCGCGATCACAATCTTGATCAGCGAGACGAGGATGAAGAGTCCTATGCTCATGAATGAGGTTTCAAGTTCCAGTTACCACTGCTGAGTTTTCGCTATTCGCCCTTCGCTCTTCGCCAGAGCTCACTCCCGACCTTCTTTCTGGTGAACAGCGAACAGCCAATGGCGCCTTCGATCAATCCGCCGCCACTTCCTTGTCCGCGGGCTTGCTCTGATAGCGCTCCATTACCGTGTTGAGCGTCTGCGAGTACCGCCCCAGCGTGCCCGAGGTGAACAGCGTGTCCTTCGACGGCAGAACCAGCTCCGGATGTCCTGTGCCAGTCGTGCCCGTGATCTGCACCAACTGGGTATGCTCGTCCTGTCCCGCCAGCAGTCCCAGCCGCGAGATGTCGTAGCCCGGCACCAGCCGCTGAATCTCGTCCAGCATGGCGATGGGATCGAACGGGCTCATCTTAAAGTCGAGATTGTGGGTCGCGAGCCAGACGGCATGACGGTCCGACTCCCCCGATTGCGCCCCCCGCGACTGTCCCATGTCGGCACGCGTGCCCGCGCCCGCAAACGGCACCAGTTTATGGACGTCATAACCCATGCTGTTGGCGATGCGTACAATGCATTCGAAATCGCTGCGCACCGCAGAGAAATCGCCGCCCTTCTTCACCATCTGCAGGTCGCCGAAGGTGTTGGTCATGGTGCCGCTCTTCTCGTAGGCATTTGCGACCGGCAGGACAACATCTGCGACCAGCGCTGTGTCGGTCAGGAACATGTCCTGCACGACGGTAAAGGTATTCTGCAACACAAACGGGTCAATGTTGTAGCGAGCCAGGGGATTCGAGCCGACGACGTACAGCGCCTTCAGCTTGCCGGCTTTGGCGGCATCCATCATCTGCAGCAGGTT
This sequence comes from uncultured Acidobacteriaceae bacterium, assembly GCA_963815775.1. GTDB lineage: Bacteria > Acidobacteriota > Terriglobia > Terriglobales > Acidobacteriaceae > CAVVDY01. Next base: position 48,218 of record CAWFIB010000028.1, on the reverse strand, counting down.
CATGCCCGGCTGATTGGGAATCTCATCCAGCCACTCTTCGTGGTAATGCGTGGGCGAGCTTACCGGCGCGTAGCCCGGCAGCATGTCGGGATACAGTCCCATGTCCGCCGCGCCGCGTGAGTTGGCGTAGTCACCGAGGCAAGCGAACTTCGCGCCCTGCGCCAGGCCGAAATCTACCAGGGCCTTGAGCTCCGCCCCGCGTAGCTCGGAGCCGAATACGATCACCAGCTCCTTCTCGCCCTTGATCTTGTCGCGCAGGCCGTTCAGTGCCTCGCGCGTAAACGCAGGCGTAGTCACCGCGTCGGCCGCGGCATCGTTGCCGGCCAAAAACTGAACGAAGCTGCCTTCCGATCCGGGAGCGATCTGGGCAAACGCGGTTGCCTGCCGGCGCAGCTTGATGGGTGACGAATTCACCACGTAGACACGCGCGCGATGCAGGCGCACATTGGCACGAATCTGCCAGGCCAGCAGCGGATGCTGCTCCGTCGGATCGTTGCCGATCAGCAGAATCGCTGGCGCTTCGCCAATCTCGCGTAGCGATGCGGTCGCATTGTCCTTGCCCGCCAGCGCCGAGGCGAAGGCAGGGAAGTCGGCGGTGCGATGATGGTCGATGTTGTTGGTTCCCAACGTCAGACGCGCGAATTTCTGCAGCAGGTAGTTCTCTTCGTTGGAAGTGCGGTTCGATCCAATGACGCCGATGCTAGTCGGACCATCGTTGGTCAACACTTCCTGGAACTTTGAGGCGATCAGCTCAAAGGCTTGCTCCCACGTCGAAGCAACGAACTTGCCATCGCGCTTGATCAGCGGCTTGCTGAGACGATCGTCATTGTGCGCGAAGTCGAAGGCGTAGCGTCCCTTGATACACAGGAAATCGCCGTTGATGCCGCTCTTGTCGCGATTGTCGCCGCGCACAATCTGCATGCCGGTGTCGGCACGGCGAACCCCCAGCGTGGTCTTGCAGCCGTCGCCGCAGTGGGTGCAGACGGTGCCGACGTGCTTCATCTCCCAGGGGCGCGTCTTGTAGCGATAGGCCCCCGAAGTGAGCGCGCCGACCGGGCAGATGTCGATGCACATGCCGCACTCTTCGCACTCCAGATGGTCTTCGTGGTTGGGCGCGATGATGGAACTCGATCCTCGGTTCTGCACACCCAGGGCCCAGACATCCATGCCTTCGCCGCACACCCGAATGCAGCGATAGCACAGGATGCAGCGCGGACGGTCGAAGTAAACCACCGGCGACCACTGCTGCTCGTCGCGATGGTTCTTGAGTTCCATGTACTTCGACTCGGCAGCGCCGTAGGTGAAGGTCATGTCCTGGAGCTCGCACTCGCCGCCGGCATCGCATACCGGGCAGTCCAGCGGATGGTTGCCCAGCACCAGCTCGAGCATTGACTTGCGCGCCTGCTTGATCTTGTCGCTCTCGGTGCTGACCACCATGCCTTCGCCGACCACCGTGGTGCAGGCCGTCTGCAGCTTGGGCATCTTCTCGATTTCCACCAGGCACATGCGGCAGGCGCCCTGCAGCGACAGCCCGGGGTAATAGCAGAACGAGGGCACGTGAATACCCATGCTCTTGCAGGCTTCAATCAGCAGCGTTCCCGCAGGAACCGTGAGCTTCTTGCCGTCGACAGTGAGGGTTACATCAGCCATAAAAACCAGTAATTAGCAATTAGCAACTAGCAATTAGTAAAACCGTGTCATCCTGAGCGAGGAGCGCAGCGACGAGTCGAAGGACCCCTATTCACGCTATTCGCTCTTGGCTCTTCGCTTTTCGCCAGATTGCCTTCGTTCACCTCGTTCTGGCGAAGAGCGAAGAGCTAACGGTGAAAAGCGTCTTTAAGCACTAACTAGCTCTTCCGCATGTTCGAACGGACACGGCTTGCCGTCCAAATGCGCTTCAAACTCTTCCCGAAACTTCTGGATGTACGAAATCATGGGCATCGCCGCCGCATCACCCAGCGGGCAGAACGTCCGGCCCAGCATGTTGTCGGCCAGGTACTTCATGTTGTCGATGTCCTTCGACACGCCGCCGCCGGAGTGAAAACGAACCAGCGTCTTCTTCAGCCAATCAGTGCCTTCGCGGCACGGAATGCACCAGCCGCAGCTCTCATGCTGATAGAACTTCATGACGCGCAGCGCGAAGCGCACGATGCACATCCTCTCGTCGAGAACGATGACTGCGCTGGAACCCATCATCGAGCCGGCCTTGGCCATTCCGTCGTAATCGAATGGGTAATCGATCTCGTTCGGCAAGAGAATCGGCACCGACGAGCCGCCCGGTACGACCGCCTTCAGCTTGCGGCCTCCCTGGATGCCTCCGGCAACGTCGTAGATCAGCTTCTTGAAGTTGTACCCCAGAGGAAGTTCGTAAACCCCAGGCTTTTCCACATTGCCGCTGATGCTGACCAGGTGCGTGCCGCCGTTCTTCGGCGTGCCCAGATCGGCAAACCACTGTCCGCCCCCCAGCATGATGTGCGGAACGCTGGCCAGTGTCTCGACGTTGTTGATGACGGTCGGGCCGCCCCACAGTCCCACCACGGCAGGGAAGGGAGGCTTGATGCGCGGCACGCCGCGCTTGCCCTCGAGCGATTCCATAAGCGCGGACTCTTCGCCAACTTCATAGGCGCCCGCGCCGGAGTGCACATGAACATCCAGATCGCGGCCGGAACCGAAGATGTTTTTGCCGATGAAGCCGCGCGCGTAAGCGTCGGTCACGGCTTTCTCCATTACCGTGACCAGGTAGCGATACTCGCCGCGCAGATAGATATAGCCGGTCTTCGCTCCCACGGCCAGAGCCGCGATCATCACACCTTCGATGATCGAATGCGGATCGTGCTCGAAGATCAGGCGGTCCTTGCACGTACCAGGTTCGCTCTCGTCGCCATTGCACAGCACGTACTTCGGCTTGGCCGACTGTTTGGGCACGAACGACCACTTCAAGCCGGTTGGGAACCCGGCGCCGCCCCGGCCCCGCAGGTTCGAAATCTTCACCTCGTTGATGATCGCCTCCGGCTCCATAGTCAATGCCTTCTGCAGCGCCTTGTAGCCATCGAGCTCGAGGTAGCGGTCGAGATTGGTCGCACCCATGCCGAAGCGCTTGGAGACGACCTTCACTTCATCGGGATGTGAGACTAAATAAGCCATTGGCTTTTCGCTATTCGCTCTTCGCCAGACATTGCAAGTCATCACTCTCCGGCCAAAAGCGAAGAGCGAAAGGCGAAGAGCGACTTACTGCTTTTCGTTCCTCTTGATCCCCTCAATAATTTCGTCCATCTTTTCCGGCGTCAGGTTTTCCTGGAACTCATAGTTCAGCATCATCGACGGAGCCCACGAGCATGCCCCAATACACTCGACCTCTTCCAGATGGAACAGGCCATCGGGTGTCGATTCCTGGTTGCCAATTCCCAGCTTCTTCTTGCAGTGATCGAAGATGTCGTCGGCGCCGCGCAGCAGACAGCTCACATTGGTACAGATCTGCAGGTTGTATTTGCCGATGGCGTGGGTGCGCAGCATCGAGTAGTAGCTGATGACGTTGCGCACCTCCAGTTCCGTCAGATCAACGCGCTGCGCGATCTCATGGATGGCTTCGTCGTTCAGTTCACCCACCTCGTCCTGGATGTACAGCAACATCGGCACCAGCACCGACCGCTTCGTCGGATAATGCGTGATCATGTCAGCGAAGCGCTGTTCGAGTTGGTCAGAGAATTTCATATTAGCGACTAGCGATTAGCAACTAGCAATTAGCAAAACCAAACCGATACTGGGTTCCCCATCCCCGGCTTCGTTTGCCGGGGTGGGGTTTTCGTTCTCAAAATTCTCTTCGCGGCGCCGCCTGCTCCTGGCCAACGCGGCCGGGAACAATCTCAGCCTTGAAATAGTTCTCGCTCTTCACCGGACATCCCGCCGCGCGCCGCAGCAACGCGATCTGCCCGACGTGGGTCAGGGCGTCCGCAATCGGCCCCTGAAACAAAGCCTCCGGGGTCGCGGCGAGCGGCTCAGCCGCGGACAGGCTATCGGCCAGCGCCTGCATTCCCGCGTGAAACCGGCGAACCTCATCATCCCAGGACATTGGCGTAGCATCCTGCCAACGCTGTTGGCCCTGCGCAATCGATAGCGCCCAATCGAGCAGGTCTCCGATGTGCGCCAGAATCTGCACCGGGGTGCGCGCACCTTCAGCAACACGAAACTCGGCGAAATCAGCCGGCACGCCCCGCACGACCTTGCCGCCTCGATAGGCAAGCGTCGCCAGCGAGTGGCGCAACATCTCGCGCTTCTGATCAATCACCGTGCTCTGGGTCGCCGCCACCATAAAAACGCTATTCGCTTTTGGCTATTCGCTTTTCGCCAGACTCGCAATCGCCAATCTGTGGCGAACAGCGAAAGGCGAACAGCGCTCCTACCTGTCCACATCTCCCAGCACAATATCGATGGACCCTATCGCCGCCACTACGTCGGCGATGAGCCGCCCTTCACACATCTTGCCCAGGGTTTGCAGGTTGGCAAACGAAGGCGAGCGCATGTGCACGCGATACGGCTTGGCCGTGCCGTCGCTCACCACGTAATAGCCCATCTCACCGCGGGGCGACTCCACCGGCAAATAAACCTCGCCCTCGGGGACCGTGAAGCCCTCGGTCACGATCTTAAAGTGATAGATGAGGGCCTCCATCTCGGTCTTCATCTTCTCGCGATCGGGCAGCACCACCTTGGGAGCGTCAGCCTTAGTGCGTCCTTCCGGCAGGCCTTCCAGCGCCTGCACCACAATCTTTTGCGACTCGCGCAACTCCTGCACGCGCACCATGTAGCGGGCGAACACATCGCCGGCGTTCGACACCGGCACGTTGAACTTGAAGTTTTCGTAACCCGAGTACGGATTGTCACGCCGCAGATCGACATCAATACCGCTGGCGCGCAGGGTCGGCCCGGTACCACCCAGCGCCAGGCAATCCTCAGCCGTGATGTGCGCGACGCCCTTGGTCCGGTTCACCCAGATGGGATTCGACGTCAGCAGTCCTTCGTACTCATCGATATCGGCAGGGAAGCGGTCAATAAACTTTTTGACCCGGTCGAAGAAGCCCAGCGGCGGCTCCAGCGCCAGTCCGCCAATGCGGAAGTACGAGGTCATCATGCGCTGGCCCGAGACTGCTTCGAACAGCCGCAGCACGTCTTCGCGCTCGCGGAAGCAATACAGGAACACCGTCATGGCGCCGATGTCCATGGCATGCGTGCCCAGCCATACCAGGTGCGAGTTGATGCGCGTCAGCTCGTTCAGCATTACGCGGATCCACTGCGCCCGCGGCGGAATCTCCAGCCCCAGCAACTTCTCCACCGCCAGACAATAGGCAAGGTTGTTGGTTAAGGGGGCGAGATAGTCGATGCGGTCCGTCATAGGGACCACCTGCTGATAGAACTTGGCTTCGCAGGTCTTCTCGATGCCGGTATGCAGGTAGCCGATGTCAGGCAGGATGCGGATGATGGTTTCGCCATCGATCTCGAGCAGGAGGCGAAGCACGCCGTGCGTCGACGGGTGCTGCGGCCCCATGTTCAGAATCATGGTGCGGTCTTCAGTCGAATCCAGTAGGGGAGGGCGTGCGATCGTTTCAGGCATTAGCGGTAGCCCTCAACCGGATAGTCCTTGCGCAGCGGATGGCCGTTCCAGCCCTCAGGCATCATGATGCGCTTCAGGTTGGGATGCTGGTCAAAGCGGATGCCGAACAGGTCGAAGACTTCGCGTTCGAAGAAATCTGCGCTGGGCCATATGGGGACCAGCGAGTCGACACGAGGATCGTCATCGCCCAGCTTCACCTTTAGCCGGACGCGCTTCTTGGTCGAGGTTGAGAACAGGTGATAGACAACCTCGAAGCGCGGATTGTTGGGATACCAATCCACGCAGGTCACATCCATAAGAGAGTTGTAGTTCAGTTGCGCGTTGTCTTTGAGGGTGCGGCAGGCATCGCGCAGGGAAGTGCGCTCGACATAAATCGTCAACTCGCTGCGGTCAAACTTCGCGCCTTGCACCGCGCTGGAGTTCCACGCCAGCAGGGCCTCGAGTTCAGGCTTGTGCTTCAGCACCTCAACATCGGTAATGGCGGGAGGCCAGGGCATGGTCAGATACTCTCCGCCTTCGAGGGACGGTTCCAGTCGATGACGCCTTTCTGCACGATGTACCAGTAACCCACCAGCACGATGGCGATGTACACCAGCATCTCCCAGAAGCCGAACATCTTAAGGTCTTTGAAGATCACCGCCCAGGGGTAGAGAAAGACGGCCTCGACGTCGAACAGGATGAACAGCATTGCCACCAGGTAGAACTTGACCGAGAAGCGCTGCCGGGCATCGCCTACCGGGGTCATGCCGCACTCGTATTGCGACATCTTCGACTTATTGAACTTGTGCTGCCCGATAAACCACGACAGCAGAACCATGGCGCACGCCAAAGCGCCGGCGAGGCAGATATGAATCAGTAACGGCAGGTAGCGTGCAAAGTAAGTATCAGGCATGAGGCGAAGCTGCTTAGAAAGCGTTGCGAATGAATCGGATAACCTTTGAGTCTATTGGTCGATACCGAGCATGTCAACCGCGTCGCAGGCAGTGTTCATGGGGGTTTCACAATGCTGTGGGAATGCGGGGAATTGCTGCCCAAAAGGAAAAATGCGACGGCTCTTGCCTCCGCGGACCAGCCTGCTTCTGGTCCGTGTATGGAAGATACACCTGTGCTGCAGACGCAGGTGTGCTTCCGGCGCGCGCGCGTTCTCCTGAGCGGTCCCTGACTCCGCCCGGCGCCGGTTAGCGCCAGGGTAAGCTGCGGGGCGGTCCAGGGTCTTTGGGCTCAGCCGTCGCGAAAGTTTATTCAGTTGTCAAAGAGTCGTCCGGCGCGGGCACTGGGCCAGCCGGTTTTGCGTTACGGAAACGCAAAAAGAGCCAGACGGCGGGTTGCGCCGTACTGGCTCTACTGCATCTAGTATGGCAGATTGGCAGGGGGAATCTTCACCCTTTAGCCACTTTATATCTGGATTGCTGTCATCGAATTGCGCGGATTTGCAGCACCTTCGGGCTATTGACAAGCATTTTCCCGAAGTGGGAATTGGGGGTACTCGCGCCTTCGGGCGCGACCTACGAGAGCCCATCGCTTCAGCGATGGGAGAGCTAGGGTACACGATCCCGAGTGCCCCGGGCACGGCAGATACCCGTGAAGAGCAGGCCGGTCGTTTCCGAGCACGAGGGTCGTTCTGAAATCATTTCTATGCCGTCCCCAAGGGACTCTGGGCGGAAACCATTCTCTTCCCATCGCTGAAGCGGTGGGCTCTCTTATATCGCGCCCGAGGCGCACACGCCGTACGTGGTTTATCCCCCGCCCACGAAATGCACGATCTCCAGCTTGTCCCCGTCATGCAAAACAGTCTCAGCCCACTGCGCTCGCGCGACAATCTCGCGGTTCAGCTCCACCGCAACCCGATCAGCCTTCATGCCGAGCTCGCCGATCAAGTCCGCAAGCGATAACCCATCGGCAAACTGCTTGTCGTCGCCATTGATCTGGAGGTGCATGAGATGAATGTAAATCATGCGCGCGGCGGTTCCTGAGATATTCACTTGCTGCCGGGAACCCTCCGAGTCATACTCTCTTGCATTGGCCCTGGTTCAAAGCACTTGGACGCAGAAGACCCACCTCAAGAGATCGGCGCTTCTGACGTTGTCTGCTTGGCGAATGTTCCAGCGAGTTGACGGGGAGAGATGCGCATTCCAACCATTTGCTGTTTCGGCTTTCTTCTGATCATCGGCTCGACAATCGCAGCCCAGCAGATCGCGCCGCAATCCAATCGGCCGTGTAGCGCAGCGACCGCCAAAATCTGTCCAATATTGAATTGGCCGCAGTTTCATTTCGATTCCGCGCACACCGGCTTCAATCCCTATGAGACCATTCTGAGCCCAGCCAACGTCGGGAACCTCGTGCTCGATTGGAAGTATCAAGCTCCCCCTTATTTCGACCGCTTCCCGTCTTCTCCCGCTGTAGTCGGGGGCGCGGTGTACTTTGGCGGCGAAGGCTGGGGTAATGTCTATTCCGTGGACGCTCGGACGGGGCAGACTCGGTGGATATGGGAAAATAACGGGTCGGAAGCCCCCTCAACTGCTGTCGCTTATGGAAAGGTGTATGCGGCGGATTACGACCGCGAGACTATTGAGGTACTGGATACCGGAAACGGCCACCTCCTCGGCCGCTGGGGCTACGACACTCCCTCTAATTTGAGTGTCGCTGACGGCGCAATCTACGTCGCATCATTCCACATCGGGAACTATCACACCGGGAACGTATATGCGATGGACGCGAATACGGGGGAAATCTTTTGGAACCGCCGCATGCAGAGCGGCGTTGTGACTTCTCCGGCGGTCGCCAACGGCAAGGTCTACGTTGAATTCACCACCACCGCAGGAGCGAACGCACAGGTTTCCTTGTGCGCCATGGACGCAACTTCGGGCACGATCCTGTGGCAGTTTGCCCCACATGGCGTCTCAGGCTATTTTCCGCCGGCAGTATCGAATGATGTCGTCTATGCGGGTGCGTCGATCAACGGTCAGAGTTACATTTACGCTATGGACGCCGTCACGGGAGGCATGTTGTGGCGCAGCCAACTCCCGGTTAGCGGGAATTCACGGTTAACCACACCTGCGGTAGCCAATGGCGTTGTATACCTTGGATTCGCTGACTACAACGACGATTCGTACGGTTACATGTATGCGTTCGACGCCCACACCGGAACGCTCCTCTGGAATTTCAACACTGCCGGCGGAATCTATTCTTCGGCGGCCGTGGCGAACGGAGTGGTGTACTTCGGTTCGGACGACAGCAACATCTACGCTCTGGACGCAGTGACAGGCGCGCGTCTGTGGGGCTATGCAACTGGAGGAAAGGTCGTTTCGTCGCCTGCGGTAGTCAATGGCATGGTGTACGTCGGATCGGAAGACACCTACATGTACGCCTTCCATCTGCCGGGGCAATAACTACTGTCGGCGCCTGTGAATTTGCAACTTCGCGCCAAAATTCAACATTCCAACTCACTCCATCGTTCATCTAAACCCCATCTCAGGGTCGCGGTGATCGCCGGCGCTAATTTTGCCTGCCTCCCGCCTTCCGTGTAAGCTTCACAACTCAACAGCGTCGAGAGCTATTGGCAGCTAGCGCACAAACCGTTGGGGCGATGACTGTCTCCCGGCCGGAGACCAATCCGTGGATCATCGCCATCGCCGTCATGCTGGCGACGTTCATGGAGGTACTCGACACCTCCATCGCCGCGGTGGCCCTGCCGTATATCGCCGGCAGCGTCTCGGCCACCAACGACGAGGCTACCTGGGTATTGACCAGCTATCTCGTCGCCAACGCCATCATTCTGCCTGCCAGTAGCTGGTTCTCTCTCAAGTTCGGACGCAAGCGCTTCCTGATCGCTTGTATAGGACTGTTCACCGTCTCCTCGTTTTTCTGCGGTTCCGCTACCAGCCTGGGCTTCATTCTGCTGGCGCGTGCTTTGCAGGGCGCAGGCGGCGGCGCGCTGCAACCGTTGTCGCAGGCGATCCTGCTGGAAAGCTTTCCCCCGGAAAAGCGCGGCTTGGCGATGTCAGCATTCGCTCTGGGCGTAGTGGTCGCGCCGGTATTGGGTCCCACTCTTGGCGGCTGGCTGACCGAGACCTACTCCTGGCGCTGGGCGTTCTATATCAACATCCCCGTTGGAATCCTCGCGGTGATCCTGATCGCACGCTTCGTCGAAGATCCGCCCTACATCAAGAACGCGAAGCCGGGCAGGCTCGATGGCCTGGGTCTGGGCATGCTTGCCATCTGGCTGGGCGCGCTGCAAATCATCCTCGACAAGGGACAGGAAGACGATTGGTTTGGGGCCAATTGGATTCGTTGGGCAACCGCGATTCTGGTCGTCACGCTGATCGCGTTTCTGGTACGCGAGCTCACTCACGACAAGCCGCTGGTCGATCTGCGCATCTTCAAGAACCGAAATTTCCTGACCGGGTGCGTTCTCATCTTCCTTTTCGGGGCGGTAGTGTACGCCTTAATCACACTACTGCCGCTCTTCTTCCAGGAGCTGCTTGGCTACACGGCATTGGCCGCGGGATTGGCGGTGGCGCCTCGCGGCCTGGGGGCGCTGGTCTTCATGCCGGTGATCGGAATACTCACCGGCAGAATTGACAATCGTTATCTCGTCTGTGCCGGCTTCGTCGGGGTGGGCGTTTGCACTTTGTGGATAGGCGAAGCCACTCTGCAAATCGGGCCGTGGTCCCTGTTTTGGCCGATCATCATCACCGGCGCCTTCATGAGTCTTATTTTCGTTCCCCTGGCGACCGCCACCATGGGTACGCTGCGCAATGAGGAGATTGGCAACGCCAGCGGTCTCTATAACCTCATGCGTAACATTGGCGGCAGCATTGGCATCTCGGTGGTCAACACACTGCTGGCGCGGCACGAGCAAGTGCATCGCAGCGAGATGTCGCACAACATCGCGCAGTACAGTCGGGCATTTCAGGATCAGTTGCACGCCCTGACCGCATATCTTTCACAGCATGCCGATCCCACTACAGCCTCGCGCCAGGCGCTGGCGATATTGAATCGAATATTGGGAACGCAGTCGGCATTGTTTTCGTTTGTCGACGACTTCCGCTACCTCGCGGCGCTCTGCTTCGTCTGTGCCCCAATTGCATTTGCCATGGTCAAAGTCCGCAGGCGTGGCGGAGCCACCATGGCGCACTGAGTGGGCAAGCGGTCATTGGACAACACGCCGCCCGCAGCGCGCTCAAAACGCAGTAAAATACCCGGCACTTGGCTGTTACTGGCATGATTGCCGCCCACTACATTCCGCGCGCACCCTTGTCAGACTTCATTAGCGTGATCTGGTATTGGGATGGCTATCACCAACCGCATACGCGCGAAAGGCTGCTGCCCGACGGCAGCATGACCATCGTCTTCAATCTCGCTAGCGAGCGCATTCGCATGTATCAAGCCGACGCGGCGCACATGGCGATTCCTGGGCAGGTCATCTGCGGCGCGCGTACGACGTTCATGGTCACCGACACGGCGCACATGGTCACCACGCTGGGCATTCAGTTCAAGCCGGGAGGCGCCTTTCCATTCCTGCCTGTCCCAGCCGGCGAACTCGACGACCAATGTCTCTCGCTGGAAGAGGTGTTCGGCGCCGGCGTTAGGAGCTTGCGCGATCAACTGCTGGAGAGCCCCACGCCGCAGCAGAAATTTGCCGTCACCGAGCGATGGCTGCTCTCACAAATAACGCGTCCCCTGCACCGCCACCCGGCAGTGAAATTCGCCACCGAGCAGTTCCTGGATGGTTCACTGGCACAACCGCTCTCACGCGTCCTGGACCGGATCGGCTATAGCCAGCGCCATTTCAACCAGCTGTTTGCCGATGAGGTGGGACTCACCCCCAAACGCTTTCTGCGGGTGCGGCGCTTCCAGCGGGTGATTGCCTCGATCGCCGGTAGTGAGTCGGTGGAGTGGGCCAACCTGGCGCTGGGCTGCGGCTACTACGACCAGTCGCACTTGGTTCACGATTTCCGCAGCTTCTGTGGGCTCACGCCGGCGGCCTACCTCTGCCACCGGACACCGCATCTCAACCACGTCCCCGTTCTCGACTGAGGTCAGATTTTTACAAGACGGCTCCTCGCTTCTGGAGGAGAATCGCTACCAATGCCGTCCGTGTGGCGGGGTTCAACATTTTGAGGAGGAGAGCACCATGGCAGTTAAACCAATTCCCGAAGGCTTTCACACCGTCGTACCTTACTTGACGGTGGACAATGCGCAGACGTTGATCGACTTCATCGAGCAGGCATTCGACGGAAAAGTCACCTATCGGATGAATGACGACGCGGGCAACGTCCGCCATGCCGAGATGAAGATCGGCGATTCCATGATCATGGTCGGCCAGGCGCGTGACGAGTGGCATCCCCGGCCAGGCATGTACGTACTCTACGTGCCGGACTGTGATGCCGTTTACAAGAAGGCCGTGGCGGCAGGCGCCAAGGTCGTCCGCGAGATGGCAACCCAGCCTTACGGCGACCGCAGTGGCGGAGTCGAGGACGCACAAGGAAATCAATGGTGGATCTCGACCCACGTCGAAGACGTTTCGACCGAGGAGATGGAGCGGCGCATGAAAGCCGGCGCGCACTAAGCTGGATCCCGGGCCTCACTCAACCCGCATAGTGGGGCCTGCGTTTTCTTTTGGATTCAAGCGACGAAAGCACCTTATATGACAGCGAATCAGTTCCGCACCCTCGTGCTGAATTTTCCCGATACCGAAGAGCGCGCCCATCACGGACATCCCGACTTTCGCGTTGGTGGCAGAATCTTCGCCACCCTGGGCTATCCCGATCAGAGTCGTGGAATGGTGCAGCTCACCTCTGAGCAGCAGGCCGAGTTCATGCACGACCATCCGCTGGTGTTTTCGGCTGCCGCGGGTGCCTGGGGACGGAACGGATCCACGAATGTGCATCTGCCCAAGGCGACCAGCCAGATACTGAAAACTGCAGTCGAAGCGGCGTACAGGAACGCCGTGGTCAAGAACGGGAAGCGCGCCTCGGTAAGAGCTTCGAGGGCAAAGATCCGGGACGCAGATAAAACCAAGGCGCAGGTTTGACTCGGCTACTGGGCGGGGATATCGTTTGATTACGAAGAGGGGCAGGGTCGTCGGCATGACTTTAGAACTGAAACCCGAGCAGGAGCGTGTCATCGGCCAGGCGATCAAAGCCGGATTGATCCGGACTGCAAACGATGTTGTTGAAATCGGCATTGAGACAGTTCGACAACAGTTGGAAAACCAACCGGAATCGCCACTCGATCTTGACCCCGATGAGTGGGCCGAGAGGCTGCATAAATGGGTTAGCAGCCACTCTACCGATACGCCTCTTCTTTCCGACGAGGCAATCAGTCGCGACTCCATCTACGGCAATCGCGGCATGTAGATGACGGTCCTTGTCGACACAAACGTCCTGCTACGTCTATTTCAGCCTGCAGATCCGCATTCTCCAATCGTTGAGCGCGCCTTGAACTTTCTCCGCCAACGGAATGATTCGTTGTTCATCGCAGCCCAAAATATCTTCGAATTCTGGGCAGTCTGTACTCGCCCCGCCGGAGAGAATGGCCTGGGCTTGACTGCGGAGGAAGCGGCCGCCGAAGTGAGTGAAGTAAAGGGCCTCTTCGCCGTGCTACCGGAGTTGCCTCTGCTGGACGAATGGGAGCGACTGGTTACCAACTACAACGTTGTCGGCAGAAACTCACATGACGCTCGCCTGGTGGCCGCCATGAGAGTACATGGCATCGAAAGTATGTTGACGTTCAATACTCAGGACTTCAGGCGCTACACGGAGATTTCGCTTCTGGATCCGGGCGTCATCTCCCGCGCTTGAAGCGGCATCCCATTACCGGCAACCAGAAGACGGCTGGCCAGTCTTCGATCCAAGTGCTGCCGGCTTTAAGCAACCGGCGGCGACGCAACCGGCATCAAAGATGTGGAATCGAGGACAGTCTAAATTTGGCGACAGCGAGGAAAATCCTGGCTTCCGGCATCACCGAAGCGGAGGCAATCGCAAGGGCGAAAGAAGGCGATGCCGAGTGCTTTGAAATGCTATATGGAATGCATAAGCGTCGCGTATATTCGCTGACGCTGCGCATGACGGGCAACGTGGCTGAGGCCGAAGACCTTACCCAGGAGGCGTTCTTGCAGCTCTATCGCAAGATCGGGACCTTCCGCGGTGAGTCCGCGTTCTCGACCTGGTTGCACCGCCTGTCTGTCAACGTGGTGCTCATGCACTTGCGCAAAAAGGGCCTCCCCGAGGTTTCCCTGGAAGAGACCATGGAGCCGCAACAGGAGGACGGTCCCAGGAAGGATGTGGGCGCCCGCGACATAGTGCTCGCCGGCTCCATCGATCGCGTCAACCTGGAGCGCGCCATCGAAAGCCTTCCTCCGGGTTATCGCATCATATTTGTATTGCACGATGTCGAAGGGTATGAGCACAACGAGATTGCCGAGATGATGGGCTGTTCTATCGGCAACAGCAAATCGCAGCTTCACAAGGCCCGCATGAAGCTGCGTGATTTGTTAAAACTGAGCCGGGCTGAAAGGGCTGCGCGGAAATCGGGGTCGCATGGGACGTAGTGGGTTCCCGCCGGAGAGGCCACTTAGCCCGTTGCCGGCGGCCGGTCTGTCATGGAGGGAGTTGGGATGATCCGCAGCAAGTCCCAGGGAGAGAAAAATGAGTTGTGTGGAATTTCAGAAGGTTCTTCCGTACATCATCGATGGCGGTGGGACCCCGGAGCAGCAGGAGCACTTGAAAACTTGCCCTGTCTGCGCTGATTTGGTAGCGGACCTGCGCTACATAGCGGACTGCGCCAAGTTGCTGGTTCCGATGGAGAACCCTAGCCCACGGGTTTGGGAAGCGATTGAACGGTCGCTTAATCAGGAAGGGCTGGCCAAGCGGCGCCACGTGTAGTGCTGGCGTTCTGGCGCGATGTGCTGCCACGCCCATCGTCCGGGAATCCTACATCTTCAACACCGTCTTTTCGTAGAGGTCGCGGAATCGCTGATTCGGGTCGTATTTCTTCTTCAGGGCCACATATCCCTCCCGGTCGTAGATACTCCAGAAGGTTTCTTCGTCGTAGTAAGAGCTGGAGTAGAGGCCTTTCATCCCGCGCAGGTGCAGTGCCATCCTTTCGATCTTGCGATTATGGAAACCGTCCGGGCCCGCGCTGGGCAGCATGTCCCAGAAGCCGAAGTTGACGTACAGCTTTTGCCCATCGACGGGGCATAGCGTGTAGTGGGCGGCGGAATCGTGTGCCTTGAACGGACACAGCCAGATGGGCAGGATACCGATTTCGCGCAGGAGAAAATCCAAAAATTCCGCCGCGTGCTCGATCGGGATGTCAACGTCCTGTATGACCGACTCGGTCTTCGCTTTCAACGGCAGCTTACGTGAGATCCGCATGATCCGCTGATAAGTTCGCGAGTTCAGAAACCGCCGGCCAGCCAGTGCGCGCACCATCGGGTTCTGGGCGTGAAAGACCTTCGAGCACCAGAACCAGTCCGTGTCCCAGCGCCAGATGTAATCCTTCGCCGTCAGATAGTCGAGCTCGCGCTCGCGGATGGAGCGGTAATAGATTTTGCGGTAGGTGTAGTCGCTGGTGTAGGGCGCGGAGGCGGTGAACTGGCCGGTGACGATATAGGCCTCGCCCCGGCTGAAGACGACGCCGTCGACGTAGTCGAAATGACGTTCGGCGCAGGTGGCAGCCAGCTCGACAAATAGCTTTTCCAGATCGCTGAAGCGGCGGTGTACCAGACGGACATAATCCCAGGCAGAGATAAGTTTTAACTTTAGCTTAAGGATGTAACCCAAAGTGCCGTAAGAGTTTGGAAATCCATAGAAGAGGTCGTCGTTGGCCTTTGGCGAGCACGTCAGGACTCTCCCGTCGGCCAGCAGAACCTCCATCTCTTCCACCGTTTCGTGCACCAGCCCGTACTTGAACGAAGACGACTCGATGCCAAGTCCGCTGACGGCTCCGCCGACGGTAATGGTCTTAAGCTCGGGCACCACCGGCGGCAGCAGACTGCATTCCATGGTCGCATCCATCAGTTGTTCGTACGTAGTCATGCCTTCAACTTCGGCGATGCGCGCCTCGAAATCGACCGACAGTACGTGGCGGAAGTCTCGTACGTCGATGCGTTTCTTGGATTGCTCGGCGCGCGCGCGGAACAGGTTGGAGGTGGACTTGTTCAGCCCTACGCTTTGACCGGCCGGAGCCTGGCGCATCTCCCGAACCAGCCTCTCCCGTCGCTCTTCGAAGGCCGCGCGATTTGCGCCGGTTGCGGTGATGGGAGGTGAGGTCATGCGATTCGTTTGTGCCGTCCATGGGGGACCCAGGGTTCTAGCTCCTCCTCCCCAGGGCTCCCCTTCGGCTGCGGCACCCGTGATGACAAAACGCGCCAAAGCCTGTCACTTTTTCTGACAACTTACTACTGAATATCACCGCGCCGGCTCGTAGCTCGCAATGTCGCCCGCGCTCAGCACGATCTGCCACAACTGCAGGCGCCGGGCGCGAAACGATCCCGCCGACATCATCAGATACAGCTTCCACATGCGGAAGAAGTTCTGATCGTAGCGCTGTTTGTCGAGCGTGCAGTAGCGCGTTTCGAAGTTCCTCCACCAGGCAAGCAACGTCTTCTCGTAATCCGGCCCGAAGTTGTGCCAGTCTTCCATGACCAACAAGCCCTCCATCGCCCGGCCAAGTTGTGCGATGGACGGCAGCATGCCGTTCGGAAAGATGTACTTGTCGATCCACGGATCGGTCATGGTGCGCGAGTGGTTGCCGCCGATGGTATGCAGCAGGAACAAGCCGGCATCCGTCAGCTTTGCCCGAACCAATTCCAGGAAGGAGCGGTAGTTCCGGTAGCCGATGTGCTCGCACAGGCCGATGGCCGCCACCCGGTCGAACTTTCCTTCTTCGTGGATGGCTTCGCGGTAATCCTTCTCCTCGACTCGTACCGGCAGGCCATCGCAGAACTCGCGGCCAAAGTTCACCTGCTCTTTCGAGATGTTGTAGGCCACCACCTCGCAGCCATATTCCATCGCCATGAAGCGCGCCAGCCCGCAGAAACCGCCTCCCAGCTCCAGCACTCGCATGCCGGGTTGCAGGTGCAGTTTGCGGCAAATGAGATGCAGCTTCTTCTCTTGCGCCTGCTCGAGATTGGCTGCATCCTTCCAGTAGGCGCAAGTGTATTGCATGTTCTTGTCGAGCATGACGCGATACAGATCATTGCCGATATCGTAATGCTGGCGCGCAACCTGTTTCGCGGATGATTTCCTTTGCAGATTGAACAGCGAGCTTTTGACGCTCAGCCAGAGGAATTCCAGCGAGCGGACATGCTTGACCAGGTTCGCGCGGTGAATGCGGCAGAAGAATTCGTCGAGCTGCGGTGCGTCCCACCAGCCCTCGACGTAGGATTCGCCCACCCCCATCGACGCATGGCTCAGCACACGCTGGTAGAAGCGCTCGTCATGTACCTGCATGTCCCACGGATCGGGACCGTTCAACTTGACGTCGGCGAGCGCGAGCAGTTCCCGGATCTTGTCTTTCGCGGTCATAAGCAAGGACCTTGAACTGCGAGGAGGTATACGGAAAGCAATTTACAAGAAGAGCGGTGGCGGACACAATGGTCCGGCAGTTGCGCCGTGTGCGCTGCCCGGTCCAGGAGGACATGTCGCCGACCAGTCATCTGTGAGCCTGGCAATTGACCCGCTTTCCCTCAAAATGTTATAAGAAACCGCTCTGTAATATACGCGCAGGCTGGGCCCAAAAGTCGTCCAGCTGCAGTGTAGTTTCCCGACGCGGCCAAACCTCAACACTTCTGTCTTGAAGTGGAAGCGCGTTCCCGGGATTCCAGCAGGTACAGCGAATGTCGCCTTCCGCCAATCCCGGGGAAGAGAACTGCGCGAGCCCTGCCTGCTGGCGGCAAATGAATCATAGGAACGCTGTCTGCGGAGAATCGTGGAAGAGCGAAATGGCAATCATCATCAAACGTGGGTGCTTCCCGCGGCCCATCGGAGAACTGGTATGCAAAACTGGCTTGCCCCCGTGCGGCAACTGGCATTCGTAAGGCGTCCGGCAACAGCTTTGGGCGCGATCCTGACCGTACTTCTGCTGAACGCCTCCGTGGTGTTCGCTCAGCCTGCTGCCGAACCCTCCGGCGAGGCCAGCCTGAAGCTGCCCGATCTGTCATCGGTCAATTTTCTGGGGATGAACGGGCACAACCTGCTGCTCATCGGCATCGCCTTCTGTTTCTTTGGACTGCTGTTCGGGCTGGCGATCTACATGCAGCTCAAGAACCTGCCCGTGCACCGCGCCATGCGCGAGATTTCGGAGCTCATCTACGAGACCTGCAAGACCTACCTCCAGACCCAGGGCAAGTTCATCCTCATTCTGTGGGCGTTCATCGCGGTCATCATCGTTGCCTACTTCGGATGGCTGTCGCCGGTGCCCGGCAAACCTATCGCCGTGACCCTGCCGATCATCCTGCTGTTCAGCGTGATCGGAATTTGCGGCAGCTACGGCGTGGCGTGGTTCGGCATTCGGGTGAACACCTTTGCCAATTCGCGCACCGCCTTCGCCAGCCTGCGGGGTAAGCCATACCCCTGCTACTCGATTCCTCTAAGCGCCGGCATGTCGATCGGCATGATGCTCATCTCGGTCGAGCTGCTGATGATGCTGTTCATCCTGCTGTTCGTTCCGGCTGACTATGCCGGCCAGTGCTTCATCGGCTTCGCCATCGGCGAGTCGCTGGGCGCGGCCGCCCTGCGCATCGCCGGCGGCATCTTCACCAAGATTGCCGACATCGGCTCCGACCTGATGAAGATCGTCTTCAAAATCAAGGAAGACGATGCGCGCAATCCCGGCGTGATCGCCGACTGCACCGGCGACAACGCCGGAGACTCGGTCGGACCCAGCGCCGACGGCTTCGAAACCTACGGCGTGACCGGCGTCGCCTTGATTACTTTCATCCTGCTGGGCGTGAAGAATCCAACCGTGCAGGTCCAGTTGCTGGTCTGGATCTTCGTCATGCGCGTCATGATGCTGGTCTCGGCTACCGCGGCGTACTTCCTCAATGAAGCCATCGCCAAAGCGCGCTACGGCGATGCGGACGAGATGAATTTCGAAACGCCGCTGACCTCGCTGGTCTGGCTGACTTCAATCATCTCTATCATCCTGACCTACATCGTTTCTTACCTCATCGTGCCGGTGCTCGGCGACGACCCGACCCAGTGGTGGAAGCTGGCGACCATTATCAGTTGCGGCACGCTGGCCGGCGCGATCATCCCCGAACTGGTGAAGGTGTTCACTTCGGTGACGTCAGGACACGTCAAGGAAGTTGTGACCTCAGCCGAGGAGGGCGGGGCGTCGCTCGACATCCTGTCGGGTTTCGTGGCCGGCAACTTCTCCTGCTACTACCTGGGCTTCACCATGGTCGGGCTGATGGCGATCGGCGCCTATGTCAGCACCATGGGACTGGGCAGTCTCATGCTGGCTCCCGCCGTGTTTGCCTTCGGCCTGGTGGCCTTTGGCTTCCTCGGCATGGGTCCGGTAACCATCGCGGTCGACTCCTATGGCCCGGTAACCGACAACGCGCAGTCAGTGTATGAGCTTTCGCTGATCGAGCACGAGCCGAACGTCGAGGCGGAAATGCGGCGTGACTTTAACGTCACCGTGAACTTCGAGCGCGCCAAGCACCTGCTGGAAGAGAACGACGGCGCAGGCAACACCTTCAAGGCGACGGCGAAGCCAGTGCTGATTGGAACTGCCGTGGTCGGCGCTACCACCATGATCTTCTCCATCATCATGGCGCTGACGCATGGCTTGTCGGAAAACGTCAGCAAGCTCTCGCTGCTGCATGCCCCGTTCGTGCTGGGACTGGTAAGCGGCGGCGCCATCATCTACTGGTTCACCGGAGCCTCCACCCAGGCTGTGACCACGGGCGCTTACCGCGCAGTCGAGTTCATCAAGGCGAATATCAAGCTCGAAGGCGTCGAAAAAGCCTCGGTGGAAGACAGCAAAAAAGTCGTGGAAATCTGCACGAAGTACGCGCAGAAGGGCATGTTCAACATCTTCCTTGCCGTGTTCTTCGTCACGCTGTCGTTTGCTTTCATTGAGCCCTTCTTCTTCATCGGCTACCTGATCTCGATCGCGGCCTTCGGCCTCTACCAGGCGATGTTCATGGCCAACGCCGGCGGCGCCTGGGACAACGCCAAGAAGATTGTCGAAGTCGAGCTGAAGCAGAAGGGAACTGCGCTGCATGACGCTACGGTCGTAGGCGATACCGTGGGCGATCCGTTCAAGGACACCTCTTCGGTAGCCATGAATCCGATCATCAAGTTCACCACACTGTTCGGCCTGCTGGCGGTGGAGCTGGCGGTGAGCTTGCAGACCAACGGCACCGGCCTCAGCCACATTCTGGCGATCATCTTCTTCGTCATCTCCTTCATCTTCGTGCATCGCTCGTTCTACGGAATGCGGATCGTGAAGGCGGAAACGGAGAAGTTCGCAGAGATGGAAAGCGCGGTGCGGTAAGGAAGCAATTAGCCGCTAGCAATTAGCAATTAGCAACTGGTTGCTGGGCTACAAATAGATCGGGTGGAGTACGCCTTCAGGCGTACCGAGTGCCCGGATCCGGCTTCAGCCGCTGCGGTAAAGGGGGCTGAAGCCGGATTCCTAACTGAGGCAATGACCTACTGCTGATTCGGCAGATGCAAGGCGCAAAGATTTCCGTACTCCCCTCCGACAAACAGCGCACCACTCGCTAGTGCCGCAGTCATTGCCTGAGTTCCCATTGGGTACTTCCAAAGGAGCGCTAGTTGCTAGTCGCTCTTTTACGGGGCCTTCATCTTCTCTTTCACGCTTTTCGCCAGCTTCTCAATCTCATCCGCCTTGCGAATCACGTCGAGCGAGATGATGTTTTCGTTTGTCTTGTCGACGTATTGCTTCAACTGGGTCGCCAGCTCCAGCAGCTTGTCGGTATCGCGCTTGATCTCCTGCTGGCGTTGAACATTGCGCTGCTTCTGCATGTCCCGCTGAATTTTCCTCGTCATCGGATCGGCATTGAGCTGAGGCTCCACGCCAGGTTGTTGGCTGGAATCGGCCGGCTGCGGCAACTGCGCCCACACCCGCGGCGCCCCCAGCACCATGACGAGGGTCACAAAAAGCAGCGAAATCCTGCATATCGGGCGAGGGTGAAGAAAGCGGTTCATGATCGTTATGATTATAGTTAGCCAATACTGCTTCCCATCCGGAGGATGTCTTTTGTCATCGAAGACCGCGCTTTTCGCTGTACTTGCTCTTACGTTGACGGCCTCGGCCGCCGACCTGCCCTGCTCGAAGATGAGCCTTGGGGTTGGCGCCAACCTCAACGGCTATCGCCCTCTCAGTGATGACAGCTTGTGGAACGTCGACATCTCCAACTGGCCGGTCGATCCACGCTCGAAAGCCGTGATGAATTTTATCGGCCCCACTGGCCTGCACCCCGACTTCGGCTCGGGAACATGGCAAGGCCACATTCTCGGCATTCCCTACGTGGTGGTGAGCGGCCAGAAGCTGATACCCGTGGAGAGCACGCTGTACCCGACCGAGAGCGATCCCGGACCCATGCCAATTCCCCTGGATACACCTATGCAGGGAGCCCCCACGCCCGACCCGGGCACCGACCGCCACATCATCGCTCTCGACCGCGACACCTGTCGCGAATACGACCTGTGGCAAGGTTTCGCTCAGCCTGACGGCACCTGGAAGGCGAGCTCGACCGCCTACTACGACATGCTAAAGGGCGACAACCAGCGTCCCTGGACCTGGACCTCCGCCAACGCCGGCGGCGTGCCGGAGTTTGTCGGCCTGGTTCGTTACGACGAAGTAGCGTCCGGCGAGATACACCACGCTCTCGCTTTCACTCTGCTGCATAGCAGCAACGTGTTTACTCCTCCGGCCCATCATCCGGCCAACATGTCGAAGGACGCGATAGCCCCTCCCATGGGCGTGCGCTTCCGCTTACGCGCCGATTACGATATCTCTGGATTCTCTCCCCAGGTGCAGGTGATTCTGCGCGCCTTAAAGCATTACGGCATGATCCTGGTCGACAACGGCATCGACATGTATCTCTCTGGAGCGCCCGATCCACACTGGAACAACGATGACCTGGCAAAGATGAAACGCATCACCACCGCCGACTTCGAGATGATGCCCGTCTTTCCTATCTACAGCTATCAGCATTACCCGAAGGGTCCGCCTTTGGTGAACGGATTCGTCGCCAGCCCGTCATCCGGTCCGGGAACGCCTGTGACCCTGTCGTGGAATGTTGCGGATGGCGGTTACATTATCATCTCCGGCGTGGGACCGGTTACGGGCCACTCTGTGAAAGTCGAGCCGGCGGCCACGACCACCTACACGCTAACTGCCACCAACAGCTTCGGACGCGCGACCGCTAGCGTCACTGTTACTGTGGGACGTCCGTCGCCAACGCCGGACCCCGGCAAGCAATAGCGTAGAGTTCGCATTTTTCTCTCTGGCGGGCAGCGGCATGGCGATTGTTATAATCGCGCCACGAATGTCTTTCTGCTCGCCTTTCTCTTCTTTCATGTCTTTCATGCTGGTGGCCCCTCCCCACGACCTCACGCAAGTACTTGGCGATTGGCGCAATGATGGCTGGGAATTTCTGCGCCATCAGGCCCCGCGCATTGTGGCCATCCTCATCGTGGCCTTCCTCCTCGCCCGTCTGCTGAAGCTGGTATCGCGCCACGTGAGCCAACTCGGATCCAGCCAGACATTGCCTTCGGCCGTGCGGTCACAGCAATTGCGCACCCTGTCCAGCGTGATCTACAGCGTCGGTGTTTTCGTCATCGGTTTCCTTGCGACCATGCAAATCCTGACCCAACTCAACGTCAAGGTTGGGCCGCTGCTGGCCAGCGCGGGAATTGCCGGGCTCGCCATCGGATTCGGTGCCCAAACCCTGGTTAAGGATTTCATTAACGGCTTTTTCGTGCTGGTCGAAAACCAGTACGACATCGGCGACACCGTCCGCATTGCAGGTGTACAAGGCGTAGTGGAGGGGATGACACTTCGGCGCACGGTGCTACGCGACGCCGACGGCACCGTACACACCGTGCCCTGCAGCCAGATCACCATCGTCAGCAATCTCACCCGCGATTGGACGCAACTGGCCATGAAGATCTCTGTCAGCTACAAGGCGAACAGCGATCAGGTGGTGACGCTTCTGCAAGAAGTCGCGCTCGAGGTGGCGCACGACCCCAGCTTCGAGGCGCAGATCGTGGCCCAGCCACAGGTGCCCGGCATCGACCGCGTCAATGGCGATGAAGTCGAATACCTGCTGCTAGTGAAGACGCGTCCCGGAGCGCAATTTGACGTCAGCCGCGAGCTGCGGCGCCGCATCAAAGCAAGCTTCGAGAAGAACGGGATTGAGCCGGGCAATCCCAACAAGATTTACGTTGTGGACAGCGGACAGGCGCAGCCATGAGACGCGTCACGCCATGCATCGCATCTCATCATGAGGCCGACTCCTACTTGCTCAACCCCGCCCACTTCTCCAGCAATTGAATTGTGGCCGCGTAATCTTGATCGTCCCAGCCTTCTTCGCTGGAGAGCTCGTAGATCTCGTCCACCGTTTCCAGCGCCGGCAACTTTACACGCATCTCCTTCGCGGTCTCAAGCAGCAGGTGGATGTCCTTATGCATGAGCCGAAGAGGGAAGTTGGGCGAATAGTCGTGGCGCATGACGAATGGAATCTTGTAGTCGACCACTCCGGAACGGATCATCGAAGCCTGGATGAGTTCCACCATCTTCTGCGGCTCGACCCCGAGCTTGCGTGCCAGGGTCATGCCTTCCGCGAACCCCTCGTAGATCATCGCGATCTGCAGGTTCATGCACAGCTTGGCGGACTGGCCTTTGCCCGTGCCGCCCATGTGAATGGCCGTCTTGCCCATCGCCTTAAACAGAGGCTGCAGGAACTCGACCGCCTCCGGTGTGCCGCCCACAATGAAGATGAGCTGGGCGTTCTCGGCGCCGATCTTCGAGCCAGTCACCGGCGCATCCACCCATTGCACGCTTTTGGCCGCAATGCGTTCGGCAAACTTCATCGTCGCGGAAGGCGAGATGGTGCTGGAGTCTACAACGATCATGCCTTCGTGCAGGGACTGCTCCACCCCGTCAGCGCCGAACATGACTCGTTCCACGGCCGCGGTGTCTGCCACGCACATCCAAACCACTTCGCACTCTTTGGCCGCATCGGCCGGCGAAACGGCTGTCCTTGCACCGTCGAGATGCTGTCGCGCGCTACGGTTCCAGACACAGACTTCATGCCCTGCTTTCACTAAATTGGTGGCCATTGAACGGCCCATGATGCCCAGACCCAAAAAGGCGATGCGCATTCGCTGCTCCTTGAACCGAATGAATGATTTAAGCTGAGGAGCCACAGAAGGTCAAGGAAAGCCGTGATCTCCAGATATTTGGCTGGTGCCGCGTGACTCTCCCGAAAGCTCCGGTACGCCCACTCAATACCTGGCATTTGCTCCCTAAGCCAAAGAATGTCCGGAGTTTACCCACGCGTGGCAGCAGCAAGCCGTCGGCGTCCGGCTGATTGAGGCGCACAACCCTGCCGAACTGGGCAGGAGGATTGACTCCTCAGTCATTTCACCCTCAGGTTCTGCCTCGGCGGTAACCAGGATACCGGTCGATATCGTTCTGCCCTCGCAAAAGCTGCTTCCCAGGTGCCTTTCGGGCCGCGGTTGATATGTAAATATTTAGTCAACAAACTTGACACCCGGATTTCAACGGAAGCAATAGTAAATGCAACTTATTGCGCGCCATTTGTCAGTTTCGCAGGATCACGCTATGCGATGCATCCCCGTGTTACCCACTTGATAACTGGTAACGGAAGAATTTTTGACCGTCAAGATACTCGACAACCGCCTGAGAATCAGGTAACTTTGCTTCCGTGCGCGTCCCGCTTCCGAAGTGTGGCAAAGCGGGATGTGTTGACTGACGTAGCCCAACTTCCGTACGTCCGGCTGCTGCATCGGCTGGCGACGGCTCGATTCTAACAGGAGGAAACATGAAGTTCGGTCGTAGCAAAGCGGTTCTGCTCACAGCCCTCTGCGCCTTTGTTCTGTCCATTCCTGCGTTCGCAGACACGCTCTTCACCCAGTCGTTCGACCAGACAGGCAATGCCAACGCTTCCCAGAACGACACCAGCCAGGGCGGTTTTGGTAATTTCGCAACCACCTATGACGATTTCGTCGTCAACGGCAGCAACTACAACATCAATCAGATTCAGTGGACGGGCGGATACTTCAACCCGAACGAGCAGGGCACCATCACCGGCTGGACGATCAGCGTTTACTTCGACAACGCTGGCCAGCCCGGTAATGTGCAGCACACGATGCACATCGACGGTACCGGCAACGAGACTTTCCTTGGCGATTTCAACGGCTTCCCGGCTTACTCCTATGATGTGTCGGGCCTGGACTTCGCCGAGCTCGCCGGCGTTAAGTACTGGCTGTCTGTGGTTCCCGACGTTGCCTTCCCGCCACAGTGGGGCTGGGCGACCTCGCAGGACGGTAACGGTGTTTCCTTCCAGGACTACTTCGGTTCCCGCAGCCAGTTAGCGGCCGATGAGGCATTCACCCTCTCGTCAACCGCCGTTCCGGAGCCAGGCACCCTGGTTATGCTAGGTACGGGCGTGCTCGGTCTGGCAGGCGCCATTCGCCGCAAGCTGTTCTAGTCTTAAGCGCGCATTTCCTTCCCAAAGCCGCCCTCGGGCGGCTTTTGCTTGTGCCAAAGGGCACAAGCGAGTCCTTCTGACCATGGGTACCTAGTTCGTTATCAATGCTTGCAAACGGATTTAACCGAAGTGATACTCGACAATCCACAAGAGATGGGGTAACTTTGTCGACCACGTGGATTGTGGGTTGGCTCGTGCCCAGGTTGTAGCACTCTTGTGTTTTGGGAGTCTAAGTTTTCGCTCGCCTTGTTGATACTCTTCTGGGCGGCGACTTGAAATCAGGAGGAAACATGAAGTTTAGTCGTGGCAAACTCGTCCTGCTCGCTACGATATGTGTGCTTGTCCTATCGATTTCGGCATATGCAGACAGCGTTCTGTATAGCCAGTCGTACGATCAGTCTGGACAGGCCAATGCATCGCAGAACGATACCAGTCAGGGTGGCTTCGGCAATTTCGCCAGCACCTACGACAACTGGAACATCAGCCCCGGTGGTCTTTACAACATCACCGAAGTGCAGTTTACAGGTTCGTACTTTAACCCTGAGCAGCAGGGCAACATCACCGGCTGGACCGTCAACGTTTACTTTGACAGCGCTGGCCAGCCCGGCGCCCTGCAGCACACCATGCACGTTTCGGGCACTGGTGCCGAGACGTTCCTGGGCAATTTCAACGGCTACCCGACCTACACCTACGACATTAGTGGCTTGAACTTCCAGGAACTCTCGGGCATTCCGTACTGGCTCTCAGTGGTTCCGGATCTGGCCTTCCCGCCGCAGTGGGGCTGGGGAACCTCCAATCAGGGCGACGGATCCGCCTATCAGGATTACTTTGGCCAACGCAGCCAGTTGGGCGCCGACCAGGCGTTCACGCTGATCGGTACCGCTGTTCCTGAGCCTGGCACGCTGATCATGCTGGGCACGGGCGTGCTTGGCCTGGCCGGCACAATCCGCCGCAAGCTGTTCTAAGTTTCACAGACCTTCAGCAACCCAAGCCGCCTTCGGGCGGCTTTCTTATTGCACTTGAACCTTGCAATCAAAGTAGCGGGAGGCTTTATCCGTAGTAGTAACGGCGCGGGCGAACAGGGAAGAGCTTCACTAGGAACATCCCTCCGAGAAATCCCCCGACGTGCGCCCAGAAGGCGATGCCCGTCGATCCGCCCACGTGGTTCGCAATAGACGTAGCTGCTCCGCTGAGAAACTGGGCGACGAACCAGAAGCCCAGCACCACCCACGCCGGCAGCCACACGAAGAACACAAAGAAGAAGGGAACCAGTGTCAGTACCTTGGCACGCGGGTACAGCACGAAATATGCTCCCATGACTCCCGCGATCGCGCCCGAGGCCCCCACGCTGGGCACTGGCGAGCCGTAGTTGAAAAACGTGTGCAGCGCTGCCGCCGCCAGTCCGCTCAGGAAATACAGAATCAGGTAGCGAAAGTGCCCGACATAATCCTCAACGTTGTCGCCAAAGATCCACAGCGCCAGCATGTTGAAGATCAGGTGCAGCCATGATCCGTGCAGGAACATGGAGGTAAATACCGGAATGAAGGCCGCCGCCGGTGGCACATATCGTGTGCCAAGCTGGTAAACGAGCTGCCACGGAACATATCCGTGGTTGAACAGCACGACGGAGATGCGTGCCGGAACCATGCCAAACTCGCGGATGAAGAGATCCAGCGATTGCTGACCTCCTGCGCGACCAATCCACCATTCCAGGAGGAAGACAAGTGTGTTCGCCGCGATGAGTGTGTAGGTGATATAAGGCGTGGCGACGCGCGGCGCGTCGTCCTTCAGTGGAATCATGGACGGTACTCAGCTTCAGCCACGCAGGGACACGTCGTGCCCGCCGTCGGCCTTTGTCCATGAGGAGTCTGTGTCATGTTCACCCGATCGTGTTCCACTGAAAATAACGGCAGCCAGCGCATCAGTTGACCAAAACTTCCGGAATGTACACCATACCAGAAGCATGCCTTTGCACGGTGTGATGGTGGTTGACAAGCCGAAGGATTGGACCTCGCATGATGTTGTCGCGCGATGCCGCAAGCTGCTCGCCGAGCGTTCGATTGGCCACCTCGGCACGCTCGATCCCATGGCCACCGGCGTTCTTCCGCTGGTCATCGGCCGTATGACGCGGCTCAGCCAGTTTTATTCGGGCTCCCAGAAGCGCTACGAAGGAGTGATTCGCCTGGGAATTTCGACCGACACCTACGACGCTGATGGCGAAGTCGTTCAGGCCAAGTATGACATTCAAGTGACACTTGAAGAAGTGAGGAGCCTGACTAACCAACTCGTCGGCCCGTTGCAGCAGGTGCCGCCGCCATTCTCCGCCAAGAAGATCAAAGGCGTTCCGGCGTACAAGCTGGCCCGGCGTAAGGTCGAAGTCGAACTCAAGCCGGTGGAAGTCGAGATCTTCGAGTTCGACGTCAGGGAACTGCGCGGTCCGGAATTGTCATTTGCCTGCCGGGTTTCATCCGGAACCTACGTCCGCAGCCTTGCCCATGAGCTCGGCCAGAAGCTGGGTTGCGGCGCCCACCTCTCCACCCTGTGTCGCACCTCTGTCGCGGAATTCGATATTGCCCAGGCGCATACCTTGGACGAGATCGCTCAGGCCGCGAGTGAAGGTCGGCCCGCCGATCTTCTGATCCATCCCCGCCGCCTGTTGCCCGATCTGCCGTCGGTTACCGCCGATGACGAAGCGCTGGGCCGCATCCGCACCGGCCGTACCGTGAACCTGCCTGAGATGTCGCGCTCAAAGTGGGTCAAGGTTTTCGCCGATCAGACGGAGTTGGTCTGCCTCGCCAGCCGCGTAGCCGGAACCCTGTTCCATCCCAAAGTGGTGCTTGTGTAGGAGATTGATGTATCAAAGCAGTATATGCATCACATCTCTAAATATGATGTATAATGTGACTATGCGAACCACTATCACCCTGGATGACGAAACCGCCGAAATTGCCGCACAGTATGCTCACAGCCGGAACCTTTCGCTGAGCCGAGCGATCAATGAGCTAATCATGCGCGCTACCCGGAGATCGCCGCGTATCACTTACGAGAACGGATTGCCGGTCTTCGATGTACCTGCATCGACCCGACCCATTACAACCCAACACGTCAGGGAACTCGAGGCGGACGACTTGTGAAACCCTTCCTGTTGGACGTGAATGTACTCCTTGCGTTATTTCACAAACCGCACATGGCGCATCGCAAAGTTCAGGATTGGTTTCTCGGAATTGCTGGCCGACACTGGGCAACGTGCGCTCTCACGCAGGCCGGTTTCGTGAGAATCAGCTGCAATCCTCGTTTTTCTGAAAGTCCTATTGATATCGATGACGCATTGCAGATGCTGGCGTCGATTCAGCAAATGCCGGGTCACCAATTTTGGCCGGTTGACTTGGATCTCGGAGAGGCAATTGCTCCGTTTCGCCAGAGCTTATTCGGTCATCGGCAAATAACGGACGCCTATCTGCTCGGCCTTGCGATCGCCAAAGAAGGTCAGCTTGTCACGCTAGACCGCAGCATTGCCACCCTGGCTGGATCCGAGCACGCTGCCAACATTCTCGTGCTGTGAATTCCGTTCACCACCACTAGACGTCCCTGGGCTGCAAACTATCGATCAGCCCGATATCCAATGTCCGATAACAAGTATTATGTTAAGTATGGTGGGAGGGGCGGAACCTGAGATACTGTCGCAGTCTTCTTAGTCCAGCAGGCTCTCAATTTCCTCAAAATTGATGGTCAACCGCCCGCAAGCCGTCAGGCCCAGTGGAATCGGCGTGAGGCTGCCATTCGCAAAGCGATACTTGCTTCCCTTCGGATCGATAACAAAGATGCCGGGGATTCCCATCCGCTCATAGTCGCCCAGCTTGGTCAACATCCGCGCCATAACGTCGTCCGGCGACAGCACTTCGAAGACTGCGATGGGTGGATGGGTGACGATCTGCTCGATCGGCTGATCACGATCCAAGACCGTAATGTCGGGCACACGGAATCGAGTCTCAGCTACCCGCACTCGTAGCTCGGGTTGAACCCGAATGTTCCAATCTAGGTTATGCTGCCGAAAGTACACCACCAGCGCCGCCTGCCATGCGGCATGATCATATTCGCCCACGGGCCTCTCCTCGATCTCGCCGTCGACATATTCGGCGTCGGGATCAAAGCTGGATCGGAGATACACCTCGACTGGAATTGCAGTGCTGACCATACGACGTCTCGCTCACGATTATAGGCCCGCTGCCCGGATGGTCCTTACGCCGTGGCCGCTAGCTGCTCTGCCAGATCTTCCTGAAATTTCTCCAGCGCGGCCAGGCGCTCCGGCGTAGCTTCCACCACCTCCGACTTGGCCTGAAACACCTTCCGCCCGTCCTTCTCCACCAGCACGCCAAGCACTTCGCCCATCCGCCAGCCGGGCGCGCCGATCATCTTCAAGCCCGCTGGAGTTGACTGCAACAGGGCGATACACCCCTCGCGCTGGACCCCAATAGCATTCGGGTAACGCTCGAAGGTTTGAAGGTCAAACCCAGCAATATAAATGCGTTGTAGCTGTTCGGCAGGATCGGGCATCGCTTACATCTTGTAGCGGCCGAGGTCGTCTTCCCCAAGGTTTTCCAGATACTTGCGAAGCTCCTCGCTGGTCACGCGGTCGCTGACCGTCGTTGCCAGCTTGCTGCTCTTCAGGACCTCTTCCTCGACATAGATGGGGCAATCCATGCGCAGTGCGAGCGCCAGCGCATCCGATGGACGCGAGTCAATACTGATGATCTCACCGCTGCGGTCGAGCCAGATTACAGCGAAAAAAGTATCTTCGCGTAACTCAGTTACAACGATTTTTTGAACCGTTGCTTCAAGTCCGATCAGCATGTTCTTCAGCAGGTCATGGGTCATCGGCCGGGGCGTGGTGACCTTCTCGATCTCCAGCGCAATCGCGTTGGCCTCGTAGATGCCCACCCAGATCGGCAGGACCGTATCGCTGCCCGCGTCTTTCAGAATCACAATGGGCATGTTGGTCACTGGATCCATCATCAATCCGCGAATCTTCATTTCCACTTCCATCGTGATCCCTCCCGTGTCTTGGGTGCCTTATCCTTTCGCGGGTGCCTATCCCGGCGGGTGCCCCATCCCGGCTTCTTTTGCCGGGGTGGGATTGAGTCAACTCACCATCTCTCCCAGCAGGCTATTCGGGAACGCCTGCGTCACCTGGACCTTCACATAATCGCCGATCTTCGGCCCCGAGTTCTCCCCGACGGTAAAATTCAGCGTCTTGTTCTGGGATGTGCGCCCGATCATCTGTCCCCGGGCCGTGTTCTTCCCTTCCACCATTACTTCTAGGACGCACCCGACATGCCGCCGGTAGCCTGCCCGCTGAATTTCCCGCTGATGCTCTTGCAGAATTTGCAATCGCCGTGACTTTTCGTCATCCGCAATCGAGTCCGCGTACTGCAACGCCGGCGTATTCGGCCGGGGCGAGTACTTGAACGAGAAGACGCCGTCGTAGCCAACCTCGGTGAGCAGGCCCAGCGTCTCGAGAAACTCTTCCTCCGTCTCTCCCGGAAATCCGACGATGACGTCCGTCGTAATGCTGATCTCGCGGTTGCGCGCCGCCTTCATCCAGCCAATCCGCTCCAGATATTCCGCGCGCGTGTACTCCCGGAACATCGACTGCAACACCCGCGACGAGCCGCTTTGCACCGGAAGGTGCACATGGTCGCAGAGCGTCGGCACCGCATCAATGGCGTCGATGATGTCTTTGGTGAAGTCGCGCGGATGCGAGGTGGTAAACCTCACCCGCCGCACACCCGAAGTCTCACCCACCGCGGCGAGCAGCTCGGCGAAGCTCTTCTTCCCTGCCGGATCGCGGTACGAATTCACGTTCTGCCCCAGCAGTTGAATGTCGGTGTAACCGGCGTCGGCCATGCGCCACGCTTCCGCCAGCACGGAATCCGAAGTCCGGCTGCGCTCCTTGCCCCGCGTGTAAGGCACAACGCAGTAGGCGCAGAACTTGTCGCAGCCTTCGATGATGGTGATGTATCCGCGATGCGGATTGGAGCGCGCCGTGAACTCAGTTTCGAAGGTCTGGTCGGTTTCGCGATCGTCCAGCCCGGTCACGCGCGTTGCGCCCGCCTCGATCTGCACCAGCATCTCCGGCAGATTGCGATAGGACGCCGAGCCTGCGACCAGCGACACATGCGGCGCCCGCTCGAAGATCTTTTCGCCCTCCTGCTGGGCCACGCAACCCAGCACGCCAAACTGTTTGCCCTTCGCCTTCAGCTTCTTGAAGTCCGCCAGGCGGTGAAAGACCTTCTGCTCCGCCTTATCGCGAATCGAGCAGGTGTTATAGAAGATGAGGTCGGCATCTTCTTCGCTTTGGACCTGGCGATAGCCCTGCGAGATGAGCGAGCCCACGACCTTCTCCGAGTCGTGGAAGTTCATCTGACAACCAAAGGTCTCGATGTAAAACGTTTTTCGCTGCGAGCTCACGAATACCTCAGTAGGTGTCAGTATAACGCTGATTACGGAGCTGTCAGCCGTCAGCAAGGGGGGACGACCTAATCAATCTGGGATACCGCCCCATCCGGGGCTGAATCCAGCTCTGAACGTCCTCTGTTGTCAGGGTCGATTGCCCTCGCCAACTCCACCGTGAGAAAACACCCGGTCAACCGCCTTATGACGATGCAGGGAAATCACCGATCGTGAGGGGGGGCGACGCAAGAAAGAGCTGCTCCGCGTCAGCTCGCAGAATGTAGTAAAGGCTCTGAGAAGGTCCCGCGCTAAACTTCAGCATTGGTAGTGCTCCGCTTTCATTGTAAAGGTAGGGGTACATGAACGCGTGGTCTTCGGTAAGCACCAGGGAATACGGGTTAAAGCCGCTGTGTGCACGAATCTCGAAATTGTCTGCATGAACCTTTGCCGCTGCCAGTATCTCGAACGATCCTCTAATTTCCGAAATCTGCCGATCCAGTCCTTTCTTGTTCTTTGCGACCAACGTTTTCAGGAACGCAGAGCGGGGATGGTAGAGGAGAACTCGCGTTCTCTGGCCAGCATTGGAAAGGCGCGCTTGCAGAATCTCCCGATTTGTGTCTATCCAGCTTCGGCCGTCGTTTTGGACTACCAACACATCCCGTGCAGTTCTGAGTTCCTGGCGCGCCGTTATATCGTCAAGGAAATTGCCCCGTATGGTAACGAGCCCGGTGTGCCGGCACTGTAGAAGCAAAGTCGGGTAGTCCTCGTATGCAATTGTGGTCATTGCGTGAATGCGTTTTACCAGCTCTAACACTCCTCTCTGGAAGTCATACGTGGTGTCAACACGGATCGCCTGAATCGGAGCCAGAGGCGCGAGGTCGGGAGGAAGCTCTAGATAACCGGGCATCCTCACATCACCGATAAGAACTGGAATGATTGTTTTTCTGAGATTGAGCAGGGTCCGCACTTCAAGGCGAACTGGATCGTCATCTTGAAGCAGCCGTCGTTTTCCTTCCACCAAGCAACTCACCCAGGTGGACGCGATGATCACGATTCCAAGTTCGCACTCCCCCAGCTCGTTTTCCAGCCGCTGAAGGAAATTCATGCCGCCTTGCATCCGATCAATGTCACGAAAGATAACATCGTCGCCGAAGAACAGTTCGAGATGATCGTGGATGCGGGCGGTTATGTCAGCACTGTCGGAGCGGCGATAGGAGATAAACACCTTCATAAAAACACCCTTGACAAGCCGATCTGATCTTTTACTGCCTCTTCACTTTGAGTCGCGACATGTCCTTGTAGGACAGACGGCCAACTCGCGTGCGGACGATTTGGTAAGGTCGTGATCTTGTCCACCATCCACTAGGCGACGGTGCGCAGCCCCTCAGGCGCTAAAGCGCAGCGCAGTAAAGCAATCGTTCATTGCACCTGGAAGGCCTGCTCCGCCCTTACTCCATCAACGTTGCCCGCGTGACATCCAGCTCATGCTCAATCAGCGGCTGCACCGTCTCGATGAACTTCATAGTATGCGGCAACGTCGCATGCAGATCGAACGCCGCCTCATCCACCCACTGCGAATGCAGGTAGAAGAGCCGACGATCGCGGGTTGAGCAAAAGGTATTGATGCCCACACAACCCGCCTCCGCGCGCGTGGGAGGCACAACCTCGCGCAGCGCCGCTTCGACGGCGCCCTCATTCCCTTGCTTAGCGCGAAACCGCGCGAAAATGTAGAGCTGCATGGTACGTTGCCTTACGACCGCCGCCTCGATCTCAAGGGGAGCCGTACAGAGATCGCATCGATGAAGTCCTGGTCCTCGGCAGCCTGTTGACTCCTGGCAACGGCGAGAGACTGCCGATGCGCCTCTTTAACAAAGGCCGGCGAGCCCATGTCCGGTACCCAAATCTGGATGGGCCGCAACCCCTGCTGCCGTAGCCGCCTGCGATGCGCGCGCACCTTGTCGCCAGAAGGGTTGCTTGAAGCCCGAGTAGCCAAATTTACCGCCTCCCGGTGTCGGTCACATGTAGCCCATTATGGCTTGGTCCAATCTTCAATCTTCAACCGCTTAATGCGGCGGAAGCTGCGGTCGCTTGTGACCAGCGTTGCGCCGAGGGCGAGGGCGTGAGCGGCGATCAGCAAATCCATGACGGCCATTGGCTCGCCAATTCGCTCTGCCGCCGATCGAACGTCGGCATAATGAAGGGCTGCAAGGGAGTCCCACGGGACGATCTGTACGCGACGGAGAAACTCGGCTACTGCGGTTGCGATACTGGTTGCTTCGGGGCGTCGGGCGACACCGAACCGCAGTTCCGCCTCGGTGATGACCGAGATGAAGATCTGCTCCCCGGGGATTGCCCTCAGCCGCCGGAATACCGCTTCGTTCTTACCGCGAATGATATAGCTGACAGTGTTGGTATCCAGCAGGTAAGAACCCGGCATCAGAACAGCTTCCGTTTTTGTGGAGGCCTGCGATCACGATCCTGCAGGAAATCGTCGGGTATGTCGAGTGATTTCACCAGCTCGAAATAATCATCCCAGGACTCCGGCCGGCGCGACAGGATGACATCTCCCGTGCGCGGATCGCGCCGGACAAAGACCTCGGATCCCTTCGAAGCGGTATTCCGCCGGCAGGCGGACCGCCTGGCTACGACCATTGCGAAAAAGCTTTGCCGTTTGCGCCATCCGTAGTACTCCCTTGATATATACCGATGATATATGACACAACCTGGACGTGCAAGACTATGCGGGCCTATCCCGCAATTGCCAGCGGCAGGCAACTGCGTGCCACCCGTTCGGAACTCAATTTGGACCCTTGGTGAGACTGGCGCTCGCTTATCGCCAGTCTTGCGTACCGTGCCAGATGTGAAGAATTTGAACTATTTCATCGGTGAAACGGTACACGACAACGTAAGAAGAAACGACAAGCTCGCGCGTGCCTTTGACTTCCCCCGGTCGGCCCGTGCCGGGAAACGTCGCGAGTTGCTCGATGCGGCCGATAACGTCTGAGCGAGTTCCGGGCGGCCTCGGGATTATCCTGCTGAATGTACTTACCTGCGGCTTCAAATTGGTCGGCGGCTTCGGATGTCCACCGCATAAGCCTCACGGCTCGAACAGCCCATTGATGCGCTTCACCACGTCCTTATGGTCGATGAGTTCGCCGCGTTCGGCTGCCGCAAGTCCTTTTTCAACCCCGGCGATAAAGCGGGCTTGATTTTCCAACATGCGGGCAACGGTGTCTTTCACCAGCTGCTCGGCGTCCTTGCCATTGGCAAGGGCCACCTGCTGGAGCCGCGTTTCGATGTCGGGCGTGAAGTGAACTTCCATGCCCTGAAGATATGGAAAAGCCGGCTGTGAAGCAACTCCGGGGGTGGGAATTGAATTGGCGCGCTACATCTACTCATCTCGCTGAACTATCCCACCCGCCGCGGCGGGCCAACAGCAGGCAATTGTTGGCCACCCGTCCCGTCCACGAATATGTGGGGCACTGCCACGTCACGGCTGAAGAATTGATTTTCTAATTCCTCCGTGTACCCTGTCCTCCGTGGTGAGCAGGTCGCTTAACGGTGAGAATCACAGCATTGACGCCAACTGCTCAACCGTGAGATCAGCATCGCGCAGAATGCTTCTCAGAACTTTCCGGTGAAGGATCTTGGTTGCATGGAACGGAACAGTGACACGCTTTCCCGCTGCGTTCTTGTAGATCATGTGACTGCCGCTCTGTCGCGCCACCGAGAATCCGGCCTTCTGAAGCACAGATGTGATCTGGCGAGCGGTCAGCCGGGGCAGTTTAGTCATCCGATGGCAACTTCAACCATCGACAGACTGACCGACGTATCTGAGGGGATTTCTTCCCCATCGGCGAGACGGTCTTCGATATGCAGCCGGATGGCGTCCTTGATGTTCTCCACAGCTTCCTCGTAGCTGTCGCCCTGGCTGTAGCAGCCTTGCAGCGAAGGACAGGACACAAAGTATCCATCCGCATCGGCCTCGATTACGATGGGCAGTGTCAGTTGTGTCATCGCAGTCGATTATAAACTCGCCTCGGGCAAGAAAGCGGCAGCGGCGGCGAACGGTGGGCAATTGTGGAACCCCTCGGGTGGGGAAATACCCTGGGTCCCTTCCGGGACGGCACATCGTCTTGCACCAAATCCGCTAAAGGCGGCTCCCTTTTTACCCTGCGCTGACGCACTCAAGCCACCTGCCAACTTCATGTACTTCAGAATCAAGCTCGTACTGAGCGGATACGAAACCCGCGAGCAAGGATGGAGCGACTTCGGCGTAATCGCATATCTCTTGCGATTCTGTGAAGCTTCAATCTCGCCATTCTGTCTGGCGCAAAGAGCAGCTATAGCACTCGACTGACATATTGATCTCGACTCCGCATCTTCCGCATTCCGGCTTAGCTGGTGGCAACAGCTCGGTCTAGCGCCTAAAGACATGGTACGCATATGCGATGTGCGAACTGCTCAACGCCTTGCCATGAAGTTCCTCACGTGGATGGGTCGGAGATCTCCGACAGCGACCCGCTGTAAAGCCCCTGACAACACTCAGAGAATCCGCCGTCGGATTCGACCATGGGCAAGATTCTTGATCTGGTGGGCGCAGTTCTACCGTGATCTTGCGAATGACCTCCCTCAGCTTCGGGCGAAGGTGTACCACACGCCCTGAACTCGTCCTTTGAATGCTTGAGACTCTGAAACTGCGCCTCAGCAAGCGTGTCATCATTGATGAAGTTCCCGCGCGCAATCTCCTGGCGCAGCCGAGGTGGAGACGTTCACAGCTCTCCAGTCGAATCGCAGAGGATCCCGCTCGTAAGCCGCAATCAGGAGCCGGAGAATCTCATTTTGGGGAAGCAAGTAATCGCCCGGACCTGCCTGTAATTTGTTGACCCATTCCATGATGGCACGGCGTTTCGACGTGTCCCGCGTGGCGCACACCTCTCCGATACTCAGATCTGCGTTTTATGAAGTAGCCCGCACGCAATGGGCAAGATCCATCAGAGCAGAGTCCCATCCTGTAGCATCCTGTTGTAGTCGCTGGTGTCGAAAATCAACACTGGGCGATTCCAAATCATTATCCCAATCTCACAAGTCGGATGCCCTCCTTGTCCGCTGCGGTTGCGGACAGGATGGGATTCACCGCACTTGGAATCGCAAACAGCCTTTCGAACGGCTCCCGCCTTACGCCACGAAATACTTCGCCGCGGGTGGTGCACCACGATGGCCGACGTGCTCTGCTCGGGATCGAGCAGGAAGCCTGTCGTCAGGTGCACGCCGATCGCCTGATCCGGGTGCAGCAGCGCAAACAGCTTTGTCTGGTCTTCCAGGTTCGGGCACGCGGGATAGCCAAACGAATAGCGCGAGCCGCGATACTTCTGGTGGAACAGGTCGCGGATATGTGGCGCGTCGTCGCCCGCGATGCCCAGCTCTTCCCTCACCCGCTTGTGGTTCAGCTCTGCCAGAGCCTCGGCTCCCTCGACACTCAGCCCGTGCAGATAGAGGTACTTGGTATACTCGCCGCCTTCAAACAGCTTCTGCGTCTCATGCGAGGCCTGCGAGCCGATGGTCACGCAGGTCATGCCGAGCACATCCATCTTGCCGCCCGACTTCGGCAGCAAGAAGTCAGAGATGCACAGCCCTCTTCCCTCTCGCTGCCGGGGAAAGGTAAAGCGCAGCGCCTCGGCCGGAACCGCATCACCCTCCTTCCAGCCTTCGGGCAATTCGTAGATGATGATGTCGTTGCCTTCGCCCTGCGCGCCGAAGTAGCCGTTCACCACCTTCGGCTCAAACCAGCCCATGGCGATGACTTCTTCTTCCAGCTCTTTCAAGATCGGCCGATACTTTTCCTCGACCAGGCGCGCATAGTCTTCCTGCGACGCCGTCTTGAGTTGCCACTGGTTCTTGAACAGTGCAGTCTCGTTGATGTACTGGAAGACCTCGCGCAAATCGAAGTCCTTCACCACGCGCGTGCCCCAGAATGGCGGCTGCGGAATATTCGGTGCCGGCGGAATCTCGATGTTCGGCTTGGTCCCGCCGCCACCGTCGCCTGCTCCGGCAACAGCCGCGCGCGCAAACTCCTTCACCGTCTTCCCTTCCGCAATCCGCTTCTCACGTGCTCCGTTTGAGGACGCCAGGTCCTCCATGATGTGCAGCCCGGCAAAGGCATCGTCGGCGTAGAAGATGCCGCCACCGTACTCGCGCCGCAGATCATCTTCCACATACTTGCGCGTCAGCGCTGCGCCGCCGCAGATCACCGGAAACTCCAGCTTCTGGTGATGCAGGTCCTGCACCACGTACTTCATCTCCAGTGTCGACTTCACCAGCAAACCACTCAGCCCGATGGCGTCGGCCTTGTGCTCGATGGCGGCATTGATGATCGTGTCCGAGGGCTGCTTGATGCCGAGGTTCACCACGCGATAGCCGTTGTTGGTGAGGATGATGTCCACCAGGTTCTTGCCGATGTCGTGGACATCGCCCTTCACCGTGGCCAGCACGATGGTCGCCTTTTGGCTGCCCTCTTTTTTCTCCATCTTCGGCTCAAGATAGGCGACCGCGGCCTTCATCACTCCGGCCGAGTCGAGCACCGAAGGAAGCTGCATCTTGCGCGCGCCAAACAGATCGCCCACCGTCCGCATGCCGTCAAGCAGCACATTGTTGATGATGTCGAGCGGCGTGTAGGTGGTCAACGCTGTTTCCAGCAACTGGTCGAGCGACTGCTTCCGGTCGCCATCGCCAATCTGCTTTTCGCCGTTGATGATCACCCACTTCAGCTTGTCTTCAATCGACAGCGTGTCGACATGCGCGGTCGTGGTCTCTTCCTTGCCCTTGGTTCCGGCAAAGAATTGCATGTAGCCCTGCAGCGGATCGCCGTTTGAGCGGTCCTGGTAGATGAGCTTGCGCGCCACATCGACTTCAGCCTCGGGAATCTTGTACAGCGGATAAATCTTGCTGTAGTTCACGATGGCCATGTCGAGCCCGTTGTCGACCGCCTCGTGCAGGAAGACGCTGTTCAGCACCCGCCGCGCGTAGGTGTTCAGGCCGAAGGAAATGTTGCTCACGCCCAGCACGGTCTTCGCCAGCGGCATCTCCTGCTTGATCGCCTTCACCGCTTTCAGCGTCTCCATGCCGGCGCTGCGATAGTCTTCCTGTCCGGTCGAGATCGGCAGCGTCAGCGCGTCGAAGATCAAGTCCACCGGGCGAATGCCGTACTTGTTTACCGCCAGATCATAGATCCGCTTAGCGATGGCCAGCTTCTTCTCTGCGGTAAGCGCCATGCCGTCTTCGTCGATGGTCAGCGCGATCACCGCCGCGCCATAGCGCTTCGCCATCGGCAGCACTTTCGATGTCCGCTTCTCGCCATCCTCCAGGTTGATCGAGTTGATGATCGCCTTGCCGGGAATGCGCTTCAGCGCCTCTTCCACCACGTCAGCCTCGGTCGAATCGACCAGGATCGGCGCCGGTACGCGCGTGGCAATCTTTTCCAGGATGGCGCTGATGTAGCCCTTCTCGTCCTCGCCCACGATGGCGCAGCACAGATCGAGCATGTGCGAGCCCTCATTCACCAGCTTCTTGGCCAGGGTGAGGATCGCGTCGTAGTTCTGGGTGCGCACCATGTTCTTGAAGTGCTCGACCCGCGTGGTGGTGTTCATCTCCTCGGCGATCACCAGCGGCTTGGGGTCGAGCTCGAGAGGAATCATGGAGTAGGCACTCGCCGCGGCGCCGATCACTTTCGGATCGCGCGGCGCTGGTTCGAGATTGGCGCAGGCTTCAACCACCGCTTTAAGGTGCTCAGGCCGCGTCCCGCAGCAGCCGCCAACCACCCGCACTCCGTATTCGGTAATGAACTGCTTGTGATAGTGCGCCAGATCTTCCGGCGTGAGTTTGTAGACCGCGACTCCGCCTTCATTCTGCGGCAACCCGGCGTTGGGCAGGACCGAAACCGGCTTGGGCGAATTCAGCCCCAGGTAGCGGACGCCGTCATTCATCTCCTTGGGACCGGTGGCGCAATTCATACCGATGACGGCAACGTCGAACATCTCCAGCGTGGTGAGTGCAGCGCCGATCTCCGTGCCCAGCAGCATCGTTCCCGTGGCTTCAAGTGTTACTTGAACTTGTACCGGAACGCTCTTCCCTGCCCGCTTGAGCGCGTCGAAGATGCCGACCAGCCCGGCCTTCGCCTGCAGGATGTCCTGGCAGGTTTCCAGCAGCAGAACGTCGACCCCGCCTTCGATCAGCGCCAGTGCCTGCTCGGTGTAGGCGTCGGCCATGGCGTCGAATCCGATGTGTCCCAGCGACGGCAGCTTGGTGGTAGGGCCCATCGATCCGGCGACGAAGCGCTTGCGGCCGTTTGTCGAGAAGCTCGAAGCAACCTGCCGCGCGAGCCTGGCCGCTGCCAGGTTGACCTCATGCACGTCGTTCTGCATCTCGTACTCGGCCATCACGATTCGCGTGGAGTTGAACGTGTTGGTCTCCACCACGTCGCAGCCGGCTTTGAAGAACGCCGCGTGAATGTCGGCGATCAGGTCAGGACGGCTCAGCACAAGGATATCGTTGTAGCCTTCCTTGCCGCGGAAGTCGTCGAACGAGGGATTGCGAAGCTGGATATTCGTTCCCATCGCCCCATCGAAGATGACGACGCGCTCTTGTATCGCTTTGAGGTATTCGCTCATTGGAATTGGTAGACCTGTTCCCTTACCCAAATAAGGATGCCATAACCGATGACTTCGCTTCGGACAACGCGGGGGGAGAGACTCGCAGGCTTGTTCCCAGTATGGCACGGAGGCTCAGGTTTTCGGAAACCGTAGCCGGTTTCGCATTGACGCTGTGCAGGCCGCCAACTAGCGTTCTCTTATCCGAGGCAATCCGCCTTCGTCAACGCGCCCAGTTCTTTGACCCTTCTTTCCCTTCGCAGGCTCTCGTCCTGAGCAGCCTCACAAAGGAGGACCACGTGAAAGCAATCGTATTTGCGCTTCTGCTCGTCCTGGCCGCCAGCCCGCTTTACGCGGCAACCTGTTTTTACTGTCCACTGTTCTTCTACGGCGGCGATTTTGATCCCAACGATCCCAACGCCAACGGCCTGGCGAACGAGACCGACGCCATCGTCAACGGCTCACCATACGGCGCCGCCACCTACCAGAACTTCGTCGCCCCTTTCGGCTTCGCGACTGCTGGCCTGTTCACTAACAACCTCAGTGCCCTCGCACCGTCCACGGCTTATTGGGAAATTCGCGCCGGGGTGTCAGAGGGCAACGGAGGTACCCTGATCGCCGCCGGCACGGCCGCAGTCACGCAGACGCCGACGGGCCGCAGCGGCTTTGGCTATACCGAGTACCAGGACTTGGTACCAGCTTATGTAAGTCTTCCTGCGGGCACCTACTGGTTTGCGGTTGTACCCCAAGACCCGGACAATGGTAACCGCTCCTTCAATAGCAACACGTTCGGCCTAAATGGCCTCGGAACTGACATCGACAACCAGCAATTCTGGAACAGCGCATTCTTCGGTGCGAACTTTACCAATGCGAACAACGAGGGTGTCTTTCCACGCTTCTCGGGT
The DNA here is from genome assembly GCA_963815775.1 of uncultured Acidobacteriaceae bacterium. GTDB lineage: Bacteria > Acidobacteriota > Terriglobia > Terriglobales > Acidobacteriaceae > CAVVDY01. Next base: position 6,890 of record CAWFIB010000028.1, on the reverse strand, counting down.
GGGGTGCTTGAGGATTTTGACTGTCCTGAGCCATCCAGCCTGCTCCTGCTCGGCACTGGCCTGATGGGGGTGGCGGCGGCTGCGCGGCGGCAACTCCGCAAATAGTTGCAGGAGGAACTTATGAGGAATCTGGCTCTTTTGGTCGTTCTGCTCATCATCGCGGCCAGTCCGCTATGCGCCAGCGTCTGTGATCCGATTTGGGGTTGTCTCTTCTACGGAGGGGATTACGATCCAAACAATGTGTACTCCAATGGTTTGGCGAACGAAAACGACGCGCTTGTTCCACAGGTCACGGCCCGCTATCCCTACGGTGGCGCCACCTACCAAAACTTCATAGTCAACAATGCCCCCTGGGGCTGGTTTGTTACCGACCTGTTCACCAATAATATGAGCGGTCTCAACCCGAGCAGTGCCTATTGGGAAATCCGTAGTGACATGTCGGAAGGCTATGGCGGCGCTCTGATCGCTTCCGGTACAGCTACCGGCAAGAACTTTAAGCAGACGCCGACTGGCCGCTTTGGATTCGGATATCTGGAATACACCGACATGGTTTCCAATGAGTACATCTACCTGTCCCCGGGTACTTACTGGTTCGCGGTGGTGCCCAACGATCCCAACACCGGCAGTCGTTCTTTCAACAGCAACACTTTCGGATTGAATGGCGACGGCACCCAGATTTCCGACCAGCAGTACTTCAACTCCGCGTACTTCGGCGCGAACTTCACGAACGCCGACAACCGGGGCGTCTTCCCCACATTTTCCAGCGGCCTGCTTGGGGGATACGCCGTGCGGCGGGGAGACTACGTTCCTGAGCCTTCCAGCCTGCTCTTGCTCGCCTCGGGGCTGGTGGGCGTCAAGGCGGCCGCGTGCCGGCGGATGATTCGTCGATAGGAGGCAATCGAGCCTGGGTGGAGAAGCGCAACAGCCGGGATTGCAGGTCGATCAGCCGATCGCCACCAGCTTGTAGGCGAGCAGTATGAGGATGGTCGCCGCCGCGGTTAGCGCCGCAGCACGCGGCTTGCGCCAGAACAGCAGTGCCACTGCGACCAGGCATAGCACTGCGTCAATCAGCAACCCGCCAATATACGATTCGTAGCGGACTAGCGCGGCGGCGGTTCCATAATAGTGCCGCAAACGGTAGTACTCGCCGATGGTGCGAATCAGGATCGCCAGCAGCACGATGACGCCGACCCGCGCCCACTGTTCATGGCTGATGCCCCGCCAGGTTGAAGATGCCTTGTTGGTGATCAGTCGCCCTCCGTCTTCCCTGCCGAGCATGCGACAAAAAAGCACGGCCGCAGCCGTGCCCTGTATGCTTCGTTCGATCCTAATCTTCCTTTGGCGCCGTTCCCGCTACCGGATGCAGCCGTCCCGTTCCCTCGATATTGAACACTGCATTCGCCCCGATGTGCGCCGGTGTGCCGGAGAGCAGTTGTTCCTTGCGATAGACGAGATTGCTGGCGTTGAAGGTGGCCAGCTCAAACCCATGGCCGTGCGTGATGGCGTCGGTTGGGCAGGCTTCCACGCAGTAGCCGCAGAAGATGCAGCGGTTGTAATCGATGTTGTACACCTTGGCATACCGCTCTGCCCCGCTGATGCGGTGCGTCTCGGTGTTCTCTGCTGCTTCGATGTAGATGCAGTTCGAGGGACACGCCGCAGCACACAGGAAGCACGCCACGCATTTCTCCAGCCCATTCTCATCGCGCTGCAGCACGTGCATGCCGCGGAAGCGCTCCTGAAACACGGCTCCCCGCAGCGGCCCCGGCCCGTCAGGATAATTTTCCACGATGGTCGGCTTGAACATCTCGCGGAAGGTGATGCTCATGCCCTTGGCAATGGCGGCGATGTTTTTGACGATGCCCATGCGTTTCCCAGTATAACAAGGCGCAAACAGCGAATTCACCACAGAGGCACGGAGACACGGAGGGAGATCTGGATTTGTCATCCTGAAAATCTGGATTTGTCATTCTGAGCGAAGCGAAGAACCTGCTTTCCGCTCCCTCACCATCCAGGTTTCGTATGACAAGTGAGCTGTGACGGCAATCACTGCCATACCCATCGTTCGAATGCGACACTTCCAACGGCATGGCGCGCGAACATCGCTACTATGTTTACATTCTCGCCAGCAAGTCCCGCCGGATCTACACCGGGGTCACGAATGATCTCTTTCGGCGCGTTCTGCAACATAAGCGCGGTGACATTGACGGCTTTACGCGTCACTACAAGATCAACCGCTTGGTGTATTACGAAGAATTTCGGTACATCGGAAATGCCATTCGCCGCGAGAAAGTGATCCAAGGATGGCTTCGTGTAAAGAAGATTGCTCTCATTGAGCGAGACAATCCAACTTGGGATGATCTGGCCGCCGATTGGGGACAGCCATTGAAACCTCTTAATTCGTCAACGGAGCCGCGGAAAGCAGGTCCTTCGCTTCGCTCAGGATGACAACCCTAAATTTCCTTCCCCGTGCCCACCCTGTCCTCGGTGGTGAAAAAGCCCGCGCCGTGCGCTTCGTCACAGCTCCCCCGCCACCTGTCACTTCTCCTTGACAGCTTAGGAGAGATCGCGCTAATCTCCTAACCGTCTTAGGAGAGTTTGCATGGGCGATCAAGCGCAACTCCTTCCCGGCACCCTCGATCTTCTGATCCTGAAAGCGGTTTCTCTCGGCCCGTTGCACGGCTACGGAGTGCTGCTGCGCATCAGCCAAATCTCCGGACAGGCGCTGTTGATCGAGCAGGGAGCGCTGTACCCCGCCCTGTTCCGCCTGTTTCGCCAGGGTCTGTTGAAGGCGAACTGGGGCACCTCCGACAACAATCGCCGGGCCAAGTTTTACGAGCTGACCGCCGCCGGCCGCAAGCGTCTGCGCGAAGAGACGGAAGGATGGAACCGCCTGGCGGACGCGATTGCTTCTGCCCTCTCCGCGCAACCGGAGGAAGTATGAATCTCCTCGACTCGCTCCGCTTTCGCGTGGCGCGTCTGTTCCGGCGTTCCGAGCTAAACGCCGACATGGACGACGAGCTTCATTCGCATATCCAGCTTCGCGCCGATGATCTGGAGCGTTCCGGCATTCCCCGCGCGGAGGCGGAGCGCGAGGCGTGTATCGAGTTTGGCGGGCAGGAGCATTACAAAGAAGAGTGCCACCAGGTGATGGGAGGCAGCTTCCTCGACGTGCTTCTCCACGACTTGCGTTACGCCATTCGCGTGTTGCGCAAGTCTCCCGGATTCACGGTCGTTGCGGTTGCAACCCTGGCCCTGGCAATCGGAGCGAACGCCGTCGTCTTCGCTGTATTGAATGCCCTGATCCTGCGCCCGTTGAATCTGCCGGAGGAGAAAAGGCTCTATGGCATTGAGCGCGGCGACAATGGCTTCATCTCGTATCTCGATTATCTCGACCTGCGCGATCGCAACCGAAGCTTCGAAGAGCTGGCGGCTTATGGCATTACGCAAGTCGCGGTCGATACCGGAAGGGATGCGGCTCGCGCCTGGGCGTACGAAACCAGCGGGAACTACTTCGAGGCCTTAGGCATTCAGCCGTATCTGGGGCGCATCTTTCACGCCTCGGATGAGCACGGCGCCAACAGCGCGCCCTATGTCGTATTGAGTTATGCCTATTGGCATACTCATTTTCAAGACGACCCCGCCGCAGTCGGCCGCACCATTCAGATCAACAAGCACCCCTACAGCATCGTTGGTGTGGCGCCACCGGGATTCCACGGCACGCTGCTGTTTCTGAGTCCCGACTTCTTTGTCCCCATCGTCAACCATGACCAGTTGGGCGGCAACGATGAGCTGAATAATCGCGCCAAACCTTGGGTCTTTGAGGCGTTGGGCCACCTCAAGTCCGGCATCACGCCGGCCCAGGCTACCGCCGATCTCAACTCCATCGGTGAGTGGCTGCGCAAGTCGTATCCCATGGCGGAAACACAATGGAGGTTTCGCCTGGCACGTCCCGGCTTATATGGCACGTTCCTGGGCAATCCCATCAAGGCATTCGTCGCGGGGCTGATGCTGCTTGCCTTTCTGATCCTGCTGGCGGCATGCGCCAACCTGGGCAGTTTGTTCGCCGCGCGGGCATCGGACCGTTCGCGCGAGGTTGCGCTGCGGCTGGCGCTAGGGTCAACCCGCCGCCGCATTTTACGGCAATTGTTGACCGAGGCCATGCTGATCTCCTTGCTCGGCGGAAGCATCGGGTTGCTGGGCAGCGTTGCCCTGCTGCGCCGCCTCAGCGTCTGGCAACCCTTTCCGCGCTTTCCCTTGCACGTGCCGGTGACTCCGGACGCCAAGGTCTATGTAGTCGCTCTGCTCTTAGCGTTGGTCAGCGGCTTCCTGTTTGGAATCGTCCCTGTGCGCCAAGTGCTGCGGGCAAATCCGTACGAGGTCGTCAAGTCGGGATCGAGCGGCATGGTTGGACGGCGCATTTCCGTCCGCGATGTGCTGCTGGTCACGCAGATCGCCATCTGTGCTGTGCTGGTCACCTCTTCCCTGGTTGCGGTACGGGGACTGGTGCGCTCCCTGCACAGCGATTTCGGTTTTGACCCACAACACGCTGTTTTGGCGGACACCGATCTCAGCATGTCCGGCTATCACGGAGCGATGGTGCCCACTATGCAACGGCGCATGGTCGATGCCATGGCGACAATTCCGGGTGCGAAGGCCGTGGGCGTAATCGATAAGTTCCCGCTGAACATGGACGGCATGACTATCCCTGTCTTCAGCGACAAAGCGACCGATCTACGCCCGTCGAACGCCATTACCCGCCCCTGGATGTACCGGGCCTCTCCCGGATATTTCGCCGCCGCCGATACCGCTTTGCTGGCAGGCAGAACCTTTTCGTGGCACGACGACAGTAGCGCTCCCAAAGTAGCCGTCGTCAATCGTGAGTTCGCACGCCAAGTCTTCGGCTCCGTGCAGGACGCGCTCAATAAGTATTTCAAGATGCGCGACGGATCCCTCGTCCAGATTGTTGGTATCGTAGAAGACGGCAAGTACTTCAACGTTGCCGAGCCGCAGAAGACCGCAGCCTTCTTCCCGCTGCTGCAAGAGCCGGCCAGCGAAACCTGGCTGGTGGTGCGCTCCGATGGCGACCCGCAGGACCTCACCGTTGCCGTTCGCAATAAACTCCGCGACCTCGATCCTGAGCTGCCTGCCTACATACAACCTTGGGAAACCGAACTACGAGGCGTACTCTTCCCTTCCCGCATGGCAACGCTATCGCTGGGCGTGCTCGGCATGATGGGCGCAATGCTATCCATCACCGGTATCTTTGGGATGGCGGCCTATTCGGTCAGCAAGCGGCTTCGCGAGTTGGGCATCCGCATTGCATTGGGCGCACGGCGTGAAGAGGTGCTGCAGGCAGCGTTGGGACGCGCCTTCAAGCTGCTGGTGATCGGCTCGGCTGCGGGTCTGGTCCTGGGACTGCTCGCTACCCGAGTGCTGGCTTCCATTGTGTATCAGGCATCGCCTCGCGATCCGCTGGTCTTGCTGGGAGTGGTTCTGGCGATGGCAATGCTGGGTCTGGTGGCCACCTGGATCCCGGCACAGCGTGCCTTGCGTGTCGATCCATTGATTCTGCTGCGCGACGAGTAAGACGACTCGAGTTCGCGGACGCCTCAAGGCCGCGCCGGCAAAAGAAAATCCGCACTTTTCACCCTCCCTTTTCGTATCCCTCAGGAGAACCCATGCTCACCGGGCTGGTTGGCGAAGGATCCTTGACCATGTGGCTGCCGGTAAGAGGCGTGAACCTTCCGCGCTGGCAGGAGTCAGCTGCCCGCGACGGCAATTTGTAATCGCGAGGATGCAAAAACCTGTTCCAGCAACGCATTGGGTTAGAGATCGGATGATCTTAGGAATTGGAGGAGCGGAGGTAATGAGAAGGCAGCTTTGGCTGACTGCTTGTTTGTTGGCAGCCTTAACGGGCATGGCAACGGCCCAGACACAGATCAGTGTGAGCGTGAATCTCGTCAATGTTGCTTTCTCTGCGCAAGACTCCCAGGGCAAGCAAGTCGGGACCCTGACCCGCAACGATATCGAACTCTTTGAGGATGCCGTCCCCCAGAAGATCGAGTTCTTCGCCAGGAGCACCGACCTGCCTTTGACGCTCGCCCTCATTGTGGATGCCAGCGGCAGCCAGGACCATTTCGGCAAGCAGCACAAGAAGGACCTCGAAGTATTCCTGCGCGAAGTGCTCCGCCCCCAGGACCGCGTCTTCTTCGTGTACTTCGGCAATCATCTGCGTCTGGCAAGCGACTACACTAACTCGCCCCAACAGATTCTTGAAAGCTACGAGCAAGCTGATAAGGGCAAAGTCAAACTGCCTGAAATTGGTCCCAGGGAGGATCGCGATCTCGGCACCGCCTTTTACGACTCCATCTACTACAGCGTGACCGAGAAACTCGCCAACGCCGAAGGTCGCAAGGCGATCCTCATCTTCAGCGACGGCGAGGACAATTCCAGCTCGCATGACATGATGCGAACGATCGAAACCGCGCAAGCGGCCAATGTTCCCGTGTATACCATCCGCTACACGGAAACCAGGCACGGCAAGCTCACCGCCCGCAATAAGTACGGCATCAGTGTTATGGACCGCATCGCGAAAGAGACCGGCGGGCTGGCAATCAACGCCGAAAAGACTGCCCCTGACGTCTACTTTCAGCAGATCGCCGATGAGCTGCGCTCGTCCTACGAAGTGGGATACTACCCGACTAACAAGACCAAGGACGACAGCTTTCGCAAGATTGTCATCCGCTCGAAACTCGATGGCGTGACCATACGATCCAAGACAGGCTATTTCGCGAAACCTCTTTGAGAATTGCTAGATCCGGCCGGGCAGTAGGTAGAGCCGAGCTTTTGGAGGCTGTTACGAAACTCGTGGTTGAGCGATGATGCTGGAA
>CAWFIB010000027.1:0-150227 GCA_963815775.1 uncultured Acidobacteriaceae bacterium | reverse complement strand
CAAACCACACACGCCCGTCCCGCAGGGACAGCATATCTAAGCCCAGCAATTTATTGCTGGGAGGGCGTAAGTGGGAAATCCAGAGTCCGCTTCAGTGGACGACACGAGTTTCGTAACAGGCTCTTTAGCTCGGCGTTTCGGCGCGTTATCAAGGCCCTGAGCCGGCTTCAGCCGGCGGCACTAAAACGCACGCGGACACACCAAGACCTAAACCGCCTTAAACAAACGCCACCGTCGGTGCTCTTCTATGCCGTGCGGGCAGATGCCTGCCGGCTCTTCTTCTGGCAAGCCTCGCACACGCCATAGATCTGGAATGTGTGCCGCGTGGTGCGGTAGTGGTTGGCGCGGCCGATTTCCTGCTCGATGCGTTCAATCTCCGGCGAGAAGAACTCCACTGAGCGTCCGCACTCGGTGCACACCATGTGATGGTGATTGCGCCGGTTATACACCGCCTCGTAGCGGGTGATGCCGTCATTGAAGGCAACTTCGCTGGCCAGTCCGCATTCCGCCAGCAGCTTCATCGTGCGATATACCGTGGTGAAGCCGATCCCCGCGTCCTTCTTCTTGACCAGGCGGTAGAGCTCATCGGTCGAGAGGTGTTCGCGGGTGTCGAGGAAGGTTCGCAGAATGGTGTCGCGCTGCGCCGTCTGCTTCAGGCCAACCCGCCGTAGATGATCTTGAAAAATCGACTGCGCCTCGCGCACGTCCTGCGTAGAAATCACGGGATGGTCATCCACCCGCTTCTGCAGCAGGGTCGAGCTGGCGCTACGCTTCGCAGGCATTAGAGTTCGCCGTTTTCTGGAACGCCACCAGCATACACTGCGCGATGAGGCCCTTTCGCGCTTTGTCATCAGCAGCGCGTTACTTTTGCGCGAGGGAATCTGCCAGTTTCTTCTTTTGTCATCCTGAGCGAAGCGAAGCACCTGCTGTCATTCCTTCTTTCAGCCCGAACAGATTTCCGGGCGTGACAGCCGCGCAAACCGCAAACTGACAACTAGTTCGGATTCGGGCTTCGCTTCAGTGTTGGTCGGTCCGGGTCCTCGCTGCTTTTGCTTGAGGGCGAGCCGCTTCCACCTGCATTCGTATCGTTGGTCTCGGTCCGCTTCAGCAGCACGGGGCGCCGGCCGTCGCCGATGCTCAGTTGCTGAGCATTGTCCAGGCTCAACAACCGTGCCTTGATCTGCTCGAACTCGCTGGTGTCCACAACGTAGCTGTCGCGGTCTGGAAGGTATTCGCGAATCTCATTCTGCGCCGCTGCCACCCTGTCGGCATTCATGGGATGGGTAGAGAACATCTTCGCCAGACGGCTATGCTTCTTCTTCTCATCGGCGTTCAGCTTCTCAAAGAACTGCACAAACGCCTGCGGATCATAGCCCGCAGCATAGTCGTATTCCAGGCCCAGCAGGTCGGCCTCGCGCTCCGCGTCGCGCGAAAACTTCAGGAATGTCATCGGGATCGCGATGCTGGCCACTTCCGCAATGGCGAAGCCGGCAGGCCCGCCCACGAACATCAGCGGAATCGAAGCCAGGTTCCAGATCTCCGACTTCGTCATGTTCTTGGTTGCATGGCGAGCGGCAACGTGTGCGATCTCGTGGGCCATGACGGCCGCCAGCTCCGCCTCATTGTCAGCCGCCAGAATCAATCCGCTATCGACATAGAAGAACCCGCCCGGCAGCGCGAACGCGTTCACCTCCTCGTTGTCCAGCACCTTGATCGTGAACGGCACACGCGCATCGGAATTGCGCACCAGATTCTGCCCGATGCGGTTGACGTACTCGGTAACCACCGGGTCCGTGATCAGCTTCGAGGTGGCCTCTACCTGCTTGGATAGGTCCCGCCCCAGCGCCATCTCGCGGTCGAGCGAGTAGAAGTTCAAGCCGCCGCCGATCTCCCGCTGCCCGATCAGCCGCACATCATACTTCGGCTTCAGCGGCTCAGACGGCGTGCTGGCGACCACTGACTTGGCTGGCACCTGGGCCGTCACCGGAACGGCTGGCTCAAGAGCATGCCCCGTCGCACTTTGGTCCTTCGAACTCGAGGCCCCCGGCGGCAGTGGCGACTGTGGTCGCAGCGCCACCGGTGTCATCTGCAGCGCGTTCACCTGAGCGGCAATCGTTTGCTTTCCGGTGGTACCAGGCGAACTCGGCTCAGCCGCCAACATCAATGGCAGGCTCAGCACAAACAGCAGGGCACAAATCAAGAGACGGTTGTGGTGATTGCAATCCAAGGAATTGGCACTGCAGAGGAACAGCACAGTAGCACCCCAGGTAACTCTTTGATTATCCCGCCAACTTCCCGCTACGAAAAGAGAATTTTCAGTGACCGATGCCGCCATCGCAATCGATCAGTTGATCTTTCCGCCCATTCTATGCCCCGCGATTCTTTCAGTCGACTGGCTGCTCTCGCCAGGTAATATGGCTGCGACGCTTGCGCCGGATGGTGCAGGCCGTAGAGTGTGAATGCTACCCTGGTCCAATCGGACGCCTTGGGACAAAGATTTTTATCTCACGGGCCGAGCCAGGCTCCCCAAGTCCCCTCGCCGCTCTCCCCCCAACTTGACAGCCGGCTGCGAGTCCAGTTATGATTAGCACTCGTTGGATGTGAGTGCTAACAGACATCGCGGCGCCCTCCAGCGTGGTGCATAATCCGCAGATTTCATGAGCGTTGCCTGCCAGCCACTCTGCAATTTGAGTTCGTGCTGGCGAGCGCCACTGCAATCCAAAACTGACCCATAGAACTGAAAGGAGTTTCACGAATGGCTACCAAGCTGACTCCACTGCATGATCGCATCGTGGTGCGTCGTGTCGAAGAGTCCGAAACCACCCGCGGCGGCATCATCATCCCCGACTCCGCGAAAGACAAGCCGCAGGAAGGCGAAGTCATCTCCGTCGGCAAAGGCAAGAGCAACGAAAAGGGCGAGACTTTTCCCTTGGCTGTGAAGGCGGGCGACCGTGTTCTGTTCGGCAAGTACGCCGGCACCGAGATCAAGATCGACGGCGAAGACTTCCTGATCATGCGCGAGGAAGAAGTGCTCGGCATCCTGGAAGGTTCGACCAAGCCGGTCGCAGCGCTCAAGTAGTTTCACCGCCTTCCGGCGTGCTGCCGTAAGCGATTTTGAAAGGGCACGCCTTCCGGCGTGCCGAGAGAGCTAACCAAAGATTGGGGCTTTAGCCCCTGAGAATTTACTGGTAGCTGGCGGCGGATAGCTGACAGCTGAATTTACTAAGGGCTGGCGGCGGATAGCTGACAGCCAACTTGAAGGAGATCATAAGCAATGGCAAAGCAGATTCTGCATGGTGAGGACTCGCGTCAGTCCATTCTGCGCGGCGTTAACGTACTCGCCGACGCAGTCAAAGTTACGCTCGGTCCCAAGGGCCGCAACGTCGTCATCGAGAAGAAGTTCGGTTCCCCGCTCATCACCAAGGACGGCGTCACCGTCGCCAAGGAAATCGAGCTGAAGGACCCGCTGGAGAACATGGGCGCGCAAATGGTGCGCGAAGTCGCCTCCAAGACCTCCGATGTCGCCGGCGACGGCACCACCACCGCCACCGTTCTGGCGCAGGCTATCTATCGCGAAGGCGTGAAGACAGTTGCCGCCGGCGTCAACCCCATGGCCCTGAAGCGCGGCATCGAGAAGGCCGTGACCGCAGTTTGCGGCGTCGCCGACGAGGACGGCAAGTATAAGGGCAGCGCCCTCGACAAGCTGTCGCAGAAGGTTTCCGGTGAGATGATTGCCCAGGTCGGCACCATCTCCGCCAACAACGATGAGACCATCGGCCGCATCATCGCCGAGGCCATGAAGAAAGTCGGCAAGGACGGCGTCATCACCGTGGAAGAAGCCAAGACGATGGAAACCCAGCTTGACGTCGTCGAAGGTATGCAGTTCGACCGCGGCTACCTGTCTCCCTACTTCGTCACCGATCCCGAGCGCATGGAAGCGGTGCTGGAGAACCCCTACATCCTGATTCACGAGAAGAAAATCTCGTCGATGAAGGACCTGCTCCCGCTGCTCGAGTCCATCGCCAAGAGCGGCCGTCCGCTGGTAATCATCGCAGAGGACGTCGAAGGCGAAGCCCTCGCCACCCTGGTTGTCAACAAGCTGCGCGGCACCCTGAACGTAGCTGCCGTCAAAGCCCCTGGCTTCGGCGATCGCCGCAAGGCCATGTTGCAGGACATCGCCATCCTTACCGGTGGCAAGGCCGTCACCGAAGATCTGGGCATCAAGCTGGAGAACGTTGAGATGAGCGATCTCGGCCAGGCCAAGAAGATCACCATCGACAAGGACAACACCACCATCGTCGAGGGCAAGGGTAAGCCCGGCGAGATCGAAGGCCGGGTGAAGGAAATCCGCAGCCAGATCGAGAAGACCACCAGCGACTACGACCGCGAGAAGCTGCAGGAGCGGCTGGCGAAGCTGGTCGGCGGCGTTGCCGTCATCAAGGTCGGCGCGGCCACTGAAACCGAAATGAAGGAGAAGAAGGCCCGCGTCGAGGACGCGATGCATGCCACCCGCGCTGCGGTCGAGGAAGGCATCGTGCCCGGAGGCGGCGTGGCCCTGATGCGCTGCGCCGACGCCATCGACGCGCTCAAGCTGGAAGGCGACGAGAAGATCGGCGGAAACATCGTTCGCCGTGCCCTCGAAGAGCCGCTGCGCCAGATCGTCGCCAATGCCGGTGAGGAAGGCGCTGTGATTGTGGGCCGCATCCGCGAGTCGAAGGAGAACAACTTCGGCTACAACGCCCAGAGCAACAAGTTCGAAGACCTGGTCAAGGCCGGCGTCATCGATCCCACCAAGGTCACCCGCACTGCGTTGCAGAACGCTGGCTCCATCGCCTCGCTGATGCTGACCACCGAAGCCCTGGTCTCCGAGATTCCGGAAGACAAGAAGGAACCGGCGATGCCTCACGGCGGCGGCGGCATGGGCGGAATGTACTAAAGACAGCTGCTAGCAATTAGCAATTAGCAATTCGCTAAAGGCTGTTGATGTTAATAGGCCCCACTCCGGCTGCTTTGCCGGGGTGGGGTTTTGTTTGTGCTAGTTGAGTAAACGCTGCGGCAGATGTCCCGGATGCTATCACTGAATAGGTCCACTGCGAGTCGTGCTGGCTGAGCTCGAAAATCAGCCCGCACCCTTGGTTGCTGGCTCCTTGCCAGCGTAAACTATGCGACGAGGTGAGGAGGCAGCCGGTGCAGAATCGATTCCTGTCAGCCTTCCAGGTATTCAGCGTCTTGCTCGCGCTGGCGTATGCTGCTCAAACCCAGACGTTCCAGGTACTCCATACCTTCGAAGGCTCTGACGGAATCAGTCCCGGTGCATTGGTAATGGATTCCCACGGCAACCTCTACGGCACAGCCTCCCGGGGCGGAATCGACAATTGCTCCACGTTTGGGTGTGGAACCGTGTTCGAGCTGTCGTCATCGCAGTCTGGGTGGTCATTCACCACACTCTACAAGTTTCAAAGCAAGACCGATGGCTGGAGTCCCGCTTCGCCCTTGACCATCGGACCCAGCGGTATCTTCTATGGCGCAACCGTCGACGGAGGAATTGAAGGCGGCGGCGGTACCGTGTTTCGCCTCGCTCCAATTTGCGCCGATCCCGGATGCAAACAGACAATCTGGACGAAAGCTACCCTATACCGCTTTGGGCAATGCGATGGTGCTGGTACCAACGGCGGTCTGGTTCTCGACCGCTCAGGAGATCTCTACGGCACCACCATCACAATGTGTGGCACTACCGGGCAGGTCTACGAACTCTCGCCCGCGCAGGGACTGCGAGATGGCTGGCGCAAAACCCTTCTACACGCATTCGCTGGTCCGCCCAGCGATGGTCGATGGATATTAGACACGCTCTTCATCGACCAGTCGGGCAATCTCTATGGGCCAACCTATGCCGGTGGCACCTCCGACTTAGGAACTGTCTATCGCCTGAGCCCGCAGGGTAGCACCTGGAAAGAAGACCTGCTGCACGTCTTCCCCGGCGAGAATCCTGCCCATCCTGTAGGCAACCTGATCTCTGACTCATCCGGCAATTTCTATGGAATTGGCCACGGCGACCCAGGCCCTAGTGTTGCGTTCAAGCTAACCAACTCAGGAGATTCCTGGGTGCTAACCGAGCTCTACACCTTTCTTCCCGGACAGGCACAAGCGCTCACCAGCGGATTGGTGATGGATGCGGCCGGCAATCTATACGGCGTGGGTGGTGGTGGAGCGTCTGGCTATGGTGCAGTCTACGAGTTGACCCAGACCCCGAATGGCTGGTCCTATTCCACAATCTATGACTTTACCGGAGGCAGCGATGGCGCGTGGCCGTCTGGCCCGCTAACCATAGATGCCAGCGGCAATCTGTACGGTTCAGCGTCCGCCGGCGGCAACCTGAATTGCACCCCCGGTGTCGGCTGCGGGACGGTATGGGTCATCACGCCTCACTGAAGACAGAAGCTGGATAATGCCTTTGCTAATTGCTAATGCTGATTGCTAGTTGCTAATGCTGATTGCTAGTTGCTAATGCTGATTGCTAGTTGCTAATTGCTAGTCGCTAGTTCGTAATCTCCCACACCACTCCAGCGTCACTCGCTCCACCGAATGCGGTTGTTCCGTACAAATTTCCACTGGCATCCATGGTCACTCCCCCGAGCGGCCCATACCCCTCGCTGCCTCCAACGAAGTCGTGAAGGTCGGTGAGGCTCCAGCCATTATTGGAGTGCGACAGCTTGAAGACGGAGCCCTGCTCAAAAACGCCGTCCCCAGTGGTAGTGCCATAGAGATTACCCGCAGCGTCCATGGTCAGAGCGCTCGTCGGGCCGTCGGCGCCTGAAAGGTTATAGATGGTATTGAACGTCCAGCCGTTATCGCTGGGAGTGAGCTCAAAGATTGTCCCGCCGCCGCCGCTCCCGCCAGTAGTCGTTGAGCCGAAGATATTTCCCTGCGCGTCAAAGACAAGCCCGCCGAAAGGATTCTCTCCATCATCTCCGCCTAGAAAGGTGTGCAGAACGTTCATCATCCAACCCAACCCGGACCGCGTCAGTTGGAACACCGTACCCCGGCCGATCCTGCCTCCGGAAAAGGTAATGCCGTACAAGTTCCCCAAATGATCCATCATCAGGCTGCCTAACGGGTCTCCCTCGACTCCGGTGAGCACGTTTTCCGTCCAGCCGTTGCCGACTGGAGAGATCATGTACGCTGCGCCCAATACCGGCCCTCCATGTACCGTCGTCCCGTACATGTTTCCTGCCGCGTCGAAGGCCACGCTGCCCAGCGGCTCCTCTCCATCCGGACTACCGGTAAATTGGTGAACGATGTCCTCCGTCCATGGCGGGCACAGCAACGTCTTGCACGCGATCTGCGGCTTAGCACGAATCCGGAAGACCACACCGGCGTTGGCCGACCCACCCAGACTCGCGGTGCCGTAATAGCCGCCATCGGGACCAACCGTCAGTCCGCCATAGCTGTACGGCGCCGCCCCGTCCTGACTGCCTCCGGTAAACTTATGCATTGTGCTGTATACCCATCCATTTCCACTATGCCTTAACTGGAAGGCGACGCCCAGGCCGCCCACTCCGCAGCCTGCCCCACCTTCGATGGTAGTCCCGTACAGGCTGCCTGATTTACCCAGCAGCAGTGTGTTACTCGGCAGGTTTCCATCCAGACATCCCGTGAAACTGTAGATCACGTGGTAGCTTTGGGCGTGTGCTTCGCCGGTACTTACGGCTGCGAGAAACAACACGATCGCCGATGCGAGCGCGATTCTTCCTGTCCACGTATTTGTCATCTGGCGCTTCCGCTGACCTATCATGATTCTCCTTGGCATTTAAAATAGATGCTTCCGGCAGCAACACCGCTGCGGCGTGCGGAATTCTAGATCTGTGCTCACATTCAGTTGTCAAAACGGTGTCAACAATTCCCAAACCTGAGGCAAACCGCCTCAGAGGATGTTCATCCAGGCCGTAATCATACGTGCGTCTTTGCTGGCAATTGCTGTTTGCGACGGTCTCTTAGACGGAGAGCGCAGTTCTTATGCTCGCCGTTTCTAGTGGCTTGTTGCCGACAAGCGTGCAAATGTGGTGCGTGCAGGCTGATATCCCTAATCGCTAGCTACTACAGCTAATTGCTAATTGCTGGTTGCTAATTGCTACTTACAACAAAGGAGTGGAAGCCCTCGCTCCCACTCCTGCAAGTCTGCATTGCGAACAATATCAGAGGTTAAGTCTGCGGCGAACAATGCCCACCAGGCCGAGGGCAGTTCCAATCAAGGCCAGCGTCGCCGGCTCGGGAACCAGCGTATACCCGATATCCGCTACGCGCACTACGAGTAGCCACTGTCCGTCGCGATTCCTTTTGGGCTGGTTCGATTAATGAACCTGGATTGGGTCCCTGCGCCAAGCGCCTACCTGCCGATCATTTGCAGATCGATCAGGTGCGGCGGACACATAGGCAAGTCACGCTAACAGATGTTGGGGACGTGGAGCAGGAGGGGCGTACCTCGGGGGTTACTTGCTAACCCCCACGCGCTTCGAGTCAGAGACGCTCAGCGCCGGGGACGCGCTGCCCCATCGCCAGATCGCGACGCCGCCCCGAAATATCTTTCACCTGATGGCTCTTTTGCAGGCTTCGGGAATGCGCGCCGACGCTTACCAGGTGCAATCCGAGGAAACGCCGGGCATTGACCTCGGTGATCTCCATAGAATTGAAAGCGCTCTTTCGCGCCTCGGCGAGGAGGCGGTTCGTGGCTCTTCGCAAACTCGTGGCCCGCTGCAGACCAAACACCGTGCGCCTCATGGCTGCGGCCAGGAAAACAAAATTCCAGCCACAGGCACGGGCACGGACCTCGATCTCGTCGCTCCTCAGACTCTTGAGAAGCCTCCAGCCATCGGGGTAAGGCTGTCCCTCGAATCGTAGCGGTGGAGGTAGAAGCAGTCCATCCATGACGAACGTGCAGCCATTTTCCAAAGCCAATTCCACGCTTGCCTCCTGTCTCCCGGCATACCCCGGGTGTCGGCGGTCTCGATCTAGAGTGACTCGCCGCGCGCCGGCAGATCGGTGATTGTCGCCAGCGACATCTTCGGCACCGGCGTCAGATAGCGGAGAGATCCCAGGAAGAGAGCCGCGCACCCAAACAGTATCGTGAGTGACGCTATCCGCGAGACGTCAAATGGAAAAATGGGATTGAAATAGAGAGCAACCAGGGCAAAAGCCGCCACCCACAAGTACTTCCGGGTATGAACTGCTTCCATCATTACGAACACTGCTCCCCCGCAGACTACAAATTGAACCAGGATCTGCGGAATTCCGTGCAATATCACAGCAGCCGCCACAACCAAGGCGGCCAGGCAAGTCCATTTCACAATTCTTGAGTACATTCACCCTCATTGTTCTAACACGAGTTATCGGCCGCAACGTCAGCGCGAGAGCGGTCGTGGCAAGGTCAGGAGAATACTTGCTGCCTTATGCTCTGTCTTCTGCCGCCCCCGCGCGTACGGTTTCATGTCAGCCAGGGTGAGTTGATGCCCGCACACACCGCAAGACCACACCAGGCTGGAAAGTACAACCACCTTGTCGCCGCTTCTAGGCTGCCACTTCCTCGACATTTCACTCTTGCACTGTGGACAAATCATCGGCTTGACCTCATACGTGGCCGTTCTGGTTTCGATATGCGGCCAGCGCGGGGGGAAGACCTTATCCCCTCTGCGCGGGGCATTGTTAGATTACGGCGGCCTTAGCTGCCGGTAGCTTCGCGGCGGAGTGGACCACATTCGACATGCGGACCTTCGGCGTGCCCACCACTACCATTTCGAGCGCGTGCAGCACCTGCGGGTAGGCTTTCTTTTCGTAGGCGTCCGCATGCTCCCGGGTTTCCCAGAGGCTGATGGCGTGTCCGTGGACATTGTCCTCACTGAGCAGAACGAACTCCTCGCGGAATCCATCCTGTTTCTGCAGCAGAGGAAGAACTTCGCTCTCAAACTTCCGGGAAAATTCGGGTACCGAGTCCGGCTTCAAAGAAAATGCCACGTTGCGTGCAAACACTAAGCCTCCTGCTGGCGGGTAACTCTAAGAGAGGAGGACTTCAGATAAGCTGACTTAGCTCAGAGGATCTGAAAGAGGAGAGGAATAACTCACTCACACTTCAGCCTACTCTCTTGCCACCACGCTGTCAAAGCCGAGGATACAATCCACGTCGCTGTAATGCGGCGGCGGTTCGCCATCCTCTCCAGCGCGAAGCACCTCGCCGACGAGCGCCGAGGTGGATGAGCCTGGCCTCCGCGAGTTACCTCGGGACTAGCTTTCTCTACCATGCACATACAACCACGAGGGCTGGTTTACGGTTCAAAGTGCTGAGGACTTCTGTTTCCCTTTCTCGCCCGGCCAAACTGGTTGGCGGGAGGAAAAAGGCCGTCCACGTCGTTCCACGTCAAGGAGAAGAATGCGACCTTTAAGTCTAATCGGACTCATCGTCCTGGTTCTGGGCATAATAGCCTTTTTCGTGCCCATACCCAGAAGTAATACTCACGAAGCTAAGATAGGAGACGCTTCGGTCGGCATCACCACTCATCACAATGAGAAGCTCTCGCCGGCAGTCGGCGGCGTGCTTTGCGCGGCGGGTGCCGTGATGCTGATAGCGGGCTCTCGCAAGTCGGCGTAGGTTATGAGCAAGCCTGAGAATGGATCGCCGGCGAAGCGGCGACGAGCAAGGAAGCCTGCGGCTGACTGGTTTAGCCAGTTTTCGTCGGTGGCTTCTACTTACCTGGGTTCGCGATGGGCCTTCGCCGGTGCGGTTTTCATCATCGTCGCGTGGGTGGTCACAGGCCCGATCTATCACTACTCCGACACCTGGCAGCTCATCATCAACACCGGCACGACCATCGTTACCTTCCTGATGGTCTTCCTGATCCAGAACACGCAGAATCGCGACGCCCGCGCCATCAATCTGAAGCTGGACGAACTCATACACGCCACGGGCACCGCCCAGAACCAGATGATCGACATCGAGAAGCTCTCCGACGAGGAACTCGCCGTGCTGTCGCTCCGCTATGAAAAGATCCGCAAGGAACACCAACGACGCACGACGAAGAAGTCGGCGTGAGGGAGAGCTGTCGGCTGTCAGCCGTCAGCTACCAGCTACCAGCCGGACTAGTTGCCGGCTGGGCGTCAGGGCATTATTGCCTAAGCTTAAGAAAGTGCCTGCGTGCTCCTTTGTTTTCATGGTGGTAGCGCGATTTTCGTCGTAGAATCCTGAGCCCATGGAGCTTACCGGCAAAATCCTGATTTCAAAGATCTTAGGTGCTCCGGGGCCAGCCGACAGCAGGCACGCGCATCCCGGACTTCTCGACGCAGCCATTGTCCTTGAACGAGCCCCATTGCAGTTTCGCCATCGTCGGGGTGGCAAAACTGAGCAGGACCGCCGCCAGAGCGGCGGACCGCAGAAAGCGGTGCTCGGCGAAATGCTTTGTCGGCATGGATGAGACGCGCAATCGGCGGCGCGGACATCAAGCAACTCGCCGTCATATCCCCTGCGATGATGGTACTGGCCTTACTACGCCGGCACGCGCGCCAGAACTTTCTTCATCGCTCGCAGAAACTTATCATTCTGCTCCGGCGTGCCCACGGTCACGCGAAACGCGTGGTGTGCGTTCCACGATCCCGCCAGGTGACGCACGATAATGCCAGCGTCCTGAAGCTGCTGGCACATCGCAGCACAGTCGTCGCCGATCTCGCAGAACAGGAAGTTCGCCCAGGTTGGAACCACCGAGATTCCCATGGCGGTGAGCTCGCGCCGCAGCCGCTCAGCTTCCGTAGCGTTCGAGCGCACCGACTTGGCGAGGTGTTCGGCGTCGGCCAGCGCAGCTAATGCCGCCGTCTCCGCCAGCGACGACACCATGAACGGTGGCTTCAGGCGATTGAAGTAGCCCAGCAGCTCCGCCGGTCCAAAGCCGTAGCCCACACGCAGCCCAGCCAGCCCATGCGCCTTGGAGAAGGTCCGCAGCACCACCACCCGACGCCCTTGGCGAACATAATCGAGCGCGTGCGAATACTCCACGCCGCGTTCGGAGGCGATGTGGCTCGCATAATCGTAGTAAGCCTCGTCCAGCACGGTAATCACATGCTCCGGCAGGCGATCGAGGAAGCGATCGATCTCCGCCGCCGGTAGCAGCGTCCCCGTCGGATTGTTGGGATTGGCAAGGTACACCACCCGCGTCTCGCTATTGACCGCTGCCGCAATCGCGTCGAGATCGAAATGATGATTGCGCGTCGGCACCTCGATCAGGCGCGCGCCGGTCGCCCGTGTCACCAGGGGATACACGATGAACGAATGCTTGCTGGTGACGGCGTTCAGCCCCGGAGCCAGCAGCGTGCGTGCCAACAGGTCAAGAAACGAAGTTGAGCCCGAGGTGACCATCACCTGGTTGAGATCAAGGCCGTTAATCTGGGCCAGTGCGCCGCGCAACTCGATCAGGTCGTTGTCGGGATAGAAATGAAAGTCTGTGAAAGCTCGACGGATGGCCTCAATAGCTAGCGGTGATGGCCCGAAAGGATTCTCATTCGAAGCCATCTTGATACAGCTCACTCCACTCTCCAGTTCTGCCTGCCGGACCGCCTTGCCCGGCTTATAACTTGGCAGCGTATCCAGGTGCGCCGGCACCAGCGATTTGTAATGACTCATTCTTCCCCTTGCGCTTCCGCTCCAACCCATGCGTCAGCGGGTGCGTTTCCGCCGTCCTTCGTGCCTGCCGGTTCCGCTCGCTTGCTTGCTTGAAACCCCGCTTCCCTTCTTATAGCTTTCGCGTTTTGCCGTCAACTGCCCGGGGCCGCGCCCGGGGTTACGACCTGATTTCGTCCCCTTCGCGGCTGCCTTCAGTTGCGCCACCTCGCTGCTGGTTAGATGCCGAAACTGCCCCGCCTCGACGTCCAGTTGCAGCGGCCCGTAGCGCACCCGCTTGATTTTCTCCACATGGTGGTCAATCTGCTCGAACATGCGGCGGATTTGCCGGTTGCGTCCCTCGATCAGGGTGACTTCATACCAGGGATTGGCCGCGTCCCGCAGCAGCTCGATCTGTACGGGTCCGGTGCGCGCCGCCTGTGAGCGCCGCTTCTGCTCCTGGCCTTCGCGGGTCTTGAGCGGCTTGGTCTCCGCCGGAAGAAAGACGCCGCCGCGCAGCTTGCTGATCTGCTCCGCCGTCGGCTTGCCGCTGACCTTCACCAGATACGTCTTCGGGACATGCGACGAGGCGTGCGTGAGCTTCTGCGCCAGGTCGCCATCATTGGTCAATAGCAGTAGCCCTTCGCTCAGGTAGTCGAGCCGCCCCACCGGATACACCCGCGCTCCCAACCCGCGCACCAGATCAAGCACCGTTGGCCGGCCCTCGGGATCGGTCACCGTCGTGACATAACCTTTTGGCTTGTGCAACAGAAGGTAGACGGGCCGCTCCGGACCACGCAGCGCCTTGCCCGCTACTTTGATGTGGTCGGTCGCCGGATCGGCCTTCGTTCCCAACTCGGTGACGATCTGCCCGTTGACCGACACCAATCCGCCGGTGATGAGCTCTTCCGCTTTACGGCGCGAGGCAATCCCAGCAGCAGCGATGATCTTTTGTAGGCGTTCAGCGGGCATCAGTAGGTGTGACTACCGAGCGTAACAACAAATCGAAACCCTGTCATCCGCAGCAGAGGGTTGCGGACGGAGAAAATTTTCGCTTATCTACATTGCCTGTGCCGCATTCGGCGGCGGCGGCGAGCCACGCCCTCAGAACATCACGCAGGCTTCCTCGACCCGTTCCACCACGTGCGCTAATTTTTCCAGCTTCGTCTGGAGCTTGGCCTTCACCCCCGGCTTCGTCTCGTGCGCAACCGCATCCTGCAGCCCGTGCTGGTACTCGGCCAGAATGTCTGCCAGTTGTTGCAGCTCATCCGCATCAAACTCCATATTGCGGGCCACTACCCGATCGAGTAGCTCCTCGCACATCTCGAAGTCCGTTCCCGTCTGCGTAGCCTCCCGCTCCAGCAGGATGTTCATGATCAGGTCCAGCTCATCGGTTTCCAGTTGTAGTTGCATCGCGCCTCCTCGCGGAATCAGCCTACCGGCCAGCGTCCGGCGTCTTCGCAGGCTGGGCCGGCGCCGCATTCTTCAGCTTCGCCATCGATTCCTCCACCCGCTGCTTGAAGTCGCCCTGATCGTGGTGCTCCCACCCGCTATAGTTCGAGACCACTTGCATCTCGCACGCGCTTCCCTTCGTCACCAGCGTGACCTTGTTGGTGCGTTGCAGGAGCGCTCCGCTCACATTGACGTGCGCCTGGTGCTTCACATCGTAAGATGCCTTCATCTGGGCATCGTCACTGCTTAGAACGCTGTAATTCTCCGCATTGCCCAGCGTGTCCTTCACCGCGGCCCATACCTCGCCGCACGCCACGGGATAGGTCGTCTTGTATGTCTTGCCGATCACCGGCAGGGCAAAATTTACGAACAACAAAGCCACAACCGTGCATTTGGTCTTGCTCACGGCTCGCCTCCCTCCTTCGAAGGCGGCGCACAAGAATTGCCTGGGGATGGCGATTTCTGTTCGCCAACAGCAGCATACGCCGCCCACCGAGCCCCGAAATGCTTCACACGCGCTTTTCCCGCCGTGCCTCCCAAAAGGGGAAAGCACACGCCCGCTAGGGTTGCGCTAGAGTCGCCGAGGCCATCCTGATTAAATAGCAGTCATGGTCGCTCGCATCATCTCCGGAGGCCAGACCGGCGTCGATCAAGCCGCGCTGCGCGCCGCAGCCTCTCTCCGCGTCGCCATCGGAGGCTGGTGCCCGCCCGGCCGCCTCTCCGAAGACGGCGCCATCCCCGCCACCTTCCCGCTCACCGAGACGCCCGCCGACCGCAGCCCCTTGGCCCCCGGCGTCCCCCGCTCGCAGCGCACCGAGTGGAACGTCCGCGACTCCGATGGCACGCTCCTGCTGCTTCCCGGCGATCTCGACCTCGCCGATCCCGGCACGCGCTGGACCGCCGACTGTGCCGCACATTATCGCAAGCCGCTGCTGATCGCCGATCCTGCCGACCTCGCCGATGTGCCTCGGGTTCGCCATTGGATCGAAGCGCGCGGGATCAAAACCCTCAATCTCGCCGGCCCCAGCGAAAGCTTCTCTCCCGGCATCGGCGCGCTGGCGGAGATGTTTGCACGTAAAGTGTTAGCGCCGTGAGCGCCAATGGCCTTTGGCATTTAGGCCTTTGGCTTTCGCTAGTCGCTCCTGGCTCTCGCCTTTTCGCTGCCCCGAAGCTCCCCTTCATTTCCCTTTAACATTCCTGACGCGTTATCATCGACAACCGCAATGCTTTCTGTGCAGCGCCCAACGCTTCAGCACCTCCCGTTCATAGCAAGCCAACTCCAACATTCGAGGACCTCAGCATCATGAAGACAGCTTTTCCCCTTGTGGCGTCGCTGGCCATTGTTTTGGCAGCCGGCGCTGCGGCCCAGCAGCCCGAGTCGCCTCAGCAACGAGCCCACAAACCGAACTCTTCCACTCAACCGGCCGCCACGCAGGCCACGCCGCAGACGCCCACTAGCGAACGCGAGCCGCAACATCGAGAGCCCACTCCTCCTCCATCGCCCGAGGCCGAGCATTCCCCTCAGGCCGCCGCCGCCAACTACAAGTGGGACATGACTGAGGTCCCCCCGATCCAGACCCATCACACCATCACCGTCAACGGCCGGACCCTGCACTACACTGCCACTGCCGGACGCCTCCCCATCAAGGACCCCACCGGCAAAATCGACGCCGAGATGTTCTTCGTCGCCTACACCCTCGATGGCGCCGATCCCGCCAAGCGCCCGCTGACCTTCTCCTACAACGGTGGTCCCGGCTCGGCTTCCATCTGGCTTCACATGGGCGCGCTCGGCCCGCGCACCGTCGTGCTTCAGCCCGAAGGCTGGATGCCCGAGGCCCCCTACCGCCTGCACGACAATCCCGACACCCCGCTCGACGTGACCGACATCGTCATGATCGATGCCATCGGCACCGGCTACAGCCGTCCTGCCGACATGCAGCAGGCGCACAAGTTCTGGGGATTGCACGGCGACATCGACTCCTTCGGCGAATTCATCCGCATGTACATCTCCCGCTATGAGCGTTGGTCTTCGCCGCTCTACCTGCTGGGCGAAAGCTACGGCACCACGCGTTCCGCCGGTATCGCCGGATACCTCGCCGACCGGGGCATCAACTTCAACGGCATCTGCTTACTTTCTATGGTGCTGAATTTCGAAAGTCTCGAATTCGCCCCCATCAACGATGTGCCCTACCCGCTCATTCTGCCCAGCATGACCATGATCGCCGGCTATCACCACAAGCTTCCTCCCAACCTTTCGGCGGACATGAACCGCACCCGCCAGGAGGTCAGCGACTTTGCCATGAACCAGTACTGGCAGGCGCTGAATAAAGGTGACGCCCTCACCCCTGAGGAGCGCGCCAACATCATCGACAAGCTATCCGAGTACACCGGGCTGCCCAAGAATGTCGTGCAGATGGCCAACATGCGCATCGATGTGCGCACCTTCATGCAGTGGCTGCTCGCCGACCAGCAAAAAATCGTTGGCCGTCTCGATGGCCGTTACACCAGCCCTGCTCCCAATGGGGCTCTGGAAATGGCCCGCTTCGATCCCGCTTCCGCCGCGACCCAGGGCCCGTTCACCGCGGTCTTCAACGACTACATTCGCCGCGAGCTGAACTATAAGGTCGACATGCCCTACTACACCTCGGCTGGGCAACTCGGCCCCGGCGTCTTTACCTGGAACTGGGCCAGTCCCAACACCCGCTTCCCCGGAGGCGGCTTCGAGATGGGATACGCCGACGTAGCCAGCTCGCTTCGTTCCGCCATGATCAAGGATCCAACTCTGAAGATCCTCGTCATGGAGGGCGACTACGATCTGGCAACTCCCTTCCTGGCCGCGCAATACACCATGAACCACCTCAACGTTACCCCCGACGTACATAAGAACATTTCGTTCGACTACTACGCCTCGGGACACATGGTCTACCTGGACCAGCAAGCTCACGACAAAATGCATAAGGACTATGCGAACTTCGTGAACTCTGCCCTGCCGAGCCGGTAGTTCGGCGGGGGATTTTTCAGGTGCGGGTGCCCCACTCATTCCTTCGGTTGGAATGGTGGGACGCTCTTCGCCACTCGCTCCTTGCTCCCTGAAGGGGCACGGCTTCAGCCGCGCCGTCTCCTCCGCTCTGCGAAGATTCGCGTCAGGGCACGACTTCCAGTCGTGCCGAATAACACCTACCTCCCCTATTTGGCATCCTGAACGGAGAGAGGCTGTCCGCTCAAGCGGACAGCCTCTCGCAGCGAAGGACCTGCTCTTTGTGCGCTCCGCCCAGTCGCCTGCGCGCAAGCCATCAGCAAAGTGTAGTTCGAAGCGGCGCGCTTTCCAGCGGGTTCCCCACTCATTCCTGGTTTTGGAATGACTGGGACGCTCTTCGCCAGTCGCTACCTGCTCCCCGAAGGGGCGCGGCTTCAGCCGCGCCGTCTCTTCCGCTCTGCGAAGATTCGCGTCAGGGCACGACTTCCAGTCGTGCCTTCACCGGCCCCACCTCCAAGATTGTCATCCTGAGCGCAGCGAAGGACCTGCTTTTTTCGCGCCCCGCCCATAACCTGCGCGCAAGCTTTCGGCAGAGAGGAAGGGGCACACCTGCATGCGGACAGCTCTTTCCCAGACGCACAAAAGCCCTGCAGCTCGCTCGCGGCTTCCGCGCACACGCATCGGGCAAACAAGGGCTGGTCAAAGTCGATCCCGGTCCGTGGAGGCTCGAGGTTCATCGATCCCGGCTTGTACATCACCCGCGTATCGGATGTACATGTTGCTTTCTCTCGCAGTTACCTATTCCTACGTTCTTCCTTCTCCTTGCGCACTTCTTCAGCTAATTCACTGAACAGCCACTGCTCCGCATTGTCCAGGAAGCGGGACGCTTTAACCCTGCCATTGGATCGTTTGGCAAGCAGTTCAATGCCTTCGAGCTTTGCGTTACGCAGGGTTTTCTCCACATAGGCGTCTATTATCTCGTTTAACTTCAGGAGCATCGCAGCATCATAATGCTCAAGTGCTCGATTTATCAGATAGTCCTTCAGTGCAGATCGATCATCGGCAATCGGCACGGTCCAAAGCAGCCGCGACAATGAACTTGCATCAACGTCTAGGCCAATGAGTAGATCCACCAACTGGACAAGGTTCCGGTTAGAGAGAAGTAGGTTTTCCAGTCCGTGGAACTCTCCTTTCGAAACCGCCTGCCGCAGACTTGAATCAGCCGTAAAGAACACCGATCTTAGGCCTGCCGCACTGTCCCGCTCCAATATCAAAAGCTGACGTGCTTCGTGTTTCTTAAGTATTGTGGCCTTGTATTTGATGACCCAATTATCCACCTCAGCCGCTTGGTAAGCATCCAGCAGCCGCTCCGTCGCATCTGAATAGTCTCGCACGTCCTGCTCAGATTTTGGCCTGCTCACGATAACTTCGATACCACTCGCTGTGAGACTCGCAGCAAGTTCAGCCTCTGTCGAATACGGGGCTACGTCCGACAGAAACGCTGCAAATTTTGGATCCTCACCCGGTGCCCTTTGCAATAACCATGTTGAGTATGCACCCAGAAAAACATTTACATCCGTCACTCCATAAAACGTAATCGGTTTCCTGATCGACCTTAGGTTCTCCAATCCCAGTTCGTCAACAATATGAATGGCCCTTTGTCGATGCTCGATTGTTTCCTCGACAAAGACGTCGGTAACCACAACTCGCGTCGCTCTGCCGCCGCTCTGAGCCGCTAGCTGAATCTTCTTTATTGCGTTAAGATATGAGCGCTGTAGCGGGTGTCCAGGAATAATCGCCGGCATCACCACGTTGGCATCGAGATAAATTATCTCAGGCAAAGACAATGAATAGATGGTAGATCGTCCGGCTTTGAGCACTATCTCTATTCCAAACGATAACCGACCCAATTCAGCAAGCGCTCTCTCCTCGGCAGGCTCAGGTCTCCGAAGCAAGTCGATAAAGGCTTCCAGGATTAATGCCTTCTTATCAGCCCAATACTCAGGCAAGTACTTCTTTATAGCAACCTCGATAGTGGACGTGGGGTTCAAGTCGCCACATGGAGAGGCTCCGGCAAATTCCGCCCCCAAATCAAACCCACGAGTAATGATAACGTATTCTAGAATTTTATCGATGGCGACCCGAACATCGCCTCCAACTTCATAGTTATTGCGCACCAAGAGGCGATTGACAATCCCGTCTACAAGAATACCAACCGGTACAGTGCTAATATCTAGTTTGACGTTATCAATGATAACAACGGTTTCGCCGTCTCTCATGCAAAGCTTCTTTTTAATCAGGACATCGATCGCCTCACTAACGAGCGTCGTAGCTTCCCTGAAGTTGACGGCGAGGAATTTTCGCAGTTCATTAGCCACACTCGAAACGGAAGTAGCACCAGAATCCAAAGCCGAGAGTACAATGCCTTGAATTACCAGCTGCGTAAGCGCGATGCCTTCTGAGCCAAGGCTGGCACTTGCATAACAGACCGCCAGTAGGCGACGGGTTGCGTCCAGAGTTCGCTGTCTCGGAACACCTTTGTCGTTAGGTTTAAATCTGTCTAATACTAGCTCCAATGCTTCCCACAACAGGTCATGCCCCTCATCGTGCTCGTAGGCGAGAATCTCGATGTTGTATTTGGACATCCTCTCAACTAGAGGGTCTGTCGATACCGGAATGATGGCAAAATGTTGTTTGGGATAAACCCCCTTGGATGCGTAGAACTCCAGCACCTTATGGATAGCTGGATCACTGAAAGAGAAACCAAGGAATATGCAACTAAAGCCAGTAAATGACCGATGCAGGAAATCAGCATATTCTTGATTATCATCAAGATCTCGGTAGCCTCTACTATCAATGACAATGGATTCCGGCACTTCCGAACGGCCGTGTATCCGCGCGAGAAAGAGGTCCTCCCAGAAGACCGCATGCTTGAGACTAGCGTCGCCGAGTTCCGCTGGTTTCGTCGACCTACCCACTAGGACGAGGGCATCGTGCAGCGCCCTGTCATAGTTTGTCGTTATGAAGCAGTCAAAGGGTAACGAAACGAGCCCTTTTAGTAGCGTGGCGTCATAGTACTT
This sequence comes from uncultured Acidobacteriaceae bacterium, assembly GCA_963815775.1. GTDB lineage: Bacteria > Acidobacteriota > Terriglobia > Terriglobales > Acidobacteriaceae > CAVVDY01. The sequence goes on along the minus strand of CAWFIB010000027.1, from coordinate 130,087 downwards.
TGACTTGAGGGGCTCCTCCAACCCTGCGAGGCGAACACCGCGAGGAATTTCAATGCAGCCGGTATAGATATCCGCGGCTTGCAGAAGGAGGTTTCCTTCTACTCGCTTACGGATTAGCCTGGCGGCCAGTGGCTCGTATTTATCAGCGACCGCTGCAAGCCGCTCAAGATACGCGTGCCAAACCGGCAGATGCGCTCGGGCCGAGACGCCAGCACCGGCAAACAAAGCCGTCCGTTCCGTTTTGAAGATCTCTATTAAGCGGTCGGCGAGAGCATCTGCCTTAGTGTATGTCCGCATGGCACAGCAAAATCCGTCGATCCGATGCCAACTACATTGGATTCGGTGGCTGAAACTTACTTACTGTTGGCATAGTTGCGCATCAAAGCCGCAACGACGATATTAGCACGTCCGAGTTTTGATGCAAGAGCCGGTGCCCCACACATTCGCGCATTTTGAATGTTTGGGATTGGAGGTCGTACGCGTTGTCGGTTGTCAATGGCCGATGACTGGGGCAGCCGCGCTCGTCTTCCATCCATTCCCACCTTCGACTGCGCCGGAAACCTCTTAACAACGCGACTCCGCGAAGCGGAGGCCATACTCTAGCCCAGCACGGAAGTGCTGGGACCGAATCTCCCATTTGCCCCACGAGTCCCGTAGGGGACGCCAGCCTTGAAACGGCCCGGCTTCAGCCGGGCCCCACTATGCCTCGTGACACACCGGGCGGCCCCACGCCCAAACTCAAATGCGACGAACGCAAAAACCCTGGATAAGCATCAGCCATTGGACTATTCTCTGCTCAATCAACGATGGGTTCCTCACCTATCCTCGCCAAACTCTTGTGGCTGTCTGCGCAAATCCTTCAGCTTGGGATTCTGGTTGTGCTGTTCCGGCGCGGCTTGCACAAGCAATATCCCCGGTTCTTCGCTTACATCCTCTTGCAGATCGTGAGCGAGCTTTTTCTCACCTTCGTACAAGGAAGATTTCCCTACACCTACTATTACGGATATTGGGTGTCCGTCGCTGCCTCTGTCGTACTTACGCTCGCCGTTCTGTACGAGATCGTTGAGCGCCTGTACCCTCCGGTTGATGCGCGGCGTAAGTCCGGCATAATACTGCTCGGCTGGCTGGCCGTGGGCTTGATCATCGGCCTGTCGATATTGTCGGAGCAGCCCTGGCCTCACTTTGACAGCATCACCTCGCTTATCCTTTCGATTGATCGTGGCGTGCGCCTCGCAATATGCGGAGTTGGGCTCTTCGCCCTGGTCCTCTGCAAACTCCTCCGAGTATCAAGGCGGGAGTTCGTCGTCGGGGTCGTCGCCGGCTTTCTGCTTTTCTCTGGAGTGCACCTGCTGGTCGCAATGGCCTTGTCACACAATGCGGCGACTCAACGCTCGGTGCTGGCAGAGATCAATTCCGCAGCTTATCTCCTGGCCGCGTTGATCTGGCTGCTCTATGCCATCTTGTCTCCGAAAACCACGCTCGGTGGGGGTCACCGGAACTCCGCCTTCACGACGCTCCTGGCCTGGTGACCCGGCTTACGCGTTACGTTCGACAGAGCCCCGGTAGCCTGTAGTCGCGTGCGGGTGCTCCACACATTCGCGGTTTTCGAATGTGTGGGATTCGGGCTGACACCTGATACCCAATACCTTGACACCTCTCAAGGTAACCTCCTATCCCCCCGACTCCCTACCTGTTATCTTTCCCCCTCATCCCCAGGGCCGCAAGCCGGTGCCGCAGCGCGCGGCCAAGAGCCAGAAGGTTTTTATAGGCCTGCGCAAGCCGCCAGTGGCAGTGCAGGAGGCAGAATGTCCCGCGACTCCGATGGCATGCTCCGTCTCTACGCTTCCCGCAGGGCTTTGGTGATCGGCATTTTTGCGGCGCGAAAGGCGGGCAGCAGGCCGCCGAGGATTCCCATGAGCACCGCGAAGGCCATGCCAACGACGATGATCCCCGGCGTGATGCGGAAGGCGAAGGCCAGTTCGCTGAAGCTTTGCGTCTGGCCGGTCGCGGCGGTGAATCCTTCCATGGGCAGCGCCAGCAGGCAGCCTAGCGCGCCTCCGACGACGGCGAGGAAAACCGACTCGGTGACGAACGAGAACAGAATGTTGAACCGCGAGAATCCAAGCGCGCGCAGGGTGCCGATTTCTCGGGTGCGCTGCGAGACGATGGCGTACATGGTGTTCATCGCGCCGAAGACCGCGCCGATGCCCATGACGATGCCAACGAAGGCCGCGAGAATCTTCAGCGCAGTGCCCAGGTTGCCGGCCTGGTCCGCATAATATTGGCGCTCCGACTCGGCCTGCACCTGGAATTGCGGATTGGCGCGCAGCTCCTTGTCGAAGGCGGGGATCAAGGCAGGGTTGGTCATGCGCGCGGTCACCGACTCGCAGCCGCCGTTGCGGTTGACTGCGGGAGCGAGCGCGTTGTAGTCGCCCCACATCTCGCTCTCGAATGAGCTGCCGTCGGCGGTGAAAAGCCCGACCACTTTGAAATCTTTGCGCTGCACCCGCAGGGTGTCGCCGATGTTCAGACCCGTCACGCGGTCGGAAATCTTCTTGCCGACAATCACCTCATACAGCCCCGGCTCAAACATGCGGCCGTCGACGATCTTGATGTTGTTGCGCACCTTGAAGGCCATCGGCGTGACCCCGCGAAGGGTGATGTTCGTCGGCTGATTGTCGCTCTTCTTCGGCTTGCTGGCGATGACAACAATTTCGCACGAGGCTTCCGGAGTGCCCTGCGCGTCACGGGCGATGCGCGGATCGGTGAGGATGGTCTGGACGTTGGCGATGTTGATCCACGAGGTCAGCTCCGACAGCGAGCCGCGCTGCACCACGATGGCGTTGGCGTCGGAGCCGGTAGAGCTGAGCGCGATCTGGAAGCCGGCCGACATCGACGCAATCACCACAACGGCGGCAACCACCAGGGCGATACCGCAGATGGCCAGCAGTGTGACCTTCCAGCGGGCGCGCAGATTACGCAGGTTGTATCGCAGCAGCAGTCCCACGCTACACCTCCCTCAGAGCATCGGTGATGCGCGAGCGATAGGCCATGAGCGCGGGGAAGACTCCCGCCAGCAGCCCGAGAAGCAGGGCGATACCAAGGCCGAAGGAGGCGATCTGCGGCGAAAGGCCGAGATTGGGAAAACCGCGCAGCACATCGCCCAGGAACGGAACGTTGACGAGCACGGCGATGATGCCGCGTGACAGCAGGATTCCCAGCAGGCCGCCCATCACACCCAGTAGCAGCGCTTCGCTGATGACCAGCGTCATCACCAGTCCACTGGAGAAGCCGAGCGTCTTCAGAACGCCGATCTCCTGCCGGCGCTCGCGGACGGCGATACTCATGGTGTTGGCGGTCACGAGAAGGATGGTAAAGGCGACGGCGAGGCCGATGCCGTTCAGCAGTAGCGCCAGATTGCCGGCGAGGGCGACGAAGCTGGCGCGGAAGGCCTGTTCGGTCTCGGTCTTGGTTTGGTGATCGCTGTTATCAAACTCGGCATCGATGCGCTTGCTGATGGCTCCCGCCTGCGTGGGGTCGTCAATCAACTCGGTCAGCGTGCCGATTCCAACGCGCTCGCCGGTCGCCTCGTAGACATACTTGAAGTTGAAGTACATGGAGTCGAGATTGGTTGCGGGATAACGCGCCTCGTCAGTGTCGTAGATGCCATCGATGACGAAGTCGAAGGGCTTGCCGACGCGGTAGTACGGGATGAAGCTTTCAAGCTGGAAGGTGTCGCCCACCTTCCAGTTAAAGCGCTGCGCCAGCTTGCGGCCGACGATGCATCCGCGAACGTCGCTCAGCCATTTCTGCTTCTGGTCGGGCGGCAGCATGATTTCGGGATAGATGCGCAGAAAGGCTTCGGGCTCAACCGCCAGATTGGCGAAGAAATTCTTCTGGTCGCGATAGATGCCCCCGAACCAACTAACGATGACCACGTCTTTTACACCAGGGATGGCGGCAATTTTCTGCTTGTAACTCATGGGCAGCGGGTTGGCGATGGAAACTGCATCGCGCGTCACCAGGCGATTGGTGTTACCCGAGTGGAGGCCGAAGTCGACGGCAGCAATCACGGTCCGCAAAACGCAGAACAAAAAAATGCAGACCGCCATGGCGAGCACGGTACTTAAGGTGCGAATCCAGTTCTTGCGGAGATGCTTGAGGACCAGGGGTGCGTACTTCATATCAGTCGCTCAGCACTCCCTTCTCCAGATGATGCTGCACGTGAGCGCGCTCGGCGGCGCGGGGATCGTGCGTCACCATGAGAATGGTCTTGCCAAATTCCTTGTTGAAGGTCTGCATCAGGTCGAGAATTTCTGCCGCACTCTTGTGGTCCAGATCGCCGGTAGGCTCGTCGGCGACCAGCACGGCGGGGTCGGTGACAATGGCGCGTGCGATGGCGACACGCTGCTCTTGTCCGCCGGAGAGCTGGCGCGGGTAGTGCTTGTAACGGTCGGCAAGACCAACGATACGCAGAGCGGTCATGGCACGCTCGCGGCGCTCTTTGCCGGAGAGCGAGGTGAGCAGCAGGGGCAGCTCGATGTTCTCGATCGCGTTCAGCACGGGAATGAGGTTGTAGAACTGGAAGATAAAGCCGATATTGCGGCTGCGCCACTTGGCCAGCTCGCCTTCGGAGAGCGGCGCGAGGTCGGTATTGGCCACCACGACGCGGCCTGAGGTCGGACGGTCGATGCCGGCGATGAGGTTGAGCAACGTCGTTTTGCCGGAGCCGGACGGCCCCATGAGCGCGACAAATTCGCCGGCCGGCACTTCGAGGTTCATGCCGTCGAGGACCATGATCTGCTGGCTGTCGCGCTGATACACCTTGCGCACGTTCTGCACGCTGACTGCGCTGGCTCGGGTGGATACCTGGGGAGTAGTAATTGCACTCATTCCGGAATACCTCAGGGGCTAAAGCCCCGCATCGTTCTTTGTCGTGCGGCACGGCTGAAGCCGTGCCCCTTCAAAACAATCATGTTTCGGCGCGACCCAGGTCGTGCCCTGACGCGAATCTTCGCACCGTGACGCAGCGCCGCACGCCGGATGCGAATCTTGGTTAACTCTTCACCTTCACGGTGTCGCCGTCTTTCAGTCGCTGCGGCGGATTGTTCACCAGCGTTTCCGAGCCGGCGAGCCCGTTGCTAACGATCACCTTGCCATTCAAGTCGTTCCCGGTCACGACGGGGACCATGTGCACCTTGCGGTTCTCCACCTCGAAGACCACCGACTTGCCATCGCGCGTGGTGATGGCCTCCCTGGAGATGGTAACGATACGCTGCGGCGGAGCGTTGGACTGCGGTTCCTTCTTTGGCGGCTCCAGGAAGGTAACGTTGCAACTCATCTCCGGCTTGAGGTACTTGTCCTTGTCGAGTATCGCTACTTTTACCGTGACCGTAGCCTTAGTGCGGTCGGCCGTGGGAATGATTTGCCGCAAGCGGCCTTTGTATCCGTGATCAGGAACCGCCTGGACCGAAATCGTGGCCGGCTGGTTGGGACTGAGCTGGGCTACGTTCGCCTCGTTGACGTCGACTTCCGCTTCCAGGGAGTTCATGTCGGCGATGGCGACAATGGCTCCCGAGGAGGTTGACACGTTGACGCCGGGCGGAATCGGCGCCACACTCTCACCGACCTCCGTCATCTTCTTGATGACGACGCCATCGAAGGGCGCGCGAATGTTGGTGAACTCCAGCAGCGCCTGCTGCATTTTCAGGCTGGCCTGATCCTGATCGATTGTCGCCTGCGCCAGACGGACCTTGGCATCGGCAGCATCGAGTGCATCCTGCGATACAACCTTGTCGTTGAACAGGCCGCGTTGCAGGCGGGCCTGGCGCTGCATCTCGGCCAGGTCGGCCCTGGCGTACTCGATGTCAGCTTTGGCCTTGGCAATCGCAGCGACATAGTCGGCGTCTTCCAGCCGGGCGATGATCTCGCCTCCGTGGACAACACTTCCCTCTTCGACGTTGAGTTCTGAAAGGCGGCCTTGAATTTTGGAAGAGACGACCGACTGCCGGCGCGCGACCAGATAGCCGGAGGCCGTCAGGATCGGGGTTCCGGCATTGGGTCCACCGGTATTCTGCACGCTAGCCTGTGTGGTTTCGACCTCGACAGCGCCGAACGCGTCGAGGGGACCCAGGGATGGCCGAACGCGGATGTAATAGAGGACGGCGCTGGCGACCAGCGCCAGAAAGAACAGTAAGCCTATGGTCCGTCCCCAACGCCGCGGCGGACGGTCGCGCTCAATGCGCAGCGACGCCAGTTCTTCCTTCAGATCGCGCATGCCAATGGGAGGGCTCTCCTGTGGGCGTTCCTGTATAGAATCGCACCCTTCCGGCGTTCTTGGAAGCATGGGCGTGTCGATAGGAACAGGTTTCGGGGCCATGGTTGCTACAAACTCAAAGCAACATCATGCGGATTTCCGGAAGGAAGAGAAAGTGTTCAATGTCAGAACATGGGCGTGACAATTGTCATGAGGTGGGGAAATAGCGAAAGGCGACAATCCCGTTTGTAGGGGATGAGCAGAACGGAGCCCTCCGGGACTTTGCCACGTCGCGGCCTGCCCACCCCACGTTCCGCTTCGCTGCACGCGGGGCTACACTGAGTCACCCTTCGGGATTGGCCTGCATCCACGGAGAGCAGGTCCATCGGCTTAGCGACAGCTTTGGCGTTTCATGGCAACTGAACCTGCCCAGCGACTGAATTCTTTGCCGCCTGAACGGCACGGCTGAAGAGCCTGTTACGGAACTCGTGCCGTCCGCTGAAGCGGACTCGGGATTTCAGCTAACGCCCTCCCAGCAATAAATTGCTGGGCTTAGATATGCTGTCCCTGCGGGACGGGCGTGTGCTTTGTCCCACCGTCGCTCAATCACGAGTTTCGTAACGGCCTCTGAAGGCGTGCCCTTTCAAAACTAACTTAGGAAATAACCTCGTGTTATTGCTTGCTCGGCGGCGGGGAGCGGAAGACGATCTGGTTCACCTTTCGGGTGATGTACTTAGTGGGTTGGCGGGTGGTGAACAGGGTCTTGAGGTCGGGCCAGAATTCGTTCAGCAGGTTGATCTGAGCCACCGCGCCAAGTCCAGCAAAGGTGTTGGCCATGGTCGCAGGAAAGCTCTCTTCATAGTTGGGCTTATAGCCGTTGGCGAGCGCCGAGGTAAACAGCAGGGTCAGGATCAGCGAGCTGTTGAACACGTTGTTTCCGTTGTCGCTACGGGTAATGACGGTGCGGCTCACGGCATAAGCCATACGATCGAAGATGTTGGTCTGCCGCGAGGGGAAGTAGCGCGGGTCCTGATGCAATACGGTGGGAAAAAACCAGCGCCCGAAAAGCGAGCCGGCTTCATTGGAGAGCAGTTGTGTTCCGTAGCGCTTGGTGAAGCCTTGCATGCCGCCGCCATAGTCACGATAGGCGCCTGTCGCCTGCAGGATCATGGTGTCGAACACGGTTCCCAGCAGCATGTCGGCGGAGTAGGTATGGTGCGCCCAGCCTTCAAACTTTTCTCGTGATGTCAGCGGAGTGTACACGGGCGAATCGGGCAGCGGTTTGCCGGGAATAAAGTTGCGCGCCATCATCATCATGTGGTCGCGGGTGAACTCGCCATGCAGGCTGAAGTTGCGCAGCGCGAGTCCGCCTCCGGGAGTTTCGGTAAGCTCGGCAGTCAGGAACTGCGAGCACCCATCATCGGCCACGCTGGAAGCTGCCGGGTCGACCAGTGCTCCTGACTGAAGCCAAGCATTGCCGCCCCCCAATTGTTGCGAAATATGTTCGGAATGACGGGAGGACTGTACTGCGGATGCTGGACTCGCCGGGAAGGGCAACGGACTCGAGGAATTGTCAAAGGTAGCGTCGGAGCGAAGCGCAGTGAGTTCGACCTGCTGTCCGCACAACAACGTGCAACACAGTAGTGGGCAAAGCACGCCGATCACGCCCAATGCCTTCATAGCCCTGTTGAAACCCGATAGCTTCATTATCTATGAAGGCATTCGGTTGGAAAAGGATGTTTGTGTAAAGGTTTGCTGAACGGGGCGACAATGGTGGCACCGAAGTAACCACCACTCAGTACCGGGACCCTTCCAGTCACAACAAGCACATTCCCGCAAAGCCCGTGGTCGGATATTATCTTGGCATGTCCTCTTCTTGGCGACCATCGATGGCCCTGGTCTTCGCTTTTATCGCAGCAGTCAGTGCATTCACGCCGGGATGCAAGCCCCCGAAAAAGGCCGAGCCGGTCACAGTGCGCATCTTCAATGACCCAGCCTCGCCTTACGCTACGGAGCTGGATCACCGCATCCTGGACTTTCAAGCCACCCATCCCCGGCTTTCCAACGGGACCGCAATCGAGGTTGGCAGCCTGAGCAGAGCCGACCTGCCGAGCGCGGTGAAGAATATGGACGAGCCCGTGGTGGACATCGTGATTCTGAATTCGCCGGTGGATGCACTCAACTTTCCCTCGCTACAGGGCGAAATGTCGCATGCGGTCAACATCTGCGGCGCTGTCCAGGCGTGCCCGGCGGATGTGCCTGCGCTGGTGCCCTCTAAACTGCAGGGTGAACGGGCCGAGGCCGCTAACAAGTTCCTGGATTTTCTGGTGAATGCCAAGCCGGCGCCGGCGACTCCGGAGCCTGCACCTGCACAGCCACAGCCTGCGCCGCCTCCAACGGGACACTGATAAGCGCGGAGGAAGCAGGCCAATTTGGGACTACCCTAGGCAGACGCTTTGTAGTGGCTATCGCGGGTTCGAAAAAACGCCAGCAAGAACAGCACTCCCAAAACAACGTCGACGCCGCCAAACGCCAAATCTTGGCCGTGCAGACGGCCCTGCAGATACAACACGCCCAACGAAAGCCCGTAAGCGAACTTCTCGATCACCGAGGGGACCATCATCGGGCGAAAGCGGATGGGATTCAAAGCGATGACCGCGAAGGCAAATTGCCAGGCCAGGCCAGCACTAAGAAATCCATAGAAAAAACCGGGGTGCGTGATGGGTGGAGGATCCATGCGGCCGATCAGGTCGAACATAAAATAGAGCGGCGAAAGCACGAGGATGCCCCAGAAGAAGGCGATCCCAAAAACCCATTTGGCGAATCTCATGCCGTCTTGTGACCTCCCCTTTTAACCCCGAACAGCCATCTCGTAAGCGGCTGCGACGTCGGCCGGCTTCCAGTCGTTGCCAAGGTAAACAGTCTGCACCTTTCCGTCGGGCCCAATCAGGACGGTGCTCAGGCTGTGCACAATCTGCCCTGACTTGTTGTTGTAGGCGAGCCCGAAGTAGTCAGCCGCCTTCTTGATCTGCGCCTCCGAGCCCGACGCGAACTGCCAGTGCTGAAATGTGGGGTCAATGTCTCCGACGTAGCGCTGGCCATACTGGCGCAGCACGGGAGGTTTGTCGTAGTCGGGATCGATGCTGATGCTGAGCAACTGGGTCTTGGCAAAGACCGCAGGTTTCTCATGTAGTTCTTTAAGTATTTCGCTGAAGTTATTGCTCATCAAGAGGCAGAAGTTCGGCAGTGGACAGCGGGTGTAGATGAATGTGAGCAGCAGAGGCTGGCCGTGAAACTGCGCCAGGTGAATCCGCTTGCCGCTCTGGTTGACGAAGGAAAAGTCGGGGACCTGCTCTCCGGCCTGGGGTACATGGAAGGTGGTGGTGTAGGCGTTGACATCGGCCGCCTGCTTGGTGAAGCTGATGTCCTGCAACTCAGCGGTCTTACCGAGGACCAGGGTGGCGTGAATCTGGTCGCTGGGGCCGATCTTGCCAAACACCCACTGGTCGTTGGGTGCAACCAGGAAAGGCATGGTCATGCCCGGCATCAGACCGGGAATGTCTTTGTGGGCAACGGTGATCTGATGATTGCCGGAGTCGACCGCCACCACCTCACCTTGCAACTCGTAGCGTTTTTCAGCCGGCTTCTTGGAGCAAGCGCTGGAGAAGAGAAAGAGGAGAACGACGAGGGCCCAGAAACGACGCATGAGTTCGATTCTAGTGCAGGCGGGCGGAGAGCAACGAAGTGGCCGGGGCGATGTGAGCCGTTAGCTAGTAACAGCCGCAGGACTTAGCGACTGGCGCCCGTGGGAGAAACCCATTCCAGACCAAAATGGAACAGGTCCCTCCCTACGATCGTGATGACAAGAAGTGGATTGCGCGCTTCGAATTGATAAGCCGCCCTATTTCACTGTTCCTTGCCCTGCGCCATTGCCGACCGCGGATGATCCGGCGGAAGCGTTCTGCTTCAGCCAGGTGGCGAGCGTGCCTTGCTGCTGCTGTCGCAGATCAGCACAGCCGCGGATCGACTCCAGTGCCGCCTTCTGGCCGCGCTCGGTTCCCTGAATGGGGTGCTCCTGGAAGAACTGCGCGACTTCCTGCGCCTTCTCCTGGCTGCAGAAGCTCTGGGCGGAGTAGAGGAAGAGTCCGAAACCTCCCAGCCCGCCACCGGTTTTGGTACTGATGGCGTCGTAGTTCTTGCGCATGAAGTCCCATGCGGTATTGCGCGAGGCGGGATTCTGGATCATGTTGACCAGTATGCCCAGGTCCTGGCTGCGCACTTGCGGCGTCAGGGTGGATGCCAGGGTCTCATGCATCAGGTTCGACTCGGGAAATTCGCCCAGCGCGTAAAAATAGCGATAGTACATTTCGGGCGAGTTGGCCGACTTCAGTTTTTCCTGAAACTGCTTGTAGAGGTCGGCGTCGCCGTGGCGCGCTGCCACCAGCATGACGGGGGCCGCCAGCGTGGGGTCAATCGAGTCGGGATCCTTCATGTACTGCTGCACCATGGTGCGGGCTTGCTGAATCACCTGCGGATCGTTTCCGGAGGTGCCGAGAATGCCAAACAGCACAGCGCGCCGTTGGCGCTCGATGGGGGACTCGTTGGGTCGAGCTGAGTATCCCAGTTGCTGGAGCAGCGGCGAGAAGGTCTGACGCACCCAGGCCTGGAGCTGGGGCCGCTCGGGATCATTCACCAGATCATTGACGATCACCTCCAGGTGATCGCCGAAGTTATGCAACAGTACGTAGCCGGGCGTGTTCTTCAACTGCGCTCCCGAGGCGAGGTAATCGCCGGCATTGGTTCTGCCGGCGCGCATCAAGGCCCAATCGTTGCCAATCAGGGCAATGCGCTCGTCGGGGGTAAGACCCTGCTCGGCCGCTTCGCCTAATTGGCGCAGTGCTCCCGCGTCGTAGCTGAAGCGGTAGTAGCCGAGACCGGTGGCGTTGGGGAATACAAACTTCGAACAGCCTTTCATGCTGAATTGCTGCTCGCGCTTGGTCATCAGGAAGCACTCGGATGACGCCGCTCCGCCCACGCCCTTCATGCAGATCGGAATCTGCCAGAGCTGGTCGTTGGCAGCGTTGAACAATTCTGGAGTATTGAAGTAGCGCTTCTGCGAAAGATTCAGCTTGGTGTTGCCGCCGTCACACTTGGCATCGACTTGCACGAAGGGCTCGCCGGCCTGCATCACGAAGGTCGGCATAATCTGGTCGATCGGCTTCTTGGAAGAGCGCGCCATCGCGTTCCAGAAATCCGAAGCCGTGGCGTTGCCGTAGGCGTGCTCCTTTAAGTAAAGGTTCACACCGGCGCGGAAGGCATCGTGTCCGACGTACGACTCCAGCATGCGCAGCACGGCTGCGGTCTTGCCGTAGGCGATGCCGTCAAACAGGGTTTCGATTTCGCCGCGGGTGGTGGCTTCCTGATGGATCGGCCGCGTGTTCTCAATTCCGTCCTCGGCGAGCGCTTGCATGGTGTTATCCACCACGTTCTGGTTCACCAGCCAATCCGGCTTCCAGGCGCTGACGGGATGCGGCGTCATCCAGGTGGCGAAGCCTTCGTTGAGCCAGATGTCATCCCACCACTCCATGGTGACGAGATCGCCAAACCACTGGTGGGCAACTTCGTGGGCAATGGTGTCGGCAACGCCGCGCTTGTGGGCGAAGGAAGAAGTCTTCTCGTCGGCCAGAAGAGCGGTCTCGCGATAAATGATGGCGCCCCAGTTCTCCATCGCGCCCGCCTGGAAGTCGGGCACTGCGATTTCATCCAGCTTCTTCAGCGGATACTTGATGCTGTAGTAGTTGTTGTAATAGTGCAGGATGGCTTTGGTGGCATCGAGCGGAAAGCGGGTGAGCTTCTCCTGGCCAGGTACGGTGCAGACGCCGATCTTGATGCCGTCCACTTCGTCGTGCTCGCACTTCCAGTCGCCCACAGTCAGCGCAACCAGATAGGTCGACATCTTGGGCGTGGTGGCAAACTTGATGGTGTGCTTGTCGCCGGGGCCGGGCTTGTCGGACACAACGTAGTTGTTGGAGATGGCAGTGTCGCCCTTGTCGACGATGGCCGAGATGTCGAAGGTCGCCTTGTAGGCCGGCTGGTCAAAGCTGGGGAAGGCGACGCGGGCGTCGGTGGCTTCCATCTGGGTGACCGCGTACTTGCGGCCCTTATACGTGCTCAGGTAGAGCCCGCGCAGCTTGTCGTTGAGCTTGCCGGTGTACTTGATGTGCAGCGTGACCGGGCCTGCCGGAAGTTCCTTGTCGACGGTAAACGTGGCCATCTCGTTCTGTTCATCGGTCGAGACTTTCGCGGTTTGCGTCTGCCCACCCGCCGTGACGGTCACATCGTGGAAGTCGATTTCCACCGCATTCAGCGTGATCGTGGTGCTAGGCTTGGCCAGCGTCAGGTCAATGGCCTCGTCGCCCTCAAAGCTGTTGGTTGGAAATTCGATGTTGAAGGTCAGACTGTAGTGGCTGGGCGTGGCGCCGCCGGGCAGGCGTTGCGCGAAGGCGCTGCAGCAGGCGAGCAGGGCCACGCCGCAAAGGAGCAGAACTCGTTTCATGTTAAACATCCTTGCGCTGGGAAGTTTCAGTTGTGATGACTGCTGTTCTTATGCTCAAGAAGTACGCGCAGAACCGCCCCCAGGTTCCGTGAAATGTTAATGATCATAGACGGTTTCGCGAAGAAGGGGTGAGCCAGGGCTGGATTATTCATGAAGGTCATGGTTTTTGAAGAAGCGGGGCTTTAGCCCTGAGGTAATTCGCAAGTGGATCGTAATGGCGAAATCCCTCAGTGGCTAAAGCCGAGCTTGGTTTCCAGGCACTTACGGACGGCCTGAAGGCGGTCCCCTTCAAGGCCATGATTTAGCCCGCTTCGAGGCTGTGATTTAGCCCGCTTCGAGGCCGTGATTTAGCCAGTGCTTGCCTAGATTTCACGCCCGCCCAGGAACACCCTCTTGCAGTGATTTACTCCAAACCAGTAGGCCAGTTCGCGATAATCGTCTGCGTCGAAGGCTGCGACATCGGCGTCTTTGCCGGGCTCGAGCGAGCCTTTGCGCTGCTGCAGTTCGAGGGCGCAGGCTCCGTTGATGGTGGCGGCGGTAATGGCTTCGGCGGGCGACATTTTCATGTGGGTGCATGCAGCCGATAGTACGAACGGCATCGCAGGGGTTGGCGAGGTGCCGGGATTGTAGTCCGTGGCAAGCGCCACGGCCGCGCCGCCCTTGATCAGCTTGCGGGCAGGGGGAAAGCGGTCAAGACCGAGGAAGTAATTTGCGGCGGGCAGCAAGGTCGCAACGGTTTCGGATCTTGCCAGGAGCGTGATGTCGGCATCGCTGACAAAGTCCATGTGGTCGAGGCTGGCAGGACGAAACTCCAGCAGCGGGGCCAGTTCGGCTGCGGTTAGCTGGCAAACGTGTACGCGAGTCTTCAGACCATGGTCGACCGCAGCGCGCAGGATGCGCACCGACCGCTCAGCCGTAAAAGCTCCGCTTTCGCAGAAGACGTCGACATAACTCGCCAGCTTTTGCTCGGCAACAGCGGGAACCATCTGCTCGCAGATGATGGCGACATAGGCCTCGGGATCATTGCTATATTCGGGCGGGACAACATGCGCCCCGAGCAGTGTGGGGACTACGGTGCCGGGCCATTGAACTGCAGCAAGACGGATTGCCTGTAACGATTTGATCTCGCTGTCGAAGCTGAGTCCATAGCCCGATTTGGCTTCGACGGTCGTGGTCCCGCAGGCGGCCATTTCTTTCAACGCGCGAAGGACATGCTCGGCGAGCTGTTCGGTTGAGGCCTCGCGCACACCGCGCAGGCTGGAGCGAATGCCTCCTCCGGCTTCGGCGATTTCTTCGTAGCTTGCACCGGCAATACGCTTTTCAAAATCGATGAGGCGGGGATTGGTGAACGCCGGATGGGTGTGCGAGTCGACAAATCCGGGGAGCACAACCTTGCCGCGACATTCGATCTCCTCTGCGCTTCCAGACAGTTCATGCCGGCCGACTTCGTCCGTTGTGCCAACGGCAACGATCCTGCCATCGCTCATCAGTAGCGCGCCGTCGTTGACGATTCCCAGATCGCGCATCTGCGCGCCACGGCGAGGAGCATTTTCTCCACGCAAGGTAAGCAGTTGCGAAGCGTGGGTCAGAAGGACCGAACGGCTACTCATAGCGTAGCGCCTCCGCCGGCAGCACACTGGCCGCCGACCACGAAGGATACAGCGTCGCGATGAAGGAAATGCCGATGGCCAGGAATGCCACCAGGAAACCGTCGAGGACACGAGGCGCGAAGGGCACGTAGTCGATGGAGTAGACCTCGGCTGACAGCGAGAACAGGTGGTAGTGGCCGGCAACCATCGAGATCCCGTAGCCCAGCACCAGGCCGATCATGGTGCCGATCACCCCAATCAGCACACCCTGGTACATGAAGATGCGGCGCACCTGCCGCTTCTTGGCGCCCATCGAGACCAGCACCGCAATGTCGCGGGTCTTCTCCATCACCATCATGATGAGCGAAATGAGAATGTTCAGGGCAGCCACAAAGACAATCAGGCCGATGGTGATGAAGGTGACCAACCGCTCCAGGCGCAGGGCACGGAAGAGGGCGCGGTTCTGCTCCATCCAGTTGGTCGCCATGAAGCCCTTCCCTGCCGCGTGCTCCAGCTCAAGACCGATCTTGTCGGCGTTATAGATGTCGTCGACCTTGAATTCCAGCACCGAGACCACGTCGCCCAGATCGAAGAGCTTCTGCGCATCGGAGAGGCGAATGAATCCCCAGGTGTTGTCGGAGTCATAGAAGCCTGAGTTAAAGATTCCCACAACTTTGAAGCGCGCATACTTGGGCACAATGCCAAAAGGGGTCAGTTCGCCTTGCGGACTGGTGACCGTCACCAGCGAGCCAACTTGCGCTCCCAGCGAATTGGCCATGTCTTGTCCGAGAAGTATGGGCGGCAACGAAGCGGTCACTTGTGCCGAAAGCGGATTGCTTTCGTCGGCCGGTGCGGAAGTGTTCGCTCCCGAGGCTTCCAGCGGCGCAGCTGAGCCGGACGTCACGTATTCCAGAATGTCGCTGACCCTGCGCTCGTAGCTGGGAATGATGCCTTTCAGCACAGCACCCTGAGCGTGCGCGCCACGCGAAATCAGCACCTGCTCGTACATGGCGGGAGCACCGGCAACCACGTGCGGCTGTTTGTCCAGCCGGTTCAGTAGCTGTTCCCAGTGGCGAATGCCGTCGCTCTCCACGCGCAGCAGGTTGACGTGCGACATCGCGCCCAGCAACCGGTCCTGCAGGTCCTGGCGGAAGCCGTTGTTGATGGCCAGGGCGATGATGAGCGAGGCCACTCCAGCGGCGACTCCAATGATGGAGATGAGAGTGATGATCCCGATGACGGCTTGCCGCCGCTTGGCCCGCAGGTACCGCGCGGCTACAAAGAGTTCGAATTGCATGAAGCGCCATTCTAAACGCGGCAGAGAAGAAAAAAACGAGCCGCGGATTTGCACGGATCTTACGGATCGGAGAAGGCTTTTGGGCTAAGAGACGGTGCAGAGCCTCGCCAGTTCACGCAGTCAAGCCACGTGGTGGTTACGACGCCCCGCCAGGCTCGATCTCGGTTGCCTTGCCGTTGTCGAAGGTGACGCGCAACGGATGACCGTTGTTGAAATAGTTCACCACCCGGGGATTGCTCATCCCGCTTCCTTCCGGAACACCTACCCCTACAGCAAATGAAGCCTGCAACTCGTTCATTCCCAGCTTGACCTGGTGATCGCCGATTGCCTGCCAAACGTCAGGCGCCCAATGTTTGTAGAGCTCGTGCGGGTCCTGCACGTAGAGTATGTCGTCGGAGTCGAAGTGATAGTTCTCGCCCTCGACGTAACCGATCGAGAAAGCGTAAAGTTTGTTGTCCTTCTCGAACACTGCCATAACCTGCTTATCACCTTCGGGCGGCCGATTGACGACAACCTCCTTGATGTCGAGCTTTTCGATGGGGCCTAAATGACCGGCCAAGTGCATAAAGTTGGTGTAGCCGTTGTAGGGGTAGTAAGCGATCTCATTTCCCGCGCGGACCCACGCTGGCTGCCGCGTCAACTCCTGGGCGTCTTTCAGGACCTGGGGATGCAGCTTCCTCGGGTAGACATAGGCATCGGCATCGAGCGCAACCTGCTTCTGTACCGGCTCAACGAGCTTGGCTCGCCGGTCGCGGAAATAGAAAAAGAGGCGAACGCCGGCCGCCACGATGGCAACCAGAAGGACAGCCTGAACGATCTTGCTGGTTTTCGACATGGCATTTCCCGACGAACAGGTTGGATGCAGCTCATTCCACCGGTGTCAGTCGATACCTAACTGTTTACGCGCGTCGGCGCTCAGCCGTTCCGGTGTCCACTGGGGATACCACACGATGTTGACCGCAGCGCTGTTTACGCCGGGCATGCGCAGCAGGCGTTGCTTCACCTGATCGCTGATGTATCCGCTGGAAGGGCAACCCGGGGCAGTCAAGGTCATCTCCACCTCGATGTCTTCGCCTTCCGCGGCCGGGGGCTCGACCGGCTTGATCTTGATCTCGTAGATCAAGCCCATATCCACGATGTTTACCGGAATTTCCGGGTCATAGCATTCCTTCAACGCACTCAATACTTCTTCCTGGGTGATCGCCATTCCTTCTCCTGTGGTGAGTTTAGCGAGTCCGACGCGGTCCTGGCCACCGTGCCGCGGAAATTCTGCTTGACATCACCAAAGTTTGATTCCAGTATTCGAATCGAAAATGGGAGCAAACAGATAAGGCTGCCGGCAGCGACCGGTTGATTTTTTTCCGCCTGCGCCGGCAGGCTTCCGTGGTCAACGCTCGGTTCACCCAATGGATTGGGTGAGAAGTTCTCGACTGCCGAAAGCTTTTGAGTGTTGCTCGAAGTGGCCGTAAGCCGCTCTTCCAATCCTCCCCCAGGGAACCATTGCACCGAATAATCCAACGACCCTCACTTGATAAACCGATGAAGGGAGCAATTATGAAAGACCAGCAGCAAGACCAAGCTATTACATTCGCTGATCATGATGGCAGTACCAGTGACAAGCAAGAGGGAGAAACGCGGCCCAACACATCGAAGGATGCGAGCCGCCGTTCTTTTCTGGGCAAAGTAGGTGGAGCAACCGCCGTGGCCTTGACCGTAGGCATTCCATTGGAACCTTTTTTTGAAGGCAAGCGCGGACAGGCCGAGGCATCGGTGGCGAATTACGGCTCCGGTTCCCGCGCCTACGCCAGCTACGACTATAGGAAGGACACGGCGCAGGACAACAACGTCGACATCGGCAAACTGCCTGACAACGGGGATTCGCACCGTTTTACCGATTACAGCGGCAACTGGAGCAAGTGCCTGAAGCACGATGCACTCGGCATTCCGAATCATGCCGCCTACCGCAGCCTGCTTCATGCGCTGGAAACGGGCGACTTCGACGACTTCGAGAACATCATTGTGGGCAATCCGGGCGGAGACGGGTTTACCTCGACCATGAACGGGCCTATGGGGGCGTTCTCTTTTGACCTGGAAGGACCCGACTCTCATGCCTCCAACATCCCGCCCGCACCCAGCGTCGCCAGCGCGCAGACTGCGGCCGAAGCGGTCGAGCACTATTGGGGCGCGCTCATGCGCGACGTGCAGTTTACCGAATACAGCAACAGCTCTGTGGCAGATCAGGCGGCGGCGGACCTGAACCGTATGTCCTATGTGCGGAGCCACAACAGCATCTTTCCGTATCCGGTGACGCCGCAGACCCTGTTTCGCGGACAGTTCTATCGGGGCGACGGCAATGTGCAGGGCCCGTATCTGTCGCAATTCATTCTCCAGCCGACATACTTCGGCGTGCAGCCCATGTCCCAGCAAGTGCGACGCTTCTTGTCGGTGAGCGAAGGCGGAGCGGACTACATGACGACGGTCGAGGAGTACCAGGCCGTGCAGAACGGCCAGGTTCCCGCCCGCCAAGTGGCATTTGACTCGCAATTGTGCTTCATGAAACAAGGCCGAGACCTCGCCGCCGCCACGCATGTCGACCTTCCCTTCCAGGAACACCTCATGGCGCTTCTGGTGCTGGTGGGAATCAAGTCGGCGGTGAATCCGGGAAATCCCTACGGGTATCCCAATGGCCGTTCGCGCACGCAACACGGGTTTGTCACCTTCGGAAGCGAATTCTGCAACCTGGATGCGGCAACCACGATGGCGGAGATGACAACGCGAGCGCTGAAGGCCGCGTGGTTCCATAAGTGGATCGTGAACCTGCGCATGCGTCCGGAGGAATACGGTGCACTGGTGCACGCCAACATTACTCGCGCCCATCCCTTTCCGCAGGCAGCCGGGGCGATCCACGCCGACGTGCTGAATTCCGCGGCGCTGCCTATCATTTATTCCAAGTACGGCAGCTACCTGTTACCGCAGGCCTTCCCGGAGGGCTCGCCGACGCACCCCTGCTATCCCACCGGCCACGGGACAGCCGGGGGAGCGTGCATCACCGCGCTGAAGTTCTTCTACGACGGCAACCAAAAGATCCGGCCGCTGCTGCAGGCCGCCGGCTCCGATGTGGTGGTGCCAAGCACCGATGGCCTTTCCCTGGTCCCGTACACCGGCGCGGACCGGGACGAGCTGACCGTCAACGGAGAGCTGAGTAAGCTGGGTTGGAACATCACGATGGGGCACGGCATCCATGCGGGCATCCACTTCCGCAGCTCAAGCCTGTATTCCCTGCTGCTCGGCGAGCAGATAGGACTGGGCATTCTGCAGGACCGGGCCAATGGATATACGGAGTCGTTCCGGATCGAGATCACGAAGTTTGACGGCAGCAAGGCCGTGATCTCGAACCGGGGCGGCCACGGCCACGGCCACTAGATTGGTGGGGCTGCCGGAATGAACGGACTGGCGGCCCTTTCACATTTTGTGGCATTGACTGAATTCCGCGATGACACATCATGCCATCCGCGCTTATTCTTGAACTATCAGTGGAACCCGCTATGACCGTGACGATCAAGCTGTCCGACGAGCAGGCTGCCGCGTTACAAGCGCGGGCGGCGGAAGAAGGTATAAGCGTTGATGACTTGCTGCAGCGTCTCGCCGAAGAGTACGCTCAGGCGCGCGTCGTCTCTTCGAACGAATCGTCACGCCGCCCGGTCTGGGCAATCATCTCCGAGCGAATGAACTCGGTTCCGTCAGAGGTCTTCGAAAAGCTCCCGCTGGACGGAGCGAGCGAACACGATCATTATCTCTATGGCTCCCCAAAGCGAAATCAGTGAAACTTGCCTTTGCTGATACGTTCTACTGGATCGCGTTGGCGAATCCTCGGGATAAAGATCACCCGCGAGTGCTAGGTGTTTCGCAGAGCTTAGGCTCTACGCTCATCGTCACCACAGACGAAGTCCTGACAGAGTTTCTGGCCTTCTGCGCCGCTGGTTCCCAATTGCGCGTGGCGGCTGCTGCGGCGGTCCAGGATCTTCTCAGCGCTGCAGGTGTCCGTGTTACCCCACCGACACGGAACTCGTTTCTCGCAGGTCTGGAACTCTATCGGGCAAGACCGGACAAAGGTTACAGTCTTACGGATTGCATTTCCATGCAGACAATGCGTCGCGAGTCCATTAGCGACGCTCTGACCAATGATCGGCATTTCCAGCAAGAAGGCTCTCATGCCCTATTTCGCAGTTCATAGTCGTGTTTCAACTTGCAGCGCTCGGTTCGACCTTCTTTATGCATTGATGTAAGCTACGTGTTTTCGTACAGGAGGCTCGGATGCGTCGTCTACTGGCAGTCGTCCTAATCATCGGATCATCCCTCTCCCCCACTTGGGCAGAGGTTGCGCAAAGCGCGTCCAACCAGCCTTTACTGGGATTTACTGCCACCTCGAGTGCGCAGGAGCGCCAGTGGGAAGACAAGTTCAGGAGCATTCCTGATCCCAAGCTGCTGCGCGAATACATGCAGCACCTCAGCGCATATCCACATCATGTGGGGTCGCCGTACGACAAAGAGAACGCGGAGTGGATCCTGGCAAAACTACAGTCCTGGGGATGGGACGCCAAGATTGAGCAGTTCGACGTGCTCTTCCCCACGCCGAAGAGCCGACTGCTGCAGATGACTGCGCCGACGCAGTACACAGCGAAGCTGGAGGAGCCGGCAGTCGCGGTGGATCCAACCAGCAACCAGAAGAACGAGCAGCTACCAACCTACAACGCATACTCGCCGGACGGCGATGTCACGGCACCGCTGGTATTCGTCAATTACGGCGTACCCGCCGATTACGAAGAGCTCGACCGGCTGGGCGTTTCCGTCAAAGGTGCAATCGTCATCGCCAAGTATGGCCACTCGTGGCGCGGAGTTAAGCCCCGCGTTGCCTGGGAACACGGCGCCATCGGCTGCATCATCTATTCCGATCCGGCCGACGACGGCTACGCTGATGAACGCACCTTTCCCGAAGGTCCCATGCGACCTACGCAAGGTGTGCAGCGCGGGAGCGTCATGGACTTCCCGCACTCCTATCCCGGTGATCCGCTGACGCCGGGCGTGGGCGCAACCAAAGACGCCAAGCGGCTCGACATCAAGGACGCGAAGAACCTGGCGCCGATTCCCACGCTGCCCATCTCCTATGGCGATGCCGAGCCTCTGCTGAAAGCACTGACTGGACCCGTGGCGCCACAGTCCTGGCGCGGAGCGTTGCCCATTACCTATCACGTTGGACCTGGCGAAACGAAAGTGCATCTGGCCGTGACGTTTGATTGGAAGTTGCGCCCGGTATATGACGTCATCGCCCGGATGCAGGGATCGAGTGAGCCGGAAGAATGGGTGGTGCGCGGCAATCATCACGATGCCTGGGTGAATGGGGCGGCCGATCCAGTTTCCGGCCAAGTCTCTCTACTCGAGGAAGCTCGGGCCTTGGGCGAGATTCACCAGCAGGGCTGGCAGCCCAAGCGGACCATCATCTATGCCGCATGGGACGGCGAAGAGCCGATGCTGCTGGGCTCCACCGAATGGGCCGAGGCTCACGCTGCCGAGCTTCAGCAACACGCAGTCGCGTACATCAATACTGACGGCAACGGCCGCGGATTCCTGTATGCCGAGGGCGCGCATTCGCTGGAGGCGCTGGTGAATGGCGTAGCGCGCGACGTGCAGGACCCTGAGGCAGGCATCTCGGTGTGGCAGCGGTCGGAAGACTATCGCATTCACAACGCAAAAGATGATAAAGAGCGCGAGGCCATCCGCAATCGCGCTGATTGGAAGCTGGAGCCACTGGGTTCGGGGACCGACTACACCGTCTTCGAGCATCACCTCGGGGTTCCGTCGCTCAATCTGGGCTATGGCGGGGAGGATCGCGAGGGAATCTACCACTCCATCTACGACGACTTTTACTGGTACACCCATTTTTCCGACAACGACTTCGTGTACGGCAAGGCGCTGGCACAGACGGTGGGCCTGACCGCGATGCGCCTGGCGGACGCTGACGTGCTTCCCTATCGCTTCAGCAATCTTTCCGATGCCGTCAACCAGTACCTGAAAGAGGTGCAGGAGTTGCTGAAGCAGAAACAGGGGAAGGTCACGGAACAGAATCGCGAATTGGAAGACGGCGTCTACCACGCGATCAATGATCCGCGGCGGCCCGAGGTCCCTCCCAAGCAGGAAGCAGTGCCGCCCTTCATCAACTTCGCTCCTTTGCAGAATGCCGCTACCGCGCTGGCGAAATCCGGAGAACACTACAACAAGGCTCTGGGCGCGGCCATGAAGGCGAACCTGGATCCATCCGAACTGACAGCATTGAACGACAAGCTGCTGAAAGCGGAGCAGCAATTGCTCGATCCCGACGGCCTGCCAACCCGTCCGTATTACAAGCACATGCTTTATGCTCCCGGGCTCTACACCGGATACGGGCCGAAGACCATGTCTGGAATCCGCGAGAGCATCGAGTTGAAGGACTACAAGCTGGCCGAAGCGGAAGTGCCGAAAGTTGCGAAAGCGGTGAACGACGAAGCAGTGTTTGTTGAGCAGGTAGCAACCGAACTCGACAAGATGGCCGCGGGAAAGTAGACCAGCGGCCCCGGGTTGAGCACAGAGGCAAGCAGACACGGAGAAGAATCACGTCTGTCGGACACGGTCGCCTGGCCACACTTCTACCGTCCGGAAATGGACGCCTTCATCAACGAAGAGAACATCCCTGGTCGGGTGGTTGCGCTGCGGCCGCCTGCAACTTCCTGAATAGTAGGAACTTGCCTCGCCATGGCAAGGCTGATGGTTGGAACCCCAACTGCACTTACTCTCGGCGATGGACATCGCTCGCCCCGAGTTTAAGAAGCAAAAGCGTCGCAAGCAGGCGCTGATTGCCATAGTCGCGGTCGTTCTCGCTGTCGCCGCATTCGTCGGAGTTTCGCGGCTTAAGCCCGCCGCTCCCACCGTAGAACGAAGCACCGTCTGGACTGACACCGTAAAGCGTGGCTCCATGCTGCGACAAGTGCGCGGCCTAGGCACCCTGGTGCCGAGTCCTGAAGACGTGCGCCAGATTCCCGCTGAAACGGAAGCTACCGTCGTGCGCATTCTCGTGCTGCCTGGCACGGAAGTGAAGCCGGACACCGTGCTGCTGCAGATGAGCAACCCGCAGACGGAACAGGCCGCCGTTGATGCCGAGCTGCAACTGAAAGCGGCTGAAGCCGAATTGAAGAGCCTGCGCGTCAAGCTCGACAGCGACCTGATGACTCAGAAGGCAGGCGCAGCGACCGTCAGTGCCGACTACTCGCAAGCCGAACTACAGGCCGAGACTGACAAAGAACTGTACAACCTGGGCGTGATCTCCGGATTGGCCTACAAAGCTTCCAGTGGTAAAGCCAACGAACTCAACACCCGCAACGACATCGAGAAAGAGCGCCTGACAATCAACCAGCAGGCGATTCGGTCGCAGCTTGCCGTGCAGGAAGCCAAGGTTGACCAGATGCGGACGCTGGCCGAGCTGAAGCAGAAGCAGCTTGACGACCTTAACGTGCGCGCCGGCATCCCCGGGGTGCTGGTCGACATGCCGCTCCAGGTAGGTCAGCACGTGCAGCCCGGCACCATGCTGGCGAAAGTGGTGCAGCCCGATCACCTGATCGCGTCGCTGAAGATTCCCGAGACGCAGGCCCGCGACGTACAGATCAACGAGCCGGCAACCATCGATACTCATAACGGCGTCGTCTCCGGCACGGTCATGCGCGTCGATCCGGCGGTGCAGAACGGAACTGTAACCGTAGATGTGCGTATCACTGGTGAGCTTCCCAAAGGTGCGCGGCCGGATTTGAGCGTGGACGGCACGATCGATCTCGAAAAACTGGACAACGTGCTCTATGTCGGACGTCCCGCTTTTGGACAGGAGAACAGCACCATCAGCCTGTTCAAGCTTGATCCTTCGGGAGAGTACGCCACGCGAGTTCCGGTGAAAGTCGGGCGCGCGTCGGTGAACGCGATCCAGGTTCTCGAAGGGCTCAACCAAGGCGACACCGTGATCCTGTCGGACATGTCGCGCTGGGACAATACGGATCGCATTCGGCTTGAGTAACAGAGACCAAGATTTTTCCAGAGAGGCAAAGCACATGAATAATGGCCAGACCCTGATCCACATTGAAGATCTGACGAAGGTCTTCTACACCGATGAGATCGAGACGCATGCGCTTTCCGGCGTCCACCTGACCATCAATCGCGGCGAGTACGTGGCCATGTCGGGGCCGTCGGGCTGTGGCAAGTCCACGCTGCTGTCGATCATCGGGCTGCTCGACACACCCACCAGCGGCAGCTACACGCTGAGCAGCAAGCCGGTAGCAAACCTGGATTTTGCCGAGCGCTCGCGCATTCGCAATCAGGAGATCGGCTTCATCTTCCAGAGTTTTAACCTGATCGGCGATCTCACGGTCTATGAGAACGTCGAGCTGCCGCTGACCTATCGCCAGCGCATGTCGAGCGCCGACCGCAAGCAGCGGGTCATGGAGTCGCTGGAGAAGGTCGGCATGGCGCACCGGCTGCGGCACTATCCCTCGCAGCTTTCCGGCGGTCAGCAGCAGCGCGTGGCGGTGGCACGCGCGTTGGCAGGCAAGCCGTCGATCCTGCTGGCGGACGAGCCTACCGGCAACCTCGATTCCCGCAATGGCGAAGCGGTGATGGAGTTGCTGCAGAACCTTCACCGCGAAGGCGCAACCATCTGCATGGTGACCCACGATCCCCGCTTTGCCGCGCACGCCGAACGTGAGGTGCACCTGTTTGACGGCAAGGTGGTGGGTGAAGAGGAACTGAAGAAGCTGGTGCAAGAGGTGTAGTGATGTCTTGGTTAGCTCAGCATTTGCGCTATGCGTTCCGCCAACTGAACCACTCGCGCGGGTTTGCCATCACCGCGGTGCTGACGCTGGCGTTCGGCATCGGCGCGAATGTTGCCGTGTTCAGCGTGATGAATGCGGTGCTGCTCAATCCAACGGGCGTGCCCAATCCCGACCGCATGTTAGCGGTGCGCGCCCATTACGGGACCCCGGCACAGTTGGGCAACATCGGTATGTCGCCGCCCGATTTCGCCGATGCCGAGGCAGGTAAGCAGTTCCTGTCCGCGACCGCGGCCATGACGGTCAACAACCTCTCCTATCTGCAGGAAGGGCGAAACCCGGAGCGGCTGGTGAATGCGGCCGTGTCGTGGCAGTTCTTTGACGCGTTTCTCGCCAAACCTGTTCTGGGAAGGACCTTCGTTGCGGAAGAAGACGTCCCCAACGCCAATCATGTTGTAGTCCTGTCGTATGCCACCTGGAAAAAACGTTTCGGCGGCGACCCGAACATCGTTGGTCGCAAGATTACGCTGAACCAGCAGGCCTATGAAGTCATTGGCGTGATGGGGCCGGAGTTTGGCTGGCCCAACCAGGCTGAGGTGTGGACACCTCTGGCTCTGCCGCCGGCACGGCTGCACGACCATGACTATCGCTACAACGAATATCTGTTCGTGGTATCACGCATGCGCCCCGGCGTGAGCATCGATCAGGTCAACCAGTACCTGGCGATGAAGGCGCGTGAGAATGCCAACTCGGAAGGCGAGAAGAGCTACGCCAAAGTATCGGGCTGGGGCATGTTCTCCGAGCCGCTACTGGAGTTTGTCGCGGGTGATCTGCGCAAACCGCTGGCCGTTCTGCTGGGAGCAGTGATCCTCGTTCTGTTGATCGCGTGCGCGAACATCGCCGGCCTGCAACTGGCCCGCGCCTCCGACCGCCAGCGCGAGACGTCCATCCGCATCGCTCTTGGGGCCGGGCGCCGTCAGCTTCTGGCGCAGGCCTTCACCGAGAGCGCGCTGCTCTCGCTGTTCGGCGTGGCGCTGGGAATGGTGCTGGCCTACACCACCATTCCGCTGCTGCTGATGCTGGCTCCGGCGAACCTGGTCCGCAACCTCAATGTGCACATCAGCCTGCCCGTGCTGTTCTACGTCATCGCAGCGGGCGTTGTGTGCGCCATTCTCTGCGGCGTGGCCCCGGCGTACCAGATGACGCACATTCGCTGGTTCCAGGCGCTACAAGAGAGTGGGCGCTCGGAGACGGCAAGCAAAGTTCGCCAGCGCCTGCGCTCGTCGATGGTCATTGGCGAAATCGGCCTGGCAATGTTGCTGCTGGTTTCCGCCGGCCTGCTGATACGCAGCTTGAGTCAATTGGAGCGGGTGGAAGTCGGATTCGAGCCTCAAGGTTTAATGTCCGCCAGCGTCACTCTGCCACGTGACAGCTACAAGGAAGATGCCCAACAAGCCGCATTCGCGCAGGCACTGGAGACCCAGTTAAAGGCCCAGGCTGGCGTGAGCGACGCCGCCATCGCCGATGCTTTCCCCTTCTCAGTCAACGGAGGGTCAGCGTCATTTGTCATCGTAGGCCAAGTGCTGCCCCCGAACTCACCGCCCCCGCATGGCAACATTCGGGTTATTACTCCCGACTACTTCTCGACGTTGAAACTTCCGCTGGTTGAGGGACGTTTCTTCACCTCGACCGATCAGGCCAATACCCAGAAGGTCGCCGTCATTGATGAAACGCTGGCGCGCGATTACTGGCCGGGCCAGGATCCGCTTGGCAAGCAGATCATGCTGGAGCGCGATAAGCCAATTACGATCGTAGGACTGGTAAAGCATGCCCGCATTGCCTCGCTGGAGCAGGACAACAAAGAGGGTATCTATTACCTGCCCTTCTCGCAGTCGCCGACACGGCAACTGGAAGTGATGGTGCGAACCAGCGCCAACCCAAATTCGATGGCCGACGCCATTCGCAGCGCCGTGCGCCAGGTCGATTCCAACCAGGCGGTGTACGACTTCGAAACCATGGAACGGCGCATCGACAGCTCGCTGGTCAGCCGCCGCTTCATCGTGGTGCTGCTGTCCGTCTTTGCAGGATTGGCGTTGCTGCTTTCGGCGCTCGGACTCTACGGCGTGATCAGCTACGGAGTTCACATGCGGCTGCGGGAGCTGGGAATTCGCATGGCGTTGGGGGCAGGACGCTCGGATGTGCTGCAACTGGTCTTGCGCCGTGGACTCGAACTGGCCGCGGTCGGACTGGTCGTCGGCCTGGTAGCGACCTTTGTGGCGGGCCGTGTGCTCTCCAGCATGCTTTACGCCACCAGCCTGTTCCAACCCATGACGTTGCTCGCAACCGCTGCCCTGCTAACGGCGACAGTGCTGCTCGCCAGCTATCTGCCCGCGCGCCGCGCGGCGAAACTCGATCCCATGCGCACGCTGAGAGAGGATTAAGCAACGATGAGCACCCTGCTGCAAGACCTTCGTTACGCCCTTCGTCAGTTGCGCAAGAGTCCGGGATTCACCATCGTTGCCATGCTGATTCTGGCGCTGGGGATCGGCGCCAACACCGCCATCTTCAGCCTGCTCGATCAGGTATTGCTGCGGAGCCTGCCGGTAAAGGATCCCGGCGGGCTGGTCCAGTTGAAGTCTGTCGGCTCAGACTCGGGCCACGTCAGTTCGTGGGGCGGCGACGACCATCTCTACTTCTCGTACCCGATGTACCGCGACCTGCGCGACAAGAGTTCCGTATTCGACGGGATGCTGGCACGCACTCCGGCGCAGGTAGGCGTTCAATATCACAACGACTCGAAGCTGGCGATGGCCGAGCTGATATCGGGTAACTACTTTCAAGTGCTCGGACTGCAGCCCGCCGCAGGAAGGCTGATTTCGCCCAGCGACGACGAAGTGCAGGAGCGCGATCCGGTAGCCGTCCTGAGCTACGAGTATTGGGTGCGGCGCTTTGGCGCTGACCGGTCTGCCATCAACAGCAGCATTCTCATCAACGGACACCCCTTCACCATCATCGGCATCGCTCCGCCGGGCTTCAGGAGTGTGGTCGTGGGCGACCGGCCTGACTTGTTTGTTCCGATGATGATGAAGCCCGAGGTGACACCGGGGTGGAACGACCTGGACAAGCATCGCTCGCGTTGGCTGAACATCATCGCCCGGCTGAAACCCGGCGAGTCGGTGAGCAGCGCCGAGGCGGGGATCGAGCCACTGTGGAAGGCACTGCGACAGGAAGAACTGAAGGAGATCCACGATCATTCCGCAAAGTTTGTCGAACGCTTCGTGGCCAAATCGAAGGTCACGCTGCTAGACGCAAAGCGCGGCTTCTCGCCACTACGCGATGAGATCCGCACCCCTCTGCTGATCGTGATGGGCATGGTGGTGCTGGTCATCGTCATTGCCTGCGCCAACCTTGCCGGCCTGCTGCTGGTGCGCGCCGCCGGACGCAGGCGGGAGATGTCGGTGCGTTACTCGCTGGGCGCAAAACGCAGCCGCATCGTACAACAGCTTCTGATGGAAGGCATGCTGCTGGGCATCGGTGGCGGGCTGCTGGGACTACTGCTCGCTCCGGAGATCACCAACCTTCTGCTTCACCGTATATTTACCGACTCGCCCAGCATGCCGTTCAGCTCCGGGCTCGATCCTCGCATCTTTGCCTTCAACCTTGCGGTGGGTATCACAGCGGGGCTGGTCTTCAGCCTGGTGCCTGCGGTGGAGTTCTGGCGTCCGGACCTGACGGCTGCCCTGAAACAGCAGGTGAGCACCGCCACGACGGGTCAGTCGCGCCTGAAACGGGTCTTCGTTGGCGTGCAGATCGGATTGAGCGTGCTGCTGCTCTTTGGCGCCGGGCTCTTCGTGCGGACGATGAAGAACTTGCGTTCCGTGGATGTCGGCTTTCGTCCCGATCATCTGCTTACGTTTAGCATCGATCCCACGCTCGCGGGCTATGACAAAGAGCGCTCCACCGAACTAAGGCATCACTTGCTGGAAACGATGAGCGCACTTCCGGGAGTGAAATCGGTTGCCGCGACCGACGATCCCGAGCTTGCTGGGGATGATACCGCCTCTAACATCACGGTCGCAGGCATACCGGCATCCTCCCTGGACGATACCGATGTTGAGCGTGGACAGGTCACACCCGGTTACTTTGCGACCATGAACATCCCGTTGGTGGCAGGACGGACGCTGACCGATCAGGACAACCGTCCTGATGCCGCTAAAGTGGCTGTCATCAATGAGACGTTTGCCAAGAAGTGGTTCGCCAGTCCGCAAGCGGCGATCGGCCGCTACTACGGCATCGGTGGAGGACCTACGGCGAAGACCGATATCGAGATTGTCGGGGTCGTGGGTGACGTTAAGCACTCGGACTTGCGCACGCCATCCAGGCCGACCGGCTACCTGGCGATTGACCGCGCCACCGATCGCAGGCGCTTCGACATGACCTACTACCTGCGCACCGCGTCGTCGCCGGACGCGGTGATGCCCAGCGTGCGGGCGGCCGTGCAGCAGATCGATCCCAAGCTGGTGCTGGATAGTTTCCGCAGTATGGACGACCAGATCGATACTCAGCTCAACACCGAGAAGCTGGTGACCTTCCTGGCGGAGTGCTTCGGTGCGCTGGCAACCTTGCTGTGCGCGGTGGGATTGTACGGTGTGCTGGCGTTCTCGGCGGCACAACGGACGCGCGAGATCGGCATTCGTATGGCTCTGGGCGCCGACCGGGGAGCGGTGCTGCGCATGATGCTGGGCGAGGTGCTCCGCTTGCTGCTCATCAGCTTTGTGGTCGCCATACCCATTGCGATTGCCAGTGGCCGCCTGTTAAGCCATCAACTGTTCGGCGTCTCCAACCACGACCCGCTGACCCTGCTGTCGGTGACCGGCATCATCGTTCTGGTGGTGCTGGCGGCCGCGTTGCTGCCGGTACGGCGCGCGGCGGCCGTTGAACCGATGAAGGCGCTGCGCTACGAATAGGAATCCATGATTGAACTTAAGGACGTAGAACGAAGCTACAAAACGGCTGCGGGCGAGACCTGGGTGCTGCGCCGCATCAACCTGAAGATCAAGCGGGGAGAATTCCTCACGCTCATGGGCCCTTCCGGCGCAGGCAAATCTTCGCTGCTGAATGTGCTGGCGCTGCTCGATGACGAGTGGCGCGGACAGTACTTCTTCGAAGACGACGCCGTACACGAGCTCCGGCGTAAGGGCCGCGCCGAACTGGCGAAGCGCAACGTCGGCATGGTCTTCCAAAGCTATCACTTGATCGACGACCTTACGGTGCAGGAGAACATCGACCTGCCGCTGTCGTATAAGGACATCCCCAAGTCGGAGCGCCAGAGCATGGTTGCCGACACTCTGGACCGCTTCCAGATCGTGGCCAAGAAGGACCTCTATCCCAGCCAGCTTTCGGGGGGACAGCAGCAGCTTGTAGGCATCGCGCGCGCCATCATCCACAAACCGGCATTGTTGCTGGCTGACGAGCCCACCGGCAATCTGCATTCAACCCAGGCCAAGGAGATCATGGAGCTGTTCTGCGAACTGAATCGTGAGGGAACAACGATCGTCCAGGTGACGCACTCTGAGACCAATGCCGCCTACGGCGGCAGGACCATACAGTTGCGCGATGGATGGATCGTCTCCGAGGAGCGCAACGCCGCACGCGAGGCGGTGGCCCGGTGATCGAGTACCTCCGCAAGCCATGCGCGATGCTGGCCGTCGCAGCCATGCTGTTCACGCCGTTTTCGGTGCTGGCGCAGCAATCTCAGGAGCCAGCGCCTCCTGCAACTCCCGCGCCGCAGCCGCAGGTGGCGCTCACCACGCCGGCATCGTTACAGATACCGAAGTCGCACAGCCCCATCGCGCCGTACATGCCGGATACCGTGCCGCAGCCCAACCTGGGAAACTCTTCCCTGCTGCAATCGCTCATTCACGATGGCAAGCTATACATCTCGCTGCGCGATGCCATTGACCTGGCCCTGGAGAACAATCTCGACCTGGTGATCGCCCGCTACAACCTGCCCATCGCCGACACTGACATTCTTCGCACGCGCGCAGGCGGAATCTTTCGCGGCGTTAACACCGGCATCGTGCAAAACACGCCCGGCGGAGGCGTTGGCGGATTTGGGGCGGGCGCTCCCGGGGCCGGAGCCGGCGGCACGACTGGCGGTGCAGGGGGAGCGGGCGCAGGAGCCTCCGGACTGGTCGAGTCAACGCTTGGTACCGGTACTGCGGTCCCCAATTTCGATCCGCTCATCACCGGCAACGGCGGGGTGGAGCATCTGACGCTGCCGCAAGCCAACCTACAGATCAACGGCGTGCCCACGCTGCAGCAGAACACCGGCACGATGGATCTCGGCTATCAGCAGGCATTCCCGACGGGGACAATTGTCACCGCGCAGTTCTTCAACAATCGGCAGACGACCAACAGTATCTTCACCAGTCTGTCGCCCGCGCTGAACGCGCAAACGCAGTTTCAGATACGCCAACCGCTGCTGGCGGGGTTCGGCTTTGGTCCCAACCTGCGCTACCTGAAAATCGCCAAGAACGACAAGGAAATCTCCGACATCGCATTCCGGAACCAGGTAATCGCCACGGTCACCCAGATCGAGAACATCTACTGGGACCTGGTCAGCGCGTACGAGCAGGCACGGGTTAACGAGCAATCGCTGGCGTTTGCGCAGCAGTCGCTCGATATCGCGCGCAAGCAACTCAACCTGCAGGCGATTCCCGAGCTCGAGGTGACGCGCGCCGAAGCCGAGGTCTCGCGCCGCGATCAGGACCTGACCATCGCGCGCACCAATCTTCAGTTGCAGGAATCGTTAATCAAAAACGCGCTGACCAAGTCACTCGACGATCCAACCCTGGAAGAGATGCCGGTCGTCCCCACCGACCACTTGCAAGACAGGAAGGTACAGGTGGCGGCGGTGCCGATCCTCGATCTTATCCACGAGGCGCTACAGGCGCGGCCGGAGCTGGCTGAATCATCGATCGACCTGCACAACCGCCAGATCACCCGCAAGGCGGCGCGCAACGCTTTGTTGCCCAGCGTCGACCTTGTAGCCTCCTACGGCGGAAGCGGGCTGGCCGGCCTGGACAATCCGGCCTATACACTCGGCGGGCAATCGACCGTGCCCAAGGACTTCGGCGGAGCCTTCTCCAATGCCTGGAATGGATCGGCGCCGGACTACTATGTCGGTGCTTCGGTGAGTATTCCGTTGCGCAATCGGATCGCCAAGGCGGACCAATACCGTTCGGAGCTGGAGTACCGCCAGGCGGAAGTACGCCTGGAGGAATTGAGGAAGCAGATTCGCATCGAGGTGCGCAATGCGCGCTACGCGCTGGAGCAGAGTGCGGCCCGCGTGGCTTCGGCCGCCAAAGGGCGGGACTTGGCGCAGCACCTGTTCGAGATTACGCAGAAAGAGCAGAAGTTGGGCGCTGCCTCAAGCTTCCAGACCCTGGGAGCGCAGCGCGACCTGGCACTCGCCGAACTCGACTTCGTCAACGCCATGACCGCCTACGAGAAGTCTCAAGTCGAGCTCGACCGTGCAACCGGCAAGACTTTGGAACATAATGGCATCCTGGTGCAGGACGCAATCAATGGTACAGCCAGCTCTCGAAAGTAGAGACATGAATCCGGTACGCTCAGCGCGCCGGCCGCAACCTGGGGGCAGCGATCGCCCCAGAGTGCTGGCGGCGGACGATCAGCAGGACATCCTCGACGCCATCCAATTTCTGTTGAGTGCGCAGGGCTACCAGGTCGACACCGCGCGCTCTCCGCAACTGGTGCGTGAAGCCTTGTCGCTCGACAGCTATGACGCCGTGCTGATCGACCTCAACTACACCCGCGACACCACCTCCGGGCAGGAGGGCCTCACCCTGCTGTCCGAGATTGTGGGCATCGACAGCAATCTGCCCGTGATCGTGATGACCGCCTGGGGCAACGTGGAGCTAGCGGTGGAAGCGATGCGGCGCGGGGCCCGCGATTTCATCCAAAAGCCGTGGGACAACGAACGCCTGGTCTCGATCGTTCGCACTCAGATCGAACTCTATCGTGCCCTTCAGAAGGCCCAGCATCTGGAGGCCGAGAACCGTCTGCTCAAAGCCGAGAACCGTCCCGATTTCATCGCCACCGCGCCGGCGATGAAGAGCGTGATGGAAACCATTACCCGGGTGGCGCCGTCGGATGCCAACATTCTGATCCTGGGCGAGCACGGAACCGGCAAAGAAGTGGTTGCGCAGACCATCCACGCCCTGTCGCGACGTGCCCAGCGATCGCTGGTGGCGGTCAATACCGGCGCTCTGTCGGAAGGCATTTTCGAGAGCGAACTTTTCGGACACGTGAAGGGCGCCTTCACCGACGCCAAAACCGATCGCATCGGACGATTCGAGCTGGCGCATGGTGGAACCATCTTCCTGGACGAGATCGGCAACGTTCCTATTCGCCAGCAGGCCAAGCTGCTGCGCGTACTGGAGTCGGGCGAAATTGAACGCGTGGGCTCATCGCGCGCCAAGCAGATCGACGTGCGCGTCATCTCGGCCACTAATATGGACGTGCGCGCCGCCTGTGCGAGTGGGCAGTTCCGCGAGGACCTGCTCTTCCGCCTCAACACGGTGGAGATTCAACTGCCGCCCTTGCGGGAGCGGCGGGAAGACATTCCTGTCCTGGCCGCCTACTTCCTCTCCCGCTATGCCGGCCGCTATCGGCGCGAGATACGCGGCTTTGAGCCGGCGGCGCTGCAGGCTTTGTTGCAGCATCCCTGGCCCGGCAATGTTCGCGAGCTGGAGCATACCCTGGAGCGCGCTGTCCTGATGTGCCGCTCCTCGGACCTGCAGGCGGCGGACCTCGGCCTGACGCAACCGCGCGCAGCAAGTCTCGACATGGATGACATGAGCCTGGAGTCGATGGAGGCGGCGCTGATCCGCAAAGCGCTGCAGCGCTTCCAGGGCAATGTGACACAAGCGGCGGAGGCCCTCGGCCTCAGCCGGGGCGCGCTTTACCGGCGCATGGAAAAGCATGGCATCTAGAGGGCACGGGCCACCGTCCGCGTCTTCGCCTGGAGGCGGCAAG
The DNA here is from genome assembly GCA_963815775.1 of uncultured Acidobacteriaceae bacterium. Lineage (GTDB taxonomy): Bacteria > Acidobacteriota > Terriglobia > Terriglobales > Acidobacteriaceae > CAVVDY01. The sequence continues at coordinate 96,489 of CAWFIB010000027.1, read as the reverse complement.
CGGAGACGACGTCGCCTGTACGAACGGCGCATTCGCCTGTTCTCGACTCTGCTCGCCGCACCAGGCTTGATCGTTGCCCTGGTGCTCATCTTCCGGCAAGACTGGTCCCGCGATGCAAAGTGGTCCCTCGCCATCGCCCTGGTTATTCTCTTCCTCGTCCTCGAAGCCGCCCTGCACGACCAGGTCATCCGCCCTTTGCAAACCTTGACCAACGTCATTTCGTCGTTGCGCGAAGAAGATTTTTCCTTCCGCGCGCGAGGCGCCGTCCCCAACGATGCGCTCGGCGAACTGGCGAAGGAAGTCAACGCGCTGGCCGATACTCTTTCCGAGCAGAAGACGGTTGCCGTCGAAGCCACCGAGCTGCTCAAGCGGGTGCTGGAAGAGATCGACACGCCGCTATTTACCTTTGATCCCAACGGCAAACTCAAGCTGGTGAATTCAGCCGGGAGCCGATTGCTGCAACAGTCCCGCGAAGATCTGCTGGGGCATAGCGCCAACGAAATTGGCTTGACCCCATACTTGCAGTCCGACACCAGCGTCACCTCATTCAGCCCTCTGAGCCCCAATTCGCGATGGCTGGTGCGACGCACGTCGTTCCGCGAGAAGGGCGTTCCTCACACGCTGATCCTGTTGTCTGACGTCAGCCGCGCCTTGCGTGAGGAGGAGCGCAGCGCATGGCAGCGTCTGATCCGCGTTCTGGGACATGAGCTCAACAACTCGCTGACGCCAATCAAGTCCATCGCCGGCACCTTGCTGCTCCGGGTGAAAGCCATGCCGGTCGGCATTGAGGAACGCGCCGACTTTGAAAAAGGATTGGGAATCATCGAGTCGCGTTCAGCGTCGCTCAACCGCTTCCTCCAGGCCTATCGGCAGATCGCGAAGATGCCGACCCCGAAACTCCAACCTACCGCCATACGCGGCCTGGTCGAGCGCACGGCGGTATTGGAAACCCGCATCCGGGTCCGGGTCGAGCCCGGGCCTGACATCACCGTACCGGCCGACCCCGATCAATTGGAGCAGGTGCTGATCAACGTGGTGCGCAACGCCGCTGAGGCCGTCCTCCAGGCCGGCCATCAGGAAAGTGGCGAATCTCCTGTATTCATTCGTTGGTCACGCAACTCTCACTACGTACAAATACAGGTCGTGGACAGCGGACCCGGCCTGCTGAATCCGGAGAACGCGTTTGTGCCCTTCTATACCACCAAGGAAAGTGGCAGCGGTATCGGCCTGGTGCTCTGCCGCCACATCGTCGAAGCTCACGGCGGCACCATCCAGCTCCTCAACCGGCCCGACACCTCCGGCTGTATCGCCACCATCGCCCTCCCAATGCCTACAGGGCCTTTTGCCTACGCGAGGCTCTGAGCAGGCGAAGTCGGCCCGGAACCTGCCAAGCGATCAGCTGCGCTAAATACTGGAGATACTAGGCGACCACGAACAGGCGCTCTGCCGCCGCGGGCATCGCTAGCTGGCGAACACTGGCCAGGAGTTGCTGGGTATACGGGTGCTCCGGGCGCAGCAATACATCGTCGCGGGAGCCGCATTCGACGATCGCGCCGTGACGTAAAACCACAATGCGATGGCAGATGGAAGCTACCGATGCGAGGTCGTGCGAGATGAAGAGAACCGCCGTCCCCAGGCGGCGATTGAGGTCGGCAATGAGCCGCAGGACCTCCGCCTGGGTAATAACATCCAGCGCGCTGGTGGGCTCGTCGGCGATGAGCAGGGCCGGCGAGTGCATGACCGCCATGGCGATCAGCACTCGCTGCGCCTGGCCTACGCTGATTTGCGAGGGATACCGCTTGCGGAACTCGCGGTCCGTTGGCAGTCCGACGCCGGCCAGCGCGCGTTCAAGGGCAGCTTCCATATCGCTTTTGCCGCCTCGAGCGTGGGCACGCCAGCCCTCCGCCAGTTGGGTCCCAATGCGCAGCGCGGGATTCAGGCTGGCCAGCGGACTCTGCAAGACCAGCGCAATATCGCACCCGCGAACTGCGCGCATCTCGCCTTCCGAAGCTGTCATCAGGTCGTGGCCGTTAAAGATGAGCTGACCCGATACCGCGGCCCCCTTGGTATCCAGCAGCTTCATGATGGCCAGTGCGACCGTGCTCTTCCCCGATCCGCTTTCGCCGACCAGCCCCAGGATTTCGCCGCGTTGAATTGCGAAGCAGACGTGGTTAAGCGCGTGCGGCTTACTGAGATAGTCGACGCTCAGGTCAACCGAGAGTAAGACGCGCTCACTTGCCATTGCCCGCCCTCTCGACAGTCAGCTTCAGATACTCGATGTTCCAATAGGTCTGCGGACGAAGCGGCACCGGCTGCGCTCCTACCACCCTGTGGGAGATCGCGGTCAACGCATTCTTGTTGACCAGATAGATGAATGGCGCCTGGGCGGCCACGATTTCCTGTACCCGGTCGAAGTACTGCTTCCGGGTGTGGTCGTCCATCGACGACGCCTGCGCCCGCATCAGCAGGTCGATCTCCGCTTCCCAGGGTGTTGCCGGTATCGCCTGCTTCGGGTGCCACTGGTGCTCTTCCGAAGAGCTAAGCCAGACGTTCATCTGCGCATTGGGATCTAAGCCCACATTCACCATGCCCAGAAGCGCGGCCTCGTAATTGAAGGACTCGCTGATGCGCTGAATCAACGACGGGAAATCGAGGGTCACGACATTGACCTTGACGCCGATCGCCGCCAGGTCCTGTTGAATCATGGTTGCCATCGCCTCCCGCGCGCGGTTGCCTGCGTTGGTCACGATGGAGAATTCAACCTCATGGCCGGCTCGATCGTAGAGCTTGCCCGATGAAAGATAGAAGCCGTCCTGCTTCAGTAATTGGAGCGCCTGATTGGTGTCGTGCCGGACGGGCTGAAGCCGCGCGTCGAACCAGAACTTGTTGGCCGGCGAGACTGGCCCCCTCGCCGGGGTGGCGTGCCCTTTGTAAACCACCTTGCACAGGTCATCGCGGTTGATGGCCGACGATACCGCCCGCCGGAAGTTGCGCGACTTGAACCATTCCCGCTTGTATGCCGCGATGGGCGCGCCTGGCACCTGATTGAACCACATCTGCTCCGAGTCCAGCGATGCCCCTGCGTCGCGCACCTTGGCCGGCGCGGAGCGCGCCAGACGATCGTAGTAGTCGGGGTCGAGCGAATTGATCAAGTCGATCTGGTTGCGGGTGAACTTGAGGAACTCGATATCACGGTTCGCCTGAATCTCCAGCTTGATGGCGTCGAGATAAGGCAGTTGCCGCCCAGAAGCATCATGCTTCCAGTAGTTGGGATTCCGGCGCAGATAAATGTAGGAGCCGGGCTTGTGCTCCGCCACGTAAAACGGGCCAAGCGCCGCCGCTTCCTTCCTGGGCGACTGCGCCGAGACAATCGCGACCTCGTCGAACAACTTGGCAACGCCTGCCACCGGCGCAGGAAAACGAATGGCGACCTTGTCCGGTGCGATGACGGTTGCGACCACTTCACCCTTACCCGAGCGAAACGCATCGCCAGTCGGCGAATGGAGTGCGGGATCCATCAGCCGCTCCATCGTGTATTTCACGTCCTGGGCGCTGAAGGGCGTGCCGTCGGAAAAATATACTCCCCTACGCAGGGTGAAGGTAATCGTCCGGCCATCGCGCGAGACTTGCCACGCCTGCGCCAGTTCCGGCTGCAGTTTCTGGGTATCGCGATTGAGGCGAACCAGCACGCCGCCGCTAAGGTAGCGGATGGTTTCTGAAGAATCGTCGGCGACCGCCGCCGGATCGAAGGTCTTCGGCTCCGACCGCAGATAGAAGCGGAGTTCTTTGGCAAAAACCAAGGGCGCCAGAAGCGCGAAAAGCAGGAGAGCGAATAACCAAAAGCGACGCATCTTAGTAGACCTCTCGTTGTGCAACAGCGATCTGCAAGCTGCTCATGATGACAATCAGCAGGATGAGAGCGGCGAAGCGGCTTGCATCGGCGTTCAGCGTCAGAACCGTTTCCATTTCCCGCAACAGACTGCCGAGCGACGGCAGAGGCTCGCTGACCCCCAGCCCCAGCAGGCTCAGGTTGGCTTCGGAAAGAATGAAGATAGGCACTGCAATCCAGAACTGGGCCAGCAGGACAGGCTTCAGGTTGGGAAGCAAATGCTGCCACAGCAGCCGCCGGCGCGACACCCCGGTGGCGCGGGCCAGCAGGATGAATTGCTCCTCGCACAGGCGGCTGGCGCGCGCCTGAAGGATCCTGGCGGGCGCGGCCCAGCCTAGCAGGCCAAGCACCAGAAACGTGATCGCCGCCGATTCGCCGGGCGACGTATTCAAGGGGAGCAGGGCGCGAACCATCAGCAGCAGAAACAGCCACGGGACCGACAGGAACAGATCGATCACCGTTTTGGCGCCGCGCGCCGCAAGACCGCCGGTGAAGCCCGTCGTCGCCCCGATCGCCAGCGCCAGCAGCAGCGAGAGTAGGGCGGCAGCCGGAGCCAGCAGCAACGACAGCCGCGTGCCGTGCAGCAGGCGCGAGAAGCGGTCGCGGCCCAAGTCATCCGTGCCCAGCCAGTGCTGGCGTGACGCTGCCTCCCCGACATGTTCGCGGTCCTGCCGGGCGTAGTCGAACCTCGGCAGTAAGCTCCCGACAATGCAGACCAGCGCAATGGTCACGATGATCGCTGTCGCCGTTGCCCGCAGCGCTTTCATGACGCTTGCCTCCGCTCTTCCGCCAAAAGATCGCTGCCCGAGTTGGCCAGCGTCACGAAGGCGATTACCAGCATGGAAATATTGATGAGCAGGGGCAGGTCGCGCGCCAGCGCCGACTGCCATGCCAGTTGGCCGAAGCCGGGGATTCCGCAGAGCGCCTCGACGGGAATGGCAGCGCTGATGGCCAGGCTGATCGAGATGCCGGCCAGGGCCAGCACTTCGCACTTGATTACGGGAACCACATGCCACGCCAGGATGCGTGCCTGGGACAGTCCCTTGGCCCTTGCGGTCACGATGTGCGCCATGCCCCCGGTCGCCGTGGTCAGGTTGGCGAGATAGCGATGCACCTTGGGAAAGACGATCAGGGCAAGCGCCACATAGCCGGGAGCATTCAGGATGACTGCCAGCAGCGCCAACCCTCCTGCCGGGACACACAGCAAGGCTCCGCTCAGAAGCGTGCCTCCAACGGCGACCGCCGGTCGGCGCAGCAGCCAGGCAATCAGTACCAGCAGCACCGCCGCGAGCCATGCCATGAGCAGCGCCTTGCCCGCCAATGCTCCCGTAACCGCCACTCGCTCCGTCAGCAGTTCTCTGACCGGCCGATTCAAGGAACGCGACTGGCCAAGATCGCCCCGGAGCAGGCGCCGAAGGTAAGCGAAATAGAAGGGGACAATGCTCGCTTCCGCTGCTGCCGCGTTGCGAATGGCTGCAATGCTCTGGCTGCTCAGACGCGCATCCAGTTGGCGCTCGTCGATCCCGAAGCCGGGCGCATAGCGGACCAGCGTGGCGGAGAGCAGGCCGCCCAGCAGCACAGTCACCACCGCCAATCCCAGCCGGCGCACAATCGGCCTCAGCATGGCAATTGCGCCTCCTTCATGGAGCCATCGCCGCTTCCACCGGGAAGTTCAGCGGCGAGCCACCCAGGTGATGCTCCTTCTTCATGGCGTACATCCGCCGGTCAGCCTCGACCAGCAACTGCGCCGCGCTGGGGGCGTCATCGGGATAGAAGGCGAAGCCGACGCTGGCGGAGAGCTCGATGCCGCGGCACACGCCCCGAACGCTGGCCTCCGCCGCGGCCAGAATTCGATTGCACAAATTCGGCACATCGCTTTGCCGCAGGCCGGGTGCGAGAATCACAAATTCATCGCCGCCCATGCGGGAGACGTAATCGTAGTCGCGGCAGGCCAGCTTGAGTCTTGCGGCGAACGCCTCCAGCACCTGGTTGCCCACCATGTGGCCATGCATGTCATTGACCTGTTTGAAGCCATCCAAGTCGCATAGGACCAGGGCCAGGCGTCCCGGCTCGCGCTGGCAGCGGGAAATCTCGGCATCGAGTTGCAGCAGCAGCGAGCGCGCATTGGGCAGGCGGGTCACGTAATCCGTGGTGGCCGAATCGGCTGCGTCCTGGTACTTCGCCGCGTTGGCGATGGAGGCGCCGATCTTGTCGCGGATGGCGAGCAGGACCCGCAGGTGGTCGGCGCTGAAGGCATCGGCCTGCAGCTTGTATAGCGCCAGCACCCCCAGCAGCCGGTCATCGTCGGCCAGCAGTGGCACAGCCAGTGCCGAGCCCATGGAAAGCCGTCTCTCGGGATTGGCCAGGTAGCCGGGTTCTACCGCAGGATTGCCGTTGATGATCTGCTTCCGGTTCTCCGCCACCCATCCGGCCAGGCCTTCTCCCAGGGGAACGCTAAGCGCCGCGAAGGCGCGGGAGTCGTCACCGGTGGCATATTCCGCAATCAGACGGGAGTCCCGCAGCCGGTAGATGGCCAGCGCATCGTAAGGAATCAATTTCCGCAGTCGCGCCGCCACCACCGATAGCGTTTCGTCCAGGCTCAGCGAACGCCCGAGATCGTTGCTGAACTCCAGCAGCGCCTGGGCCTCGTAACGCGCCGACACAATCGAAGCCAGAAAGTCCACTTCCCGGCCAGGCGGCCGGGTCTGCTCAAAGCCGGTTTCCGGCGCTCCGCCATTGGTCACCCTGGCGTCGGTCGAGAGCCGCAGACCATCCTTGTAACCCGCCGGAGAACTCCTGGATAGCTGCTCCAGGTCCTGATAACGGCGTTGCAGAATCTCCACCACCTGGGGATCGAAGTGCTTGCCCGACTGGCTCACGATATGCGCCATACTCTGCGACAGGTCCATGCCGCGGCGGTATTGCCGGTCAGAGGTGATGGCGTCCAGGCAATCCACCGCCGCCAGAATGCGTGCCCCCACCGGAATCTCCTCGCCCTTCAGCCCGTCGGGATAGCCGCTGCCATCCCAGCGTTCGTGATGGGCCCTCACGATGGGCGCCACCGGATAGGGAAAGTCGACCCGCTCTAACATCTCCGCCCCCACGATGGGGTGGATTTTCATCTTCTCGAACTCTTCCGGGGTGAGCCGTCCGGGCTTGTTGATGATGTGTTCAGGGACCGCCAGCTTGCCGATGTCGTGCAGCAGGGCCGCCGCCCGTAAGGCGTCCATCTCGGTCGCGCTCAGGCCCATGTCCTTGCCGATGCCTTCGGCGTAGGTGCGCACTCTTTTCAGGTGTATGTGAGTGGTGTGGTCCTTGGCGTCAATGGCCAGGGCCAGCGCCTCGATGGTCCGCAGATGCAGCTCGGCAATTCTTTCCACATGTTTCTTCTCGTCTTCCAGCTTGCCGAGATACAGGCGGTAGGAGCGGTACAACAGATAGAGGACCGGGACCAGCAGTAAAGAGACCTGCCATCCCAGGCGGTCATTGGTCCAGCTGATAAGGCAGGCGATGGCGGCGCCCGCCAGATAACTCGGAAACGACCAGAAATAGCATTCCGACCAGGTCTTATGGAAAACACGTTGCTCGGTGAGAGCAACCACCGCCGCTATGGGAAGGGTGTTGGCCAGAAAGTAGATGACCCCGGTGATCATCAGCCGCAATGCCAGATGGGGAGTAAGCCATATGGCCGAAGAATGAAAGAAGCGGTAGCAGAGCTCAATCGTAATAGCGATGTCAGCGGCGTTAAACAACATCTGCACCGCATTGACCTGCTTCTTCTGCCAATGTGTCTGCACCAGTGCGGCGACGCAGCCCACCAGCAACGCCTCGGGCAGCGACAGCTCGACTATGGATAGCAGCAACACCACCAGGTTCACCGACATGGTGCCGTTGATGCCGGGCAGCGAAACCTTGAGCCGCGACGCGAATCCCGCCAGCAGCAGGTAACAGAAGAACCAGCCCAGGGCTGGCCAGCAGGCATGCCGCATCTCCAGCGCGAGCAGCGCCACTCCGCTGGCAATCACGATTGCGATAAATGCTTTGGCTCGCCCGGTCATGGCTGACTGTTCCCGGCCGGCAATTCAGCGATGGCGGGAACACCGCACTCCTCCGTAACTCATCGGCAAAGCAGGCGCCAGAGTCCAATGTTTCAAGGGGGTTGGCCCGCATTCCGCGCCGTCCGCTGCAGCAGTCGCAGCACACAGGAAACGGCGCGCACCCCCTGAGGAGTGCGCCGGCTGTCTGCGCCCTTAATTTGCCGGGGTCGTCTTTGCCCTGGCCTTCCGTTAACCAAGGCGTTAGGAGTGCCCTCCCCACAAGACGCTCCGGCCTGTTGTCTCTTCTTGCATGGTCGTTCCCTTTCTCCGAAGCATGGCCGTCGGCGTTCCTTTAATTCTCGCCGCTGATAGCCAGATTGCCCCACATCGCCGAGTTGCCCCACATGGCCGAGTTCCCCCACATGGCGGAATTTCCCCACATGGCGGAATTTCCCCACATAGCAGAATTCCCCCACATGGCAGAATTCCCCCACATGGCAGAACTTCCCCACATCGCGGAGTTCCCCCACATGGCGGACTGGGGCAGGAAGATGCTGCCGCCCCAGACCAGCGCCGGGTCCCAGATGCCATGCTGTGCCCACGCTGTCGTACTGTCCGCCAGGAAGAAGACGCTGCCGGTAGTGGCGTCGTAAGAGACGGCCGGGGACCTGGCTACTCCGGGCGCGCGATCGGTATTATTGAGCGCCGCCTGCAGGTCCAGATAACCCGCTCCCACGGTGAATCCATCCGACTGGATGTTGTACGTCACTCCGCTATCGACAACCGTTGTGAATAAGGGCAGATTTTTATAGGCGGTTTTCATCAGGCGGGCCTTCACCTGATCGGGCGTGAGCGTCGGGTCCTGCTGAAGCATCAGCGCCGCCGCTCCGCTCACCACTCCCGTCGCCATACTGGTTCCGCTGAGCATGAAATACGAAGACGAGAGCGGCTGCAAGGTTCCCCCGGAGGTGTAATAGGCCATGGCAGGCCGGTTCGAGGGGTACTTGTTCACCAGCGTGCCCGGCTCCTGCAGCGAAACGATACGATTGCCCGGCGCAACGATGTCGGGCTTGGCGATGGCGTCGATCGCGCTTGGGCCCTTCGAGCTGTAGGTGGTCATCACATCGTCGCCACGGTCCGGAGTGCCTTTGGCATTCATGGCGCCGACCGTAAGGACATACGGATCGTTGCCCGGTGCTTCGATCGTGCCATAGCCATCGGTGCCCATCAGCCGGTCGCGTCCATCATTACCCGCAGACACGACCACGACGATGCCCGCCTTCCAGGCCTGCTCCACTGCCTGACAAACCGGATCAAGCTTGTAACTTTCGTAGACCGGCCGGCCCACCGAAAGATTGATGATGCGGATGTTGTAGAGGTCCTTGAGCTGAATGGCGGCCTCGATGGCGGCAATGACCGTGCTGTCACTGCCGGAGCCGTCGTTGTCCAGCGCCCGCAGATTGATCAGGCTCACATTCGGAGCCAATCCTCGAATGGCGACGAAGCACTGTTTGCAGCTCGAATCCGCGGCGTTTCCTGCGATGATGCCGGCCACATGTGTGCCATGACCATATCCGTCGTCGGTTCCGCCGCCCACGAAATCCTGGCTGTAGACGACGCGAAACTGGCCGGAGCTATCGCGCAGGTCGTTGACATTGTGAATGCCGCTGTCGATGATCGCGACTCCGACCCCGCTGCCGTCATAGCCCAGTCCCCAGGCGTAGTTGGCCAGGACTGCTCCGGCGGCATTGTTCATGTTGCTGCGCATCCGCCGGTCGGGCGAGACATATACCACACTGTCGTCGTTCGACAGCGCGGCCAATGCATTTGCCGGCAGTTGGGCGGTCAGGCCGCGGATGGTTTTCAGCTCCCTCTCCACACTGCCGTTTGCCGCCCGAATCTGGCTCTTGGGAGCCTCGCCAGGCGGGGTTTTGTACTGCACAATCACCCGCACCGGAGTCGGACTCACGCTGTTTCTCAATTCGGGAGCGAGCTTCGCATCGTTCGCCATTAACCCAACCGGCAGCAACAGCGCCCACGCCCCAAGTAGCCAACGTCTCATGCCTTTCACCTCCGCGCTGTTTCTTAGCGCCACCATGCCTAAGGCACGGAGGTGGCCAACTTGTCGCATGGGCTAAGTGCTTTGCCGCCGCTGTTCATGCCCTCCCGCCGGGGACCCATTGCGCCAATCCGGCACAAGCCTCGCCGCCGATTGAGCCACAGTGGCACATTCCGCCTTAAGCATCGCCGGGGTTGGCCGATAGGTTCGGTGTAGAGGCGGTTGAGAAGTGCGTCGGGGTAGCAGCTCTACAGCGGCGCGCGTCGTCCTGCGTGCCACATCGGAGAAAGCTGCGTGAGCAACCTGTCCATGCCGTTGGCGGATGTCCTGCAGGGCGCGGTGGTGGTCGATCCGAAAATGATCGCGGTCATCGATACCGCCCGCCAGGTGGCGGCACACAAAGCCTCGGTGTTGATCGTCGGCGAAACCGGCGTAGGCAAGGAGCTGGTCGCGCGCATCATCCACCAGCACTCGCCGCGTCGCACCCGGCCCTGGATCGACATCAACTGCTCGGCCCTGCCCGAACATCTCATCGAGAGCGAACTGTTTGGTTACGAAAAAGGAGCTTTCAGCGGGGCCGACGCCGCCAAGCCCGGCATATTTGAGCTGGCTGATGGCGGTACCTTATTTCTGGATGAGATTGGCGACCTCGATCCCAAGCTGCAGGCCAAGCTGTTGCGCGTCCTCGATGGCAACTCCTATTACCGGCTGGGCAGCCGGCGCAAGGTGAGCGTGGATGTGCGGGTGGTGGCTGCGACCAATCGCAATCTCGAAGCCAGCGTGCTGCAAGGGACCTTTCGCCGTGACCTCTTCCATCGCCTGGGGGAGATCCAGATCGCTGTGCCGCCGTTGCGCGAGCGCCCGCAGGACATTGTTGCCCTGGCCAGACATTTCCTGCAACAGAGCAATCCGCAGGCGCGATTTACCCCTGACGCCCTACAGTGCCTGCTGCACTTCGACTGGCCGGGCAATGTGCGTGAGTTGCGCAACCTGGTGCTGACACTGGTCCTGCAGAATGCCAACCTGGAGATCACGGCCCAGGATGTCGGGCAGCATATGAGCAGGCGCCCATCCATCGAGCCGGTCAGGACCACGGCGATTGCGGAGATGACCTCGATTGCCGAGATGGAGCGGGCCATGATCGTACGCGCTCTTGGGTTGAGCCACGGCAATCAGACGTTGGCTGCAGTGCAGTTGGGCATGCCGCGCCGCACCTTTTGTCGCAAGTTGACCCAGTTGCAAATCCCGGTGAAACGCCGGCACCGGCACGCCGCCTCAGCCACTGCCGATGCGGCGCCCTCCCGCGACCATCGCAAAGAACTCGTTATCCCGGTGAACATCATCGCGGCCTCCGGCGGCGGTTTTGAGGCCGAGTCCAGCAATCTCAGCCTGGGAGGCTTGGGGCTACGAAATGTGCAACCTCCTCTTACTCATGATGAACAATTGATCTTGACCTTCACCCTGCCGGGTAGCTTGCGCGCGCTCCAGGTCAGGGGCGTCGTAGCCTGGTGCCGGCCTGAAGGCACGGCGGGCATCCGCTTTGTCAGCCTCAACCAGTTGCAAACCGACATCATTCAGCAGTGGATTGCCGGGCCCGCTTCGCACGTCCCGGCTTTTTCCGGCGGCATGCAGCACTCCGACCCCTATCGGCTGGAAGCGGTCATGGCTACCGAATCATGATCCCCGAGCCGCAGCCAGCGCTTGCGACGACGCCCACGCCTGAGCAGGGCCATCCAGCGGCCGCTCCAGAGCTTCCCGCGGAAGCGCGAAAAATGCCTCAATCGGTCGCCGATGCCGGCTTACGCAAAGCTTTCCTCGCCGATCTCACGCTCAAGACGATGTACACCAGCGCCTCGCCCAACCTGCGGGAGTTGGCCTACTCTCTGCGGCTGCCGTATCGCGTGGTGGATGAAGTCTTCCGCCAGCTTCGCGTGGAACAGCTGCTGGAGGTGACGGGCATGACCGGCAACACCCCGTGTCTCGGGCTGACGGCGCGGGGCCGCGAGCGCGCCATACAGCTGCTGGAAGTTTGCCAGTATACCGGACCGGCCCCAGTCTCGCTCGACGACTATGTCCAGCAGGTCCGCCGTCAAAGCACCCGCGAGGTGGAGATTCATGCTGACGACATGCACCGCGCCTTCTCCCACCTGGTGCTGGACGATAAGCTGCTTGACCAGATGGGGACCGCCATGAATTCCGGCGCTCCCATCTTCCTGTACGGGCCGTCGGGAACCGGCAAAACCGTCATCGCCAGCACCCTCCCCCGCGTGCTGGCATGCGATCACGTATGGATTCCGTTCGCCATCCAGGTGGAGAGCCAGGTCATCACCCTCTTCGACCCTCACGTGCATGACGCCGTCAGCAGCATGGATCAGGAAGACACCGACCCGCGGTGGGTGCTGTGCCGCCGTCCGACCGTACTGGTAGGCGGGGAGCTGACCGCCGACATGCTGGAGCTGCAACTCAATCCCATGACGAAGTTCTACCACGCACCGGTACAGATGAAGGCCAACAACGGCGTGCTCATCATCGACGACTTCGGCCGCCAGCGCGTTCGTCCCGAAGAGTTGCTGAACCGCTGGGTGGTTCCGCTCGATCGCGGGGTCGATATCCTCACCCTGGCCGGTGGGAAAAAAGTGCAAGTTCCCTTCGAAATGCTCGTGGTCTTCGCCACCAACCTTGCCCCCTCAGAGCTGGCCGATGCCGCCTTCCTGCGCCGCATGCAAACTAAAATCCTGGTGGGCACGGCTTCCCATGAGCAATTCGGCGAGATTTTTAATCGGGTCTGCGGCGAAGCTGGACTGGAATTCGAGCCGGCAGTGATCGATGAGATCATCGATATCATCGAGAACCAGCGGCATGAACTGCTGCGGGCGTGCCATCCCCGCGACATTGTGAACCAGATTCGTTGGGCGGCGCGCTATGCACAGCGTCCGCCAAGTCTGGACCGCGCATCGGTGCTTGCGGCCGTAGAGGCCTACTTTCTTCCCTTAAGCCGGTAGGCTGCTTGCCGAAACCCGGGCTCGACCAGGCACCAGCCCCGCTACGCCAACGCCCGGCTGATCAACACCAGAGCAATGCACACCACAATTCCGGTGAAGAAGGTGTACCAGATCAGTTTCTTCTCGATGGGAAGCAGCGGCTCGTACTCGCTCTCCATCTTGCGCATTTCTTCGCCGATCACTGGTTCCGGCATAGGTCATCCTTTCACGATCGGCGGCAGCATTCCGCCGAAGAACAGCCATGAGATCAGCAGGCCCACCCAGATGATGTAGCCAAACAGACAAAGCACATAGACGGCGGCCAGCTTGGCAATGCCTTCCTGCCACAGCCTGCGGAAGTTGGACACCACTCCGATGGTGAAGAAGGTCAGCACGAAGAAGATGCCGCGGAAGATGTTCGCCTGCCCCATGGCGGTCTTGATCCTGGGCAGCGAGCGGGGAAGCAGCAATCCCAGCGCCAGCACAAACAGGAAGGTGGCAACGTAGCCAAGAACGAACTTGGGAAAGCGTTGCCAAATCTGCACGGCTCTGACCTTCTGGTCGGTGCGGCGCTCAATCTTGGCCGTCCACACCCAGGCCAGCACGAAGGCCCACACCCCGATCATGATGTCGATGAACACCTTCACCGTGGTGGCTGCGCCCATGATCCACCCGGGCTGGAAGTTGATGCCATTGGCGGCGGCTTTGGCTCGAATCAGCGACTCCGCGATGGCGCCGCTGGCGACCGCTGCCCCGTCCGTCTTCACCGCCAGTCCCATCCAGGCGCCGGCCACCATCGGGCTGCCGGCAAGGAAGTGCTGTGCAGCGAAGGGCAGGATGAGCATCTCCACCACCGCAAAAACCACCACCAACGATGAGACCATCACCGGCACCACCGGCCGGGCGCGGATGGCACCGCCGGTCGCGATCGCCGCAGAGACGCCGCAGATGGAGATACCCGACGCCAGCGGCGCCGCCCATTCGCGGCTGAAGCCGAAGTAGCGGCGGGCGACGAAATACACGATGGGCCAGAAGATGAGATAGGCGCAGACAATCGCGCACAGCCCCTGGAAGATCATGGTCGAAGCCAGCCGCCGCTGGTCGAGCGCGGCAATGCCGAGGAATCCTCCCAGAATGACGATCGCAGTCTTGATGTAAAGCTCGGGCCGCACCGCTTCTTTCAGCCAGGCCGACAGCCCGGGCATAAAGTTGCCGACCACCAGTCCGGCCAGCAATGCCACAATGAAGCCCGACTCGTTGGTCAGATTGAGCGACCAGGAGAGCTTCAGAGCGGCACGCTTGTCGGGAGTAGCCGCAATATACGCCCAACTGCCGATGAACCAGCAGGCATAGCTCACCGCGAAGATCACGCTGAAGCCCATGGCAAAGCGCTTCAGGTTTGCGCCCAGAGCTCTGGCCCCTGCCAGCAGAACGGCGAGCATCGCAACGTAGGTGAGCAGCAGAGAGAGCAGGCCCGGCAGATTCGCGTAGCTCTTCGAAGCCGGCGCCAGCGCCTTGGCGGGCGAAGTCCAGACCGAAGTGGTAACCGCCCACCCCAGCATGTCAGCACCCGCCAGCAAGCCCAGAGAGAGCACGAAGACAAGAAGTCCAATCCATACCGAGAGCCAGTCTTCCGTAAGCCATGGCTTCGGTGTCGCGGCAGGTGACGCTACGGTGGAGACAGCAGAACCTGCGGGCGATTCCACAAACTTCAGCACGGGTTCACCTCGTTCGGGAACAGCGATTATCAGTTGAGGAAGCGGCGGCCGTCGGGGCCGCGATGGCCCGCATCTTGCCACAGTCCCCTATTCGGTTTTGTCAGTCATACTTAGTGGACGCAGGCACGTGGCCGGCTGGGTTCTGGTACACCTTCAACACCATGAGGTAAAGCACGCCCAGCCCTGCCACAAACAACACCAGAAATAGCCCGATGACGCTCCACTGCGACCTGACCGCGAGCTGATCGAGGTGTACATACGGCGCAACGTAGCCGGTCCTTACGATCTGCCGGACCGCTACCATCACAATCAATGTCAGCAGTGTTGCCAATATTGCCAGCCGAGCATGCAATAAGGTCTTTTCGGTTTTTGCGGCCAACACCACGTGCGCTATGGCCGCCAGCGGCAGCAGCATCCCGATTCCAATCAGCGACGCCGCCAGCGGACTGCCGGTAAATAAATCGATCAGCACCGTCCGGGGAAGCGACAGCAGGAACCACATGCCGACCACATAGTTCAGCACGGTTGGCACAACAAACCACTGCGCCCCGTGCAGCAGCATCCACTGTCCGTATTCCGTCGAGCGCTTCCACACACCAGCGGCGAACACCATGAGCCCTGCGATGGCGAAGGCTCCCAGCATGAAGTGCAGATAACGTGGCGCCAGGCTGGGATCGCTCCAGTTCAGGTTCAGCCCCGCACTACTGTGCCGGTACATGGCGAGCCAGTGCTGTGGACTGAGCATGAGCGTGAAGTTATTAACGTAGATGAAGCCGATGGCCAGCAGCAGTAGAAGCGAAAGCCAGATCCCGCTCCAGCGCCCGGGCCGAGACTTGCTGTAATACAGCCCGTAGTAGGCAACGATCAGCATCGGGACCACCGCGATCCAGAACGCGCCGATCAGAATCGAACTCGCGTACAGCAGGTTCCCATACAGCACCTGTACGAATAGCAGCGCCGCCACGCCAAGCGTGATGGTGAACGCCAGCGAAAATGGCAGGACCGCCAGCAGGTCGCCGGCAAGCCGCCCGGCAAGAGCATCCCGCTTGCGTCGGGCTGCACCCATGGCTGCTATTGCGGTCCCGCCGACCGTCAGGTTCATCGCAATAATGTGTAACAGGAAGGTGACCAGCAACAGGGTCATCATCAGCCATACTGGTCCGGGCAGAGGCATGGGATCAGGCGTCGGAATAGGAAGTGAGTTCATTGGCTCCGTCCTGAGTTATTGATGGGCTGATAAGAATCGCCGCTTTGCAGGAACACCCCCAGCGCCTTTCGCTCCTGCTCTGTCGCGTAAAAATGTGGCATCCCGGGATTGAGTGAATCCAGCTGCGTCAGCAGGCCGTCAATGGAATCCATATCCATACCCTCCATCGACAGCGGCCTGAACTTGCCTCCCACAGTGTGGCACATCGAGCACCGCCGCCCGAACTCCTGTCGCCCTAATTCCACTGCCGGTAGCGAGTGATCGTCGCTCGCCGGCGACAGCGTCGCCAGATATGCGCCCACGGCAACGCGGTCCTGTTCCTTCCCCGCAAACGGAGGCATGGTGCCACGCATCAACGGAAGATGCTGCAGAACATCGCTGGCAAATTCCGCACCCCAGCCATGAACCCGCGGCATCATCGCCCGGTATCCGTCGACGCTGTGACAGATGCCACACTGCATCGCGAACATCTGCCTTCCCTGCGCCACCTGGTTGGACGGGTCCGGTTCGATCCACTTCGCGCTAGCGGCAAAGCCCGCGGTGCCCGGGCTCGCCATCTCAGCCACCCGCAGATCGTTGGAGTAGATGTAGCTGCCGATAGCGAAGGGCTTGCGCGCCACCTCGCGCGTATATTCGCCCGCCCCCATAACAACGAAGCCACACAACAGAATCAGCGCGACCACTGGAGCCCGCATCCAACCCGGCTTCGCCACCGCGAATATACCCGCCAGAACGAAACTCAGTGCCGCCGCCGCGATTCCCAGATACACCATGTTCCGCATGGCCGGAAGGATGACCGCAAAGTACGCTTTCGCCTCCGGTGGCAAATCCGCGAAGTACCAGCGCGCCGGCAGAATCAAACACAGCGTGCCCACCAGGATCCAGTACCCCGCATAGCGCAGCACCCGTTCCCGGGTTGGGCTGGCAATCCGCAGGCCGGTGACCAGCCCAAACATTCCTGCCAGCACGATTGCCATGCCGCTTCGCAGCACCAGCGAAGGCCAATACGTCGGGTTAAAGAAGCCGCTCCAGAAGGCGTGCGTTTGCAGCCAGCGGCCCGGCGTCAGCATGTACGTGATGATGCCGTTGATGATGAACAGACTCGCCCATGCCGCCACGAAGTACACCCACCCCACCGCCATATGCGAGGCGCGGTCCAGGCGGTCCCAGCCGTAGGCGTAGATGAGGATCGAGGCGATCTCCACGAAGAAGAACACCCACTCGATGGCCCAGCCCCAGACAAAGGTGTGAATCAGCGACGAGGTCGCCTCCGGGCTGACCAGACCAATGGTGAACCAGATGCCGACG
Source organism: uncultured Acidobacteriaceae bacterium (assembly GCA_963815775.1). Classification (GTDB taxonomy): domain Bacteria; phylum Acidobacteriota; class Terriglobia; order Terriglobales; family Acidobacteriaceae; genus CAVVDY01. Next base: position 79,290 of record CAWFIB010000027.1, on the reverse strand, counting down.
CCGGTCACCGCGCCCAGCACCAGCGTCAGCAACGCAAAGAACTTCGAGTGCTTGCGTACATACGCCAGCAGACCCGCATCATGATTACGGTTCGCCTTGCTCTCCAGCAGCACGAGATACGCCCCGCCACCCACTGCAAAGTGCGAGATGAAGACGTGCACTACGGCCACCAGCGCTATCAGCAAACCGCCAGGAAATCCGATCTGCCACAAGGGATAGTTCATCGGCTTATGCCCATAACCTTCAAACATTGCGCGTAGATGACAGAACCTTCCGTGACAGGGATCACGTCGAGGTGTGCGGTGGCTTATACTGCGGACTCGTTCTATTCCGCCGATTGGATATTCTTCCTTGGGGGCTTCCGACGTGGACCGCAGATGGTTTCTCAGCTTCCTAAGCATGAGTGTGCTGGCCTTGAAGGCGTCACCGTTAGTGGCAGGCGCCTCAAGCGCGAAAGGGCCCGTGATCGTATCCGCCGGCCGTCGCGTCGATGCAGCGGATGCATCAACCCCGCGTTTCCCGCCGGCTAACGTCGACACCGTTCGGCAGCGGATATTCGACTTCTTCAACCAGGAGTCGCCAATCGCCCTGGTGTGTTCGGCAGCCTGTGGAACGGACTTGCTGGCGCTCGAAGTCGCAGGCCAGAAGCATGTGAAGCGCTATGTGCTCCTGGGAGCGGAGCCGGCAGTCTTTCGCAAGGAGTCGGTCACCGATCGCCCCGGGAACTGGGGCGCCATGTTCGATCAGGTCATGAAGTCAGCAAAAGTCCAGATACTGAAATTGCCCGCCGGACAGGAAGCATATCTGCAAACCAATCTCGATCTCCTGAACCGGGCCGAAGCCCTGGCGAAGAAGTTCGGCACCTTGGTGCAGGCACTGGTTATCTGGAACGAACAGTCGCGTGCACCGGATGACGTCACCGCCCACTTCCTCGAACAAGCGAAGCTGCGCAATATTCCGCTTACCGAAATATCGACACTCTGACGATATAACGCTCCCCACCACCACACACTTGCGGGATCCGCGTTCTTTCTTCGAGCTGCGCGCATCTCACGCGGTCAGCAAAACATGCGGCTCGTCCGTTGACCAATCGCTACGGCTTCACTCTTCCAGGGATCCAGGCAGTAGGTGGCGTTGTGACAGACCGCAGGTTCAGTCGGCCGCAGCATCCTAACCCCTCAGGCACGCTGGACGACCGCATTGACGGTGTGATGCTGAGCATGATCGAAATCGAGCAGTTCAAGAAGGACGCTGACCAACTCCACAAGTGTTAGGAATGTTAAGAAGCCGGTAGCGGCAAAAGATAAAGAAGAAGAAGACGGCGAAGAAGGAACGCGGATCCTGCAAGTGAGACCGCGACGCTTATTGCACTCCGAGGGGAAGGCACGCCAGCCAGGAGAGGCGGCTCAGTCGCGGCCCGTCCCTAACAGCTTAGCTGTTTTACGACTGCGCTAATGAACAGTCACCCAAATACCCTGCTGATAGTTGCATCACGACAACATAGGCAACGAGCTGCTTTTCGGACAATTGATTGATGCCAAGAACAATCGAATCTTCAGACAACCAGCGGAGAGGCTAGCCCACTCTGACTGATGGGTAAGTGTGCGAGCTGCGAAATGTTAGCCGTCGCAACAGCGCGCTGTGTCCTATCTTCCCCATAGTTCCCGAGGTGCCGCTATGAATCCCCGACATATCTGCTGTTCGATGGTGTTCGCTTTGGCCACTTTGACAGTCTTCTCCGCTGCCGCACACGCGCAGGCGCGTCGGGCGAGTGCGACCCAGGCGCCCGCAGACATAACGGCGGTGAATCATGTCATTTTCATGCTGCAGGAGAATCGCAGCTTCGACTCTTATTTCGGGATGCTGAATCCCTATCGGCGCGCGCGAGGATGGAATGTCGGCGATGACGACAAAATCTATGACGTCGATGGAATCGATGACAAATTGAACAAGATCTACAACGAAGACGACGAGAACCAGCAGTTCTACCTCTTCCACACCACCAGCACTTGCCTCGACGACATGACCTCGGCCTGGCTGGAGAGCTACGGAGACGTCAGCCGCTGGGATTTCACGATCAACCGGCAAATCCTCATGGACGGCTTCGTTCACACCGCGGAGAACTTCGCCAAGGACCACGGCGGCAATGGCGACTTTACCGACCTGGTCGGCCGGCGGGCGATGGCGTATTACGAAGACACTGACTCCACGGGGCTGAATCCGGAGCTGAACTACTACTACTATATGGCCTCACAGTTTGCGCTGTCGGACCGCTGGTTCTCTCCGGTCTCGAGCAAAAGCATTCCCAATCGTCTGGCGACGATGTCGGGCGGAACGTCGCAGGGATACGTCTTCGATCCCGGCTCTGACGACCATGCCCCTCAGCTCAGCGCGCCAACCATCTTTCAGTCACTGTCGCGCAAGGGTCTGTCGTGGAAGATCTACTACTCGCTTCTGAACCCTGACGGTTCTCCTGCGACCACTTTCACCTATTTCACCTACTCGAACAACTTCATCTACAAAGACCAGAACGGCCACTGGGTAATTGACAGCACTCACATCGCGCCAATCTCGCAGTACTTCACCGATGTTGCCAACGGTACCCTGGCGAACTACTCGTTTATTGAGACTAAGTATGGCGATGGCGACGAACACCCGGGCTCGGGCCAGTCGATTCTGGTGGGACAGCAACAGGTGGCGCAGATCATCAATGCGCTAATGTACAGCCCATCGTGGAGTGACTCGGTCTTCTTCTTCTCCTACGACGAGGCCGGGGGGCCGTACGACCACGTGCCTCCGGTGCCAGGGAAAACCAACATCAACACCGACCCGGACCTGGCTGCGCTGGAAGGAGACATTGCACCGATTGCGGTGAATCCGGATGTCTTCAATCCCTGCCCGCCGCGCAGTCCCCAGCATTACAACCTGCATTGTGACTTGCGCATGGGCGATCCTGGTATGAGGTTTGACGATGTGCCGCGGGTGTATGGGTTCGCAGGACAGCTGGGGTTCCGGGTGCCCAATTTCATCATCTCACCCTTCTCCCGCCGCCACTATGTCGGCCACCTGGCGATGGACCACACGGCCGTGTTGCGCTTCGTGGAGGAGCGCTGGGGGCTTCCGGTCCTTACGCTGCGCGACCACCAGCAGCCGAACCTTCTAGACTTCTTCGATTTTGCAGGTAAGCCCTGGGCGACGCCTCCGCCGAAGAATGAGGTGCCGGTGCCTCCTCCGGTCGGCGATACCTGCCACGCAGCCAATTTCTAAGGAAGGTCTGATTAAGTGCGGGCTTTGAAGGGGACGGCCTTCGGGCCGTCCATAAGTGGCTCGAACAAAGCTAGGCTTTATTTTCCCAAGCTCTGTATGGCACGGCTGAAGGGGCTGTCACGAAACTCGTGGTTGAGCGACGATGGTGGGACAAAACACACCCGTCCCGCAAGGACAGCATATCTATCTAAGCCCAGCGCTTCAGCGCCGGGAGTGCGTAAGTGGAAAATCCCGAGTCCGCTTCAGCGGACGGCACGAGTTTCGTTACCGGCTCTGAAGCCGTGCCCTCTCAAAGCAGAGTTATGAGATAGCTTCTAATAGAGGCGGAAGCTCACCTGCACATTGATTTGCACCGCGACCGGTTGCCCATCTTTCATGGCAGGAGCAAACTTCCATCTGCGGACCGCTTCGATGGCCTTTTGATCAAGCCCCATGCCCAGCGCCCGCGCCACTTTGACATCACGTGGCTTGCCGTCCGGTCCAACAATCAACCAGAGAATGCAAGTTCCCTGGTACTTCGCTTTACGTGCTTGCTCGGAATATTCGGGATCGGGAGTCTCCAAAGCGCGTGGTGCCGAAACCCCACCGCCCACTTTAAAGACGCCGCCGCCGAAACCGCCACCGTGTCCTGGACCGACGCCAGGACCAGTTCCGGACCCCACACCGCCGCCGGCGCCGGAACCAATACCACCACCCATGCCGGATCCATTCGAAGGCGGACCCGCCGGCATCGCACTCAGAGGATTCCCCAGATTGGGCATGGCCGCCGTCAGCTTGATCTGCGGCGGCGCCACCACCGTGGGTTCGACAGGAAGTTTGGGATTATCGTTGCGGATGACCATCACCGGCGGGGTAATCTGCTGCATGGCCAGCTTAGGCAATTTGCCCTTAGGGGCCTGCAACTTATCGCGGTCGCCTCCGCCTCCACCGCCGCCCATCGTTTGCTGCTTCTTGGGAGTAATCGGCAATTGCGGCGTCAGATCCGGCGCGATCAGCGTGACCGTCTCGGGAGGCTTCTCGGCGTCCTTAACTGCCCTTGCACCCATGATGGAGAGTGTTACCAGGCCGGTGACTATGACCACGTGCACTAGGGACGAAAGGGCGGCACTCCGCTTCTTGTAGCTGTCCTGTTCCCATATGTCCCGGACCTTAACCGCTTGGGAGGTCAGCCCCAAAGGCGGAAGCTTTTCCGGAAAAAAGACGGCCCGAACGTTGCCAACGAGCGAGCTCAACAGAGATTCGCTCATGGTGGTTTGAGGAAGCAGGCACAACTCGTCTTGCGATGGATGGGAAAGTGCGTTCCCGCTATCCACCACTCTTCCCCGCTCCTTTTCCGGCCCGGCCAGGCTTTCGCTGTTACGATCAGCGAGAGTTTCGATGCCAGTGTTCATCACCACAATCCTCAATGCGAGCAGTCTCGGCTCCTTCTGGTGTCCTGCCCGCCGCGCAATACGCTTTTACTTAGATGCCTGCCATGACTTCTAGTTGTGTCAGCTTCGTTTTTCATTCGGCCAGTTTGGCTATTGCAGCCTTAAAAAAAAGCAGAACCGGCGGGAGCCGTAATCGACGTTGGGAGGGACAGATTATTTCGTGAGTCGGGAGGCCAGCCGAGAATCACTCTTCCGTTCTGGCATCCAACTTCTCGCAGGATCGCTTCATCCAACTCGACCAAGTGACGCACCGCTCTTATTTTTGTGTCGAAGCACCCTTGACCGTATGAGACTTAAGCCACAGAAAACCGATTCCGCAGATCTCGATGCCCTGTTGCAATTAACCTTGGCCCCTGAAAAGGTGCATTCGGCCATCCCCTACCTGGCTAACTTAGACGATGGAGGGTACAACCGTCTGGTTAGGGTGGCTGACGCAAACCACGTTGTGATGCGTGCTTTCCGGGTTATTGCCGGGCAGAATAGCGATCCGCGGCTGGCTGATATGGCTGCCAGGGAACTCGCCCGAGAACAGCAGCGCATCGACAACGCCATTACTTTTCTGCTCCATATTTGTGATGAACTGGAGCACGCTGGTTGCGCCATGGTCGTGATGAAGTCGCTGGACCATTGGCCTGACCTGGGTAGCGATCTGGACCTCTACACGTCGGCCGAGCCTCGGCGCGTCATCCAGGTGATGCTGCACCGGCTGGATGCGCGCATTGCTGCGCGCAGTTGGGGAGACCGGATTGCCGGCAAATGGAGCTTTGTTGTTCCTGGCCTGCCGGAGCCGGTGGAGATACACGCCCGGCGGCTGGGACAGACCGGAGAGCATGCGGCGATCGCGAAGCGGCTCATCACCCGCCGAATTCCGAAGACGGTCAACGGGCTGACTTTCCTGGTTCCGTCCCCGGAAGAACAGATCATCGTAGCCGCGTTGCAACGCATGTACCGCCATTTTTATTTCCGTGTGTGCGACATCGTGGATACGTTGAACCTTCTGGAATCGCGACAACTGGACTGTGCGGAGCTGAAGCGGGCGTCGGAGCTGGGAGGCATCTGGCCTGGAGTCGCAACCTATCTCAGGATCGTTCATGACTATGCCCTCCAATACCGTGGCGATTGCCCTGATTGTCCGCGGCAGGCCCTCAGTGAAGCGCGCTTCGGAGGCGGGGTGGTTCACCCGGGCGGCAAGTTCCTGCGAGTTCCTATCGCGCCGAATGGCGCCGATCTTTATATTCGGCAGATGACAAGCACCGCACTGAGCGGCGATGTCATAGCTACGCTAAGACTTTCACTGCTGCCCTGCCTTGCTTCGCTCGCTGCCGTGGCGTTCCGCATTACCGGAAGCGACAAAGGGATTTGGTGAGATGGCTTAGAGGCGGGCGGAGCAGGCTGGCCGACGCGCGTTAACGGTTGGTGTCTATTTTGTTAGCGCCGCCGAGGCTATAGACTTCCCTGGCGGAAGTGCTTCGTCTTTCTTGCCACCGGATGTCAAAATGCCGGAACCGCTTGCAGCAGCCGGACATTCCATGAGTTCTCGGCTGCGGTCAGCAACACAACGTAGTGAATGGTCGCGTCTTCGGAATGGACGACCTTGTTGCCGTCAAACAGTTGCAGCCCGAGGCGGGCGGTATCGTGTAGCTCGATGGCGGAGCCGTCAGGTGAGTAGAAGACAAGATCGACATTATGGCCTTTGTCAACATAGTGCTGATGGAGATGGGCTTTGCGTTGGGCGTCGATGGTTGCGGTTAGCCTGTCTTTCGCGGCGCCGACAAAGTTCACATTCAGAAGGTCAGCTTGATTCCGGTCGAGCGCCTCGGTCAAGGATTGCCACGCTGCGGCATAATCGCGTTCCACCGCCATTTTCGTCGTGTCCTCCACACTGCGTGGAGCAGCCTTCTCGACGTTGAGCGTCACCGCAGGAGCATCTGTAGCACGAACCGAGCCGGCGTTTTGTTCCGCTGTAAACAAGGTTGCGCAGACGATCAGCATCAGGGTGAGCTTGAATCGCCGGCGGCTCATTGTCCCCTCCACTGGATTTCGTTTCCTACCACTACGCCGGAGGCCACCGAGATGGTCCCTCCCCCGGAGGCTGGAAGTTGGGCCTCGGCCACGCCTTGTTTGATGCGGGCATCCACCGTGCTCTTGCCCTTAGCGTCGTTCAAGGTAAAGGTTACGATGGTGCCGTCGGGAACCGGATTGCCGGCGCAGTCATGAATGGGATCGGTCTGCACCAGGATGCCGTCCTTCTCAGGCTGTGCTCTCATCTGAATGCTGCAGGGATCGGAGGCCACCTGCTGCACCACGCGGCGCACGGAAGCGTCGCCGCTGGACGCGACAAACTCCGCTGCGCCCGCCGTTCTGGAGGAAGGAAGCTTGATGTAAGCAACTCCGCTCTTCGTCATCTCAGTGCGGGTAACAGTTTCTCCATTCAAACTGAGGTCAAATTTCACCGCCGCCGGTTGCAGTACCAGGTTCTGATATTTATCGAAGACGAAAACGGTGCCGGCGATGACATTCGGCGTGTCGGCGGGCACGCGCGAAGGCCTGGCAAGGAACGTCAGCGCGCCGGTAGCTCCGGCAGTAACGAAAAATGTGGCGCTGCCGCTCCCCTCCAGCGAAACGACGTAGCGCCCGGCATTCTTAAGATCGTCGGGGCTGAGCTTGATGTTTTGCCCAAGTTGCACCGTTCTCTTAATAGCTATCCCCGAGCCGATGAGATAGAACGTTGCCTGACCGTTACCGGAGGTGGGAATCGTCAGTCCCGAGCCGGCAACAATCGTGGACGGAACCTGGATCTGAGCAGCACGGGCCAACGAGAAGCAGCACAGCAGAAGCATTGCGATGAGGATGCCGGGCAGTTTTCGGATTGGGTATGCGTTCGCGAAGGCCTGCGGCATCTCTATTCCTCAGCGTTCAGCATGTATTGATTAACGGTGACACGGTAGCTTTGCACTTTCGACGCCAGGTCCGGCGGGAGCTCAACCGCAAAGGGCACCGGCGTCTGCGGGAGCAGCGCCTGCTCAACATAATCATCGGAAACCCAGATCACCTTGCCGGCGCCGTCATAGTAGGTGGCCAGTACATGCGGGATATTCACTGTCGCCCCACTGTCATTGACCAGATCGCCTTCCAGCACGTGGCGCCCGCGAGCATCGGTTGTCAGCTGCTGATGCAGAACGCCGATTACCGGGTCTGCCGAAGCGGGCACCAGCAGCGAGCTCGGCTGCATGCGCACCGTTTTCACTTTGGAGAGCGGAATATTAGCGAAGTCGATACGGAACGGCGATATCTCCTTGGGCAACAAGGTGTGCGAAATCTTGTCGAAGCTGGTCTCTTCACCCAGGACCTGGCCGTCCTGGCCCACCAGGACGGCGCCCACGGAGACAAAGGCTGGGACGGTGTCTTCGTTCTCGATCTCGCCCACAATCACGGTGTTGTTTATCCGTGGGATGGCATTCATGGAAACGATACGTACCCGCGGCGCTTCAACATTCTGCGCACCCCAGTCATCATCAAGACCACGGGTAATGACATCCCAACGCAGGTAGTTTTCCTTTATCACCTGAGGCGGAACTTCAGTTTTCTTCGTTTCCGGCCAGACTACTTTCCACCGCCCGTCCCCTTCGACTACCTTCAGGTCGAGCGTGTCATAGATGGAGCCAACGGCGGTTGCATATTGCAACGTCGCCCGGACCAGTGCCTGATCGTCATTGGCATGCAGAGTTTTGGTGTCCGCATTTTCCAGAGTGGAATAGGTCCGCAGGCTGCCATCTCGTCCAGTCAGGTCCCCGACAAAGGCCGGCTTGTCCACGTCGCGCTGGTTGGCTACGTAGGAATAAGCTCCGTTGTAGTCGCGCGCTTGCACATGTTGAAAGAGGGCCAGCACCGCGCCGTCGGGCGACTTTGCAGAAGACATATCGCCCCGGTGAATGGTGGCCATGGCAATCAACACTGCGGTCAGGACAAGAAGCACGATGGGCAAAATGCGCTTCACTACTCAGCCTCCCGCACCAGAAGGGTCTGACCGCCCACCTGAACAGGAAATTCAAGCGCCTTCCCAGACCGGCGCTCTTCCGGCAGCAGCAGTACCAGCAGGAGAGCAAGAATGCTGCTGCCGATGGGAAGGATTCCCCACATCAGTCCTTCCAGGGGTGTCGGCATAAAGGCAGCAAAGTCAAGCTTCCTGGCTGGAGGCACGTCCTCTTTGCTCCACAGCGTTACATTGCCGTTGTCGTAGGTCTCGGCCTTTCGCCATCCGGCGAATGCCAGCAGAGGCTCATAGTAACGGTCGCGAACGAATACATACTTGAGACCATATCGATTGGCGTGATGCAGCATCGCACGCAGGGAATCCATTCCCGCCAGCCCATAGTATTTCGAGTTGTAGAGCTGGCCGGAGCCGTATTTTGTCATTTCCGGCAGCAGGCGGGCGGAGTTGTAATCGCCGTCCACGCTGCCGGCTTTGGCATACGTAGAGACCTTGGCGAATTGGCTGCCGAAGCCCAACGTCAGGTAGCGAAACTTGGCGTGCTCGTCGCGATTGAGGAAGGCAATCACCTGGTCAACCCTGAAGGGTGAGCTAGAGATGGGGCGAATCGTGATCCAGGCGACCGCCGACGACATGGTCAGCACGGCGGCGATGGCCAGGCCAACTGCGGCCTTTAGGCGGAAGCGCTGGATCAATTCATAGGCCAGCAGACCGACAAAGGGCATGGCCATGAGGGTTGCCCAAAACGTGAAGCGCTCAAAAGTGAGCACCTGGTACGCGCGGCCCAGCAGCAGTTTGCCGGCTGGCGTCGTGCCTCCCAGTCCCAGGATCGCGGTCACATACCAGCCGATGAGCAGCGGCCGCAACCTTAGCTCCGCTGCGCCCCGCATCACGATAAAAGGAATAGCCAGGATCATGGCGCCCATGGGAATGATCCAGAAGTTGATTCCGCTGATCGGTTTTAGAATGTAGTTATCCCGCGAGCCGTGCGGAATGGGCATTTGGTTAATCGGGTTCTTCAGCAGGGCGACCCAGTAGGGCCATAGCACGACTGCGATGCCGGCGATGGAGATCACTGCGAACAGCAGGGCCCGCGCAATGACGCCTCCGGCAGATGCTGGTTCCTCGTCGGGCACCTCCTCGCGATTGCGATCAAGCAGAGCCAGCACGAAAACCGGAATCGCGAAGAAGATTGCGCCGAACAGCAGCGTGACATGGTGCGCCGCCGCTGCGGCCCAGCCGATGGCTACTCCCTTGAGTAACGCAGTGAATCGCCCACGCCGCAGCCAGACATAGAAAAAAGGCAGCGCGTTCAGCAGCAGGGCCGCCGCAGCTGTGGTGGGTAATTGCCCTGACTGATATACCAGCGTGGCCAGCGAACCCAGGAAGACAGAGCCCAGTGCGGCGTAGCTGGCGGAAACCTTATCGACCCACAGCGCAGCGTAACGGTACACGCCGATGGGCAGCAGCAGGATGGCGATCAACTGCACAAACATGTAAGCCATGTTCAGGCCCATGATGTGCGAGAACAGCGCGATCCACTGGTGGGTCAGCGGCGGATATGTGGTCTGCGAAAATCCGCCGAACCATTTCGCATTCCACGGATTGAACCAGCTATGCGCGTAATGTGCGGCGAAGAAGATATGCGTGTTGGCATCGTAGGAGCCGCTGGGCAACTGCATCAGCAGCAGTGGTCCATGTGCGGCCAGGGCGATCAGCAAGATCATGGAAAGGGGAATCGCGCGCGATGCAAATGCCGGCGACTCGCGGACGCAACTAACTTCGCTCTTAACCGTTGCCAGATGCATTCCTCACCTGCGATTCCACACGCGCCGTAAAGGTTGCCGCAGCCCCCAAAAAAAGCAGAGGCAGAAAGTTTGGCGGCGCTGGTTTCAGCAGTCAGAAAACTTCAGCCTCGCAAAACGCATCGCACTCACCTGAGATGCAGCTTTGAGCGGAGCTCTTACGGCCCCCGCACCAGCAAAGTGTCAAACGTGAAAATTATCTGCTTGCTTCTGATTCTTTGTTCTCTGTGCATCGCGGCTGCGCTCCAGGCGCAGACCTTCGAGGTCAACGGCCAGGCCCCCGCCACGCCTCCGCAGGCCAAACACCAGAAAGACGGGCAGGCGGTGACGGCCCCGGACGAAACCGGAATTGGCTGGGGCAGCAGCATTGAAGTAGGACGGCTGGCGCGGGCTGCGGACGATGCGCTGCGCCACGGAAATCCCGGCGCGGCTGCGGACTACGCGCAACGCGCGGTGAAGGCTGCTCCCCAGGACAACAAGCTCTGGTTTCTGCTCGGCTACACCTCGCGCCTGGCGGGGCGCTACCAGGCTTCGGTTGAGGCTTATCAGCACGGCCTGCAGGTCGCACCCGGAAATCCCGACGGCCTGAGCGGACTGGCGCAGACCTACATCCGGATGGGACGCAGCGACGATGCCAAGCACCTCCTGTCGCAGGTGTTGCGCGCCCATCCCGGCCGCACTAACGATGTGCTGATTGCGGGCGAGCTCTACATGCGGACCGGTGATACCCAGGAAGGAATCGATCTGCTGCAACGGGCGGAGGCGCAGCAACCTAACGCGCATGCCGAACTGATGCTGGCGGTCGCCTACCTCAAATTGAAGCAGCCGGAACGCGCCAAACAGATGCTGGACGCAGCCAAAAAGCACGCGCCGGGCAATGTCGAGATTTTTCAGGCTGCCGCCAACTACTATCGCCAGGAACAGGACTATCCCGCAGCGATTGCGGCGCTCAAGGCGGCGCCCCGCATGACGCCTTCCGTACTCGCCGATTTGGGATACACCTACGAACTACAGGGAGACAAGCAGCAGGCTGCGCACGCTTACGCTCGGGCCGCCGATGAACAGCCCGGCGAAATCGGGTACCAGCTCAGTGCGTCGCAAACCCAATTGCAACTCGGCAACATCGATAAGGCAAAGACGTATCTCGCCCACGCTGCAGCTATCAATCGCGATTACTATCGCGTGCATGCGATTCGCGCCCTGCTGGCCAAGACGGAAAACCACCCGGACGATGCCATTGCCGAATACAACGCCGCCCTCGCGGCGCTGCCGGCTGGAGGCGCGCCGGAAGGGCCGCTCTATCCGATTCAACTGCGGTTGAATCTGGCTGACCTCTACCGCGAGAGCGGCAACAGTTCGGCGGCGCAGCAGCAGATTGCCGGCGCCGCGCAAGAGATGAAAAAGCTCGACATACAGGGCCCCACGAAAGCTGAGTTCCTGCGAGTTCGGGCTGCCTTAAAGGCGTCCGCCAATGACTTTACGGGTGCGGAGGCCGACCTGCTCGAAGCCCGCAAGCTCGATCCTGAGAACACCAACATCAAGCTGCAATATGCGCATCTGCTGTGGCAGGAGGGCCACCGCGATCAGTCAAGCCGGATCTATGGCGAAGTGCTGGGCAACGATCCAACGAACCGTAATGCCCTGGAAGCTATGGGTTACCTCTCGCGCGAGGCAAACAATCCCAAGATGTCCGCGGATTACTTCAATCGGCTGGCAAAAGCCTACCCCGGCGATTATGTTCCTTACCTGGCGCTGGGCGATTTGTATACCCAGACGCATGAGTTCGAACTGGCAGATGCGAATTATGAGAAGGCATTCAAGCTGGCGCCACAAAACCCGACAATCATCGCCAATGCCGCCAATGCCGCCCTGGCCGCGCAGCAGATTGATCTCTCCGGCGAATGGGTGAATCGCGCCCAGGGCAATGCAGCCAACGACCCCCGCGTCATGCGCGAGCGCGCGCGCTACCTGCTGCACAAGGGCGACTTCAAGCAGTCGGCAGAGTTGAACTACAAGGTGTTGCAGGCGCTCCCTAAAGACCGAAATGCATCGGTATATCTGGCGTACGACCTCTACAACCTCGGCCGCTACGATGAAGCTCTGGCGGTCGCCGAGAAATATGCGCCCATCCTGCCCAACGAGCCGAACTTTCCGCTGATTGCTGGGCACGTGCATAAGCAGAAGGGAATGCTCGACCAGGCGGTGGCTGATTATTCGCAAGCCATCGAGCGCGATGACAAGATTGTGGAAGCCTATGTCGACCGGGGATATGTCCTCAATGACACTCGCCGTCCGCAGCAGGCTACTCAGGATTTTGAAACTGCTCTGAAGATGGCCCCCAAGGATGGCATTGCGCATCTCGGGCTGGCTTTCAGCGATTTGCAGTTACACCGCCCGCAGGACGCTCTCAGCCAGGCGAGCCGCGCCCAGCAGTTGATGGGCGAATCCGGGGCGACCCATCTCGCCCTCGCCTCAGCTTACCGCCAGCAACGTCTGCTCGCCAGCGCCGAGAAGGAGTATCGTGCAGCCCTGCGGTTCGCGCCCAATGATCTGGAGCTGCACCTGGCGCTGGCCGACACGCTCTATGCCACTCGAAGTTATCAGCAGTCCATTGACGAACTGAATGCGGCATTGCGTCTGTCCTCCGACGACCCGGCCATTTATGCCCGCATGGCCCACGCCTATGCGCAGATGGGAAACCGTGACGACACCCTGCGCTACGTGCAGGCCGCCGACAAATTGGGTGGGGACAAATCAGAGGTTCTGCTCGACACCGGCGATGCCTTACTGATTTTGGGGGACGACAAAGGCGCCATGGATCGGTTCTCACGCGCCCTTACTGCGCCGGACGCGAATCGGGTCGACGCCCGGATGGCCATTGCGCGGCTCATGGTGAGCAAGGGCCAATATGACGATGCCAAGCAGCAAATCGGCCTGGCGTTTGCCGAGAGCCGCATTGGCGAAGCCCCTCCGGTCACTGCCGAAAACCTGATCGAGGCGGCAAACCTTCTGCTCGCCATGCATGACTTCGATCTTGCCACTCGCTATTTCCAGAAGGCCCAGGAGGGTGGCGCGTCGCCGGATATCGTTGCCATCGGTCTGGCCAATACTTATCTGGCACAGGGCAAGACCAGGGAGGCGGATCAGACGCTGGCCGAACTGGGAGCGGATCCTACTGCCAATCAGAACTTCAATTATCTGCTCGCGCAGAGTGAGATATATCGGCAACGTCATCAGACCTGGAATGCGATGTTGGCGCTCTCGCAAGCCGATCAGCTAGGGGGCAGCGAAATTGCGCAACTCGAAGGATTGCAAGTGGCCCGACAGGAGGGATTACGGGTTACGGATCATCTCAGCGTGCAGACCAACTTCACCACAGGCGGTCTTTACGACGATTCCACCATCTACATGCTTAACCAGCAGATTTTCGGCATAACCAACAATGCTGATCTGCCTCCTCCGTTTTCACAGCAGGAATCACTCTGGACCACGGCCTACCGGTATCACTTTGACAAAAACGTTCCGGTGCTCAGTGGCTTTTTCCAGGTTCGCAATGCCGTGGGCCAGGAGTCACTGCCTCAGGAGGCGCTCATCATCAACCACAACACATTCGATTACAACTTCAACACCGCTCTGAATCCGGTTGTTCATATAGGGGACGCTTCGCTGGCTTTCAATGCGGGAATACAGTTCACCCTTCGCAGAGATACCAAGGCACCACAGTACGAGAATCAGAACCTGTTCCGCCAGTTCGTTTACTTCAGCAGCAGCTCGTTTGGCAATTGGCTGGCGTTCAATGGAGGCCTGTATCACGAAGCCGGCCCATTCACTGCCACCGGGTATCCACTGAATTCCGATGATGTGGGTGGCGGGATCAACTTTACCGTGGGACGGCCATGGGGCAAGACCGCGTTCGTCACCGGATACACCCGGCGAAACCTGACCTTTAGCCCCCTGGTGCGCCAATTCTTCACCAGTTCCACCTATGCCGGCATTCGTCGCAAGTTCGGGCAAAAGCTGACGGTCAGTCTGTTGGGCGAATATATCCGCTCATGGCGGGTCCAGGACGCGTTGTACGCCACGGCCCAGGCTATGCGCCCAGCCGGAACACTCCAATATCTCGTCAACAAGTCCTGGAGTGTTGACGGCCAGTTTGCTTACACACGGGGAGAAACCCTTCACGAGTACGACAACACCTATAGCAGTTTGTTCATTACTTATGTGAGACCAATACACCGGCGGTTCGACGATGCGAAAGGAGAATTCAATATCACGTACCCGCTGCAGTTGTCTGTGGGGATTCAGGTAGAACAATTCCCATCTTTTACCGGAACGGCCACGACTGGCACTCTGATTCGTCCGGTTTTTCGGCTGTCGATTTTCTAGAGTCAGGGGGGTACATGAAGATTTGTTTGGTGACAGCTTTTCCGCCCAGCCGGCGAGGGCTGAATGAATATGGCTTCCATGTGGCGCGAGAACTCCTGCGCGATCCCTTGCTGAGCGTCACGATTCTGGCGGACCAATTGCCCGGCGAAGTGGAGGAGCTTGCCGACTTTGACGTCATTCGCCACTGGCGTTTCGATTCCATCTCCAATCCCGCTCGCTTATGGAAGGCGATTCGCAGCATCAAGCCGGATGTGGTGTGGTTCAACTTACTTTTCTCGACCTTCGGCCATCGCCCGGTGCCGGCCTTCCTGGGTTTGACCCAGCCGGCCCTGTTGCGTCTCAGCGGACATTACACCCACGTCACTTTGCATCACTTAATGGACAGCGTCGATCTGGCGGACTCCGGTATCAGATTTCGTCGCCTGTATCGCAGTGCCGGGGGGGCTGCAACACGACTGTTGCTGGCGGCCAACTCCGTGTCTGTACTGTTGCCGGCCTATCGCCGCACTCTCATTGACAAGTATCGCGGGCAGAGCGTGCACTTTCGCGCCCACGGCATTCTGGGAGGCTGCCCGGAGGCTCCTGATTTCCGGCTCCGGGGAAACCCGGAGCACCGCATTCTGGCGTTCGGAAAGTGGGGAACCTATAAGCGGCTGGAGGGACTGATCGAAGCGTTTCGGCAAGTGGCATCGGAAATGCCGAACATTCGACTCATCGTCGCGGGCTCCAATCATCCTGCAACCCCCGGCTACGTCGAGTCTGTCGCTGCTCAAGCAAAAGATATACCGCGTATCGAATTCACCGGCTATGTAGCCGAAAAAGACATCGGCGATCTTTTTCGCCGGGCCAGCATTGTGGTACTGCCCTATTCATCCGCCGCCGGAGCTAGCGGCGTAGCCCATCTCGCCTGCGAATTCGGCGTACCTATCCTATCGGCAGATATCAGCGATTTTCGGGAGATGGCCGAGAACGAAGGGCTAGATGTCGACTTTTACGAACCGGGAAAAGCAACCAGCTTGGCAGATCACCTGCGTTCCCTCCTGAACGATCCACAGCGCGTCCGCGACATGGCAGCGCAAAATTTCTCTGCGGCGCTTCGCATGACCATGCCGCAGATTGTCCGGCAGTACCTGCGCATCTTTGACGTACAACAACGCACCGCTGCTCTGAAGCATATTTCCCGTTTCCGGTGTATCCCTGCCTGGGTACCACTCCGTTCCATGATGTTTCGTGCCGCGACCGCGAGGTGCCAACCATGGACGTAAGGGCCATCGTTCTGATCACCGGATCCGGCACAACCATCTCGGGAAGCGACGCGCATGAAACGCTGGGCGGCGTTGCCATGGCCTACCTGGATGTGCTCGGTTTGCCCATTGTCGAGCGCGTGCTGTTGCGGCTTCAGCATGCTGGTGTCTCGGGGGCAACCTTGATTGGCACTTTTCGAACTGCGGACGGGCCCTTCACGCGCTTCCGCTCAAGCGGGCGGATGCCGCTGCAACAGGTCGAGTCCAGCGGCGAGGACCTCTGGCGGGTCGCTGAAAATGTTTTTGAGCAATGCCTGCAGGCCGGCGCCGACCTGGTCCTGATTATTCGTATCGGCGCCTATGTGGAGATCGATTATGAACAGTTGATCCAGCATCACATTGATAAGCACTGCTCCGTCACTGCCGTAATTGATTCTGAAGAAAAGCGGCTTGACCACTTTGTCTTGAATGCTGCCGCACGCACGGATGCAGCCATCCTGTTTGGCAGCAGAATGACGCTGCTTCGCAAGCAGGAAACGCCGTTCCGCGTCGCCGGTTACGTCAATCGGCTGCGCAACCCATCCGACTTGCGCCGCCTCGCGGTTGACGGCCTTTTGAAAAAGAATTCCATACAACCGCAGGGCACGGAGGTTAAACCGGGGGTCTGGGTGCATCCCTTGGCCAAAGTTCATTCCAGAGCTCGCATTGTTGCGCCCGCGTTTATCGGAGCACGTGCCCGGATTCGCGCCTCTGCCGTGATCACCCGAGCTAGCGTGGTGGAGCATCACGCCGAAGTCGATTGCGGCACGGTGATTGAAGACTCTACCGTGCTTCCCTTTAGCTGCCTCGGGGCGGGACTTGAGGTGGTGCATTCCGTCAGCGGCTTTCACCGCCTCAACGACCTGCCGCGACGCACGGAAGTCAAGATACAGGACAGCAAACTTCTTGGCATGAAGCCACTGAGCTTGATTTCCCGGCTGGCTGGCATCGCGGCTGACTTTTTCGCCTTCCAACGTAGAGACACCTTCCGCAGTGGTTCTCTGCCGGCTCGTCGCGCGAATACCCGGGAGGCTTCTGAATCTCGGGAAGCGGCGAAAGCCGTACCGGAGAATCCGATCATGGAAGCACGGGAGTGCAGCACTGAGTCATCTGAGTTTGCTCCCCACTTGCCAGTTTCGAGGACATATGGAGAGTAAGAAGCCTGTAGTCGTAAAACGAATACCCGAAAGAATGGGTCTCAAGCAGGCTCGTACTTTCTTTAGGGAAGTATGGCCTTTGCTGAGGTCAGATCGCCCCCAGCTCGTATTTGACATGTCTGCTGTGCGGCACATGGATACTGGTGGCGTGGATGTGCTGTTGCAATGCATGCGCGAGGTTATGGAACACGACGGCGATTTGAAGCTGGCTGCGCCCTCACCACAAGCCGCCATCGTACTGGACCTGACTCGCACCGGTCGTCTGTTCGAGATTTATGAAAATACCGCCGAAGCGGTGAAAAGCTTCAGCTGTTTCTTGCCCGATTCTATGAAGGATATGGCTCTCTTTGGTGGGGACAACCGGTCGCTCGCGGATGCATCCGAGCCCCCTGCAAAGAACACAATTGAGGATGATCTGCAAGGGAGCCAGATGGTAGCATGAGTGCGAACCCAGAATTGCTGCTTGCGGAGCCACCCCCCGGTAAAACCCGGCCCCGATCTCTGTTTTGGATACGCGGCATCCATCGTCCACACGCGAAGATACTCAGTGGCAGCATCGTCCTGCTGCTAGGTTCCATCGTCGTGAGCATGGCGAACTTTGGCTACAACATTAGTGTTGCCCGCCTCTTGGGTCCTTCTGATTTCGGTCACGTAGCGGCTGCTGTCACCATTTTGTTGCTGATCTCCGGTATCACATTGTCGTTTCAATTACTTTGCACCAAGCTGGTGGCAAAAGCTACCACTGCGGAAAGTAAAGCGGCTGTTTTTCAGCATCTCATGAAGCGAGCGTGGATGATTGGGATAGCACTCGCCTCCTGTATGCTCCTTGCCAACTCATTCGTTACAGGCTATCTCCGGCTCTCGAGTTCCTGGCTCATTGTCTTGTTATCCATTGGATTGAGCATTTATGTTCCCCTGGGGGTTAAACGCGGTGGTCTGCAAGGTACCTGCCGTTTCCGGGCGCTAAGCTGGAACATGGCTGCTGAAGCTATCACCAAGTTTGGCGGTGCCTTGGTTCTGATCGCCCTCGGCTTCGGCGTGCTCGGTGCGGTTTCCGCAATTTCTGGTTCCATTATTTTTGCCTTCTGCTTGCCTGACAGTGCCCACGAGCTCCGTGGCTCTGCAGCCCGGGGGATTTCCGCTCCTTTTGGGGAAACTAGGCAAGCCGTTGTTTTCTTTGTCGGCCAGGTCATCATAAGCAATATCGATATTCTGATGGTCAAGCATTTCTTTCGCCCCGAGGAGGCCGGACTGTATGCCGCAATTGCCCTGGTGGGCCGCCTCTTGTACTTCGGGGCTTGGTCCGTAGTAAGCGCGATGTTTCCAGTTTCTGCCGAGAGCGACAGCCAGGACGCTTCCCCTTCGTTACTAGTCGTGCCCTTGCTGCTCGTCACTGGAATGTCGGTTGTTTTCATCGCCATTCTTGCCACCTTTCCAGCCTTCATTTTTCAATTGCTTTTCGGGTCCCAATTCCACTCCAACCTGAAGGCACTGAATCTGCTGTTGAGCATGAACGCTGCTGCGGCCGGTGTGTATGCCATTGCGGTGGTGCTAATCACTTACGAGATGTCACGCCGCATCGCCAATACAGGTTGGCTGCAGTTGCTGGTGAGCGCACTGCTCATTGTTGGCATCACATGGTTTCATTCGTCGCTGTTGGAGGTGATTGTGGTCCAGCAGATTCTCAGGGTTTTGTTGTTGATCGCGGTAGCCTTTCCATTTCTCAAGTTGTGGGCGACCGCCGGCCGGAGGCTCCATGAAGAGACTACGTGAAGTTACTGAGGCCGAGGTCATCGCTGAGTTCCTGAAAAATGAGTTCTATCAGGAGGAATTCCACCAGGACCGCGAACGGTTCGAGCAGTTTGTGCTGGGTGCGCCGGCTACCGATGAAGTAGGAAATGCACTGCGCCGAGCTCTGTTGTTTCGCCGTAGAGGCCACCTGTGGAGAGAACTACCGCCAGATACGCAGTGGTGGGAAGTCGAGATTGAGCCCCAGGACGTGGATCGCATTCAAGTCTTTCCCCGTGGCCAATGGCGCCGGTTGGCAAACCGCGACCGCCTCCTGAAAGACATCGTGTGGCAGATCAAGACGAAGTCGTTTCCCAGGAGGAGCCGCAACTTCATTGCGAAGATTCAGGCCCTCAGTTATCACTTGCG
Source organism: uncultured Acidobacteriaceae bacterium (assembly GCA_963815775.1). GTDB lineage: Bacteria > Acidobacteriota > Terriglobia > Terriglobales > Acidobacteriaceae > CAVVDY01. The sequence goes on along the minus strand of CAWFIB010000027.1, from coordinate 59,814 downwards.
AAACCATGAAGATAATACTGCGGTCCTATTGATCGGGATCGACGACAATAAGCCGATTACCGTGCTGGAGGGCAATCATCGCCTGACCGCGGCATTGTTGGCTTCTTCCACGGTGTTGCAGACGCGCTTTAGGGTTTTTTGTGGTCTATCCACACAAATGTCGACATCGTGCTGGTATGAGACAAGCCTGTCTAATCTTTGGCGATATTGTTGCCATCGTGTACGCAACCTGTTCTACGATCCCGACGCGGACGTGGAAAGGCTGGTCAGGCTGGCTACAGAACCGGATTGTCACGAGCGGCCAGGCTTAAGCCTTTTGGAAGCGAACATCATATCCGACTCCAAGTAATGCAACTTTAGTCTGTCTTTGGATGGGGAGAACGCAAAATGAAAAGTCATCAACGCCTGCTGGCTACCATCACCATGCCGGTCCTGGGATTTGTTCTTTGTGGGTTTCCTGAGTACTGCACCGCTCAGCAGGAAGCGCCGCAACAGCAGAATAGCCAGTACCAGCAGAAGCAAGTGCAGGGTACCACCGTCGATCCCGCTAAGGGACCCCTGGCGCCGGTTCCAACCCAGGATGAAAGCGGGCAAAATCCGGCTTCATCAGCTCCGCCAGCCTCCTCGCAGGCGCTTCCCAGCGAGCCCGCTCCGCAATCCTTGCCGGACGCTGGCATTCAGGAACCGGTAGGCGCGGCAACTGCAGAAGGCGTACAGACGGTCGGCGGCGCAGCCTCACGTCCTGCGGGAGAGGCCATTGCCCCGGCCAAACAGGGTCAGCGACGCTCCCTTCTGCTGAAAGTGGGCCTCATTGCTGCCGCTGGTGTTGCCGCGGGAGTCGTCTACGCACTGTCAAAAGGCACCCCGTCCAAGCCGTAGTAGGAAGCTGATTTGAGAAGTGGATCCTGGCAGCGTGAGACTGAGCCAGCCTGCTGATGGATCCACCAGTTAAAGCACTTCCCTATCCAGCAGATTGCTTTGGAACGGGAACTACAACTTGCCGTTTGGTCGGCTTGTTGCATCTGAACTTGGAGAGTCTTGCCACACATGCCGGTATCTATCCGCAGGCAGCTACTGATTACGTTCTCAGGATTGGATGGTTCTGGAAAGAGCACCCAAATCGAGAACTTGCGGCTTTACCTTCGGGAGCGCGGCCTGACGGTGATGGTCCTTGCTTTCTGGGACAATGTGGTCGTATTAAGCCGCTTCCGCGAAGCCTTTGTGCACAAGGTCTATGGGAGCGAACACGGTGTTGGCTCTGCCGGACACCCAGTGCATCGCCGCGACAAGAACGTTCGTAAGTGGTATCTGAATGTGGCGCGCTGCGGCCTCTATCTGCTTGATGCCTTGAGCCTAGCCATGGTAATTGCGAATGCCCGTCGCTCGCAGGCGGATGTCCTGATCATGGACCGCTACATCTATGATGAGCTTGCGAATCTGCCGCCTTCTGTAACCAAAGCCTGGGTGCGCATCATACGGTATTTAGCTCCTTGTCCTGACATCGCCTACTTGCTGGATGCCGATCCAGAACTGGCGCGGGCGCGCAAGCCGGAATATCCATTGGATTTTCTGCATATATCGCGTCGGGCCTACCTGAATCTCGCGCATGTGCTGGGAAGAATGACGATCATATCGCCTCTGCCCCTGCCCCAAGCCACGTTTGAGGTGGAAAAGGCCTTGGCCCTTTTGCTGCGCATGGAGAAGCAGCCCGCTGCATCGCAAGTGCACGAGACGGACCCTGCCTAAGGGTTCCCGATACAGCCCAGCGCAACGGAAACAGCCCTTCGGTAGTGGGCTACTTTGATTGTCATTCCGAACCAGCTTCCTCTGCGAGCGAGGGATCTGGGCCTGCCGATTCGCGTCGGTGCGCCAAAGGCCCTGCCCTGAGCGAGTGTAGCGAGTCGAAATGGGCACGCATCCATATTCAAACTGATCCACTACGGGCGCTTTTGTTCTGAACTATGGATGTCCTTCCAGCTGCTCATTGCAGGTTCCATTCACCGGCTGGGTAGGCAGCGGCGGCACCGTGAGCAGGTTGGGAGCGCTAAAGTCGAAAAAGCCGTTTACTGGGTCCGCCATGTCTCCAGTCGTAGCGTCACGCTGGGTTAGCGCCGGCACATTAAAGCGTTCTTCGATCAACCTTAGAATAGATGTGTAGTCGGTCTGCATGTGCACCACGGTGTGCGGCTTTGACCATGGCGATACAACGATTACGGGCACGCGGAATCCTGTCACATTGAAGTATCCGGGGGTGTATGTTCCGTGGCCCATAAGATCGTTAGGCAGTTGGTCATCCGGGGGCGTTACGAGGATAGGCCCAACGTGATCGAACAATCCTCCACCTTCGTCATAGGTGAGGATGAAAGCGGAGTCCGGCCACGCCTTGCTATTGAACAAAGCCGTAATAATATTCTGGACGTCTGCTGCTCCGGTCTGCACATTGTTTTCCGGGTGCTCGTCTAGCCCGGTTGCGCCTGCTCGCTCGATGAATACGACCTGAGGCAGGTCCTTGTCCGCACTGGGACTGGCCAGAGTGTCATAGTATTCCTGAATATTCCGTACGTTCCCCTGGATTTGCGGGTCGTTCCAGTCCGCCCAATTCGCCAAAAACACGCTGTTGTCCTGGTAATAGTATCGCCAGGTGATGCCGGCATCTGTAAGTGCCCGGAAGATCGTCGGCCGCTGCCATGCAGGGTCCTCAGGATCCATGGGCGGGTACCCGTGTCCATATGAGGTTGCCGCAAACAAATACATGCGATTCGGTACAGTGTTGGCCGCGACCGGAGAGTACCAGGTATCGCTGGTGGTAAATTGTGTTGCAAGTTCATAGTAGAACGGCAAGTCGGTCTGATCGTAGTAACCCAGCGGCCTCGTATCCGTGGGATCATATTTGCTGGGAAGCGTCGTATCCAGGTAGCGATCCATCAAATACTGCGACTTATCAGTCAGATGCAGCCAGTCGTTACCGACAAGGTCCATATCGTAATGGGTTTCGTTCCAGGCGGGAGAAAGGTTCTCAATACATTCCGTTCGGGCATGGAAGGGTCCGAATGACTGCTTGGCAGGATTCTTGATTTGATAGCCTGGTGGCAGTGTATGCAGGTCGTTCACGTCGCTCAGTTGCGCCCCCTGGATTGGCGGATCGTGATTGACCCGGTATTCCGCCAATAGGCCAAAGTAATTGTCGAAGGAGCGGTTTTCCTGCAGCATGAAGATGATGTGGTTGATGTTTGACAGCCCCCCGGAATTAACCGTTACTGTGGCTGTTGCTTCCACCGGAGGTGCATTTTTATAGATAGACGTAGCTGTGGCCGTGTAGGTAGTAGTTTGCTCCGGGTGAACACAACAGTAGGCTCCCATATTCACTGGCGTCACATTCCCGACACCGTGGTCTATGCTGACTGCCGAGGCATTCTGCGTTTGCCACGACAACGTTACTGCTCCCCCTGGGGGCACTATCGTCGGGTCGGCCGTAAAGGTCAAGGTCGTCGGGTTCCCTACCGTAATAGTCACCTGTGGGGAGTACGCTTGTCCGCCTGCCGGTCCTGTGACGGCAACCTCGAAAGTTGTGTTGCTGCTGAGCGGACCGGTGGTGTAGCTTCCAGTGCAGCTATCACCGCTGCAGGGTGGAGTCGGGAGCGGCATTGGATTGTTATTGCCAATTGTCACCAATGACCAGGAACTGCCATTATTTGGTCCGCTGTAGGTCAGGGTCACGGTTTGGCCGGCTTCGATGTTGGTAGCCGAGGCGCTCAAACCTACCGGGACCATAGTCAGCGTGAGGGACACTGGCGGTGACTGCGCGGATCCTGAACTGGCGACCGCCACGAACTTCGTCGTTTTCATCAATCCGTTGGTGTTATACGAATAGGCACTGGAATTTATCGGAAGAGTCTGCTCATCCTGATTAATGACAGGGGTGACATTAAATGCCGTGGCGTTTTTCGTTGACCAGGAGAAATTCACAAATTGGCCGGGACCCGCGATCGTCGGGCTCACTGCAAAGCTAGTCACGGCAGGTGGCGCACTTACGACAGTGATCGTTACCTGAGGCGAGAGTGCCTGTCCGCCCGCAGGCCCAGTGGCCGCCACTTGAAATACGGTGGTCTTACTAAGGGGGCCCGTAGTGTAGCTTCCGACACAGCTATTACCGCTGCAGGATGGAGATGGAAGGGGTATAGGGGCGTTATCACCAATTTTGAGTAGCGACCACGAGCTACCATTATTTGGACCACCGTAACTTAGAATTGTTGTGCCACCGGTTGAAATCGTCATGGACGACGCGGTCAGGGTCACCGGAACCATGCTCAACACCAGCATACTCGGCGCGGACTGCACCGAGCCTCGCGTGGCGACAGCGGTAAACGTTGTGGTTTGCTTCGTGCCAGTGGTGTCATACGGATAGGAGGAGGCATTCAGGGGTAGAATTTGATCGGACTGGCTAATGGCAGGCGAAACCGTAAACCCGGTGGCATTGTCCGTAGCCCAGGAAAAATTCACCGCTTGACCCGGACTGGCTATGCTGGGACTGGCGGCGAAGTTGCTGATCGTAGGATTTCCTGTGCTGTTGGAGTCAGTGGATCCTCCACCTCCACCGCAACCGCTGACAGCCATGAGGAACAGCAGACAAAACACAGACGCGCCAACACGTAACTGCGACATACTTGAACTTCTCTCCAAGGCACGTGGCCACGATTGTTTCCTTATCTTTGCCGCATCGAGGTTGAAGACGGTAATGGGCGCATTAAGATGCCGAATGCTCGAATTCAGCCGCACGTCCCGCCCAATGCCTCACTCTGCTGTCTAATACGCGCCTCATCGATGCCATCCCGTAACTTCGCCGCTTAAGTCTAAGAGTCCTGTCCTTACTCTGCTTTATCATGGCTTTGCCCGCCTCTATCGCGCCTACTGCGCATCTTGTTCCTGGTTTATGTTCTCGACTTCAATACTGCTGGCTCTATACTCCTTGCCGTTAAAAACAGCTTGCGCGGTAATTTCCGAGCCAACTTTCAAGGCGTGAGGATCAGGGAGGGACGAGCTGTTGAAGCGAAGTTCATAGGTCTCCTGATCGCTCTGGTTGCGCAGAGCCAATGAATTGGTGCTCATGTCGAGGCTGAGCACAATTCCCGAGAAAACATAGCTGTCGCCGGGCTTGGCCAAAACCGATACTTCTCGCGCGACGGGCTTGTGGTCATGCCCGCTGCTCGTGAAGTGCACCGTTGCGAGCGAGCCTGGCTGCAGGTCGCCTGCAACCATTGTGGAGCCGTTTTCTGACCTGTATTTGGTCTCTGGATTGATCGCGAAGTTTACAGGCTTCACCGACAACTGGTCCCGAATGGTTAGGAGCCCTTCTTCCGGATTAAATTCCATGACCTGACCGCGCATCTGCGCTGTCTGCGTTTGGGTCACCACTCGCACATTTTTAGCGAAAACGTGGCTGCCATCCAGCATGGTATCGACATACACTCGGTCACCTTTGTGGATGCCCAGGACAGTGGTCTCCGTCCCGTCGCGGTAGATATGGGAACGCTCATCAACGAACAGTTTGACTTTCGCTCCGCCGCCGAATGGCTTAACAGTCAACCGGTTACGAACCTGGTCCACATGTATCGCAAGGCCTCCGATCAGGGTGGGCTTGCCCTTCGGCAATGCAGGAGGTTCCAGCAAGGGGTCGAAAGGATTATTGTCCGCTGCGGCGGTGGCCGGCTGAGACCCAGCATTCGACGTTATCGGGGGAGTTGTTTCACCGGCTTTGGCGGCCGACGGCGCTGATGGCGTTACCCCAACAGCCGACGGCGAGCCCGTGGGCTGGTTCTCAAGCCCGGAGGCCTGGGTCTGGTCGGCGTTTTGGTGTGCAGAATTGTTCGCCTGTTGAGCGGGTGCGCCTGTCACCCATAAGAAGGCCATCAGCAGACCCCCAAGCGCCGTACTCAGAGCCGATAGTTTCATGAATTCTGCGTTGTCAATCTGGACACTCATTCGGTGAGTAATAAATACCCTCGGCCAGCTTCGATGCCGTCTGCACGCAAGGGTTTGCCGCACTGCGGAAAGTTTTCTTTATGTGCCTGCCAACCCGCCAGGCCGCGCTCCCATCGAACTTTTAGTAGTTTGGGTGTGGCACAAAAATGTCTGCTTACTTCAGGATCAAGCATTGTCGCCTGTCGGCAAAAGCACAGATGGCCCTGGCGCTACTTTTGATGGCGGCGCTCTCCGCTCCTGCTCATGCCGGCGATATCCGCATCAGCTTTCCCAAACACACCAAGCCTACTCCCGTGCAACGGCTGAACCAGAAGGGTGTCAAAGAGCTGGAGAAGCACGACTACAAGGAAGCCAGCGCCCTGTTTTACAAGGCGTATCTTCTCGATCCTGACGATCCCTTCACCCTGAACAATCTGGGCTATGTCGCCGAACTACGGGGACAGATTGATCGCGCACAGCGCTATTACGCTCTCGCTCAGGCACAAAGATCCGATGCCGTGGTCTACAAGTCAACCAATCATGAAGCCCTGGGAAAGCCAGTGGATGAAATTGCCGGCAACGCGGCCAGTGTCAATATGCAGATCAATCGCCTCAATGTACAGGCCATCGGACTGCTGCAGAAAGGTAGGGCACGGGAGGCGGATCTCACCCTGCAAAAGGCACTTAAACTTGATCCCGACAACCCTTTCACGCTCAACAACCTTGGCTTTACGAAAGAGAAAGAAGGTGAATTAGACGAGGCTTATCGATACTACGTACTGGCTGCCAACCAGCACTCTGACGCCTCCGTTCTGGTGACGACAGAACCCTCATGGCGCGGCAAGAGCATTAGAAACATTGCTGCCGCGAATGCCGACAAGATGAGAGATCTGATGAATCACCAGGAGGATATCGGTTCGCAAGTCGCCCGCTTGAACACTCAAGGTGTTGCCGCCATCAACCGCAATGATTACAAGCAGGCGCGGCAGGATTTTCAGCAGGCCTACCGGCTCGATCCGAAGAATGCCTTCGCCTTGAACAACATGGGCTACCTGGCCGAACTCGATGGCGACCGTGAAACGGCAGACTATTACTACGGTAAGGCAAGTGAAGCTCGACGGTCGAACATGAAGGTTGCTTATGCGACGCGCACCAAGATGGAGGGAATGAAAATGGCCGTGGTGGCCGGCGCGAATGATAAGGCCGTTGTCAAAGCAACCGAAGATGCCACTGCCGCGCTGCGTACCGAGGGCGGTCCAGTCGTTCTCCACTATCGCGACAACAAGCCGGTTATCGAGCCCGCGACTCCGCCGCGTCCCACGAACAACAGTATGAATCCAGCAGCAAATGAAGACTTGCCGCCGCTGCCGGATAGCGAACAGCCGCCGGCTCAACCACAACAACCCCCAAGTACGTCCTCCACACCGAATCCGGCTGGCGGGCTAATGATGCCGCTTCCTGACGATCAGCAGCCGCCCCTGCCCGGTGGATCCGGACAGCCGCAGCCGAACAGCGTCCCGCCCCACTAAATTAGCCGGCGCCTTTGCTTTGTTGCGCCAAACCGGTGTTTCGCTCCTAAAATTGAAAATGGCGAGTGCGCCAGCGCGGCTACTGTCAGCAGTCGCGATGGGTTACTTGCAAGCGGGCAGCCCTTTCTCGATCGCTGTTCCTTCCTCGTAGTCGTTCCAGGTCTCAATCATGAGGTAAGGCATCGGGTGCTTACCATCATATTGGCGGAAGATGCCAAGTGTGTCGCTGAACGTTCGCCCACACTGTGAATCCATTTTGCGGTCTTGGCTCCAACTTGCTTTGGAATCATCGAAGCCTGGCCAGGCGGCTCCGATGGCAATCTTGCTCGGATATTCGGAAGCCATCGTCTTGTAAAAGTCTTCCAGATATTGCTGTCCCCAATTGCTTCCATTAGCTTGCCAGCCTGCCTTACCCGGATTGACCCATGGATAGAATCCATCAAACGCAGTTGACTGGTCCTTGGAGATGTCCTTAAAGATGAGCAGAGGAGGATCTTCCCAGGTATTGACGACTTGATGTACGCGGTTCCAATCTGTATGCCCACTTTTTGGGAATATGAAGATCACGGGGCGCCCTTGGTAACGCATGTAGGCAGCCCGCGCGTCTGGCGCGTGAGGGCCAATATAGTGATCGTAGGCATATTGCAGATCAGCAAGTACCAGATTGGTGGCGCTGATTGGGTCGCTGTCATTCTCGTCATACATTAGCGCTACCTTGAAACTCTTCTCCGCCGCCACCCGCTGCATGAGGTCGTAAGCCCTGTTTTCGAAGTCATGTTGCGCGCCGTACCAGTTCACCACGAAAGCCGATATGCCCAGCCGCTTGGCTTCATCGATCTGTCTCCCAATAACCACCCGGTCCTGCGACGAGTAGCCAACGTTAATGTGACCCGCCTGGCCAAACCATGGGAGATACACCGCCAGTATTTCCGGTTCGTTCGAATGAGCGGCCACGCCGTTGGCGGCGAGCGAAGAACGAACGCTGGCATGGTGGCAAGCGGATGGCTGGAACAAAACCATAATGACCATTGGAAACATGAGCAAACGCATGCGACTATGAGAGATCAGAGTGGGCATCTTGTCCAGCACGATTGGATGTGAGACTTCGCGGGAGTGTTGGATTTCGGGTGCGGACGTGCTTGCTGGAAAAACATTGGGGCACCATCGGTTGAGGCAAACCGCTTTCGGTAACAAGATGACCCTGAATCCTCATCCCCACGAAAAAAGTGCGGGGCTCCGACCGCGGAGCCCCTTTGGCATTCCATTTGTTTCCCGGGAAATTTACCAGACCGTGAGTGTGGCCTGGTCCATCCATTCGTGATATCCCTGGCCCGTGCCATTCACGTCGAGTTGCCATTGAGCGCCCAGGTTGTCACCCCACCCCAGATACTTGGCATTCCATGTGATCCCGACTGGGTACACCTTCCCATCAACCACCAGCGTGACATAGGTGTATTTGTGTGAGTTGACGTTGGTCGTCTGATACATCTGAATGTGATGCCAGGTGTTGGTACTAAACTTCGGGCACGGAATCGAAGTGTGGTACCAATGCCCGGAACCCTCGTCCCAGGTATCCCACACTCCGGACCCGTAATTGCATTGCGTACCAATCATGTAGTTGTAGCCACCGACAAACTGGAAGGCCTCGAATTCCAGCGCCTGGGTGCTGACTTTTGAGCTATCATCTAGGTATATATAAAAGTCGAACAGGAAGTTTCTTACGTTGTTATGGGCTCCGAATTTGTGCCACCACAGAGCGTTCGCCCAGACGCCAGAGTTGAAATATTCCGCGCTGGAGCCGTCGCGTGATGGTGCACTCTGGTGTTGGCCCATCCAGTAGGTGCCCGAGCCACTGCCACCCGCACAACCTGGATCGTGGCAGGATCCCCAAGGGTTACTGTCTTCAATGTGGCTAAATATTGTTGCCCATGGCGGGGGAACCGGCAGGCCGTTGTTGCCGCTTGTTATGGTGATGTGCTCATATACGCTGCCATAACCGCCCGTGCTATCCCAGGCGCGGGTTACCAGTTCATGATTGCCCGTCGGTGCAGGGATACTCGCGTTAATGGATTGCCTCTGACCGGCCCTGTAAACGATCTTGCCGTCTAAATAGATGACCCAGCCAGTGATGGCATTCGGACTTATTGCGTACGCGTCCAGTGAAAACGGGGATGACAGTTGTGCGCCGTCTAGTGGAGCTGTGACGGTCACATTTACCGTGGCTGATGCAGCCAGCGACAGCGCAAGACAAACTGCCGCAGACGCGAGAATACACTTCAAGATTCTCTCCTTCGGGGTTATAGGATTCTTGCTGGAACGGAAGATCGTATCCCATGTCATCGGCGAATAGAAATGGCGAAATAGTCGTAAGGTAAAGACCTTAGGTGGTAGGACAGTTCTCATCCAAGATGTGATGATGGCATCGTTCGGCTCTGCAATTCTCGCAAGCTATCGCGCTCCCCTGAGCGCAGATCGCACGGTTTGAGCGCAGATCGCCCGGTCTGCAAAAAAACAGCTCCTTTTATCGGATTTTTTTGGATCTGCCTGGGGCCCACAGCCATGGCGGGCGCCCGGAATTCTCTAAGCTATTCCGGACCTTTGGACTGGTCAGCTTTGGCTTTTACAACTGCTGTGGTCGTCGCCGGCGTCACTGTCGACTTCGCGTGTCGGCCACATGCCGCGGGAGGGTTTGTCATCTGCTTGGCAAACACGCGATAACTCAGCGTGCCGGGCCGCAATGTCGACCAGTAGCTGGAGCGGGTCAGCAGCGGCTTATGCTGATCAATAATCTGGTTCTCTAAGATCTTGATTCCGCAAGCCAGATTTTTCCTGGGCTGGAGAATCGATCGCTCACCTCGCGAAAGCTTACGGTCAGCCTGCCAGTCGAAGTCGCAGCCGTAGCGCTTATGGTCGGCGTAGGTGAGCTGCAGCAAGCCTTGAGTGTAGCGGGAGATGCGACCGCCTGTATTGCGCTCTGGAGGTCCGAGATTAGCATGGCGGGCAATGACATTCGGCTTTAATCCCGCCTCGGCTGCTGCCAGCGCCTGGAAGAAGTATGCCCAGAACGTGCGCCTATCAGTCTCACTCATGGCGTAGAAGTTCGGGCAGAAGTGTCTCACATCGTGAGGTACCTGCCCCCCTAGCATCTCTGGCGGAATCTCTTTCTCGATGAAGCCGTCCCACTCCGGATCCCAGGTCTTGCCGCCCAGTTCGGCCTTCTCGGCATCGATGGGAGTGGCAGGTGCGAGCTTGGCGGGCCTTCCTGTGTTTCGAGCCTCGCCAGGCTTACCCTGTTGGCAGTGTGTAATGAGCACCGGCATCGCCACCACCAGCGCGAGCATCAGCACTTTAGGTTTGCCTGTGGGCACCGCCGGAAACTCCCTTCAATTTGCGTTGCAAATTCGAGACGACCCGGCGAACGGTATCCGTGACATCTCACACTGCTCAGCAAGATAGCGAAATTAGGAATGGGAGTTGCCCCGGTTGCCGCTGATTTTGGCCCCGATGGTGCGCCGGCGGACCTCATTCTTGATAAGGAGATGCGTCTCGCCGGTGTTGCAGTCTTTCCAGGCAGCCTCGTTGCCTCGACGAGCATGGATGCCCGTCCTGGCTTCAGATGCCGAGCGGCACAGGAACTCGCATCCATTGGACACATTGGAATTCGCGCGTGCTTACCGTCATCTTTCCGTAAGCCGGCCGTGCAGCCAGTAGCGCACTTTCCGCCCCGGCATCACCGAGTTGCGGATAGAGGAGTCGCGTCCGCAGCTTGCAAGCGTACCAGTAGAAGTTGCGCTTGCTCTGCGTCAGGCCCATTCGGATCTTGTGTGAGGTACGCCTGCAATTCGCGCTTGGCGTCGTGGTAGAGCTTTAACGGAATCATTGCATAGGCCTTCAGTAGATGGAGGGGAGCAAAGCCCTCGCCATTCAACCGTTCTGCTTCTGCTGCAAACTGTAATCCTTCCTGGTACTGTCCTTTGCCGATGGATGCTCTCGCCAATTCGACATATGTTTGCCAGATCCCGGGAGACACCTCTGCTCCGTGACCGAGCGTCTGCAACGCTTCGTCAAATAGACCCTCACTGTTGTAAACCGCTCCCAATAATGTGTAAGCGGGTCCATAGCTCCCATCCTCCTGAATCGCCTGTTCCAGATCATGCTGTGCGGCCTCGAAGCGATGGTCCCTTGTTTCGACCATGCCGCGCAGTGTGAGCGCTTCGGAGAAATGAGGATAAAGCTGCAGCGCGCGCTCCAGGAATCTTTGGCCCTGCTCCGATTTGCCAGAGGCAAATTGCTGCCGCGCCTTGTTGTAAGCGTTGCGCGCTTTCGTCGGCACCATCATGGCTGCAACCGACACCGTTGAACCCCGCGATGGGGCTCCGTTGGCCGGTAACCGTAAATCAATCGACGAAAGCCCGAACTGAACTGCGACATACGCGCGTACTCTGGAAGCTCCTGCTTGGGCCAGCACTTCATAATTGCCTTCGCTAAGGTTGTCCACCTCAAAGCTGCCGTCCGTTCCCGTTGATGTTGTGTCCACTATCAGCGCCGAGTTCGCATCACGTATTTCAATACGAATTCCAGCCACAGGCGAGCCGTCGGCGCTTGCAACCCTGCCGATCAAGCTGCAGGCTGGCCCATGCAGTCTGCCCGGGAACGCCGCAAACGGTTGTATTTGAGCATCGGATGAAAGACAACACAGGACTAGGGGAAGCAATTCCACCAGGAGGCCACGCAAATGCATATCAAGCCATCCACTTTCTGGTCCGCTGGCCTTGGTTCCCATCAACTGCTAGCCAGCAGCCGATGGATGCGCCACGGTGTTCGGCCTTCAATTTCACATTCAACTAATCGTGGGATGCTTACTGTTTCGGGGAGTTGCCATCCTTCATTGCACTGCGCCATAGATTCCATAGTTGTGCGGCTTGAATCCTCGCTGGGCGCTCAGACTGGGCAAAGCTTGCAACGCCGCCGATGCCAAGGGTTACCAGAAGATCCAGGTATCCACAGCAGCGGCTACTGCGCCGGCAATCGATTGCCTGCTTTTGTGTTAACAGCTTGTAGTCGTCATGGCTCTCCTGAAACGGTCCGTCTGTATTTCCCACGTCCTTTCAATTCAAGTGGCCGTGTCCTGAATCTGTCTTGATGGGATTCCTCGCACCTATGTCCATCTATCCACTTCTGCAGCGTGCCGTCGAGCACAGAAACAAGCGCAGATGATCCGCAGGCAGTACAGGTCGATTGAATTACTATGCGGCCTTCACTTTCGACCGCAATATCAATGAATTTCCTCCTGGGCCTGACTTCCTGTAGCATTTTGCCTCCGAGTGCTCTGGGGTATCAGCCAAAGGCTTCGGCTGAGCGAATGCCGAAGCCTCTAATCCGGATGGATCCTCCTGCGTGAGCTTCCATCGCATTCGCTACAGCCAAATGGTAGGGTCGCAGCGCTGAAACTGCCTATCAGGTAAATGCCTTGCCTGACGAATGAAATGCCCTTACCGTGCAATGTGGCACGGCTGCTTTTGGAAAAGAAAAGCCGTCTGCGATAATCGTCCAGTTTTCGATGGATGCGAGAAAGGTGGGGGTTCGGTCCTCTGGCCGGCTCCGACGGGGTGGCGCCCGATCGCTGATTTAGCGGGCTTTAAGCGATAAGTGCTGGTAGCGCTACCGGGAATCGAACCCGGGTTTGAAGATTGAGAATCTTCCGTCCTAACCCCTAGACGATAGCGCCCCTTGCGGTGAGCTTTTCGCATTATAGCAAAACGGACGGCGGTCCAGCTTTCACCCACTTTGCGGCATGTCCCATCCCACCAAAAGGCAAAATTCCCCTGTATTCATGCCCCTTACAGGTGCCTGTTGACAACCTTGGCTCCACGTAGCAGAATCCCACTGTAGGCGAATAAAAAGCGAAATCATGCGGGTGATTGCCCACCCCTCGCCGTTCTTTGGGTCTCAGGTTTCAGATGTTGTTGGTTAGCAAGCGTACCGGTCAGCATCGTTTTCACTTCAGGTATCGAGCCCAGGTGCTGACATCAGCGCAATTGCTTTCAGGCGATAGTTCCTATCTGACACCTATTTGATACCTGATACCTGACACCCAAGAGTTGACAACTAATGTCACCGGCTGCCACAGTTCGCGCCCGCATCGAATCGTCGCTTGGCGAGCGGCTCTCGTCCACGCTATTGCTGCGCGAACGTCTGGCCCCGCTCACGGTTACGACCGGCATCGAGGAACTCGATACTCTCACTGGCGGCCTGCCGCGTGGCGCACTGAGTGAGATCGTGGGACCGGCTTCTTCCGGGCGCACTGGCGTGATGATGTCAGCTCTGGCGACCGCAACCCGCCGCCAGGAAGCCTGCGCCCTGGTGGATGCTGGCGACAGCTTCGATCCTGCATCGGCGCAAGCAACCGGTGTCGCTCTGGATCGGCTGCTGTGGATTCGCTGTAGCGAGCGCGGGCTACTTCCCTCTCGCGATTTCGCGCGCAACGCTCGTCCCCAGCGCAAGATCTTTCGCCGGCTCGATCAGGTCCTGAAAGTCACCGACCTGCTGCTGCAAAGCGGCGGCTTCGGCATGGTGGTGCTCGATCTGGGCGACATTCCTGCCGAAAGCGCACGCCGTGTGCCGCTCACCTCGTGGTTCCGCTTTCGCCGTGCCGTCGAGCAGACCGCCACCGTGCTACTGCTGATCGAGCAGGAGTCCTGTGCCAAAACCTGCGCTTCGCTGGTGCTGCAACTGCAACAACGGTCCATCTGCGGCCGCAACGTTGTGCTTGAAAAGCCCGCGCAAACTGCGGGATGGCGAGTGATTACCGGCTCCGCGGCGGCCCTTCCTGCAACCAATCCGGTCAGCCACGCAGCCTTGCTGCACGGAATGCAATTGCAGGCTGAAGTCGTGCGCTCTTGGACGCGCAAACCGGTGCAGCCATCGCACTCTGCCTTTGACTTGTCCGCCAGGTACGCCATCCGCTAGCGAGATCCATCATGTTTGCCTGTCTCTACATCCCCGACTTTCCCGTAGAAGCCATCGTTCGCTCCGAACCGTTGCTGCGGGAGCGCGCCGTAGCTGTGCTCGAGGGCAAGCCCCCGCTGCTGCGCGTGATCGCGCTGAATGAACGTGCGCGGCGCATGGGGATGGAAGTGGGCATGACGAAATTGCAGGCGGCGATCTTTACTCAGGCTGTTTTTCGTCAGCGCTCCGCCGGGCAGGAAAGGTCTGCCCACGCCGCGCTGCTGGATATGGCGTTCGGCTTCTCGCCGCGCGTAGAGGACACGGCCAACGATCGCGTGCTGCTCGATCTTTCGGGACTGGGGCGGCTGCATGGTTCCGCCGCAGCCATGGCGCGCGAGTTGGCTGTGCGCGTTAACGCTGCAGGATTGGAAGGCAATGTTGCGATCGCCGCAAATCCTGACTCGGCCATGCATGCTGCCTGTGGATTCACCGGCACAACCGTCATTCCTGCCGGCGAAGAAGCCCGCCGGCTGGGAGTACTGCCGTTGAACGTGCTGCTGGATTCCTTCGACATGCCGCGCACCAGGAAGAGCCCTTCCTCAGCCGCACGCGATCGCGAACAACTTCGCGGCCAAATGCTCGACACCCTGGAGCGCTGGGGGGTGCGCGATTTTCGTACCCTTGCGCTACTGCCCGAGCATGCGCTGGCCTCGCGCCTGGGAGAAGCCGGAACCCATCTGCAACGTCTCGCGCGTGGGGTCGAGCTGCGCACTCTGACATTGTGTGAGCCTGAGCCGCGCTTTGAAGAAGCTCTGGATCTGGAATCGCCGATCGAAACCCTTGAGCCGCTGTCCTTCCTTCTGAACCGTCTGCTGGAGCAGCTTTGCGCCCGTCTGGAATCGCGGGCCCTGGCAGCACATGAGCTGCATATCCGACTGCGTCTGCAACGTCGGGTCGGCGATGAAGAGGCTATAACTGCGCAGGAACTTTCGCGTGGCGACTCCGACAACGTAGGAGCAGCTTGTTTTGAACGTTGCCTGCGGTTGCCGGTTGCCATGTGCGATCCCAGGGTCTTTCTCAAGCTACTGCAACTGGACCTGGCGGCGCATCCGCCCGGGGCCCCAGTCCTGAAGCTATGGATTGCCGCACAGCCGGCCCCGCCTCGCACCGCTCAGCGTGGCTTGTTCCTGCCGCTCACCCCGGAGGCGGAAAAACTGGAAATCACTCTGGCGCGCATCATCTCCATCGTTGGCGAGCATCGTGCCGGTATTGCCGGCCTGATGAATACCCATCGTCCGGATGCTTTTGTCATGAAACGGTTTGCGGCTTCCGACGAGTTGCTGGATGTAGCTCCTACAATGTCGGATGCTGCGGGCTCTTCCTACTCGCTGCGCATCTTTCGCCCTGCCCGGCAGCTTAAGGTGCGCACCGCCGATGGCCGTCCCATGGCGATTCATAGTCTGACATCGTCGGATCAGATGCAGCTACAGGGAAAGGTGGTGTGGTCTGCTGGACCATGGCACAGTTCGGGGGAGTGGTGGGCCGAGCATGCTAATCCGGAAAACGGAAGTGCGGCAACAGGCCCCTGGGACCGCGAAGAGTGGGACATCGCCCTGCAAAACCAGCAGGACAGCAGTATCGGCCTGTATCGCATCTATCGCGATGGCGCCAGTGGGCAATGGTTTGCCCACGCGAGTTATGACTGATGTATATTGAGCTTCACACGCGTTCGGCCTTCAGCTTCCTCGAAGGCGCCTCTGTACCCGAGGAATTCGCCGAGGTCTGCGCCGCACACCAGATGCCGGCAATGGCGCTGCTCGATCGCGACGGCGTCTATGGCGCGCCTCGTTTTTACTTCGCAGCGAAAAAGCTCAACCTCAAGGCGCACATCGGGGCCGAGATCACTTCCCTGCTCCCGTCGATATCTACGGGTGCCCCACTCATTCCTTCAGTTGGAATGAGTGGGATCTCACTCCCCCGTGTTTCCCTGCTCTGCGCCTCCCGCACCGGATACCAGAATCTTTGCCGTCTCATCACCCGTACCAAGCTGCGGGCGCCTAAGTATCCGACGCCGCTTTCCAGGCGCATCAAGCCAACGGACGATCTGATTCTGCAATCCCAGGCCCTGGCTTCGCTGGATGATCTTGCCGAGTTCGCCGATGGCCTCATCTGCATCACCGGAGGCGATGAAGGTCCACTCGCGCACGCGCTCACACCCGGCGATATGGCAGAAGCGCGGCGCACGCTCGAGCAGCTCATCGCCATCTATGGCAGCAAAAACGTCTACGTCGAATTGCAGCGGCACTACAGCCGCGAGCAGGAGGCGCGCAACCAGGCAGCGATTTCACTCGCGCACAGCTTCGGCCTGCCGCTGCTGGCAACCCAAGGCGCGCAATACGCCAAGCCCGACGAGCGCCAGATTCTCGATGTCTTCACCTGCATCCGCAATCATTGCAAGCTCGACACCGCAGGACGGCTGCTCGCATGCAACAGCGAGCGCTACATCAAAGGCCCGCGGGATATGCTGCGCCTGTTCGCCGATTTGCCCGAAGCCACCGCCAATACCGTCGAGCTATCGTCCCGTCTGGAATTCACCCTGGAAAATCTGGGCTACGAGTTCCCACGCTATCCCGTCGCCGACGGCAAAACCATGGACTCCTTCCTGCGCGAGCGCACCTACGAAGGCGCACGCGACCGCTATCTGCGCCCCGGACAGCACGAGCTCTGGCAACGCGCCCGCCGCCAGATCGAGCGCGAGCTGGCGCTGATCGAGAAGCTCAAGCTGGCCGGCTATTTCCTCATCGTCTGGGACATCGTGCAGTACTGTCGCCGGCAAAACATCCTGGTGCAGGGACGCGGCTCAGCGGCCAACAGCGCCGTCTGTTATTCGCTCGGCATCACGGCGGTTGACCCCGTCGGCATGGAGTTGCTCTTCGAGCGCTTTCTCTCCGAGGAGCGCGGCGAGTGGCCCGACATCGATCTCGACCTGCCCAGCGGCGACCAGCGCGAGAAGGCGATCCAGTACGTCTACGAGCGCTATGGCAAGCTGGGCGCCGCCATGACGGCCAACGTGATTACCTATCGCGGGCGCTCGGCAGCGCGCGAAGTGGGCAAGTCACTGGGCTTCGACGAAGAAACCCTGGGCCGCCTGTCCGGCCTCGTCAGCTCATGGGAGTACAAAGACCCCGGCGACACGCTGGAACGCCAGTTTCGCGATGCCGGATTCGATCTGCGTCATCCCCGCATTCGCAAGTTCTTTGAGCTATGCATGACGATTCAGGACATGCCGCGTCATCTCGGCCAGCACTCCGGCGGCATGGTCATCTGCCAGGGACAGCTCGACTCTGTCGTCCCCCTGGAGCCGGCCACCATGCCGGGACGCGTGGTCGTGCAGTGGGACAAGGAAGACTGTGCCGATCTCGGCATCGTCAAGGTCGATCTGCTGGGACTGGGCATGATGGCAGTGCTGGAAGACTCCATCACGCTCATTCGCGACCACTATAAAGAAGATGTCAATTTGGCCAAGCTGCCTGCCGATGATCCCACAGTGTATGACGCCTTACAAAAGGCGGACACTGTGGGCATGTTCCAGATCGAAAGCCGGGCACAGATGTCGTGCCTGCCGCGGCTGCATCCTACTCGCTTCTACGACATTGTGGTAGAGGTGGCAATTATTCGGCCCGGACCCATTGTGGGACAAATGGTGAACCCCTACCTGCTGCGCCGCCAGGGCCGGCAGAAAGTCGTTTACCCGCATCCGTCGCTGGAGCCGGTGCTGGAGCGGACGCTGGGCGTCCCGTTGTTTCAGGAGCAACTATTACGCATTGCCATGATCGCTGCCGGATTCACCGGTGGCGAGGCCGAAGAACTGCGCCGGGCCTTCGGCTTCAAACGCAGCGAGAAGCGCATGCGCGACATCGAGGTAAAGCTGCGCGCCGGCATGGATCGCAACCGCATTACTGGCGCAGCGCAGGAAGAGATACTGCAGTCGATTACCTCCTTTGCGCTGTATGGCTTTCCCGAGTCGCACGCCGCCAGCTTCGCGCTCATCGCCTATGCCAGTGCCTGGCTCAAGTGTCATTACCTGGCAGCGTTCACTGCTGCGCTGCTGAACAATCAGCCCATGGGGTTCTATTCTCCGGCAACCCTCGTGAAAGACGCGCAGCGCCACGGGCTGAAAGTGAAGCCTATCGACGTCACCGTGTCCGAGTGGGCTTGCTCTCTGGAAGAGCAGCCGCACTCTCGTTCCGTTTTTTCGAAAAGCTTCACCCCGGAGACACCGAGGACGCGGAGTATTTCAGAGCCGATTTTGAAGGGGGACGCCTTTAGGCGTGCCGAAAGCGCTTCCTTTTTGAATTGTCATCCCGAGACGACTTCAGTCGTCGAGGGACCAGATTTTGGTGCCGTCCCTGAAGCGACATCGAAGCCCCTTCAGAACATCCTCGCCCTGCGCATGGGATTGCGTTATGCCCGTGGACTGCGCGAGGAGTCGGCGCTGGCCATCGTGCGCGAGCGTAATCTGCAGCCGTTTGCGTCCATCGCCGACCTGGCCTATCGTGTCCCCGAGTTGCGCCGCAATGAACTAGTGCTGCTGGCTTCCATCGGTGCGCTGAACTCCATTGGCGGTGCGGCTAATCTGGATGTTCTTGCCCAACTCGGTCCGCCCCACAGGAAGACCCGGCTTCACCGCCGCGACGCCTTATGGCAGGTCGAGCGGGCTGCCCGTTTTGCCGGACCATTGCTCGACGGCATTCCCCAGGGCGATACTCCCTCGCCGCTTATGCCGATGACGGCCGAAGAGCGGCTCGTCGCCGACTTTCATGGCACTGGGATTACCGTCGGCCCGCATCCGCTGGCCTATCGCCGGGCCGATCTCACACGCGCGCACATTCTCTCGGCACACGATCTCACGCAAGTCCCCCATGGCCGCCGCGTGCGCACCGCGGGATGCGTCATCGCGCGTCAGCGGCCCGGGACGGCCAAGGGCTTCGTCTTCCTCAGTCTCGAAGACGAGACTGGAATCAGCAATGCGATCATTACTCCTGACCTGCTCGACCGCAACCGCGTCCTGATTCTCTCGGAAAAGTTCTTGTTACTGGAGGGTGTTCTGCAAAACCAGGAGGGCGTGGTCTCCGTAAAGGTTGACCGCATTCGGCCGCTTCGCGAAGCCTACGAACCAGAGAGCGTCGACATCACCGACGCCGAGGTGCGCTCGCATGACTTTCACTGAAAACATTTTTTCGGCAAACACGAAAGAATATCCATAAGTCACCCTGCAGCCCTTATGGATCTGTGCCTTACACCCCCCGCCCCAGGATGAACTCATCGCCTCTCGTATTCCCTAACAAACTCCCGAAGTTTGAAACGTATTTCACTTGCAATGAAGCAGTTATCGGAGTTACTCTTCTCAGGCACACAAGGAGTGGTCCTTCCCTTCATCCCGGCTTGTAGCAAGCGCGGTGGCAATGTGCGGCCACCGAAACCAGCCTGAAGCGAAGGACTGATCCCTTGTACGCTTTTGCGATTCGCGGCCGGTTGCACGGCTTGCGGGTGGCTTGATAATCCCGGGGGGAAGCTCATGAGCTGCTTGGAAAGAACGGCTGGCCGGCTCGTTACGGTCCTGCTTACGCTCGTCCTGGCGGCACCCGCTATCCACGCCGCTACTCTCAATAGCGGCGACAGCTTGCCGCAGGACGCATGGCAGGCAAGCGGAGCCTTACTCCCTAGCTTTACCAGTACCTCTCAAACACCGGACAATGCCCTCGGCACGGCGGCCCTCAACAGCGAGTATCCCGTTGTCGAATTCAACTATCTCGGAAGCCAGCTGCTTCCGAGCACTACGACTCCGTCCCTGGCTGCTCCGGCGAACACGGCCCAACCCGCCGCCTCGCAGCCCACTCAGAAGTCTTCGTCCCAGGGCGGAAACTCCGCATTTCGCCCGGATCTTGCACCTATTCCCGAGCCGACCAGTGTCGCTCTGATGGTCAGTGGTGTCGCGTTTGTTGGAAGCCTGTTGGCTCGCAAGCGTAAGCTATAGTGGAACGGGCTGCAGGCCTCAGCGAATACGTCCACAAAGATGGTGTACCCTGGGCCATCCCTTTGGGCTTTCGCAAACCTCCCCCGGAGTGTCCCCACACCAGGTGACCTAACTCACTGACAGGAAGTGCGCTCTGCGGACACTATGGACTTGGCACGCAGGCCTCCTCCCTCCCCTTGGGTTCGTCTGTGGCGCGCCGCCAAGGGTGAGTTTGCTTGTCGATGAGTGACCCACTTTGGTGCGCTGGATGGCACGATTTGCGTGCGCTAGGCGGTCCAGGAGCGAAATGGCAAGAGCGGTTGGCTTGATGATGACAGGCGGCGGCGCGCGGGGCGCCTATCAAGCGGGTGTTCTGAAGCGCGTCGGTGAGCTAAAACAGATTCAAAGCTCCGGCAATCCCTTTCCCATCATCGGAGGCTCCTCTGCCGGGGCCATCAACGGGGCGGGCCTGGCCATGGGCTGCGACGACTTCCCTCTGGCGACTCGCGTTCTGGCACAGCTGTGGTCCCGCCTCCGCCCGGACGACATTTTCCGCTGTGACATTCTCTCCCAGGCGCGGAATTCCATCACTTGGATCCTGGATCTC
Organism: uncultured Acidobacteriaceae bacterium; assembly: GCA_963815775.1. GTDB lineage: Bacteria > Acidobacteriota > Terriglobia > Terriglobales > Acidobacteriaceae > CAVVDY01. The sequence continues at coordinate 38,756 of CAWFIB010000027.1, read as the reverse complement.
TCTTTCGGGGCCGTGCTGGGCGGAGGTAATGCCCACTCCTTACTGGATGCCAGCCCTCTGCGGCGCTTTCTCAACCAGCATCTCGACTGCGCTCGAATCCAGGACAATGTCCGCCGCGGACACCTCTACGCCCTTGCCGTCTCCGCTACCAACTACACCTCGGGCAAAAGCTACCTCTTTATTCAGGGCGCCAAGGGCCACCCCATGTGGAACCGCAGCCGCCGCGTCACCCTCGCCACCAGAATCACGGTCGAGCACATTTGCGCCTCGGCGGCCATCCCCCTGGTCTTTCAACCCATCAGGCTGAAGATCCCGCGCGGGACGGCATTCTTTGGCGACGGCTGCATCCGCCTGCAACAGCCTCTAAGTCCGGTAATCAGGCTCGGCGCCAGAAAGATCCTTGCCATCGGTGTACGCGGACACGGCCTTGAGCACCAGGAAGAAGTGGGCAGCCAGGAACCTTCATTGGCGCAGGTCCTGGGAGTGCTTTTCAACGTCATGTTCCTCGACCACCTGGCCACCGATATCGAGCACCTGGAACGGCTGAATCGGCTGCTCAGTGGCGGTCAGGTCAAACAGGCAGGCCTCGAAGGATGCGAACGGGTCCGCCCCTTGACCCCGCTGCTGATTACGCCGTCTGTCAATTTGACCGAACTTGCCGAACACCACCAGCGGGAGTTGCCTTACCTCATCCAATACTTCGTCAACAGCCTGGGACGGGACGCTGCTTCCTGTGCCGACCTCATGAGCTACCTGCTGTTCACTCCCAAATACACCACCAATCTCATCGAGATCGGATACCACGACGCCGACCAGAGGATCGATGAGATCGAAGACTTCCTGTTCTCCCCCGACGACGGAGACGAGGACCTTTCGTTTCCCCCAGAGGACAGCGGCAAGTCACGCGCAGTCGCAACCACCACGAAACGGAACTGAAGCTCGGACCGATCGAAAATCAGGATGATTGGCGCTGCTCGAATCAAGGCTAAGGCTGGATCTGGCGCCTCCTGAGAGACGGTCCCAGGACTCTTGTGTTGCACCCAGGTGGCGCTGCTTTCGCTCCTTCCGTCCTGGACGTATAATGCGCCTCGAGCCCGCATGAATCGAATCGACATAGATCATCTGACCGAATCCGAACTCATAGACCTGAATCAGCGTATCGTGCAGCGCCTCAGATTCATTAGTCAGGCGTACGCCCATAAGGCCATGCTGCAGTTCCGCATCGGCGATCGCATTACATTTGAACTTGAGAATAGGGTGCGTGTTTTCGGAATCCTGACCCGCTATAACAAGAAGTCTGTCACCGTAATCACCGATGACGGCCAGCGCTGGAACGTGTCGCCGGGCTTGCTGCGGCGGGTTGAAACGGGTCACGAGCCAGCACAGATCGAGGAAGGCCAAAATCCGGACCGCGTGATTCCGTTCCGGCAGAAGTGAATTGAGGCGCACGATATCGCGTTGGTATTCTGCAATTGAGGAAGCTAGCGACAGGCTTATGGAGGTTGCAAAACGCGCATTGTGTCTCCCGAGGTCCCAGCGGTAAACTGCTGCAAATGACCATGCCCCTGGATACCACTCCAGAAATAGCCGCAATTCATTAGCACCTGCAGAGAGATTCCAACGCTCGACCCGTCGCTCCGAAGATCAGGCTTCGCCATCTCGACGCGTCTCGGCAATACGGTAGCGAATGTCGCCCTCGGCCTCGGGCACATAAGTCATCCGAGAAACGCTGATACAAAACCGCGCGCTCCGCACATAGCTGTCGATCTCGGTGAAGAGCGTCTCCAAGCTGCTTCGCGCTGGATCATCGGCGGCCAAAGCGCCTTCCAGAAGTACATGCAGCAGCAGTGCCTTGTCGCGGCTAGTGCCGGTGGCGAAGCGTGCGGTCTCGTCCGGCATGGCAATCCGGTTCGGATCTTCAAAGATCGACTCGCTTCCCGCAATCGCCGCCACCGCTCGCATCCCGTCGTCGACCGTCTCAACGCGTGGCAGAAGAGTGCCAATCTGGCTGCTGTAGCGGGCCGCCTGCAAATAGGGAGACAGGTCGGGCACATCGAGCGTGCGGTAGGTGTACAGCGCACGCAATGCCGCTATATTTCCTTCCTCCACAGCGCCCTGACGCACTCTCGTCCGCGCCCCTTCCGCGCCCGAAGCTGATGCGGCGTCCGCGACGATCTCCGCGATATCCAATCCGGCTACGGGTCGCGTCGGGCGCTGCAAAGCACCTCTGAGCTGTGCCGGGCGAAACCCGAAGAACTCATCACTCTGCGTGACCATCTCCTCCAGACGCGGCGCCGGCATCGAGCTCTCACCCGTTGTCAGCTCGTAGTTGCCGAACGCCGTGATGATCCGGTCGAAGTCTGGAAGCCGGTCATCGAACGCCAGCTGTCCATCACCGCCATAATGTTCCGCGACCAGCTTTGACCATGTTGCTGGTGAGAACAGCTCATGCTTCGAATAGAACCACCACAACCCATCCGCACGGCAGGTGAATGCCGAATAGTGGGTCGGCGCTCCCAGCAATCCGAGGTTGTCGACCGCCCGCTCCTCCAGCGTGAGTACCAGGGCCGCGAAGATTGCCGCTTCGTCCAGACAGCAGGTCAGTCCGAGCGGCTTGTGCTTACGCCCTTGCAACAGCCGCCGACACGCCCAAGCCTCGTCGATTGTGCCGTAGGTATAGGCCGGGAATTTCCGCTGGCCGAACAACTCGAGCGCGAAATCGTCCTTCTTCATCGTCCCGCGCTTGACCCGCCACTCGATCGTCTTCAGGATCGTGTCCCGCGCATACTCGACGGCGTCCTTGCCATCGCGCGTCTCCAGCACGTCGAGGTCGAAAAAGCCGTTCATTTCGGCGATCCGTGCCGCACTGACATGTTCGAAGTGGTGATCCAGTAGCTCCTGGATCTTCTGGGCGGTATTCTCGGGTGACTGCCGCACCCGCTCGCGCAGGTCCCACAACCGCGGCGACATCAGGTTGGCGAGGATGAGCGTGAAGGCGAGTTCCGGGTCGAGCACGACGTCAAACAGGTTCGGCGCCACCGCCCGGTCGAAACGAGGATCGTTCACGTGCAGCCACTTTGCGGTATCTGACCCCACAGGTGAAATTCTAAGCGACGTCGGATCAGTGGGGCCGTCCTCTATCACCGCCCCAGGAAGGCCTCCAGCTTCGCGATATCCTTGTTCGCCAAGCCTAAGTAGTGGCGAGCGCTCTCCGGGTCGGTGTTGTCGAGGGCCTGCTTAGCTTTTTGCAGGTCAACCCGCATCGAGTTGCGGGCTGCGACCATATCGCCGCGCAGGCCCAGGCCACTCTGTTGCAGCTGCCGCTCAAGCGCGTCGACGCTGCTTTCGACTGCGGCTGCCCGGCTGTCCAGTTGGTCGTTCTCCGTCTCCAGCTCTTGCATCACTTTCGGATCGACGGCAGGCGCCGGCGGAGGCGGAGGAGGCTGGTCGGCAGTTCCACTATTAGGATCGGTCCGATTGGAAGCTACCGTCTTCGTCCTGCTTTTGTTCGCAGGTGGCTGAACGGTCGCCTCGGTGTGCTCGCTGGCCTGCCCTCCGGGACCGGTTGCGCCGTTTCCTGCCCCCGGCGGGTTCAGCGAGCTTCCCGTCATCTCAACTTGCGGTTGCGCCAGCGGCGCATTGGCGCTGCCCCCCACAGCCGAGATCGGCGCCGGTGCCGGCCTGCGGGCAAACAGCACAACCCCCAGCAGCACTGCCGCGACCACAACGATCAGCCCCGCCATCATGTAGCGGGAATTCCATCTGCCGCTGCCCCCTGGAACAGGCGTAGCCGAAACCGCAGCCGCCATCATGGGAGCAGCCGTTGCGGGCTGACTTTGTGGTGCCACCGCTGCCGTTGCATAGGTCTGCCCGGTAGTCGTTTCCAGCACAGTTCGGTTGGGAACACCCAGAGTTGCGGCTGCGCCCCCGGTCATCACACTTTCCGGACGCTCCAGCGCAGCTCCGAATTCTTCCACACTTCGATAACGGGCTCCGGGGTCCTTCTCGATCGCTTTCGTTACCACGTTCTGGTACTGCACCGGCGCGTACGGATGCAGGTTAACCATCGGCGGCGGCGGTGTGCTGACCTGATGGCGCATGATCTCGAAGTCGCTGCCTTCTTCGAAGGGAACATGACCGCTCAGCATCTGATACAGGGTGATGCCCAGGGCGTAGATGTCGGTGCGTACATCGATTTGACGGCCCTGAATTTGTTCCGGAGACATGTAGGCGGGAGTACCCAACTGCATTCCGGTTCGGGTTGCACCGCGCACCCCAACCACCTTGGCGATGCCGAAGTCCATGACTTTGACGATGCCCTGGCGGTTGAGCATCAGGTTGGTGGGCTTGATATCGCGATGCACGATTCCCATCCGATGGGCGGCGCCCACGCCTAGCAGCGCCTGCTTGAACCAGGGCACAGCATCCTCGACCGGCAAAGGGCCCCGCCGGCGGATGAGCTGCTCAAAGTTCTCTCCCTCCACATACTCCATCGCGATGAAAGCGTTTCCTTCATGCACCAGGAAGGCATACAGCGTGGCCAGGTTGACGTGGTTCAGGTTTGCCTGGGCGCGAGCTTCGGTGCGGAAGCGCTCCACGATTTCCGGATTGTGCGACAGCTCCGGGGTCAGCATCTTGATCGCGACCGGGCGCTCCAGTTCCACGTCCATGGCCTTATAGACGACGCCCATCCCGCCCTCGCCGAGCTTTTCGATGATCCGGAAATTTGCTACTTGCTCGCCAATCATGGGGCTCCCCTCCACTTCAAAATCGGCCGTCGTGTGCCATCAAAGACACTTGAACTTAAGCTCGAGATCGCCGATCCGAATAACATCGTTGTCTTTCAGCGCCTCCCGCGCAATCGGCTGCTCACCATCGTTGAGATGGGTGCCGTTGGTCGAGTCCAAATCGGTCAGGAAGAACTGGCCGTCTTTGTAGCGAATACTGGCATGACGGGCGGAAGCCGCACCGTCCTTCAACATTATGTCGGCGTCCGCACTGCTGCCCAGAACGTTCTGGCCTTCGCGAATGCGGAAGTCCTCACCCTTCTGGTCGCCATTCATGGCCACCAGCCAGCCAACCACCGGAGGCTTGCGCTTTTCGGCAATCATGATTGTCTTTAGTCCTGCAACCGTGGTGGCGGCCTCCGAGGAGACATGGGCGGCCGCGGCCCCCTCCATGCGCGTCTTCGCAGTCGGCACCGGGGCTACCGCATACCCAGTCTTCTGACAATACGGACATACCTCCCAGGAATCTTCCAGTTGATGTCCGTTAGCACAGAACTTCGACATCGGTCCTCCGCTGCGGGTCTGCCTTGCAATTCGAATTAACTTGCGAAATACGTTGCAACCGGCCCCTTCTTGCCCAGGAAAATCCGGTCTCCGTTCTTCAACCCGATTTTGCTGACCCGAGGCGAGTCGGTCGAATTCACATAAGTGCCGTTGCTCGATCCTTTGTCGATCAGCATGACCGTGCCGTCCACCGGAACGATCCAGGCATGTTCGCTGGAAATGGTTTCGTCGGACAGCACCACGGCGCACTTGGGATCGCGGCCGATCCACAAGCCCTGCTTGTCAACTTTAAAACTCCGCCCGGAGAGCGCTCCCGATGTGAACTGTATGTTGCCGTAGTTTTTCTCCAACACGGTGCGCGGGAGCCGGGCATCGTTGCTTGACGGCACAGACGGGCCGGGTGGCTGGACCGACGGTCGCGCACTGCCGCCACCGGCCGCCGCCATCACAGGCTGCGCCACTGGCTGCTTACGGCGCAACACCAGAACAATCGCGCCCAGCACTAAAACGCCAGCCGCGACATAGAGCGGCGTTTTTCCCGTGGTCTCGAGCGTTCTGTCCATAAAGCCGAGCTGATCTTCCGCAATCACGGCTGAGGCGCGGTATTTTTTTGCATCCGGCAAGTCAGGCATGAACTGCAAGGCGGTGTCGAATTCCCCGATGGCCTTGCGATATTCGCCGGCGTCGTAAAGGTCAAGCCCGGCGTCCCAGTGCTGGTCGAAGGTGCCGCGCGCAGGGGCAACTCCGGTTTGTCGCACGAATTCCATCGCTGTATTGATCGGTACCAGGAAGTTGAATCCCTGTTGCTCCGCACCCGCGGTGGCGATGCCGATAACCTCACCGCGATCATTGAAGGCCGGCCCGCCGCTGTTGCCGTGAGTGATGGCAACGTCCGACTGGAGGAGAGGAACGCCGATGGTGCCGGTCTTTATGGCTGATATGTGTCCGTTGGTGGCCGAAGCTTCAAAATTGGATTCTGCGCTGATAATCGGATTGTCGCCGAAGCTCGATGCCACACCCGGATAGCCCATCACCATCACGGTGTCCTGCAATCGGACTTGGTCCGAATTTCCTAGCGGGACGGTCGGGTAGTTCGAGCCCGGAACCTTCAAGACGGCGACATCTTTGCCGTCTTCCGTGATTGGCGCGCTATATTGCAGGATATCTGCGTTCAGCACCTTGCCGTTCGACAAGGTGACGCTCAGCGTCGGACCTTGCACCAGTTCGATCTTCCCGCGTTGCAGCAGGTCCAGGATCTGTTGGTTGCTGAGACTGTGACCCTGCTTTTCGGCTTCCGAAGCGACGTATTTCACGCTCTTGATGGCGTCGGCGCGCAGCTCGGCCTGCAACGACTCTACCGCCTGCAGGTCCTTCAGGTTGGCATGCTGCACTACGTGGCCATTGGTGATCAGATACCCGTCCGGATGAAAAAAGAACCCGGTACCTAATTCGCCATGCGGCAATTTGAGCGAGATGTCACCGTAGGTCCATTTCGCCTGGTACTGCACCACCACCAGCGCCACCGCAGGCTTCACCTCCAGCGCACGCTTCTCATCGGGCGTCAACTGCCCCATTGCCGTGAGCGGCACCCACAATGCGATTGCAGCCGCAACCGCCCATCGCTTCATCATCCGGAACCTCCCGACTGTGAACCAGCGCGAGATAATCAGGCAAACGCATGTCTCGGGCCACCCAGGGTCTATATCCACAACGATTCATAAGGCCGTGTAGGAAATGGCCTACAAGCTGTTTTCATGGCGGGATTTCGGAATACGGGAATCGCCTTGCTTCTTCCTGGGAGAAATGCTCGCAGGATTGTGTACCACTTGGAAGTTCAGAGTCAACGGAAAAACCGCGCCAGGACTACTTGGCCATGCTCTGGCCTCTATCTCAACCTGCCACCAAGCCAGTGCCCGCCGGCCTGGTACAAACCGGGCACATACTTTACAGATTAGACCGGGCAGATACTTCACCCCGAGTCCGCTTTGCCGGACGGCACAGGTTCGTAACAGCCTCGCAAGCCGAGGGTAGAGCGGCTACTGCGAAACTCGCGGTTGAGCAACGACGGTGCAACAAACCACACGCCCGTCCCGCAGGGACGGCATATCTAAGCCCACCGATTCATCGGTGGGAGGACGTAAGTGGGAAATCCCGAGTCCGCTTCGGCGGACGGCACGAATTTCATAACAGCCTCTAGAGCGGGTAGTGTCCTATTTCCGCTCGAAATCCGGCATTCCAATCTTGGGAACGACCTGGACATCGACGACCTCTGCTGGCGAGTAACGCTGTTCGCCGTCCCGAGCAGCCGCATAGACTTTCTGCATCTGAGCGTAATCCACGTCGATTCCGAAGCTCCGCCCTACAGCGTTCGGATAGGGGCCAAAGCCGTCTGTCGTCAATTGGAATCGCCCAGCGGTGGCCTCGCGGAGCATCTCCATAAACAGGCGCGTGTCGCTGGCAGTGCGCCGTCCAAGATGCCAAGCGAGGATGAGCTTTGTGTTGCGCTCCATTCCCACGAAGCAATAGGCGTCACCGAGCAGGTCAGTGTCGATAGTTTTGTTCTTCTCCTTCATCCCGACCCAGCCCCAGATTTCGTCGCATTCCACATCTCTCACCTGTACATCGCGGATACGATCTCGCAGGAGTTTCTCGGCTCTCAGTCCTGCCACTTCCAACAGTGCGAGAATCGTGTCACGATGCACACCCACGATGCGCTCAGTACTCCGCACCGTGTTTCCCTCTAGTTAGCAGTTGCAGGCAGAGCAGGGCGCGATCTAACGGCAGGCGCATGTGTCCGAGAGGGCGTGGAGCTGATTCTGTGAATGTACGAGAGCATTGGCAACAGCGGAAACGTTGATGACCTGCTTTGTTCTTGCCGAAGCGCTTGCATTCGATTTGGCAATTATGACATGTCATTTCGGCCTTGCTTTCTCCTGGAAAGCGGGTCAAAATGACAGCGGGTGTGAACCCTGCCTTTGGCCACAACCCAGATGCAAAGCCCGACTCGCAGTTACCAGCTACGGGTTGGGCGTTTAGTAAGCGGGTGGAGCCAGTCGGGATTGAACCGACCGCGAGCCAGCATGTCAAGGCGAGACTCGCGCCCCCGTGGATAGCCCCACAAAGAAACAGGCCAGTGTGTTCTCGCAAATGCTTGAATGTGCTGGCCTTTCGTTTGATCGTCATATATCAAAAAAAAGTGATATAGCCGTGTCAAGAGAAAACGTTGACACATAATAAAAAAGTGATACAATTTCCTCAGCCCAAGATTGCAACTTGGAGCTTCGAAGATTTTGTCTACCCCAACGGTAATAATCCAGTCGAGTCTTGGTACGAGCAGCAAACGGAAGAAGTACGGGGAGTTATTGACTCCGCACTAAAAAACATGGCCAAGACGGACGATCATCTCAATTGGACAACTTGGCGAAAATATCTGAGCGGTGCGGCCAAGAAACAGAAGATTTGGGAGATTGGATTTTTTGCAGAAGGTCGCCAGTATCGAATCTTTGGAGTTTTTTCAGGAAGGAAGGTCGTTATATTGCTGGCTGGTTGTTATCACAAGGGCAAAGTTTATGAACCGCACGATGCAATAGAAACGGCCACAAAAAGAGCAGCGGCACTTAAAGAAGGGACAGGGAGAACACATGAGAGACCGGTCAGAATTGATCTCTAAGTTAATAAAAAATCGCTCATCCCGTGAGTCCTATATTAGGTCGAAAATAAATGTACTGATCCCATCGCAAATCAAAGGACTACGACTTCAACGCGAGATGAAGCAGGAAGAGCTCGGACATGAGGCCGATATGAAGCAGTCCCGCATTTCAGCGATGGAGCGGCCCGGTGAAGTCAGCTTCAACATTGAGACGCTTATTCGTTTGGCGGCAGCATTGCGAGTCGGCCTAAGAATAGAATTCGTGCCCTTCAGTGACATGCTCACTTGGGAGAACGGGTTTTCGCAAGATAGCTTTAGTCCCACTCCAATTGAGAATGACGCAGATTTTATTCAACCGGAAGTCGCACAAGGCGAGATCGACAACATTTCCGCTGCCACTGCATTGCGAGGTTCTGGGGTTGCCACAGAAAGAATCGAAGAATTCAGGCCACCTAGAATCCCACCTACGCAGTTTCGCGACCCAATGTTACCGGAGGGATTGAATGAAGCAATCAGCCGTTACACTGGCACGAGTGCTCGCGTTTGTTGAAACATTCGACCTAAACCCACAAGGAACCGTATTTTTCCCGGATCTTGTAGCCAAACTTGTGGAGAAGTGTCGGTTTCAAAAGTATCCGCAAACCATCCAAGATTTCGACGAGCAAAAGGGAGTCGAGTTTTTGGCTGGCGTTTGGGATGGAGTTAACGTGGAGAAGCTCACGGTCTATAACAACGGCATTTTACTGGACACCCGTGTTTCTACAGCAATATCCGAAGGAATATTAGCGGAGGCGCTTGCCTGGGCCAAGCAGCTTGGATTGACGTATCGACCTGACATGATTAAGCGTTGGGGGTATCTAAGCAACTTCACGTTCTACAGTGACGTTCCGCTGTTAGGCCCAGAGGCAGCAATAACCACGTTGGCGAGGCGGGTATCAGAAAAAGTGGCACAGCGGGCTACTGACGCGAACCTCAATTACAAACCCACTCGCCTTGATCTCGATTTCGACCGAAGCCAAATAAATTTCCCGATCGCACCCTTCACTATTCAGCGTCGTACTATCGTCCCGTTCTCTGAGAATAAGTATTTTTCGGAAGCGCCGTTGCGATCAGAGGATCATCTAGCGCTGTTGGAGGAGTTTGAACGCAACGTTGCCGCCGGTTTGCCAGAGACGAAGCCCATACCGGAATAACCAGCAACTCCCTAATAGGACACTACCCTAGAGCGGCGATATGTTGACATTTGAGCCCTTTTTGCGGGCGTCCGAGTCCGCAGGCGAAGTCCTGAGCCAGGTCGCCTAGCGTCCGAGTCGAAGGATCTGAAAGAGGAACGAAGGGAGGTGGCTCTGGCGCGCCCGGAGAGATTCGAACTCCCGACCTGTTGCTCCGGAGGCAACCGCTCTATCCAGCTGAGCTACGGGCGCGTCGTACTCCGATTATATACGTGACAATACGCCGGACGCTTACCCTACGGCGGCCTGGCGCGCACGCACCGCGTCCCGGGCGAGATCGTTCGCTTCCCGGTTCTCTTCTCGACTGATGTGTGCGATGGAGAACTCCAGCGAGCGGGCCAGCTTGCGGCAGGTCCAGTTGAGCGAGTACAGCCGCGGGCTGCGGCAGGCATACTCGCCGTTCATCTGCTTGACGACGATCTCCGAATCGGAGAAGACGTGCAGCGCCTGGGCCTTCGCCTCAATGGCATGTTGCAGGGCCTCCAGCAGGGCGACGTACTCGGCCACATTGTTGTCCTGGTGGCCAATCCACTTGGCAATGCGAACCGTCTCGCCCGGCACGCCGTGGATGAGGACTCCAATCCCCGACGGCCCCGGATTTCCGTGGGACCCACCGTCAACGTAGGCGGTCAGTGCAGGCATTTGTCCCTTCTACCTTCGTTCAAGCGGCGGATTTCGTCAAGACGCGATGTTGGTTCGCCGAATTGCGCCTTCAGGAATATCTCAGTTCTGTGAAAAAGATGTGAATTGCAGTAGAAAATTTTGCCGCGCTGTCCGCGAACTTCCATCCCTGCTATCGCTTGCTGCGAACCGCTCACCAGCCGCAAGAATATCGCGTATGCACACACCTTGGGCGTTGACATTTCGACGTCCTCCAGTAGGATGACTCTCGTCGACGGCAGAAAAGAGCGGCCCCAAACGGGGCGGCTTGAAGTAGGTTGAGCGATCGGTGAGCGAGGCGACTCGCGGAACCGCCAGACCCGAAAAAATCGACGGCGTTGCGAGATGTCCGCCGAGGTTTGGAACTGCGAAAGCAGTGATTGCGTCAAGGGCTGCGACGGTACATGCGTCCATGCCGGCAACTCTCTCGCAGGAGTTGGTGGCTAGAGCATAACCAATGTGGCAAGTCCACAGTCGATGGTCGAAAAGAGTGGGCTTCAATAATCCGTTGCCCACCTGAATTAGACTGAGCGTTCGGTGAGCGAGGCGACTCGCGGAACCACCAGACCTGAAAAAATCGACGGCGTTGCGAGATGTCCGCCGAGGTTTGGAACTGCGAAAGCGGTGATCGCATCAAGGGCTGCGACGGTACATGCATCCACGCCGAGGGCTCCCTCGCAGGAGCTGGCGGCTAGAGCATAACCAAGGTCGCAGCCTTTTCTATTTGTCTGCCAACTGCTATTTGTCTGCCAACCACTCCTTCGTTTTGGACGCCCCCTGATCGGATTTACAAACCACCCGTGCCGGGCATACAACATCTGAAGAGAACATAGTTGCAAAGGAGCGCGGTGCATCAGCCGCGTTGAGGTGACCATGCCGAATTGGAAGAAGACGTTGGTGTTCGCCAGCCTTGGCGCAGGAGTTGTCCTGTTAGCCACCGGCCGCCGTGGCGCAGGAATGGGTTTTGCCGCCGCTGGCCTGACCATTCTGGCCAGCGAGTATCCCGAGAAGTTCGAGGCCGTTTGGGAAAGTGCTCCTGACTACCTGCACAAGGGCATGCAAATCTTCGGCGCGCTGCAGAAGCTGGGTGAAGGCTTCCTGGATGAGGCCGAGCGCCGCGGCGCCAGCACCTGGGCGGACATGCGCGCCCAGTATGGCGACTAAGCTCTCACAGGCATAGGCCTTCAAACCCTGCTCAAGAACCCCCTTCTGCGGAGATTAGCGTCAGGGTACGACCTCGCAGGCTGCGGAAAAACTCACGTGTGGGGATGCTCCGCGTCGGGCACGGCCTCGGTCGTGCCGAACAAGCCCCTTCCCATCATTCCTCCTGAGCCGACTTTAGTCCACGAGGACCCATGACTTCGTTCCGGCATTATATTGTTCCGCATTATAACCACAGGTCATTATTTGCCTTTGGCGTGGGGATGGGTGCGGTCGTACACGTCCATGACGTGCTTCACCGTGAGCTGGGTGTAGCGCTGCGTAGTGGAGAGCCGCTCGTGTCCCAGCATCTCCTGGATGGCGCGCAGATCGGCGCCCTCCTCCAGCATGTGTGCTCCAAAGGCGTGCCGCAACGTGTGGGGATGCACCTCGGGTGAGAGGCCGCGGCTCACCGCAATCCGTTTGACGATGCGGCCCACGCTACGGGTCGTCAGCCGCGAACCCCGCAGGTTGATCAGCAGGGCCTTCTCCGCCATGTGCCTGGTCTCTTCCAGCACCTTCTTGCGCGCCGGCAGATAGGCGCGCGCCGCCTGCGCGGCCGAATCTCCAAAGGGAACGTAACGCTCCTTCTTGCCCTTGCCCCGCACCAGGACGATCTCATTCGACCAGCGCACGTCGTCGAGGTTGATGCCGATCAGCTCCGAGTTGCGAATGCCGCAGCTATAGAGCAGCTCCATAATGACCTGGTCGCGCTCCGGGAACGCCGACTCTTCTGGCATGCCGGAGTCGAGCATGGTGCAGACTTCTTCCACCGTGGGCACGCGCGGCAGCTTCTTCGGCAGCTTTGGCGTGGCGACCAGCGCGGCGGGATTCTGCTCCACCACGCCTTCCTGCGCCAGCCACTTGTACAGCGAGCGCACGGCGGCCAGTGATCGCGCGACCGACGTCTTGCTCAGGCCACGCTCGTAGAGACCCGACAGATAGCTGCGAATCAGCACGTGGTCGATCTCGCCCCATCCCTGCGGGCCCACGTACTCGGCGAAGCCGGCAAGATCGTTGGTGTAGGCCTTGATGGTGTGCGGCGAGGCGTTGCGCTCGATCAGCGAACGCAGGAACTTCGCTACGGCCTTCTCTACCGTTGTGGTTGCGCGCGTGTTCATTCGGAGGAGCCCACTTTGCCGCTGCCGCGCTTTGCCCGCGGATGATGCTCGCGGTGCACGCGGCTCAGGCGATCGAGCGCCAGATGAGTGTAGACCTGCGTAGTCGAGATGTCGGCGTGCCCCAGGATGGTTTGCACCGTGCGCAGGTCGGCGCCGTTCTCCACCATGTGGGTGGCGCAACTGTGGCGCAGCATGTGCGGCGAGGCATGATGGCCCGCGTTCTGCGATGCCGCGCTCACCAACTGCCACACGCGCTGGCGCGTGATGGCCCTGGCTCCGCGGGCGACAAACAGAAAGGGCGACGACTTCCCTGCCGCCAACACCGGCCGCGCATCGCGCAGGTAGGCCTGGATCATCTCCTGCGCCGCGCTGCCCAGCGGGACGATGCGCTCCTTGTCGCCCTTGCCGCGCACCAGCACATATCCCATCTCAAGCTTCAGATCCTCCAGCTTGACGTTGATCAGCTCTGAGACGCGCAGCGCTCCGGCGTAGAAAACCTCCAGCATGGCGCGGTCGCGCACGGTCCGGGCCTGCGATGCGCGGTCGTCTCTGGTTCGCTGTGGCCCTTGCAGAACCTGCTCGACTTCAACCATCGCCAGCGACTTGGGAAGCACTTTCCATTGCCGCGGCGTGTCGATGTTGAGTGTCGGGTCCTTTTCGAGGTAGCGATCGAGCAGCAGGTATTTGTAGAAATGGCGCAGCGCCGAGAGCTTGCGAGCGACGCTGCGTGCGTCCATTTTTCGGGCGACGCCTCCCGCGTCGACGCCGTTGGTGAACAGCCCATTCAGAAAGTCGCGCACATCCTGCCGCCGCGCTTCGCGGACGTTGCGCTTGCGTTGGCGCAGGAACTGCGCATACTGCTTAAGGTCGGTGCGGTACGCCGCGACGCTGAGCGCGGCAAGCCCCTTCTCGACCTTGAGGTAGTCGAAGAAGGCGCTCAGGAAGCGCTGATTGGGATCGGCAGCCTGCACCTCTCAAGTATGGCGTGGGCGGTGAGCGGCGGGAATGATGAGGCAGGTACGCATTGGCAATTAGCCACGAGCAACGAGCCACTAGCTCAGAGCGCGTCGCTCGCTGGCCGTTCCACGCGAAGAATGCAATCTGGATCACAACAAACCACGAGTGCCGGTCCTTTAGAATCTTTGGTATAGCGCGATTTTGCTCCTAAATTCCTCATTTCACAGCTAGTTACGGGTAAATTACTCTATTGCAAGGGGTTAGGGGGCCGCGGCTCGCCATTCGCTCTTCGCTTTTCGCCAGAGTCAGGTGGTTCTTGCCCCCACATTTCCCAACGGCAGGGAAATGTGGGCCACCCACGGTTCGCCATTCGCTCTTCGCTTTTCGCTCTTCGCCAGAACGTGCGGCTCGGGGGTGGAGGTTCATGCTCCTGCACCTCCGGTGGCGGATTGGGAAGTGTTGGGCATTTCGGTGACATTCGCGGTCGCCGCAGCGGGCGGCTTTTTGCCCATGCCTTCGGCGAAGGCGCCGGCCATCTCGCGCAGCATCATGAGCTGGTCGTCGGGCCCGAGCTTCTTGCAGGTGTCGATGATGCCAGCCACGGTGTGGCAACCGACGGCGCTGCGCCGGTGGCCCACGAGGCGCGCCGTCGGCGGAGCACCCGGCTTCGCTTTGGGCGGCGGGAAGACTTCTTCGGGATCGGCGTCGAGGTCGGTGTCGGGCGGCAGGCCATACTCGCTCGCCAGATCGGGATAGCTGGCCACGCTCTCGTGCCACTCGTCAACCTCGAATTGGCTGCGGTCGCCCCAGGCGCGCGCACTCTTGAAATTGTTTGCCGCAAGACGGAGGGCGGTCAGCAAGGCGCGGGCGCGCTTCAGTTCGATGACGTCGGCGGCAATGGCTTCGATGACCTGCGAGACGGCGGCCTGGACGGCGCGCATGTCGTCCAGCGGCGGCAGGTCGAGCCAAATGCGCTCGCCGCGCGCGCGAGCCTGCGCGATCTTCATGCGGCGGGCGCGATAGTTGTCGTGGAAATAACAGTAATGGTTCCGGTGCATGGCCGGAGACTGACAAAGATGGCCGTCCTCTTTAATGTGACGGCAAGTTGGATAAGGCATGGGTTCTCCTGGGTCGCTGTTCGCTATTCGCCATTCGCTCTTCGCCAGAGGGTCATCGAGCGAAGAGCGGGTTTGGCAACACGTTCCCATTTCTAGGCTAGCGGAGGGAGGGAGTGAAGTCAGGTGTTATGTGACAAGGAGAGGTTACGAAAGGGAATGTCCGTTAGTAACCAGAGCCGTTCCAAAATGGGAATTGATGAGTAATAAAGATTGCGCGACGGTGTGACGGAAGAGAGTTGTCAGTTGCCGGTTAGGAAAAGTCTGATCTAAGTCCGGTCGAAGACGCTCAGGGGCTGAAGCCCAGCTTCATTCCAGGCACTTACGGACGGCCTGAAGGCGGTCTCGTGCAGAGGCCAGAGTTGATCAGACCTTCCCTAATTGCTAAGCGCTAGTCGCTGGCGGCGAATTACTGGTGGGCCCGGAGGGATTCGAACCCCCAACCAAGGGATTATGAGTCCCCTGCTCCACCATTGAGCTACAGGCCCTCAGAGTTGAGGCAGGCCGGGCCGAAGGGCAGCATGCGGCGGAGGCCTCGTTGATCATTTTACGCGAAGCGGGCGGCGGGTGGCCGAGCTCGTCCCAGTCGGTAGTGTCCTAATGTTGCGTTGATGCCTTATTGCCCTAGCAAGCGGTTGCTGTTACCGTTGGCTCATGGCACGAAAGCAAAATGATCTCAAAGCGCTGCGTCAGATGATAGGCGAAGCGCACGACATACTCCGCACCATAACTCTCCCTGAGCAGCGCTCACAACGCGCTTATGATCTTCTCACCGCTGCCGTTCACCTCGCTGACAATCTTCTAGAGGAATCCCCCGCTGCCGTTCTCGGAGCCAAGGGCGGCAAGGCCACGGCCAAGCGTGGGCCGGAATACTTTGCCAAGATCGCCTCGATGCGGAAGGAAAAGAAGGGCGGCAGGCCCAAGAAATCCCCTCCGAAGCATTGAGCACGGAAACCACTTAACTGGTTTCATGTTGCCTATTTAAGAACATACTCCGGTCGAAATCCGATGCAGATCGGCTTTCGCTGCTCCCGATCCGCAGCTTCAAATTCCTCAGGCTTGCACACAAAGTACACCCCGTTTTCCACAGACACGAGCACCCGAGTAATAACCTGCCCCCGATCCGCTCGTAGAGTAAGTGTTTTCCCTGCCACCATTTAAGCCTCCATCGGAAGCAGGTTAACATTCTCGATTCCAACCTCAAAAAATAATCTGCGCACTAAGGCAATACGATATGTTATACATAGTTATAGTTAAGCGAGGTTCTGATATGGCAAAGACAGGCACCGAAATGGCGCAGGACTCTAAGGTTAACAACAATCCCGCTCCTTACCTTCCGTTCTTGACGTTCAAGAGCGCCGTGGAGGCGTTGGAGCAAGGCGTTCCCAGTAAGATTGACCGCACGATTTGGCGGAGCCAGTCGGGAATTGTGCAAACGCAAATTCTGATGGCACTGCGCTTCTTCAAGCTGGTTGATGCAGAAGACCATCCGACCCAACTGCTGCATGAACTAGTCGAACAGAAGGACAATCGTCCCGCCATGTTTATCCTCCTTCTTAACGAAGCGTATGGTGCACTGCTAGGCCACGACCTAACGAAGATGACGCCCAAAATGCTCGACGACGAAATGGAGCGTTACAACGTCACGGGAGAAACGAAGCGCAAGGCGGTGACGTTCTTTCTCAAGGCGGCGAAGTATGCCGAGTTCCCGATGCATCCGCTTCTCGCCAGTCAGGTTCGTAACACGGGGCCGCGCAAGAAGAGAATCAAGCGACCTGGATACGTGGCTGAAATGAACGGGGGTACCGATCCCGCGTATTCACCTAATCTGCCTCCCGCTGGCGGCGGTGGTAAGGTCATCAAACTTAGCAATGGCGGCACGCTGAGTCTTTCGATTAGCGCCGATCCATTCACGCTCCCCGCACAAGATCGTAGCTTTGTATTTGAACTGATCGACAAGATCAACGAATACGAAGCTGCCCATCCTTCCGACGAGACTGCGGAAGAGGAGGAGGGCGAATCGTGATAAGAGAAACAGCCAGCGCCATCATTGGGCTTACCGTGGTGTCTGGCCATAACATGAAGGCCCGAATCGCTCCTCCTGCTAGAGCTTGCGATTCGAGCCGTGGTGAGCCTAACTTATTGCCTTGACCGGAGGGTGTCTAGCTGGCAGCTAGGAGCCGTCTTATAAACGCCAGTTCCTTCATTGGGAACGGGGTCCGATCCCCCCGCCCTCCGCCATTCTAGCACCATGTTGCCTTGTCTAAACGAACAAACTGCTGGATAATGCGGAGCGCTAATGGCCCATACCCGCCGCGATGTAGTTAAATTGACACCGCAGATTCTTGGTCGTTATCACGACCTTCTGATGAGCAACGATCTTGAAGCGTTCAAGACTCTCTTGGACGAATACAGCGTTCCGCAAGAGGCGCGGGAAGAGTTAGTCGAGGATTTTACGCGAGTCGCCGCGAACCTTTTGCGGCGGCGCTGGCTCGGTCGAAAATAGCGTCAGCGTTCCGATCAGCCTTGGCGCGTTCCTCGGCGCTCATCTTGCTGCGCGCATTTTCAATCGCGCTCTGAGCTTTTTCGGCGAATGCCTTAATCTCCTCTTCGATTTGCTGGTCGCTTAACCGTGGAGATGCACTTGGCTTGCACGACATCGTCTTGTGGGGCCCCTTCTTTGGCGGTGTGGAAGCCATAATTACCATGCCTCGCTAATTTTGCCTGTGAATGCCGTGTGCAAAAGTCGCCTAGTATATACAAAAATCTAGGACAGATTGCACCATTATTCGGCATTGACCACTTAGATTCTAGCGCATTCCCCTTGACAAACAGCAACCGCTTGCTGTAAACTGCGTTTATGAATTGCCAAGCCTGCAACGTCGAATGCCGCAAGTTCGGCAAGCACCGCAACGGGTTACAGCGCTTCCGCTGCCCTTTGTGCGGCAAGACGTACACGGAAGAGCATGAACGCCTGTTCGCACCCATGACGGTGCCGGAAGATAAGGCTCTGCTAGCAATTCAGCTACTCATAGAAGGCACCAGCGTTCGCACAGTCGAGCGCATCACTGGATTGCACCGCGATACCATCCTTCGCCTTCTGGTGCTTGCTGGTGAGCGTTGCATAGCCCTCATGGACGCGAAGATGCGGAATCTGCGCTGCGAGAAAATTCAGGCAGACGAAATCTGGAGTTTCGTTGCGAAGAAAGACCGCAACGTGAAAGTTGATGACCCCGACGAATACGGCAATGCCTGGGTCTTCGTGGCGATGGACGCTCAGACGAAGCTGATTCCGTCCTACATCGTCGGGAAGCGCAACAAGGAAACGACGTATCAATTCTTGACCGATCTGCGCGACCGCATGGACGCAGAGCACCGTTTCCAAATCACCACAGATGGATTTCATTTCTACCAGCGCGGAGTTGAGGACGTGTTCGCGGGACAGGCCGACTTCGCGCAGATGATAAAGCTGTACGGCGACTATGGGCAGCACGACGCAGCCGGACGCTACTCACCAGCCCCGATGATAGAAACGATAGTCAAGATACGCGATGGACGCCCAGACCCTCGCCACATAAGCACCAGCTATGTCGAGCGCCAGAACCTTACGATTCGCATGGCGATTCGCCGTTTCACTCGCTTGACCAACGCCTTCTCAAAGAAGCTGGACAATCACAAAGCCGCTTGCGCTCTGCACTTTGCGTACTACAATTTCTGCCGTATACACAAGTCGTTGCGCGTGACCCCGGCGATGGAGGCTGGAATCACAGACCACATCTGGAGCTTGCGTGAACTTCTAGCATGACCCAATCGCGATTCGTTGACCCGCCGCTGCTCTTACTCTTTTTGGGACTCGTGATTTCTTGTCTCGGAATTGTGGCCCGACGCCTGAAGGCTGATAAAGTATCGCGGGTGATTCTTTGGGTAGCGCAGATTCCTTTTTCCGTTTACATAGCGTGGTGGTTCCTCGTGTGGCTGGCGTCATCCGTCCTCGGCCATGAAACGCCGTGAACCATCAACGCAGATTTAGGACACTACCTCCCAGTCTGCGCCCTTGACATGTGGCGTTTTGATCGCCCACTCATTCCGGCAGCGGAAACGAGGGGGGCACCCGCGGTAGGAACTCTGCGGCGCCGTTGGAAGCCGTGGGCCTTCAAGCCTCTCAGGCTTTACAAACTCTCGACAATTGCGCAGACAATCGCGTGATATAAGTAGCGGATTGCCGGAGTAGGCTTTGGCGCGCGGCGCACTGGATTTTGCATGCCGCATCCCGGAGGAGAATGCAATGTGGACCACTGCAGCAACGTCGTCACTGTCGATCGCGGGACCGACAGCCGTCGGGGACGGAAGGACGGGCTGGCGCAGCCACAAATCGCCAGCCAGGCTTGCCATCTTTAGTTTGATCCTGTTGTTCTTCTCTTCCCTTGGCGGATTTGCGCAGACCATCGGTGGCAAAGTCGTTGTCCACACCATGTTTGGCGGGCAGATTTTTGGATTTGATATTGATCAGAACGGCACGGAAGGCGTATTAAGCGAGGCGCAGACGCTGGCGAACGGCCAAGTCCTGGCGGCGGTAGAAACCTTCGATCAGAAGACGGGCAAGATTCTTAGGGTGGTGACAAAGACGCAAACCACAGGAGATGACTTTGTCACCCTGGGGGTTGTCGGCAATAGTGTAGGGCTGATCGAACACGAAATCTTAGGCAGCCTGTTTCGCGCGACGCGCAAGTTTCAGGTGATCAACCCGCTGAATTCGAACCAATTCACCGGCGATTGGACGCCGCCCATCGGCCGCGACTACATCATCATGCCAAATGGGGTGAGCCGTAGCCAGGGTATTCCGAACGTTGCCGTGTTCGCTTACGACAATAGCGGGCATTTCATCCCGGAGGTCTTCAGCTCCAACGTGGCGGCGAACAGCTTCGGTCCGCTGGTGAAGATCACTGACTCGAATGACTTCGGCATCGTGCCTCCGCCGATTGGGTACGACAGCGTGACCAATCAGGCGGTGTTGGGCGGTGGG
Organism: uncultured Acidobacteriaceae bacterium; assembly: GCA_963815775.1. Taxonomy (GTDB): domain Bacteria; phylum Acidobacteriota; class Terriglobia; order Terriglobales; family Acidobacteriaceae; genus CAVVDY01. Next base: position 18,508 of record CAWFIB010000027.1, on the reverse strand, counting down.
CCGGGATGTTTTAACTGCCTGCCCGTCATCGGGGTGGCGGACCTTACCGCCGGGACGTTCTCAAAGTTTACCGGCATCGGATTCGGATTTATCAATGGCATAGCCGTCGACGCGGCGGATGGCATTTTTGTCACTACGACGGAAGACGATGCCAACGTGGAGTTCTACAGTCTGGCCGACCAGAACGGGTTCACCGTGCCGTTGCCGAATTCGAGCGGGAACCAGTTTTATAGCGGCGCCGATGTCGAGTTTGATCCCGTTCACAAGCTGTTCTTCGTGGCCCAGCCGAATTCAAGCGTGTCCAGCGGCAGCACGATCTATATCTACGACACGCAGGGCGTGCTGAAACAGACGCTCAACGGGTTCCACTTTTCCAACTCATTCAATGTGGTTCCCATGCACATTGCGCTGAATCCGAGTAAGAGGATTGGGTATGTCGATGGACCCGACCCCGGGGTGACGGACATTCAGTCGTTTGCTTACTAGAGTTGGGAGGAAAACGCGAATACGCATCTTCCTCGCGGGCTGAAGCCCGCTCGGAATGACAAAATAAGGGGCTTGGACGGCGCAGCTAAAGCTGCGCCCCTTCAAAACGTGGACGGCAGAGCTAAAGCTGCGCCCCTTCAAAACGTGGACGGCAGAGCTAAAGCTGCGCCCCTTCAAAACGTGGACGGCAGAGCTAAAGCTGCGCCCCTTCAAAACGTGGACGGCAGAGCTAAAGCTGCGCCCCTTCAAAACGTGGACGGCGGAGCTAAAGCTGCGCCCCTTCAAAACGTGGACGGCGGAGCTAAAGCTGCGCCCCTTCAAAACGTGTCTCCGAGAAAATTTTATCGCAGCCTGTAAAGTTCGACTGCTGCAAAAGTTGCTCTGGCTAGCCGCGTTTTTCCGCAGCCAGTTGTACTCGCACTGCCATAGTATGGGCCTGGCCGGGGGCGAGCTGCACGGCGAAGGGACCAACATTCGTAGTTTCGATACAAATGAAGTGTTTCCACTCGCCGGCGCCAAGGTCTTTCAGCGCGACAGATTTCTCAGACCAGGGATTCCACACGACGGTGGTGTGGGAATCTTGCTTCTGCAGGCGGATGCTAGGCTTGGGTGCGGGATCGAATAGCTCCAAGGCGCGCTCGGTGGCGAGATAGACGCGGTCGGTTTCGGCGGAGAAGCGGACATCGCCGCTCTGCATCTTCTCTTTGAATTCGTCGGTCTTGTCGATATAGCGCGTGGCGTCAAGGCCGCGCACATAGGCGGACTCGGCATCAGCGACGGCGAAGTAGGCATGCAACGCCTCTTCAAAGACGAATGGAGTCGTGCCAATATTGGTGACGATCAGCTCGATCTTCAGTTCTGTGCCAAAGGTCGCGCGGCAGATCAGGCGGAAGTCGTGCGGCCACCACTTGCGCGTGTCGTCGTCACTCTCGGTCGACATGCTGACGATCACGTCCTTGCCTGCTGCTCTGATCGATTCCAATTGCCAGATCTTGGTGCGCACGAAACCGTGCGCAGGGGCCGAAGGATCGTCCGCCTTGTCGCCAAACCATGGAAAGCACACCGGCACGCCGCCACGAATGGCATGGCCATCCTGGAAGAGCGAGTTTGGGCTGAGATAAAGGACCTTGCCTGACCCGTCAGGCGACCATGAAGTCACGTGCCCACCGTGCAGGTACATCTCGCCAGACGCATCAGCGGCGGAGATGACGAGCTTGGGCAGGCCACCATTGCCGGAGACGACTTCGGCCACTGCTGGAATGCCGAAACGGTTTTGCAGACTGGAGACATCGGTGGTGGACATGGGTTCCTCCTGATGCGCGAGATGGTGCCCCGCGCTCTCAATTCTTTGCGATTGTAGCGGGTCGTCCGTAAAAGACGGCGGCGGGCGGCCATCGCATTTTCTCCCCCGATAACGATGGCCGCACCGCCGGCGACATCGAAGCCGGCACCTAGAGGCTTAGGGCGTCGAGGTCGAGATAGGTGAGGCGGTAGTGGGTTACCGGCTTAAGGGCGGGATCAGCCACAAGGGCCCGTATCTCTTCCTTATGGGATTGATGAAAACCAGAGCGCAGAAGGCCCACCAGCTCGTGCGCCTCTGAGGTAGCAATGGATATTCGAAGGGCATCGGGATAGTGTCTCTTCGCGGCAAGCTGAACGGCCATACCCATCGCTTCAGCGGTATGTTCCCCCATGCGTGCCGGACCGTAATCGGCAACTCGCGCCTCGCTTCGCGCAAGCACCAGGAAGAAATAGGCCATCGCCTGGCCGTGCTGGGTAAGGACAAACGACATCGGCTGACCAAGTGCGGGGCACTGTTCGAAGTGCCGCAGTAGTTCGGGGGTGCGCTCGGTGATTGCTCCATTGGGGCCTGGAAGCGGCCACAGCTCACGTGGAATATCCTGCGGCGAGATCTGCCCGAAACTGTAGCTAGCAGGAAGGCGGACCAGCGGCAGAACTGCGCGATAGACACTGCGTACTATGCGTGCCGGGGTTTTCCAATCGGGAGGAGCCTGCCGCATTGCGGAAGACAGGGCCCGCAACGGCCGGCTGAGGAAATACACTTCGCCCGCCACCCGGTAGGTAAGCGCCGGCCCTGGTGTAGGTCGGCGACGAAGGTGGTCGCCCAATGCAGGCAAGATTCGGCGTGTGGCACTACTGCCGCCGATGGAAAACAAGGCAGCGGAATGCTCGCACGCATCGCGCAATACCTGTAGTCCGGCGCCAGCGTGGGTGGAGTCGGCAGCCCAATCAATGAGATGAAACGCGTCGAATGCGCCGGCGGTGGTCAGGATGCGCATGGGCCAGCGACAGCCATGCGCCACGACTCTTTCCTTGGCGATGAGAACGTAGCTGCGCCCGGCTTTGGAGAGAGGGTGAGGATCCCAATACTTCCATCGCTGGAAGCCGGGATCAATGGCGACGGCGCGATCGTCCAGGCCAAGCGCGCGCCGCATGAGATCGGCAATGTCATCGCGATCGGCCGGCGAAGAGATGCGAGCCTGCACAGGCATGAAGTTATGTTAACAACCCAGGCTTATCCACCGAGACGTTTGCCGACGGCGGTCAGAGTGGTCTGGAGGCGAGACAGCTCGCGGCTGGGCAGCCCGCCGAGCCACCGCGGACCAACTCTCTAGGGACTTCCCCAGACCTACACCAACCCGGGGTACGGCGGTGTTTGAGCGTTCGACCGCTAGCCTGAGCTACTACCTCCGTTGCCCTTCTGTTCCCTTCGATCTGTATACGGTAGAGAAGGATGGGATGCCGCGGGGCTACTTTCTGCTCGCAACCGTCGGGCGCCAGGTCCGGCTCGTCGAGTCGTGGGTGGATTCGATCGACGCCGAGGAGTGGCGCGCAGTTCACCTGCTTGCCGCCCAACAGGCCCGGAGGCATTCCGATGCTGTGGAGATCGCAACCATTTCCAGTGACGCGATTACAAGACGCTCTCTACAGGCATGTGGTTTCCATCACAGAGGCAGTTTGGAACTGCACCTACTCGACACCGGCAAGCGGGGACTTCCGGCAGGGGGCCTGGGGGTCCAGATGCTGGAAGGTGATTCCTCCTACCTGGAAGACGGCAGCGGGATTTTGTGAGCATAGATAATCGGTGAGGGCGAAGCCGATGAGGCGTGACCGGATGTTCGGATAACGCCGGCACACCAAAGAAACGACTATCCGTTCAAACTGCGACAACCCGTTCTTCGGTCTGCCCTGTGAAAGCGAGAGCGCTATCGATCGTCATCTGACAAGCCTCGACAACGGCGGTCCCTTCCACGCCATCGATGCGGGGCGGCCTGCCGGCGGCGAGAGCGCGGTAAAAGGCGCCGGCGCTCGCCACGAACGAACTAGCCTGCTGTTCGTAACGAGGGCCAAAGCCCAAAGCTCCCAGAGAATAGGCCTTAAGATTTCGCAGGGTCCTTCGCCCCATCGCATAGGAGTTGCTGAATCCGTTGACCATATCATCGAGGCGCAAGTAGGGAGTCTTCTCGATGATCTGAATCGAGTTTCGCCTCAGGTCCACGAAGGCCTGCGCGTCTTCTCCCACCACATGGAGTGCAGCCGACAGATAGCCGCTATCGACCGAAAAACTGCACTGCGCGTTACCGCGCTCACAAACCAGCGAAGTCTGCCAATTCCTGAAGAAACGCACGCCATTGCTGAGAGTCAGTTCTCCGGAGACGACGGCGCTGGCTTTCAGCGGGCGTCCCAGCAACCGAACGCATACCGAGATGGGATGGGGACCGATCTCCAGCATCAAGTGGTCCGAGGCACCGAACATCCAAAGGTTGTGGACCGCGGTCTCGATTCCTGGCATAGGAACTGTGAACATCACCTGCACTTGCTCAATCGCACCGAAACGGCAGGCGCGGATGGCGTCGATGAGATCCAGGAAAGCTGGCATGAAAACCACATTGTGATTAACGCCGATCTGCAATCCTTGACGCTGAGCCAGAGCCCGCACCCGGAGACACTCGTCGACGGTCACACAAAAAGGCTTCTCGATGAACACGTGCGCGCCCGCCGACAGACACTCTTCAGCCGCATCGGCGTGCAGTTCGGGAGGCAGCAGCACGTGCACGGCGTCGGGCTTGACCTCCTGAAGCATAGTGTCGAGGCGGTCGAATCCCGCCGGTATGCCGAATTTCTGTTGGGCCGTTCGCGCTCGAGCGAAGTCGATGTCGCAGACGGCCACCGTCTCGACCAATTCAGGAAGGGCCCGCAGGGCTGGAGCGTGTCCGTCAGCGATGTTGCCGGCGCCAAGCAGTGCAACGCGGAATTTTCGAATTGGTTTCACCTCCCCTGATTTTGAAATAGTTCACCTCGCGGAACGCAATAAGCAGCACAAAAGTAGAAGTTCGATTGTACCGAAACAAGCGGGGAAGCGTCGCCCAGAGGCTGGTCGCGACGGATGTTGTACCGACGGATCATTGAGCCGGCTTTCGAGATTCGCCGGTGAGGACATGCGTGCCTGCACAACCATGAGTTATGTTGGCAATCCAGGCTTATCCACCGAGACGTTTGCCGGCGGCGGTCAGAGTGGTCTGGAGGCGAAACAGCTCGCGGCTGGGCGAGTAACAGTCGTCGCGGCGAATGTCCAGCCGGTTCACATTGCCGGGCAGGTTTGGACCGCCGTAGAAAGAAAACGCAGCCCGGTATCCCAACTGGTTGATGGCAGCCAAGGTGTCATGGTTGAAGGTGTCAGGACGTCCCACGGGGTAGGCCAGAATATCAATCGTGCAGCCCAGTTGTCGTTCGAGAATGGCGCGCGATTCGGTCAACTCGGAGAGCTGCCGTTCGGCCGACAATGCGCTAAGTATCTCATGGGCGTGGGTATGAGATCCGAAGGTCATGCCGGCGGCCTGCATTTCACGCGCCTCGTCCCAATCGAGAAAGCAGCGCTCCGAACTTCCATTGGGACGCGGACAGTCGCACGCCGTCTCCAGTTCGTCGATCAGTGGGAAGTAGTTGGTGGTGCAAGTATCGCCGCAAAGTTTTAGCACCTGAAAGACGGTTGCAGAGGGCCTCGCTCGATCGAGGCGAAATTCCGCCGGCTGCGGATAGCTGAGCCTGAAGCTGTCCTTACGGCTGTGCTTCACGATGTAGGCGATGGTGTCCCACCACGGCAGGCGCGCTGTTCCGATGAAGCTGGTGGGCAGGAAGAAGGTAGCGTGCAAGCCGTGGGAGCGCAGAATCGGAAATGCGGTCTGGTAATTGTCAAGATACCCGTCGTCGAAGGTGATGAGCAGGCTTCGCCGCACGCGCGCTTGACCCGTCATCATGGCCAGCGCTTCTTCCAAGGTCACGCAATCGAACCGCGACTTTACGTATCCGAGTTCCCAGTCAAACTGCTCAGCCGTGGGGCCAAACGTTCCCGAGTCGTAGGGCGTCTGTTCGGCATTGCCGACGCGATGATAGTTCAGCACGAGGAGGGCATCGCGCTGGAGCAGCGTCTCCAGAACACGCATCACCCCTGATTTGGCGAATACCTCTGCCAGAAGTAACCGTTTGCCTCGCATCGTGGAACGTTATGCCTCGAAAAACCTAAGTATAGCTTGGCGCGGGCGATTTGGAGACGGTGGTCGAAGTACGGTACTGTTCAGACAGAAGCAGCACCAAGTCATTTACAAGAGAGAAGAATGAGGGTCCTGGTAACTGGTGGAGCGGGCTACATTGGAGCGACGACGGTACGTTCGCTACTGGCCGACGGGCATGAAGTTGTTGTCTACGACAACCTGAGCAAGGGACATCGCGAGGCGGTCCCGGCAGGTGTGCCTCTGATCGTTGCGGAGGTCGCCGATCGCGCCCGGCTCGATGCCGCGATGGGCGAGCAAAGGCCTGAGGCCGTCTTGCATTTTGCGGCCTTCATCGAAGCCGGGGAGTCGATGCTGGCGCCGGAGAAATATTTCCGCAACAACTCCGCGGCCACGCTGACGCTGCTGGAGTCGATGCTGGCCAACGGCGTCAACCAGCTGATCCTTTCTTCCACGGCGGCGCTGTACGGAGAACCGCGGCGCATTCCGGTTGAAGAGAGCGATCCGCTGGAGCCGACGAACGCGTATGGCGAGTCGAAGCTGCTGGTCGAGCGCATGCTGGCCTGGTTCCGGCGCGTACATGGACTGCGCTATGCCAGCCTGCGCTACTTCAACGCCGCCGGATCGGACGGCCACTCCGGCGAGCGACATCATCCCGAGACGCACCTCATCCCTCTCGTCTTACAGGCGGCAGCAGGCCAGCGAAGGTGCATCTCAATCTTCGGCACGGACTACCCTACCCCGGACGGCACTTGCGTCCGCGACTACATCCATGTAAGCGATCTGGCGCAGGCGCATGTGCTGGCGTTAGGCGCATTGGCGAGGCACGATTGCCTCATCTACAACCTGGGCAATGGCAAGGGGTTCAGCGTGCGTGAAGTCATTAGGGCGGCGCGGCGCGTGACGGGAGTTGAAATTCCCGTTGTCGAAGCTGCTCGGCGTCCGGGGGATCCCGCGGTGCTGGTCGCAAGCTCAGAAAAGATCCGCCGCGAGCTAGGCTGGGCGCCGACGTATGCGGATCTGGAGTCGATCATCGGCAGCGCCTGGGCGTGGATGGAGAAGCACCCGGCGGGCTATGCGTCGGAGGCGGCACAGGCTATCCGACAATAAACCTGGGGCGGCCAGAAGACCTGTACGGTCAACGAAGTGAAGAGGCGCTGGCCGTTCAGTCCTGTTGCCACAGACGCTTCGCTATCACTCACTTCATATTGGAGATCACGGCCGCTCCATCGATGGAATCTGCCTTCAGGGCCATAAGGGCTTCATTGACCTGATCGAGAGGGAAGACGGTTATTTTGGGCCGCAGGTTAATCTCGGCTGCAATCTGAAGGAAATCTCGAGCATCATTGCGTGTCATGTTCGCAACGCTGCGGATCTGCCGCTCGCCCCACAACAGATGGTCATAATCGAACTCAGGCATCCGATCCAGGTGAATTGCATTAATGGCGACGATGCCTCCCTTCCGCAAGCTGGCTAAGGCGGCGACGACTACGTCTCCACTAGGAGCAAAGGTGACGGCGCGGTCGAGTTGCACCGGAGGCTTTTCAACTTCGCTACCAATCCAGACCGCCCCAAGCTCGTGTGCAAGTTTGCGGTGCGATTCTCCGCGAGTGGAGACATAGACGTCACAGCCCCAGTGCTTAAGAACTTCGATGGCAAGATGGGCCGAGGCCCCGAAGCCGAAGAGTCCAACCCGTTCTCCAGGCTGCACACCGGCAACCCTGAGGCTGCGGAATCCGATGATGCCCGCGCACAATAAAGGAGCGGCTTGCAGATCGTCGAGGGCGGAGGGTAAGGGAAAAGCGAAATCCGATCGAACCAGGGCGTACTCGGCATAGCCACCGTTCACCGTATAGCCGGTGAAGGTCGGCGAGTCGCAAAGGTTCTCCATCGCATTGCGACAGTACCAGCAGGTGCCATCAATGCCGCCGATCCAGGAGACGCCCACGCGCGTACCAGCCGGCAGCTCGCTGGTCGCGCCCTCAACGATATCCCCAACAATCTGATGCCCTAGGACCAAGTCTTTCTGGCGCTGCGGCAGCTCGCCTTCGATGATGTGCAAGTCGGTCCTGCAAACACCGCAGGCTCGGACGCGAAGCAGCATCGAGCCCTGCGAATATTCGGGTCGCGGCAGCTCGACGATTTCAAGCGGGCGATTGGAAATATTCGCCGGTGATCTAAGGACGGCAGCCTTCATTTATTAGCCTGGGATCTGCCGTGGCGCGGCTTTGACAGGAATTCACCCCCCTTGCAAAGACGACGCTGTGGCTTCACGCATCCATCATAAGCCTGGGCCGACCGAGGTGGACAGCGGTCTTCACGGGCACTTGAGAACTTGAAGATGTCCTGATAATGCTGATTTAAAGGAGTTTTTGGTGGAGCTAGTCGGGATCGAACCGACGACCTCATCGTTGCGAACGATGCGCTCTCCCAGCTGAGCTATAGCCCCACAAATGGCGGGTTCCAGGGCACGCTGCGCGACAATCGCGCCAAGCTCTGCCCAGGCTGGCTCTCCGATTATACAGTCAATCTGGGACAGGAAGAACTGTGCGGGCCGCTTGCGCCAATCGACATCCGCAAAGGAAAAATCCAGGCACCCGCGCATCAAAAACGGAGTAGCTGTGATCCGAGAATTTGAGCGCCCGTGTCGCTTTGTGGGTGACATCTCTCCACGACAGAAAACTCATCAGCTTCGCGAACTGCTGGTGAGCGGATGCCATTATCTTCTCCGGATCGGGGCTGGGGCCTTCGACAAACGGCATATGCGGCAGCACGTGGACGGTATAGAGCGCGGCGTCATAGTGGCGGCTCAACTCCAAGGCGTGGGGCAAGAGGACTCGCGCGGCCGGCGAGAAGCCGGTGGCGAACAGAATGTTTTGCAGCTTGATGCGAGCGGGAGCAGAGACGGTAGGCATCACGCACCTCGCTCGTCTTTATTGTGGACGCGCGGCAAAAAGTTGTCAGTGATGGATGTTCCGATAGCGGGTGACAACAGATGTCAGCAGGCCCGAAGCCGATTGAGGAGGGCAAAAGTTTCTTTTCACCGTGCACGCAACGTATAAACTATGAGTTTATGACTACGCTGATCATCACTGCCGTCCTTCTCCTTGGCCTGACAACGTTGCCGGCGCAAGCTGCCGATACCGAGTTTGGGCCGCAGAATCCTTTTTATGCTCCCAGCACACTTCCCTTCCAAGCGCCGCCGTTCGACAAGATCAAAGACAGCGACTACCAGCCTGCTATCGAAGCGGGCATGGCGGAACAGAAGAAGGAAGTAGAGACCGTTGCCAACAACCCCGACCCGCCGACGTTTGAGAACACGTTCATCGCGATGGAGAAGTCGGGCCAACTGCTGCAACGCGCCGCAGCCGCATTCTTTGCGGTGAGCGCCGCCGATACCAATCCCGAGTTGCAGAACATCCGGTCGGCGGTTGCGCCCCAACTAGCCGCCCATACCGACTCGATTTACCTGAACCACAAACTGTTTGAGCGGGTCTCGACCATCTATAAGGAGCGGAACTCGCTGAAGCTCGATCCCGAATCGTTGCGCCTGGTGGAAGTGGAGTACGACAAGTTTGTCCACGCCGGCGCCAACCTGTCGGATGCGGACAAAACGAAGCTGAAGAAGCTGAACGAAGAGCTCGCCAGCCTGTCGACGGAGTTCAGCAACAAGCTGCTGGCGGCAACCAAGGCGGGAGCCTACGTTACCACCGACAAATCCGCGCTCGCCGGACTTAGTGATGCGCAGATCTCTGCCGCCTCTGAAGCCGCCAAGGGCCGCAAGGTCGAAGGCTACGTCCTTCCGCTGCAGAATACGACGCAGCAGCCCGAACTGGTCTCGCTGAGCGATCGCGATACCCGGCACGGTCTGTTCGAGAATTCATGGAACCGGGCGGAAAAGGGCGACGCCAACGACACCCGCGACATCATCGCCAAGATTGCTAAGCTGCGCGCCGAGAAGGCGCAACTGCTGGGCTACCCGAACTTCGCAGCCTGGAAGCTGGAAGACCAGATGGCCAAGACTCCCGAGACAGCACTGAACTTCATGGGAAAGCTGGTTGGTCCGTCCACCACCAAAGCTGCGGCGGAAGAGAAGGACATCCAGCAGGCCATCGACGCGCAGAAGGGCGGCTTCACGGTCCAGCCCTGGGACTGGGAGTTCTACTCTGAGCAGGTGCGCAAAGCCAAGTATGACATCGACGAATCGCAGGTGAAGCCGTACTTCGAGCTGAATAGCGTGCTGGAGAATGGCGTGTTCTACGCGGCCAACCAGCTTTACGGCATCACCTTCAAGGAACGGCACGACATTCCGGTCTATGCCGACGGCGTGCGCGTGTTCGAGGTCTACGATACCGACGGCAGCCCGCTAGCGCTGTTCTATTGCGATTATTTCAAGCGCGATAACAAGAATGGTGGCGCGTGGATGAACAACCTGGTGGACCAATCGAAGCTGCTCGGCACCAAGCCGGTGGTGACCAACGTCGCGAATTTCGCGCCGCCCGCTCCCGGCGAGCCCGCCCTGCTGACCGCCGACGACGTGAACACCATGTTCCACGAATTCGGCCACGCCCTGCACGGGATGTTTGCGAATTCGGAGTATCCCACCCTGTCCGGCACAAACACGGCACGAGATTTCGTCGAGTTCCCCTCGCAGTTCAACGAGCATTGGGCGACGTATCCTGCGGTCTTCAAGCACTACGCCAAGCACTACAAGACGGGAGCGCCGATGCCCGCGGAACTGCTGGCCAAGATCGAGAAGTCGAAGACCTTCAACAAGGGCTATGACACTACCGAACTGCTGGCCGCCGCTGAACTCGATATGCAGTGGCACTCGTTGCCGGCCAGCGCTCCGCTGCAGAATCCCGATACCTTCGAGACCGAGGCGCTTAAGAAAACCAATCTGTTGATCAGTTACGTGCCTCCGCGCTACCGGTCGAGCTACTTCAGCCATATCTGGGGTAGCGGATATGCTGCGGGCTACTACGCTTACCTGTGGACGCAGATGCTGGACGACGACGCCTACCAGTGGTTCGTGGAGCACGGCGGCCTGACGCGCGCCAATGGTGACCGCTTCCGCCAGATGATTCTCTCGCGCGGCAATACGGAAGACCTGGCCAAGATGTATCAGGCCTGGCGCGGAAAGGCTCCGAGCATCGAGCCGATGCTGAAGTACCACGGCCTGGAGACGTCGAGCACAACCAAGTAGCGGCTTACCAATCGAGGCGGCTTGCGCAACCGGCTGCACGCCGCCTCAGTTCCAATTAGGGAATCGTTACAGGGTGTCATAGCTGGAATTGTTCGCTTTCGGCGGCGGACTGCTTACAATTGATCTGCGGACAGTAAGAGCTGTTTCAATTTTCTAAGACCCTCCCGTTCACGCGCGCGGAGGGTCTTTGTCGTTCAACTTGGAAGCCTATGACCCGGCACTCGCCGAGCTCATCTGGAGGATGTGCCCGTGAGGTTGTTGCTGTGGGTGTTCCTTCCGACGCGCCTGGCAATCTGGTGGTCTCACTTCGCGCGAAAGCAGCGCGCTCCTTCCCCCGAGCGCAGATCGTTCGTCGTCTTTCGTCTCGATGCGCTCGGCGATCTGGTGCTGACCACGCCGCTGTTTCGCGAACTGAAGCGTAGTAATCCGCGAGCACGCATCACTGCTGTCGCGCAGGAAGCTTACAAGTCCATTCTCGCTACCAATCCTTATGTTGATGAGCTGTTGACGATCCGCCCGCGCCGAAGCCGATGGCTGCCCAAAGGCGCGCTGCATCTGCTTGCCGTGCTCTCGTTCTACCGGCAGCGCCTTCACGGACGCAGTTTCGACGTCGCTATCTCGCCGCGCTGGGACACCGACGAACACTTGGCGACATTGCTGTGTCTGCTGACGACTGCTTCGGTCCGGGTCGGCTACAGCGAGAGCGCTTCTGTGGGAAAGCGGCGCTTCAATCGCGGCTTCGACAAGGCATTCGACATCTGTCTCGCGCCGGGGGCGTTGCAACATGAGGTGCTGCGTAATCTGAAGATCATCACGGCGCTGGGCGGGACAGTGGGCGACACTGCTCTCGAGGTCCGCCTCACGCAGGAGGATCGCGACTATGGCGGGCAAGTGTTGAGGGGGACTCCCAAAGATTGCGTTGTGATCGCTCTTGGCATCGGGGCACAATCCCCAGGACGCCGCTGGCCGCTGGACCGCTATGCCGCCGTGGTCAATGAACTATCCGTGCGATGTCCCGTCCATGCTGTCATAACCTGTGCTCCCTCGGAACACGGACAGGCGAGGCGTCTAGCAGACATGCTGTCGGTTAGCTCGACGATTTCCGACAGTCGCGAGATTCGCGAGACCTGCGGCTTGCTTGCGCACTGCGATCTCTTTATGGGAAACGACACCGGAGGCGCCCACCTGGCCGCCGCGATGAACTGCCCGACCATGGTTATCTCGCGACATCCGGGAAATGGCGATCCGGAGCATCCCAATAGCCCAGCGCGATTCGCCCCTTGGTGCAATTCGGCGCGCATAATCCAGCCGGAACGCGGGCTGGACAACTGCACGACGCGTTGCTTGCACACCGGCCCGCACTGTATCACGCAGATCTCCGTGGACGAAGTAGTGCGTGCGGCCAAAACCATGCTGATGCAGCCCCGGCCACCGCGCGATAAGCTGGAAGCGAGTCTCGCGCTGTGAGCAAGCCATCCGGTGCCCTGGAAAATCCAGAGTCTGTAAGCCTTGGCCGTCGGCTGCTTTCATTCTTCGATGACCGCAGGTATAAGCGGATCGTTTCGGCGGTCGTTTCCGGCGGCGCAGCCCGCGTGCTCTCTTCGTCGCTGACTCTCATCTCGCTACCACTGGCCGTGCGCTATCTGGGGGCCGAGCGCTACGGCGTCTGGGCGACCGTAGTGAGCGTCGCGGTTTGGGTCAACCTGCTCGACCTGGGCATCGCGTACAGCCTGACGAACGTCGTTTCCCAGGCTTACGCCCACAACGATCGCGCAGAAGCGGCGCGCGGCTTCACCAATGCGCTGGCCGTCACCTTTGGCGCAGTCGTGCTCACGGGAGGGCTGTTTTTCTTCCTTTGGCAGCGGGTGAACTGGGTTGCGGTGCTCAACGCCGCTCCCGCGCTGCAACACGAGGTCCGAACAACCGTATTGGTCGCCGGCATCTTGATGCTGGTAGGGCTTCCTCTAAATCTTGCCAGCAAAGTCTTTGCCGGTTATCAGGAGCTCCACACCTACAACAAGACCCTGGCGCTCGGTTCGATGTGCAGCCTGGTGGGTCTGGCGGTGGGCGTGTGGCTTCGCGTTCCGATGCCCGTGCTGTTCCTCCTCTTCTACGGATCCCTGACCGCTGTCGGCGCAGTGACGCTGCTTTGGCTGATGGTGTGGCACAAGCCGTGGCTCAGGCCGCGACTGGAGTTTCTGGACCGGAACACTGCCCTCGGCCTGCTCAGCACGGGCTGGTCGTTTCTGCTGATTCAGGCGGCGGCAATCGTCGTCTTCAGCACCGACAACATCATCGTCAGCCATTATCTCGGCGCCGCCGAGGTGACTCCCTACAGCATCACCTGGCGGGTGGTAGGGGTGGGCGCGGTGTTACAGGCGCTGGTCTTCCCTGCTCTGTGGCCAGCCTATGCCGAGGCGGAGGCGCGCGGCGACGTAGCGTGGATTCGGCGGACCTTCTCTATAGTCATGCGTGCAACCATCGCGCTCAATCTGGCTTGGGCTGGGTTACTTGTCGCGTTCGGGAGGATGGCAATTCGGGTTTGGGCGGGGCCCGCCGGAGTACCACCGTTTTCCCTGCTGCTCGCCATGGCGTTATGGAGCATGATTGCCGGGTTTGCCACCGCGGAGTCCTGCCTGCTGGGAGCGCTGAATCGAACGCGGGTTCAGGCAGTTGCCTCGGCGATCGCTGCCGTAGTCAACGTTGCGCTTTCCATTTTCCTGGTAGTACGCATGGGCTCGCTGGGGGTGATCCTGGCGACCATCATCTCCTACATTGTGGTACTGCTGGTGCCGCAAAGCATCGTCGTCCTGCGAGCGTTACGTGATCTGCGGCCTGAGGATCTGGGCCCGGGCCCGAATGAGGCGGCCGAGATCCAGCCTATAGCGTGAGAAAAGGATTGCTCTCGCGCTCTTCGCCGATGGTGGTCAGCGGGCCATGGCCGGGGACAACAATGGTCTCGTCCGGCAGGGCGAGGACCGGCCCGTGCAACGACTCCATGATCTTCGTGTAGGAACCGCCCGGCAGATCGGTACGACCGATGGAACCGGCGAACAAGGTGTCGCCGGCGATGAGCTTGTTGTCCCCCTCGAAGTAAAGACAGATGCTGCCTTCGGTGTGGCCGGGGGTGTGCAGGACAACGGCAATGATGTTGCCGGCGGCGATTTTATCTCCGGTGCCGACGCTGCTGTCGATGGCGACCGCCTCCGGAGAGCGCATACCGATCCACGCAGCCTGCACGTCCAGCATCTTGAGCAGTGCGTAATCGTTCTGGTTCAGCAGAATCGGCGCGCCCGTCACCTGCTTCAGCTTCATAGCACCGCCGACATGGTCGATGTGCGCGTGGGTAATGACGATCTGCTTCACCGTCAAGCCGTGCTGCTGGACAATGCTAAGGACATGATCGATTTCGTCGCCGGGATCGATCACCATCGCCTCCCTGGTCTGCTCGTCACCGATGACCGAGCAGTTACACTGCAGCACGCCGACAGGGAATATCTCGTGGATCATGGCTTCAGAGTAACAAGAATCTCACTGTGGAGGCACGGAGAGCGCGCAGGAAGACAAGGTCCTGGGACGGCGCGATGAGCATTTCGGCGGATGGGAAGTCTCTCGCTTGTGGCGAAAGCGTCAGAACACAGGATATTGACCTTCATATTTCTCCATGTCCTGCGTGCCTCCGTGGTGGAGTGTTTTCGAAGTGCCCTGTGGTAAGGTGAGGCGAACGCGATCCGTATCGTCCACCGTAGACGTATGAATCCAAAGAACGCCACGCTCTGGTTTTTAGCGATCCTGCTCGTCGTCTTTGGAGCAGTCGCTCTGCTGATCGTGTGGCCGTTTCTGCGGGCCATTGCCGCCGCAATCATTGTTGCGGTCATATTCTTTCCGGCGTACCGGTGGGTCCTGCGATGGACGGGCCGCAGGCCGACCTGGGCTTCTCTGATCACCACATTAGGAATCGTGGTGCTGTTTCTCTTCCCCATCAGCCTGATTCTGCTGAAGGCAACGAATGAGGCCGTCGGTGTCGCCCAGCACCTGAGCCGCCTCAGCGCGGAGCAGGGCGGACTGAGCCTGTTTCTCATGACTCTGCTGGAGCGGCCGCTGCACTTCCTTGGGCGTTTCGTTGACGTCTCCAAGTTCGACATTCATTCCGCCATCACCAACAACCTGCAGCGCGCCAGCTATATGGTCCTAAGCTCGGGAGCGGCCATCCTGGGCAGTCTGGCCCGGCTGACAGCAAACTTCTTCTTCATGCTGATTCTGGTCTTCTTTCTGCTTCGCGACGGAGACAAGTGGGCCGGCAGTTTGGGAAGCCTGATGCCGCTCACCCCGGTGCAGACTACACGTTTATTTCGCAACATCGCCGACACCATCATCGGCAACGTCTATGGAATTCTCTCCGTCGGCTTCTTACAGGGCGCGCTGACCGGTATCGCAGTCGCGATTGTCGGGCTTCCCTCTCCCCTGCTCCTGGGCCTCGCAGCATTTTTTGCTTCCATCCTGCCGGTCGTCGGCGCTGCGCTGGTGTGGATCCCGGCGGGGCTCTACCTGATCTTCACCGGGGCGGTTTGGAAGGGGCTTTTCGTGCTGCTGTGGGGGGCGGTGGTGATCAGCATGGTAGACAACATCGTTCGCCCCTGGGTGGTCAGCGGAAAGGTAGAACTGCACCCGGTAGTTTTGATGTTTGTCATCCTGGGAGGAGTTCAGGTCTTCGGGTTCCTGGGACTCTTTCTTGGCCCCGTCATCGTGTCAGTGCTGGCGGCGATCTTCCACATGCTCCGCGAGGAAGTCGGAAGCCACGCGGTGGCGCTGGTCGAGAGCGGGCAGCCAGCGGGTTCGCCGTAGTGGCGGAAGGTCCGCCGGTATTGAAGGCGCAGTCCTTCAGGGAAACAACCAGCGCATCACAGCTTCAACCCGCTACTGCTCAAAGGCTGCGAGTGCATCCGCCTCGTCATCCCTTATGTCGAAGACGGTGTAGAGCTTGGTGATTTGCAGCAGATCGTTGACCTTCTTGGTGAGATTCAACAGCTTGAGCTCGCCGCCCTGATTGCGGGTGGAGGTGAAGGCGCTGATCAGCTCGCCGATCCCTCCGCTATCGATGTAGGTGATCTCGCCCAGGTTCAGCAGGATCTTGCGGTGGCCTTTGGCCAGCAAGTCCTTCACCGTATCGCGCAAAACCGAACTGCCTTCGCCAAACTTAATCTGACCGATCAGATCAACGACTATAACGTCCTGAAACTGCCGGGTTGAAGCTTCCATACTCACAAAAACCCTCCATAAGGCGCGCGGCGCTGAAACCACCTGCCGCTCCACAAGCCAAGTTTGCACACCGGCGGCCGGTTTGTCAGTGATTTGGGGCCGGAAGACGTGTCGATAATAGCAGCTTGGTAGCTGAAAAGGAGCAAGCCCCCCAATCAGGCCAGGTTCAGCGCTCGTTTGAACGAGCCGCGCTCGCTGGCGATCCTCTCTTGCAGCAGCATGATGGCGTAGATGAGCTGCTCGGGGCGCGGCGGACATCCCGGAACATAGACGTCGACGGGGATCCACTGATTCACCCCCTGCACCAGGGCGTAATTGTTGAATACGCCGCCGGAGGTGGCACAGGCGCCCATGGAGATCACCCACTTGGGCTCGGGCATCTGCATGTAGAGCTCACGAATGACCGGTGCCATCTTCTGCGAAACCCGGCCAGCAATGATCATCAGGTCGGATTGGCGAGGGGAGGGACGAAACACTTCCGCGCCAAAGCGAGCGATATCGAAGCGCGAGGCGCCCATGGACATCATTTCAATCGCGCAGCAGGCAAGGCCGAAGGTCATCGGCCAGATGGAGTTCTTGCGGACCCAGTTCACGACGGCGTCGAGCGAGGCCAGGATCACGCCTTCGTGCTGTTGCTCGCCAAAGGTAGCGCGCAGAACGCCGGTGCGGCTCCGGTCGCTGCCCACGAGGTCCTGGAAACGCTCGTGGCCCTTGGGGGCCATCTTATCCATGTCCTTTTGGGTGATGCCAGTCTGCAGGTCCATAACAATCGATTATATCTACTTGATAGATGCGTACCAGCCAATACAGGCTGCAGCACGAGCAAGCGGACTGGATTGCGCCAACACTGGATTGCGCCAAGCCTTGACCATTGAAGGCACCGGCAAGCCGCGACGGCTGGCAGCCATAGATGTCGGCTTCGCAGTGCCACTGGCGCCATTTGTCGCTATCATAAGCGACATAATGGTGAATGAACTCAGGGCCGTAGTTGACGAGCTCGGCGGAGAACGCACCCTGGGGCGTCCTCTTTCCAGTGACCGGGACTTGCGCGAAGCGATTCGGGAAGGGTTCCGTTCGGCGGTGGTGAAGGAGCTGATGCGCGCCTCGGGGTTGACTTTGAGGGAACTCGCGGAAGCCCTCGATTTGTCAGCTCGAAGTCTGCAGCGCCGTCGTCGCAGCGGGCGCCTGGCACGGTACGAATCCGACCGCCTCTACCGTCTGGCACGAATTGTTGCCATAGCCAGTGAATATCTCGGCGACCGCGAGCGCGCCCTGCGCTGGCTCAAACATCCCAACCGCGCCTTGGGAGGGATTGCTCCCGTAGCCGCTATCGACACCGAGCCGGGCGCAAGGCAGGTGGAGAGTGTTCTCGGCCGGATCGCCTACGGCGGGATCAGTTGACAAGGGTTTATCGGGTATTGCGCAAGGCTTACGCGCGCACACCCTTCGACGGAGAGGGAGCCTATCGCTACGGCGGACGCTGGTCAAGCCGTGGAGTCCGGCTTAGCTACACCTCCGAACATCAATCGCTGGCCATGCTGGAGTATTTTGTCCACCTGGACAAAGACGATCCCCCAGACGATCTTGTGCTGGCAGTCGCTGAGGTTCCGAATGAGGTAAACCGGGAGCATCTCGAGATCAGTGCTCTGCCCGCAGACTGGCGCGAAGAGGCTGCGCCACCCGAACTGGCGCACTTCGGAGACGACTTTGTGCAACGCGGCCTGACTTGTGCGTTGATTCTGCCCTCGATCCTTGCACCACGCGAGCACAATTGGCTGATCAACCCGACGCATGCCGATTACTCCATGATCCGGACGCAGAAGCTCGAACTGCTCATTTACGATTCGCGCATGTCCCCCGGCCGACGAAGCGGATAGGCATCGCCTCCTGTCTTCGATCTTGTGCTGACCGCTATGGGACCAAAACCACCTTTCCAAACTGCTCGCTGCTCGCCAGGTACTCATGCGCAGCGCGCGTTTCTGACAGCAGGAAGGTGCTGTCCACCACCGGCTTCAACTTGCCGGCA
>CAWFIB010000026.1:0-159867 GCA_963815775.1 uncultured Acidobacteriaceae bacterium | reverse complement strand
CGAGGTCGCGGTGTCCAGCGTCGGCGGATCGCCGGGACGCAGTTTGCGGTAGATCTCGATCAGCGCTTCCTGCGGTGTCTTGACCGAATCGCGGCGCAGGGTGGCGCTGATGACCGTGCCCACATCGTCGCGCTCGGGGAAGAACACGTGCACCTCGGCGACGCCGGCTTCGAGCATCTTCGACAGCTTGTCGGCCGTCAGCTCGGAGTTGGCCTCAAGCAGCACCTCGCCGGTGTTGACGTCGACGACGTCAGCCGCAACGAATGCGCCTTCCAGATCGCTGAGGTCGACTTCGATTTCGGAGATCTTGTGCTTCTGGATCTCCTTCATCACCGCGTGCGTTACCTTGCGCCCGGAGTGCGCGATCTCCTCACCGCTCTTGGTGGCGATGCGATGGGCCAGCTTCATGCCCAGCAGGTTGGTGGGGTGATCGACTCCCGGCTCCAGCGTCCAGTAAATCTTGTTGTCACGCAGCGCCAGCCGGTCGACGGTGTAGAACGTGCGCAGGATGTCCTCGTCTGAGCGCAGGCCCAGGGCGCGCAGGAAGATGCTGCCCAGGAACTTGCGCTTGCGGTCGATGCGCACATACAGAATGTTCTTCTGGTCGTACTCGAACTCTACCCACGAGCCGCGATAGGGAATGATCTTGCCCAGGAAGTAGGTGCGGTTGTTGGCGGTTTCGAAGAACACGCCCGGCGAACGGTGCAACTGGCTGACGATGACGCGCTCCGTCCCGTTGATGATGAAGGTGCCGTTGGTGGTCATCAGCGGAATGTCGCCGAAGAAGACTTCCTGCTCCTTCATGTCGCGGATGGATCGGTTGCCGGTCTCCGGGTCCTTGTCGTAGATGGTCAAACGCATCGTGACCTTCAGCGGCGCGGAATAAGTCATGCCGCGCTCTTCGCACTCGGCCACGTCGTACTTCAGTTGCAATCCGACTGGATCGCCGCACTTGTTACAAAAGTCGGGGGTGTTGGCGTTGTATGTGCCGCACTTGGTGCATAGCACATCGCCCAGGTGGAAGGGATCGGTCTTGACCGTCGCGCCGCAGCTACGGCAGGTAGTGCGCAGGTGGTTCAGCCCCTTGAGGTGGCCGCACTTGCACTCCCAGTTGCCGATCGCGAACTCGACAAAATCCAGCTGCGACACGTTGCGAAAGTCCGTGATCGGAAACACGGACTGAAATACCGCCTGCAAACCGGCGTCATCTCGTTCGCTCGGCAGGGCATCCATCTGCAGAAAGCGGTCATAGGAACGCTTCTGCACCTCGATGAGGTTAGGAATCTGAATGGTCGCCGGAATCTTGGAAAAGTCGAACCGATTTCTGTTGGCAGTTTTCTGTTGCGCCATGTATAAAGCTCCTAAATCAGTTCCGGCCAGGCTTGGCGGGGGCCGCAGTGAGCGCTGATGTCGCGCTCCCCGGGGCGAAGGTCGCACCTGGACGTTGGTTGGCGGCGGGGAACAACGCCGCCGCGGTGTAGCAGTCTGAATCTAAGAAAAGCCTGGTCCGAGAATCGCGCAAAAAGACGAGCGCGCTCGTAGAGACAAACGTCCCCGCAAGCGCCGCTTGAGGCGTTGAGCAATCCCGTAACCAAACAGTCCGGGAATTCGGCCAATTGCTTCCTGCCGAAAGATGAATTTCTTCCCGTGCCAGTATCTTCAGGTCTTGTCCTCGGCTTGCCTGCCTCATGCACCTGAGCTGATGCCTCGAGGTTCAGCTTGCCGCCTGCCACTCACCTGCTGTGTTTGCCGATTAGAGGAAACATCGGCTTCCACGATGCCCGGGAATTCCACGATGCCCGCTGTTAAGCATCGTTCAGCTTCCACGGCTTCATCGCGCCTCTCCACGGCCGCTCCCACGTGGAGAAGTACGTTAGCTACCGCCCGGTCGCCCGCAGCGGCAGCAGCCTAAGCACTCCGGCCAGCTCTCCGGAGTCAAGCGTCCTCGCTGCTGCCCCCACGATCGCCTTGATTGGGCTATCGTGGGAGCCACAGCGGGACAAAAACTTACTTCACCTCGACAGTTGCGCCTGCTTCGGTGAACTTCTTCTTGATGGCCTCGGCTTCGTCCTTGGAGATGCCTTCCTTGACGGTCTTGGGAGCGCCATCGACCAGGTCCTTGGCTTCCTTCAGACCGAGGCTGGTGACTTCACGGACAGCCTTGATCACGTTGATCTTGTTCGCGCCGGCAGCGGTCAGGACGACGGTGAACTCCGTCTTCTCTTCCGCCGGGGCCGCAGCCGCCGCGCCCGCACCGGCCGCGCCCGCCATCATGACAGGGGCCGCAACCGCTGCCGAGACGCCGAGACGCTCTTCCAACTTCTTCACCAGGGCCGCCGCATCCAGAAGCGACAGGCCTACGATTGAATCTTCCAACTGCTGCAGATCCGCCATGTGTTTCTCCGATATTCGTTATTCGTTGTGTTTGATTTCGTTATCGCCCTGAGGCTTCCAGTGTGCCCACCCGCATGCCAGACATCACGCAGGAAGCACGCCTCACAACGGATAACTCAATCCCTGCGGAAGCGCTCGCGCGCTTCCAAACTCGTTAAACTTCAAAGATTGTCATCCTGAGCGGAGGCGGCTTCTTTCGCCGCCGGAGTCGAAGGACCCCTATTCCGCCGACAATCCCCTACGCGCCGGGAGCTTCGCCCCCGGCAAACTTGTTCTGCTCGACGCCCTGGCCGATCACCACTGCCAGGTCGCGGCCCACGGCGTTCATTACCGTGACCAGGCGCTGCGCTGGAGCATTCATCAGCATCAGCAGCCGGGCATAGATTTCTTCCTTCGACGGCATGCTTGCCAGCGCGTCGATGTCCTTGATCTGAATGACGCGGCCTTCGACGATGCCTGCCTTGAAGGTATATTCCGGGTGGTCCTTGGCGTACTTGCTGAGCGCCTTGGCCAGCGCCACCGGATCGCCGCTGGTGTAGGCAACCGACGTGACCCCGGCCAGCTCCTTCAGCGCCTCTTCCACCGGGCTGCCCTTGGCCGCGCGCTCCACCAGGGTGTTCTTGACCACGCGATATTTCGCGCCTGCGCCGCGTACCGCCTTGCGGAGCTCGAAGTCCTTCTCCACCGTCAGCTTGGCAAACGTGCCAACAATGGCGTGGCTGGCCTGCTGCAGCTCTTCGCTAAGTTTTTCAACCTGCTCGATCTTTTTCGCTCTGGTAACTGCCATGTCCGATCCTCTTTTAGACTCTGATTTGAAGGGGCACGATTCCAGTCGTGCCGTCTCGGCCTTTGCAAATCAGGGGCTTTAGCCCCGCAGGGCCTATGCCTTTGCTGCCGCTTCCACCGGCGCAGTGTCAATCGCGACGCCCGGGCCCATGGTGGAGCTCAGATAGCAGCCCTTGATGTACTTTCCCTTGGCGACCGTGGGCTTCGCTTTGATCACACTGGTGATCACCGTCGCGGCGTTTTCCACCAATTTGTCGGGCGTAAATGAAATCTTGCCCACCGGCACGTGTACCAACGCCGTCTTGTCGGTACGGAACTCAACTTTGCCGGCCTTGGTTTCCTTGACGGCGGACGCGACATCGAAGGTCACCGTCCCCGTCTTAGGGTTCGGCATCAGTCCGCGCGGACCCAGCACCTTGCCCAGCCGGCCCACCGACTTCATCATGTCGGGGGTGGCGATGACCGCGTCGTAGTCGGTCCAGTTTTCCTTCTGGATCTTCTCTACCATGTCCTCGCCGCCGACGAAGTCAGCACCTGCGGCCTCGGCTTCGCGTACCTTTTCGCCCGATGCGATGACCAGCACCTTCTTCGTCTTGCCCAGTCCATGCGGCAGAATCACGGTGCCGCGCACCATCTGGTCGGCGTGCTTGGGATCGACTCCCAGGCGCATGGTGAGGTCCACCGTCTCGTCGAACTTGGCGAACTTCACCTTTTGCAGCAATGGCACGGCGTCCTGAAGCGTGTAGTGACGCGCTTCAATCTCTTTCCGTGCCTTCTCGATGTTTTTTCCGGATTTCTTCATTGCATTCCTTGTCTCCCACCGCTGCCCGCTGTTCTGGACCGCCGTGGTCTCTACGACTTGGTAGAGCTGGCCTTGAGGCCAGCGTCCAGCACCTGCATTTTTGAAGGGGCACGGCTTCAGCCGTGCCGTACAACCGCTTCCACATCAAACCCGAGCCGGCTTTAGCCCGCGAGGGCAATTCGCTTTACGCCGTGACGTCGATGCCCATCGAGCGCGCGGTACCCTTCACGCTGTTCACCGCCGCTTCAATCGAGGCGGCATTCAGGTCAGGCATCTTCTGCTTGGCGATTTCCATCACCTGCTTCTCGGTGACCGTGCCGACCTTGTCTTTGTTCGGCGTGCCCGATCCCTTGGCCACACCCGCAGCGCGCTTCAACAGAATGGCCGCCGGCGGTGTCTTGGTGATGAACGTGAACGAGCGGTCGCTGTAAACCGTGACCACGACCGGAATGATCAGCCCATCCATTTCCTTGGCGCTGGTGCGGGCGTTGAACTGCTTGCAGAACTCCATGATGTTGATCTGCGCCTGGCCCAGCGCGGGGCCCACCGGGGGCGCCGGCGTGGCCTTGCCCGCCGCAATCTGCAACTTCACCGAACCTGTAATCTTCTTTGCCATGTTCTCTCTTCACTCGGACCCGATGCGGGCCTATCTGAAATTCTTCTTAGCCGGTGACCACATTCGTCAGCGCCAGGCCCACAGCGGGCACCAGTTTTTTACTCACCGGATCAACTGTCACACCCAGGCTTTCCAGCGTATGAGATCCCATCACTTCCATATCGCCGGCTTCGGCCATCACCACGTTGTCGCCGCCCGTGAAACCGTCAGTTGCGACGAACACCGGAGCCAGATCGCGCTCGATGATGGTTCCTTCAATCGTGCGAAACTGCATCCTGCGCACCGGCTTCACTCCCAGCGCCTCAAGTCGTGCCCGCGAAACCCAGCTATAAGCCGCGCCCGTATCCACCATCACCTCTAGCTCTTCAGCACGTGACGGAGTTGCTGGGTTCCAAACCCGCAGCTTTGCTGAAAAAATACCCATAGCCCCTAGGTTATGACCTTCTCCACCTGCCCAAATTCCAGCTCGACCGGAGTTGAGCGGCCGAAGATCGTCACCATCACTTTCAGCGTCTCGCGGTCCTCGTTGACTTCGTCTACCACCCCGGTAAAGCTGGCGAACGGGCCTTCGGTGATGCGTACCGACTCGTTCTTCTCGAACTTCACCTTCAGCTTCGGCTTTTCCTTGCTGTCGGCAACGCGATAAACGATCTGCTGCACTTCTTCATCCGACAGCGGCGTCGGCTGCTGGCCGGTGCCCACAAATCCGGTAACCCGCGGCGTGGACTTCACCACATGCCACACGTTGTCATCCATGTCCATTTCCACCAGCACATAGCCGGGATAGAACATGCGTTCGCTGGTGTATTTCTTGCCACCGCGAACTTCGGTTACCGACTCGGTCGGAATCAGCACCTGGCCGATGCGATGCTCGAGTTCGGGATAAGCGCGCACGCGCGATTCCAGCGACTCTTTTACCTTGCGCTCGAAGCCCGAATAGGTGTGGATGATGTACCACTTCATATTCGGGTTTCGCGGAGTCTGCTCCGCCACGGCGGTGGTGGTCGTGTCGGCCGCCGCTTCGCTGGAGGGCTGCGCCTCTGCGCTGTTGGTCTCGGGTTTTGTCTCTTCGTCTGCCATTACTGCTTCTGCCATCTCTGACAACTAGCGATGCGCCAGGCTCCGCAGGGCGTGGTCCATGGTCTTCTGCAAGACCGTATCGATCACCCAGAAGTAGGCCGCAAACAGGAACACCGTGATGATGACCACTGTCGTTGTGCCCTGGACTTCCTTGCGATTGGGCGTGGTCACCTTCTTCATCTCGGTGCGCACATCGTTGTAGAAGCTCTTTGCTTGGTGCGGCCATGCCTTGATCGTCGCCAACTTGTCGCCGTGTGCGGGTTCTGGTGCCTTTGCCATCAATACCTGTTTCCGGCGCCATGAGCGCGCCAGTTTACTAACTTGCCTTGCCCCGTTTCAGGGCCACTGAATCCTGGCAGGGGCGGAGGGATTCGAACCCCCAAGTCCGGTTTTGGAGACCGGCAGTTTAGCCGTTGAGCTTACGCCCCTGTTAGCTGTCAGCTCGCGGCTGGCGGCTTATTTCACTTCCTTATGCGACGTGTGCTTGCGGCACGTCCGGCAGAACTTATTGAACTCCAGCCGGCCTGTCGTGGTCTTCTTGTTCTTGGTGGTCGAGTAATTGCGATTCTTGCAATCACTGCACTGCAACGTAACAATCTCGCGAGGCATTTGCCTTCTCCATTTCGTTTGCCTCTCAGCTTAGGACTTCGAGGCCTTGTCCGAGTCCAGGCTCGGAAATCAGCGGCTCTGACGCCGCCGAGAAACTTCGGATGTTTCGTCGGGTGGCCCACATATGCCATCTTTTGGCATATGTGGGATCCCAAAACTCTACGCGATGATCTCGCTGATGGTGCCGGCGCCGACGGTGCGTCCGCCTTCGCGAATCGCGAAGCGCAGGCCCTTCTCCATCGCCACCGGAGTAATCAGCTCGATCTCCAGCGCCACGTTGTCGCCCGGCATCACCATTTCGGTGCCCGCCGGCAGCGTCGCCACTCCGGTCACGTCCGTGGTGCGGAAGTAAAACTGCGGCCGATAGCCCTTGAAGAACGGCGTGTGCCGCCCGCCTTCGTCTTTCGACAGCACGTACACTTCGCCCCTGAACTTGGTGTGCGGCGTGATCGATCCCGGCTTGGCCAGAACCATGCCGCGCTCCACATCTTCTTTGGCAATGCCGCGCAGCAACAGGCCGGCATTGTCGCCTGCCAGACCTTCGTCCAGCTGCTTCTTGAACATTTCCACGCCCGTGACCACCGTCTTGCGGGTCTCGCGGAAGCCCACAATCTCAGACTCCTCGCCCACCTTCACCTTGCCACGCTCGATGCGCCCGGTGACCACCGTGCCGCGACCCTGGATCGAGAAAATGTCTTCGATCGGCATCAGGAACGGCTTATCGATGTCGCGCGCCGGCAGCGGCACGTTCTTGTCCACCGCTTCCATCAGTTCGTCAATCTTGGCTTCCCACTGCGCTTCGCCGTTCAGCGCGCCCAGCGCCGAGCCGCGAACCACCGGCAGATCGTCGCCCGGGAAGTTGTACTTGGTCAGCAACTCGCGCACTTCCATCTCCACCAGGTCGATCAGCTCGGGATCTTCCACCGCATCGCACTTGTTCAGGAACACCACGATGTAGGGCACACCCACCTGGCGGGCCAGCAGCACGTGCTCTTTGGTCTGCGGCATGGGGCCGTCGGTGGCCGCCACCACCAGGATGGCGCCGTCCATCTGCGCCGCGCCGGTGATCATGTTCTTGATGTAATCGGCGTGGCCGGGGCAGTCGACGTGGGCGTAGTGCCGGTTGGCGGTCTCGTACTCGACGTGCGCAGTGGCAATGGTGATGCCGCGCTCGCGCTCTTCCGGCGCGTTGTCGATGGAGTCGAAGGAACGGAACTTCACGTTCGGGTTGTGCTTTTGCAGGACCTTGGTGATGGCCGCCGTCAACGTCGTCTTGCCATGATCGATGTGCCCGATCGTGCCCACGTTCACGTGCGGCTTGCTGCGATCAAATTTCTCTTTCGCCATAACTCCGCCTAGTAATACCGATAAAGTTTGTTGAACTTCTCGCGCAGGGGAAGATCGATCTCCTCCAGCGCGGTCAAATAAAACTCACGAATCTGCGCCCGGTCGCTCTGGCTCAATTCGTCGTAAAGCTGCTTTGCGCGTTTGCCGCCTTTGGCCAGCGTCGAATCGGCGGCTTCAAGCAACCGCTCATTCAGGATCCGATCGAAGTCGCGAATCGGAACTCCCTTGCGCTGCAGCAGCCGTAGGAAGCTCGCTACATTCTGCCCATCAAACAGCCGCTGCAGGGCCGATTGCAGTTGTGCAAACTCTTCCAGCTTTTCGACACTGATACCGGCCTGCTGAAAGGCGGCTCTGGATTCCGACTGCATGCTGGAAATAATCATCCGCGCGGGTATGTCCGCAGTAAACCAATCCTGAGTTTTGGGGCTGTAAGTATTTGACGCTCCAGGCGCCAAATCGACTCTTAGCCGCCTCCTGTCCAAAAACTGGAGCTGATGATCGGGATTGAACCGATGACCTCTCCCTTACCAAGGGAGTGCTCTACCAACTGAGCTACATCAGCCTGAAACACAACCTTGCAGGGACCTCAAAACTGGAGCGGGAGACGGGAATCGAACCCGCGACCAACAGCTTGGAAGGCTGTGACTCTACCACTGAGTTACTCCCGCTCGCCCTCCCAGGTCCCTCGCTACGCTCGGGATTTCGGCGGCAGGCTCAAACGCCTGCCAAACGCCTCAGCTTGGAAGGCTGTGACTCTACCACTGAGTTACTCCCGCCCTACTTGTCTTTCGGGTGCTCCTCGCGCTCGCGGTCCAGCTTCCGGCTCCACGTCAAAGTGCGAATCGCAAACATGGCGAGGATGGCCAACGTCGCCAGCTTGAACTTCTGATCGCCGATCGTCAGCGCGGTCAGAATCGCCAGCACCACATAGGCGCCCAACGCTATCCACAGCTTCATCGCCAAGAAAACCTGGTGCACAGGGGAGGATTCGAACCTCCGTAGCTCGCAAGGAGCGGCAGATTTACAGTCTGCTGCCATTAACCACTC
The DNA here is from genome assembly GCA_963815775.1 of uncultured Acidobacteriaceae bacterium. Lineage (GTDB taxonomy): Bacteria > Acidobacteriota > Terriglobia > Terriglobales > Acidobacteriaceae > CAVVDY01. Next base: position 151,186 of record CAWFIB010000026.1, on the reverse strand, counting down.
GGCCACCTGTGCACAGTCGACCGAGCAAACCGGCCAGACTCATATAGGAGCATCCAACGCGCCTCCACCGATGCGCGGGCTCGGAACCGCCAATCCCTGCTGTCAAAGAACCGCCAACCCTCGGCCGCTCAGCGGCCCCACACATCCGGCACAATTCCGCAATCGCTCCGCTTTCGCACCTCAGCGCGAGTTCGATACATCGCCAACCTGCTGCTGGATTCAGTTCTGTAGGAAAGCTGCGCGTCTTGCTTGGCCTTACTCCCGCTACGCCTCGCGGCGCGCTCAAAGGTTACAACCTGGAGCTGGCGAAGGGATTTGAACCCCCGACCCTCTGATTACAAATCAGATGCTCTACCAGCTGAGCTACGCCAGCCTTTCGCCTGCCATGACACTCAAAGAGCCTGGGCAGACCTGGAACTTTCCCGTCAACCGGGCGCAAACACAAAAAATAACACAACGGCAACCAACGTGCAACTATGCTTACCGAAGCGCTATCTGCCGCTTAGCAAAAGAAAAAGCAAGGCTTGCCACTCGCCACTCCCGCGGGCCTTGGGGCTGGGGATTCTGCGGAGTGTGCCTGACCTCAGGCACCTAAAACGGACACTCTGAGTGTACCTGATCTGCCCTCTCTTCGCTAGCGAGAGCTTTTCCCGTATGATTCTGCCTAATCAATGCGAAGACGAAGGCGTCAACTCTGGATTGCACTCGCGGTAGTTCTTGTTCTGGCCGGCGCGATTGTTGTCGCAATTCTACTGCGCAAAGGGGCGCCTCCCGATGCTGTCCGGCTGCTCCCCGATTCCGATGCCGTCCTCTATGTGAACCTCGAGCCCATCCGGCTGCTGACCGGACTGGGCAAGAAGCCGCCCTCCGATCGCGATCCCGAATATGAGAAGTTCGTCCAGGAAACCGGCTTTGATTTCGAGCGCGACCTGGACCATGCCGCCTTTGCCATTCACTATGGCAACGGTGCCGATAAGGAGACCCGTTATACCGAGATCCTGCAAGGACATTTCGACCACAGCCGTGTAAGCACTTATCTGGCGAAGCTGTCCAACAACGACATCGAGGAGTACAACGGATTTCAGGTGTATGTAATTCCCCTGGAGGGCCGCACCTTGCGCGTGGCCCTGCTTGGGCTGGACACCGCCGCCGCATCCAACAACGCCGATCCGCGCTTCATTCACTACATCATCGATCACTACAAGCAAGCCGCGTTGCCGTTTTCCGGGCCAACCCTGGTACACGAATACTACCGGCGTGTTCCCCTGGGAAGCGTGGTCTGGACTATAGCCCGCACTCCCGCCGACATTTCCATGCAGGACCACCGCGAGCTGCTGTTGCCGGGCGGCTGGAGCAGCCTGCTGCCTGCAGGGAGTGTTGTCATCGCCTCCGCGCGTCCTCTCACCGACGTGAAGCTGCGCGCCCAGGTGATTACCCAAAGTGAAGCGCAGGCGCGCAGTTTTGTCGGCAAAATGAACGCCTTCCTCATACTCTTCAAATCGATTGATATCTCCATGGATGGAGGCGGGCCCGATCCCGACGTCAAGAAGGCCTTCGACAGCTTCGAGGTCAAGCAGGACAAGAGCGAAGCCGTGGTAACGGCAAATGTGCCGTTCGGCTTCTTTCGCAAGATCGTCAGCGACTCGCCCATCGAGATTGCTCCCCAGACACAAAAGCCGCCGGAGCCTTCTGCTCCAGCGGCCAAGTCCAAGACCAAAAGCAAAAAGAAGTAACCCTACATCGCGCCCGGCCTTCCCCCCATCATGGTGTCCAGCGTAGCCCGCAGGTACTTATGCGGATTGACCGGCGTGTCATTGATGCGCACCTCATAGTGCAGATGCGGGCCGGTGCTACGTCCGCTCAACCCCACATAGCCGATGACCTCTCCGCGCCGTACCGATTGTCCGGCCGCCACCGCGAATCCTGATAAATGACCGTAAAGAGTCACGATGCCGTTGCCATGATCGATTTCGACCATGCGTCCGTAACCGGCATCCAGGTCGGCGTAGGTTACGGTGCCATCGGCGGGGGCCACGACAGATTGCCCATAGGAGCAGGAGATATCGACACCTGAGTGGAAGGCGCCTTCACCATTGAAGGGATCGATACGCTCCCCGAAAGAACTTGTGATGCGTCCCATGACCGGCCACAGCGTCGGAGCCGAGGCTGCTCTCGCCCAGTCGGTGAGCGTCGCCTGATGAGTTAGGCCCATCCCCAGGGCCGCAGTTGCCACGCCGGTGAGGGCCGAGCTGCGCAACGCATAAAGCTGGTCGATGGTGTACTTAACCTGGTCCGGCTTCATCGGCCTGTCCGACTCATTGATCAGCTTGGGATTGGGCTTCAGGCCATAAATGACGGAAACTTCGTTGGCCAGCGATCCCAGGGAGGCGACCTGAATGTCCTTCTCGTGATTTACTGTTTCGAGCTGCTTGTACTGCGTCTGGAGAGCCTTCTTCTCCGAACGTAACTCATTGAACCGCGCTACCTTCCACAGCATGCGCGTGTAGGAGCCGGCCATGCCGGTGATGGTGAACATGCCCAGCAGAGCACCGGCCATGAATACGTACAGGTAATGAACGGGAATGGGAATCTTACGGAGCTGCCCTTCTGCATCGCGGGCTATGAAAAGAATATAAAAGCGTTTCCGCAAAAAAATCTACCTCGTTAGGAAAGTCGCTCCCGTAAATAAACACTAAGAAACGTTCGGGAACGTTTGGAATCGGCAAGGGCCCTATGCACGCGTGAGCCGAGGTCGAGATTATTCAGGAAAACAGACCCTGACGATCCCCATGAACACCAAATCCAAGTGTGAAACTCAAAACCCTAACAGCCCATGTAAAGCCATGTCAATGACGCGTGACCGAGCTGTTGTGATTTACCGCACTTTTGGCGCAGGCTTTTGCGCAAAGCCCGTAGGATGAATGGGTTGCCGAAGCTGTCATTATTCCGGCGCGGGCTAAGCCGGGGTGTCCGCGCCGGCAACGCATCGGCTATAGTGGCCGATAGCACTCGTTGCTGAACTCTCATGCCGCTTCGCGAAACTCAACTCATTACGACGATTCGACGCCTGGCTGGACGCCCAGCGGTTGGCGTTGGCATTGGCGATGATTGCGCCGTGTTGAGCATTCCCAAGGGCTGTGAGGCTCTGGTTACCACCGATTTCAGCTTGGAAGGCGTTCACTTCCGTCGCCAATGGCACCCGCCGGATGCGGTTGGACATCGCTGTCTGGCCCGCGGGCTGAGCGACATCGCGGCGATGGGTGGAGAAGCTCGCGCCGCCTTCTTGTCCTTGGCGTTGCCGCGAGAATTGCCACAACCCTGGGCCGACCAGTTCTTCGCGGGATTCCTGAAGCTGGCCAAGCGGTACCGCGTGCCACTGGCCGGAGGCGACGTGGCGGAGTCTCCTGCGGGCGTGCTCGCCGACATCCTTGTGTTGGGCTCGGTCCCCAAGGGCAAAGCTGTTCTCCGTTCCGGCGCGAGCCTTGGTGACTTCGTTTACGTTACCGGAAACCTCGGTGCATCCGTTGCGACCCTGGAAATGTTGCGGGAAGGTAAGAAGCCCCGCCGTGCCGCCCATGAGCGGCACTTCTATCCCGATCCTCGCCTGCGAATCGGCTGCTATCTGCGCGAGCGCAAGATTGCCTCGGCGATGATCGACACCAGCGATGGACTGTCGATCGATCTGCAACACATCTGCGACGAGAGCGGCATTGGAGCCGTCGTCTACGCCGAGTCGCTGCCTTGTGTCGCCGGTCCCAACGGTCTGGAGTTCGCCCTGCACGGCGGCGAGGATTACGAGCTGCTGTTCACCGCCTCTCCCAAGAAACGCGTACCGCACGAGATCGACGGCGTGCGCGTGACCCGCATCGGCGAGATCGTTCCCGGAAAAGCAGTAAAGGTCGCCGCAGCCGACGGCAGACTCCGAACTCTGAAGGCCGGCGGCTGGCAGCACTTCCGCTGAAGGGCCTCTCACCACGAAGGCACGGAGAGCACAGAGGAACAGTGTGCAGCTATGGGGAAGCGGTGAATGGGAATAAGTAATCCCTATTAATCTTCCGTGTCTTCCGTGTCGTCCGTGTCCTCGGCGGTGAAGCTTCCTGTCACAGGCGCATGTGACGCTCATCCACGGGCCACTTTGTGGCTCCTCGATATAATTCCCGCCATGAACCTTGACGAGAAGTTGGCCGAACTGAAGCGTCGCGACACCCTTGCGGAAGCTGGTGGGGGAGAAGAGCGCCGCAACCGGCAGCACAAAGAAGGCAAGATGTCGGCCCGCGAACGCGTCGAGTTCCTGCTCGACGAGGGCACCTTCGAAGAGACCGACAAGCTGGTCACCCATCGCTGCACCGACTTCGGTATGGAACAGCAGGTCGTCTATGGCGACGGCTTCATCACCGGACATGGCCGCATCGAAGGACGTCTGGTGTTCGTGTTCGCCCAGGACTTCACCGTCTTCGGCGGCTCGCTCTCGGAAACCAATGCCGCCAAAATCGTCAAGATTATGGAAACGGCCATGCGTGTCGGCGCGCCGGTGATCGGGCTGAACGACTCCGGCGGCGCCCGCATTCAAGAGGGCGTGAAGTCGCTGGCGGGATACGCCGACATCTTCCTGCGCAACGTGCTGTCGTCGGGCGTGGTCCCGCAGATTTCGGCCATCATGGGCCCGTGCGCGGGTGGCGCTGTTTATTCGCCGGCCATGACCGACTTCATCCTGATGGTCGACAAAACTTCCTACATGTTCATCACCGGCCCGGACGTCATCAAGGCCGTGACGCATGCAGAGGTCACGAAGGACGAGCTCGGTGGCGCCATGACGCACAACGCCAAGTCCGGCGTCGCGCATTTCCTGGCACAGGACGACGCCGAATGTCTCAGCATGATTCGCGAGCTGCTCAGCTTCCTGCCGTCCAATAATCTCGACGATCCGCCGCGCCGCGCCTGCACCGATCCCGTCGACCGCGCCGATGAAGAGCTCGACACCCTGGTTCCTGCCGAGTCAAACCTGCCCTACGACATCAAGGATGTCATCACCCGCGTCATCGACGACGGCTACTTCTTCGAGGTGCATGAGCACTACGCCAAGAACATCGTCATCGGATTCGCCCGGCTGAATGGCCGCTCGGTGGGCATCGTCGCCAACCAGCCGGCATTTCTGGCCGGCGTACTCGACATCAGCGCCAGCATCAAGGGCGCGCGCTTCGTTCGCTTCTGCGACTGCTTCAACATCCCGCTCATCACCTTTGAAGACGTGCCCGGCTTCCTGCCCGGCATCCAGCAGGAACACGGCGGCATCATCGTGCATGGCGCTAAGCTGCTCTATGCCTTCTCCGAAGCGACGGTGCCGAAGATCACCGTCATCACCCGCAAGGCCTATGGCGGAGCCTATTGCGTCATGGCCTCCAAGCACATTCGCACCGACGTGAACTACGCCTGGCCGACCGCCGAGATCGCCGTCATGGGGCCGGAGGGCGCGGTGAACATCGTCTATAAGCGCGAGTTGGAGAAGTCGGCGAACCCCGACATCGAGCGCTCCGAGAAGATCGAAGAGTTTCGCAACCGTTTTGCCAACCCCTATGTCGCTGCCGAGCGCGGATATCTCGATGCCGTCATTCGCCCGCGCGACACCCGTCGCAAGCTGATCCAGGCGCTCGACATGCTGGAAAACAAGCGCGACAAAAACCCACCCAAGAAGCATGGGAATATACCGCTCTGAGGAGTGAAACAAGGTAGTATTGTCCGACGCAATGGAGCGATACTGGAATAGGGATTGGTTTGGTACCAAGATGGAGCAGAAGCAGGTCGCTGAAATCCCGGAGTCATTTTTTCAATACCGCGGAGATCTGGCCGGACCTCTGTTTGACGCATGGACGATTCCAAATAAGCTAATCACAACGATTGGGCCTTCACTGAAGAAATGGGGCGTTGGTTTAGGAGACATTTCTTGGAATAGTCAAGCGACGAGCCTTGGAGACCTGCAGGTAACCTTTTCGGTGCCTAAACTGGGCGCTGCGATCAGATTAGGGTTAGAAACTCTAACATTCGACGCCGCCAATCCAGACTGGTCCGATGCCCCGAACCTAATAGAAATGTTTGATGCTGTACAAGCTGTGTTGAAGCAAAACGCAGATTACGAAGTTGCGAAACAAGAAGTGGCGCTTGCCATGCACGTAAGGTCGGGCGATCAGGATCTTCAAGGCGTCATGCGACAATTCGTCAACGTTGAGAAACTTGGAAGCGCCGAAATGTATGGCTTGTCGGTATATCGGAATGACTCGTCCTGGGTGATCGACAAGTCATTGCGCTACGAGAAAGCTTATTTTATCCGGCTAAACCGAACGTTTGAGCCCTCGTTGGGATTCTCTGAGATCGCAATGAGCATCTACAAGGATGAGGTCACCGTTCTGGGACTGTTAGGATTAACCGAACTCTTGCCTTCGTGAGGCAAATATGGCCACTTCCCCCCAACTGATTCAGTCATCTCAGGATCCTCCGAATGTTCTCAATCTCGGTGGTTCCACAGAACGACCTAGCTCGATCTTAGGCGAGATGCGCTTCCAGAGCCTAGGCGTGGTACAGGCGTCTGCCCCTGCAGGTCGCGTAAGAAATCTCAGGAACCAGCATTTGCACAGGCGACTAACAAAAGCGGTTATCGAATCTCTGCGCGGGCAAGCGACACAAACACGGACCAACCGTGAGTTGAATTGGATTTCGTCGCACAGGTATGAGTACGCCGGACAGTGGGTTGCGCTACTTGGGGACAGATTGTTGGCGCACGGTGCTTCCGCTCGAGAGGTCTTTGCAGCTGTTGCCGAATCACCCGAGCGACCGCTTGTAGTCAAGATAGATGAATCCGACAGACTACCTTTTGGGGGTTGGTAATCTGCCGGTTAGCATCACATTTCGTGAGATTCTGTCGTACAGTGATGACGTAGACGGAGCCATCGCAATCCCAGTGACCCTGAAGGTTGGTGAACTCAGCGTGCGGCTGCTTGCAAAGCTAGATACAGGAGCCGAGTTTCGCATCTTTAAGCGAGAATATGGAGAGGAGCTTGGACTAGCCATCCAGGACGGTGAACTGAAAAGGTTCATAACTGCCACCGGTTCCAGCTTCGATGCTTACGGGCACGACGTCACGATGGAGTGCTTTGGACGCGAGTATGATGCTCGTTTCTACTTTACCGCACAGTACGATTTTCTGAGAAATGTACTCGGCCGCACCGGATGGTTGGAGCAGTTTAGAATCGCGATCATTCACTACGACCGACAGCTTTGCGCTAGTCACTACGACGAGTGAGGCGCATGGGCTGTTGCCCCAATGTACTCCTCGACTTGAAAGAATCGCTATTATTGGTCTGCTGCCGGGTCCCGGGTCTTGCTTCCCCTCACTCACACCGCAGCGCCACCACCGGATCCACCTTGCTCGCCCGGCGTGCCGGAATGTAGCAGGCCAGCAGCGCAGCCCCGACCAGCAGCAGGATGACCGCCGCGAACGTCAGAGGATCGGTGGCGGTCACGCCAAACAGCAGCGACTGAAGCACACGCGTCAGCACCAGCGAGCCAATCAGCCCAGCTACGATGCCGATCGCAATGGTGCGGAAGCCTTGCCCCAAAATCATGGTCACGACGTTGGTCAGCTCTCGATGCGGCTGTCCGGAATCGGACAATGGCAGTATGGAATCCCCTGTGCTACTTCTTCGGCCGCGGATAGTTCGCAATCACCACCGTTCCGATCCCGCCACGCGGGCGAAACTCTCCTTTCACTTCCGCCCACTTGGGCCTGGTCGCACGCACCACGTCCTCGAGTACGCGGTTGACGACATTCTCCTGAAAGATGCCCAGGTTGCGATAGGCGGTGAGGTATTCCTTCAGCGACTTCAACTCCAGGCACTCCTGGTCGGGCATGTAACGGATCCAGAGCGTGCCGAAGTCAGGTAGGCCTGTCTTGGGGCAGACCGAGGTGAACTCGGGTACGTCAATAACGATTTCATAGTTTGGAAACTGATTGGGCCAGGTTTCGATCTCGGGAAACTTGGCATCCAGGCCGGCTTCGGCGTGCTCCGGCGTATAGCGCTTACTCTTGGCCATGGTGCTATTGTAAGGCGGGGGAGGACGGGCATCCGTGACCCATCTTCGACGCCGCTCGTATTGAGCCCCAGTGCCCACCGCGACAAGTAGTTGAGCGTGGTGTTGAACAGATTTGGAGTAGCTGACGTAGTAGACACTTTGGAACCTATCAGAAAGCGAGTACAGCCTCGGGTACATCTCTTAAGCGCCTACGGTCGCTGATCGGCGGCGGTTTCGGTTGCCGACGAAGTCACGCGACGGTTGAGTCGTATGCTTCACGAGCACATCAAAAAATAGGCGTCCGGTTTCGGCGTGAACGGTTGCACTGCTGCGGCGTCTCGTCGGAGAACCGCAAGAATCAACCCCGAAACCTCCTTCTGCGTGGGCGGAAGAGCTGTTTAACTAGGCTATACTCATAGGCTTAAACATCGATGGTCGCAGCAACTGAAAGAGGTCGTGGCAGAGTCAATGGCCGCCTGACGTGGGTCATTCTCGTCGGCTTGATATCGGCCGTGGTGGTGCTGGCGGCTTTCATTTCGTTGCGCCGGGCACGGGTCGCCATTCGCGTAGGAGCGGCGGAGATAGGAACCATTACTGCCAGCATCTCAACCAACGGCAAAATTGAGCCGATCAGCAACTTTGAGGCGCATGCTCCGGCGGCCACGACGGTTGCCCGGCTGGAGGTTCAGCAGGGAGATTGGGTCAAGGCCGGCCAGCTTCTGCTGCAGCTTCAGGACGCCGACGCCCGTGCCCAGGCGGCCCGCGCCGAGGCCCAGTTGCGCGGTGCCCAGGCAGACATGAATGCCGTCTCCCAGGGCGGAACCCAGGAAGAAGTATTGAACACTCGCAATGCATTGATCAAGGCGCAATCCGACCGCGATGCGGCCGAGCGGAATCTGCAGGCCATGCAGCGCCTGTTGCAAGCCGGTGCTGCTTCCCAGGCCGAGGTCGATGCGGCTCGCAACCAGCTCAAGATTGCCGATGCCAATGTTCAGCTTTTGCAGCAGAAGCTCAAGGACCGCTACTCATCGGCTGAGGTCGGCCATGTTCAAGCGCAGCAGGCAGAGGCTAAGGCCTCTCTCGCAGCCGCCAACTCCTTGTTGAGGAATTCGAACATCACCGCCCCCTTTGCCGGAATGGTGTACTCCCTGCCGGTGAAGCAGGGCAGCTTCGTGAATGCCGGGGACCCGCTGCTTCAGCTTGCCGATCTGCATAAGGTAAGGGTCAGGGCATTTGTCGACGAGCCCGAGATTGGCAACCTGCGCAAGGGTCAAACCGTGGAGGTGACCTGGGACGCCTTGCCCGGCCGGGTATGGAAAGGTGAGGTGGACTCGCTGCCTACGGTGATCGTGCAACGGAACACGCGCAACGTTGGCGAGGTCACCTGCATTGTTGACAACTCTGATCTGCGGCTGCTGCCCAACACCAACGTCACCGTGGCCATCATCGTCGAGCGCCAGCAAAATGTTCTTACCGTCCCACGAGAGTCGATCCACCAGGACTCTGCCGGGCGTTACGTGTTTCAAGTGGTGAATGGAGAGCTGAAGCGCCGCGATGTGCAGACAGCCGTGTCCGATCTCACCCGGGTTCAGATAACCACCGGGTTGTCGGACCATGCGGTTCTGGCGCTGGGCGCAATCAACTCCCAGTCGCTGTCATCTGGAATGCCAGTGAAAGTTGTAAATTGATGAAACTTCGCTTGACCAAATTCCTGGCCACAGCAATGGTCGGGTTGCTTGCGGCCAGTCTTTCGGCCGCCGGTCCTGCCTCCATGGACTCTCTGCAACTGTTGTCTGCGGGGAGCATGAACGACCTGATCGGCGCATTGACCAACCGCAGCGATGCCGAGTCGTACAACATGTTGTCCCGGGCCTATTACGCGATCGAGCAGTGGGACGCGGCCATCAAGAATGGCGAGCGGGCCGTCAGCCTGCGAAGCGATGATTCCCAATATCATCTCTGGCTGGGTCGCGCCTACGGACAGAGAGCGGCAGAGATAGGAAATCCTCTTTCCGCTGCGGGTCTGGCGCGTAAGGCCAAGAATGAGTTCGAACGCGCCGTTGAGCTCAACCCCCGCAATGTTTCGGCGCGCGCCGATTTGTCGGAATACTACGTGGAAGCGCCGGCCATCATGGGTGGTGGCATTGCCAAGGCGCGCAACCAGGCATCGAACCTGCAGAGTTTCGACCCGGCCGCCGCCGACTGGATCCGGGCCATCGCGTCCGAGAAGGAAAAGAAATACGCCGATGCCGAGAGCAGTTTGAAATCGGCCATCAGCAAGGCCCAGAACCCGGCGCAGTATTGGATGAGCCTGGCGTCGTTTTACCGCCAGCAGGGAAGGCTGGAAGATATGCAGAGCGCGATTAAGTCAGCGCTCGCACAAACCAACCGGCCGTCTGTCACCTATTACGATGCAGCCGGCGAACTGCTGCTGGCAGGACGCGATTTTCCGGCAGCTACGCAGTACGTGAAAACCTATCTGGCGTCGGGAGGGCTGGTGGAAGAGGCCCCGGCGTTTCGCGCTCACTATCTGCTCGGCGAGATCTACGAGAAGAGTGGCGACAAGGCGAAAGCCGCGGTCGAATATCAGGCCTCGCTCTCTCTTGCTTCAGGCTTCGGCCGCGCCAGGAAGGCCCTCGATCAACTGCACTAGCAACAGACGTGGCGCAACTCCTGGCGGGACTCAACCAGAGATGTCCGGTAGACCAGTCCATCGCAAGTTGAATTCGGCTCTCGGTGGCGCGCGCCTGCTGGCGCTCGGCGCCTGCCTGCTCGCGGGCTCGCTGGTGCTTGCCCAAACATCCGAGGCCTCCGCGCAACCGGCCAGTGTCACCGGGCCGATCACCTTTCACCAGGCAATTGAACTCGCTCTGCAACGCAGCGGCGTGATGGGAATTGCCGTCCTCAGCCAGTGGCGGTCGTACAAAGCCTATCGGGAGCTGAAAAACCATTACCTGCCGCAACTCACGGTTGGTTCGGGGCTGGGCTACTCCTACGGATTTCCGCTGACTCTGGAAGGCTCCGCTCCTTCGGTTGTCAACTTCACCACTACCCAGTCGCTGTTCAATCTGTCGCTAAGGCAATTCATCAAGGCCGCGAAGATCGACTGGAAAGCGCAATCGTTCGATATCGAGGACAAGAAAAACGGTGTCATCCTCGACGTAGCACTGAGCTACGAGGAGTTGAATAACCTCACCGAAAAAATTGCCACCCTGAAGAAAGCGCAGGAGGCGGCCGACAAGGCGGAGTACATCTCGCAGGAGCGCCTGAAGGAAGGCGTGGACAGCCAACTCGATCTCACCAAGAGCCAGTTGGTGGCGGCGCGCATTCGCCTGCGCATCGCCGAGGCCGAGGGTCAGCAGGATGTGCTGCGCGAGCACCTGGCGAAGCTCGTCGGCATGACGCCTGCCGAGATCTCCATCGATGGCAGCACCATTCCTGAGTTGCCCTTGATCTCGCAGGAAGACGACTATTCCGCGCGCGCCATTGCCAACAATCCCACCGTGCATCTGGAAGAGCAGCAGGCGCTGGCTGCCGATGCCAATGCCAAAGGCGAGCATCGCGCCACCTGGCCTTTTGCCGACTTGGCCAGCCAATATGCCTATCTGGCGAAGTTCAATAATTACGATCTCTACTTCAAGAACTACTCCGCTAACAATCTCGCAGCGGGCCTCAACATGAAGTTTCCTTTCCTGAACTTCGTGCAGAAGGCCCATGCGCAACAAGCCGACGCCGACGCCATGATTGCGCACAAGAAGGTCGACATGACGAAGGACCAGGTGGGCGAAGACGCGCTGAAGGTACAGCGCTCGATTCGGCAATTGCAGGCCGCGCGCGACGTCGCCAAGCTCGACTGGCAGGTCTCTCAGGGCGAACTGGACGCGGTCGGGGCCCGGGTGCAGAGTGGGGCCGCCACTCCCCGTGATCAGCAAAACGCGCAACTGGACATGAACGACAAATACGCCGCTTACCTGGACGCCGAATATGAGCTCGCCAAGGCCGAACTGCAGCTTTTGCGAATTACCGGTGAGCTGGAGAATTGGGCCATTCCCACCCCCTAAGTTACAGTTCGCTGTCCATTAGGTAACTTAGTGATTCACAAGGTAGTTGGCCTGCATCCAAGAGCCAGCGCAATAAAGTACAATGGTGAAGATGCCTTTGAAGACGCTGTTTCTGAACCCTCCCTCGTTTGAGAACTACGACGGTGGCGCCAGCTCACGCTGGCCGGCCACGCGCGAAATCGAGTCCTACTGGTATCCGGTATGGCTCGCCTATCCGGCCGGAATGCTGGAAGGCTCACGCTTGCTCGACGCGCCTCCCCACCATGTCAGCGGTGAGGACACCGTCCGTATCGGCAAGGATTACGAATTCCTGGTGCTGTTCACCAGTACCCCGGGATGGCCGGGCGACATCCGCCTGGCAGCCGCGATGAAGGAGGCCAATCCCAAGCTGAAGGTCGCTTTCGTCGGCCCGCCCGTTACCACCGCGCCCGAGAAGTCCCTGCGCGAGGGACAGGCCATCGACTTCATCGTGCGGCGTGAGTTCGACTTCGCGACCGTCGAATTCGCCAACGGCAAGCCGTTGAACGAAATTCAGGGCATCTCTTACCGCGGGCCCGATGGACAGATCGTTCACAATCCCGATCGCCCGGCGGTTGCCGATCTCGATGTCCTGCCCGACGTAGTCGACATATACAAGCGCGACCTCGACGTCACCCGCTACAACGTTCCGTTCCTGTTGTACCCCTACGTCGCGCTCTACACCACGCGGGGCTGCCCGGCGCAGTGTACCTTCTGCCTATGGCCCCAGACCCTGAGCGGTCACCCGTGGCGCAAGCGCTCCAGCGACGCGGTTGCGCGCGAGATGGCCAAGGCGAAAGAGTACTGGCCGAACGTTAAGGAATTCTTCTTCGACGACGACACCTTCAATATTCAGAAAGCGCGCACCGTTGAGCTTTGCTCCAAGCTGAAGCCGGTGGGAATCACCTGGTCGTGCACTTCGCGTGTCACCACCGATTACGAAACTTTGAAAGCGATGAAGGATGCCGGTTGCCGTCTGCTCATCGTGGGTTATGAGTCCGGCGATCAGCAGATCCTGAAGAACATCAAGAAGGGCGCGACTGTCGAGCGCGCACGCCAGTTCACTAAGGACTGCCGCAAGCTGGGGCTGAAGGTGCACGGCGACTTCATCCTCGGCTTGCCCGGCGAGACCCGGGAGACCATTCGCACCACCATCGACTTCGCCAAGGAACTCGACGTCGAAACCATTCAGGTCTCAGTGGCCCACGCCTACCCCGGCACCGAGTTGTACGACTACGCGAAGTCGAACGGCTTCATCGTTAACGAAGGCGCGCAGATGGTCGACGAGGGCGGCCACCAGCTGGCCATGATCGAGTACCCCGGCCTGCCGCGCGACTACGTGATGGAGATGGTGCATCGCTTCTACGACGAGTACTACTTCCGTCCCAAGGCGGTTTTCCGTATCGTCCGCAATGCGGCATTCAATTCGACCGATCGCAAGCGTCTCTACACCGAGGCTAAATCGTTCATGAAGCTGCGTGCGGCGCGTAATCGTGCGGTCAAAGAGGCACGGCTGAAGCCGCCAACTCCGCCCGTGCCATCCCAACCCGGCGCCACCAAGCCGGAGGGCGAACCGGTCGGCGTCTGAGTCGATTGCGGCCCGTCTCTTCCTCAAAGAACTTGTCCAGTCCTCAGCGCTGGGTCGCTGTAGTGTTCGTGGTACAAGCGGCGTTGCACTGCTGGCGAGCTAAGCCGCTTGGTCGAGTTGTAGGACTGTGAGTGTAATCGCCTGTTAGCAACAGTTATCGCAAATCATTTTCCCGCCAGTTTCGAAAACCAGCGATTATCAGCGATAACCTCAGAGAACTGCGTTGTTACCTGAGCAACTCCTGAGATAATATGGCGCGCCCGAACCTTCAATTCAAGTTCGAAGGATGTCATGAGACTGAGAACCCTCGCCTGCTTGAGTCTGTTTTTTCTCTTCTTCTTTGCCTTCGCGCCCAAAGCCTCTGCACAGATACCCTGCACGCCGGGCACAAGCCCACAACGAACACTCTCCATCAACTGGCCGTTCGTTCGCTCCGATCCTGCCCACAGCGGCTGCAACCCGTATGAATCCGTCCTGAAACCCAGCAACGTTGCAAATCTTGTGGTGGGCTGGCAGAACCAAATCGTAAGTGCCATCAATTCGAATCCCGTGGTGGCCAATGGCATGGTGTATGTCGGTGGCCCAGATGCCCACATGTACGCGCTTGACGCGAACACAGGTGCCTTCGTCTGGAAGTTCCCAACCGGCGGCTACGAGTATTCTTCCGCCGCAGTAGCCAACGGCGTGGTCTATGCCGTCGGAGGCTACAACCTTTATGCCCTAAACGCCAAGACCGGCGACCTGCTGTGGGCCTATACGACCGGAGGAATCGTGCAGTCGTATCCCACCGTGGTGAACGGCGTGGTCTATTTCGGTTCGGGCGACGGCAGCGTCTATGCGCTGAACGCCAGCACAGGCGGTGTGCTTTGGAAGAATGCGGTGTCTCAGGACGAGGTCGACACTTCGCCGGCGGTGGCCAATGGCATGGTCTACATCTCTTCTGACCACAATATGTATGCGCTCAATGCCAACACGGGCGCGCTGGTATGGACGCTTCCTGCATTTTTCCCCGATACCGCGGCGGTAGCCAACGGCATCGTGTACTACTTCTCGGGGCAATTCTATTTGTATGCTGTGAATGCCACCACGGGAGCCCCCGTTTGGCAGTTCCCGCTCACGTGGTATGCGTATTCACCCGCAGTGGCTAATGGGGTGGTCTACCTCGCCACTCTGAGCGATGGCATATACGCTCTAAACGCCAGCACTGGCGCGCAGGTTTGGCACACCACCGGTATCCCATTCAGTTCGGCTCCGTCGGTAGCCAATGGCGTGGTGTACATCGGCTCGCCCGACAGCAACATGTACACGTTCGATGCCGCCACCGGGACGGTTCTCTGGCACTATTCGACCGGAGGATGGGAAATCCGGAATTCCGCGGCCGCTGTGGTTAACGGCGCCGTCTATGTCGGTTCCGAGAACGGAAACCTGTACGCTTTCCGACTTCCGACGAACTAAAGTTCGCGAGCTAGCTACAACAAATGGGGCGCGGGAATCATCTTCTCGCGCCCAAAATCATTTCTTGTGATACCGGTCTATCTCTGAGCAGGTGCCCGCGCTGTCGAAGGTTGTACCGACCAATTAGGCAGCCCGGCCGGATCGAATCGCCGGGTGCCCCACTCAATCCATCGTTTGGAATGAGTGGGATTCACGAAGCAGGAACTTCCACGGACAAGGATCGACCTCGACCAGCCCCTGCTGGCCATGCAAGTAGGTTCGAAACCTGCTCCACTCCCTCTGCTCGGGGCCTTGAACCAAGCCACGTTTCACCGGATTGCGGTGCATATATCGCAGCTTCTCAACTCGCTTCTTTTCGGTACACACTTTGAAATCATAAAAGCGCTTCTGCCACACCGGGCCAGGGAATCCTTCGCGTTTTCGTAGCAGCCGGGTAAAGCGCTGCTTTACAACCTTCATGACAACTGAGGGACCGCCGATGTCGGGCATGGTCATCAGCAGGTGAACGTGTTCCGGCATGACGACGTATCCCAGAAGCGCGAAGCCATAGCGCCGCCGCGCGTGTTCCAGAATGCGGAGAAACCGATCGCGTCGGGAAGGCCTCGTAAGATGCGCCTGTCGCCGGTCGCAGCTAAAGGTGATGAAGTGTAGGGAGCCTTCGAGGTAGTAGCGCTTCAGACCTGCCGTCACACCATGAGAATAAGCAGAGACACGACATCATGTCTGTGATTTCGCGGGCTCGACCGTCTGATATCCCACTCATTCCAAACGATGGAATGAGTGGGGCACCCGCGCTGGAACGCTCACTTCAAGGCAGCAAAAGAAGGGTATCTGCCGTCGCAGGCCCTTTTTATTTTTGCCCGAGCGGATCACAACCACGATCTAACGAAGCTCTGCCAGACGCGATGAACCAGCTTGAAGAGCGAGACAACCTGTAGCCCATGACGGAAGTCCTGGGTAGCCATGCCCTTTCGCATCATTGGAGCCCCGTCAGGGGCGGCACAGCAATCTGCGCAAGCGTCCCGTTGTAGCATTGTGAGTGTAATCGCCTGTTATCGCCAGCTAACGAGATTCAGTCAGTCAGCCTTCGCACTTGAGTACACCCATGAACGCTGAAATCAACGGCTTTCGTATGCATTACGAGGTCTTCGGAGATTCATGGTGCCCCTCGCTTTGGCTGCATGGATGGAGCCGCACCAGTGCGGATTGGAAGTCGTGTTTAGGGGTGTTCCAGCGGGTTTTCAGATTATCGGGCCGGGACATGCGCGGGAACGGAGCCTCTTGGTGGTTTGAAGGCATTCATCGTTTTCAGCCCGCCCTCTCGCACAAAGAACGGCGAGAAGGGTGGGCACCCGTATCTTTACGCTGTAATCATCGGGGCAGATGGTTAATTGCTCTGGAATTCATACGCTCCCATGTCGCAGCGCGTGCCCTGCTTGTCGGGACGGGGCTGGCCGCGTTGATCGGTGGTCAGCAGATGACCAAGACCGTCGGTGCAGCCACTCGGGTTTCCTGCATCAACTGTCGGGCTTCCCGCCACTTCAGCCATGGTCTGTGTCGGTCCACCGTTGTTTTTCAGAAATCCGAGCAGGGGGTTGGTGTTGATTAAATCGCCCGTGCTATGGAAATTGCAGGAGTCATCGCTGCTCAGATTGTAACCATTTGAGGTCACGGGGCCGAAGCAGTTCGGTCCGCCGTTTGGGTAGGCGGCGATGCTGTTCTGGAAGGTCGCCGTTGGGCCAGCGTTGTAGATGGCGTCGCCGCTGAATGCGCTACTGTACCCGAAGGTGCTGTTGCTGATCGTCCACGTGCGGCTGGTGTTGTAGATGCCGCCGCCGTTGGCTGCGCTATTTCCATAGATGGTGCTGTTGAAGATCGTCGCCTTGCCGCCCAAGCCAGCGTCGCCGATGCCACCGCCGTTGCTGGCGCTATTGCCCCCGATGGTGCTGTTACTGATCGTCAGCGTGCCAGCGCCGTAGATGCCGCCGCCGTTGCTTCCGCTATTCCCATAGATGGTGCTGTTGTTGATCGTCAGCGTGCCTGGGCCGGAGATGCCGCCGCCGTTGCTTCCGCTATTGCCGATGATGTTGCTGTTGCTGACGGTCAGCGTGCCAGCGTTGTAGATGCCGCCGCCGTCGGTGGCGCTATTCGCGAAGATGGTGCTATTGAAGATCGTCAGCGTGCCAGCGTTGTAGATGCCAGCGCCTTTGCCGCCCTGAAGAAAACCATTTTGGATGGTCAGGTTGGAAAGAGTGACTTGAGCGCCGGCATTGGAAAGTGTGAGCACCCCGCTGCGCCCTTGGCCATCAATAACAGCTGGTACCGCGGCACTGCTACTGGCACCGGTCACATTCAGGTTAAAGCTGATGGCGAGATTCTCTTTATAGGTCGCACCGGCCACAAAGATTGAATCGCCCGAGGAAGCGAGCGTGATGGCATGCCCAATGGTCTTGCAGGGGTGCTGGAATGACTTGCAGTCGTTGTTGTCATTGCCGTGCACGCCATCGACATACCAGCTGCTGCTGGCCAGGGCGTTCGGAACGATGGCCAGAAACAGAACCAGAAGGGTACTAAGCATAAGTCTGTACTTCATTTGTTTCCACCTTTTCATCTCGATCTTTGAAAGCCTTGCTGGGCTAGAGGGTTTAGGGACCCGGTAGGAGTTTGAGAGACTGGGTGTAACAGTACGGAAGATTTCGGTTCATGTCTGGTCAAGATAGCTCAGGTTGGTCGAGCGGGCGGCGGGGGGATCGGGTCGCCATTATGAACAACCAAGATCAAATGTCACCGTGTGGGTCGTCAGTCCTCGTCGCCAGTTCGGCTCGTGAGCAGTGGTTGCGGCGTCGTCTGGACGATTCCGGAAGCACATAGCAGTCACAATCGACACAAGACGATTCAACGGCTGGGGCTGGCATCGAATAGTTGGCGCAATATCCCCATTGCACTCACCACCAAACTTCTGCCGTCCCTACAACACTTATGATTCTCTTGAATACCTCCCCGGCACCGAGAGTCTGCCCTGAGCTCGGCCGGACTACAGGTTCTTCCGTCCTTTGGACTATAGTGTTGATCGGAAACATCCCCGAAGCTACTATGCGCCTCCATACTTACGTGAGACAAACCTTCCTCGCATGCCTGTTGCTGGCCTTGTTCACGGCCTGCTCATCAACTCAACCTGCCGACTCGCCCTCGAGCTCAGAGCAGGCTACGAAGAAATCCGAGTCTGCTCAGCCCCAGTACGAGACGGGACGCGAAGCCTTTCAGAAGATGTATCTTGCCGCCCGGCTGTGGGCGCCGGACGTAAAGCCTTTTCGCCTGCAGTCGGCATACACTGCTGACGCGCCCACCAGCGATGGCAAGGCTGGCCTGTGGCGCGCTTCCTTTGCCTCACCCTCCAAGCGCATGATGAAGATGTTTGTGTGGTCCGGGCTCGTCGGTCCCGATGCGCCCGAAAAGGGCGTGACCTTCACTGCCGAGGACTCCTGGAGTTCCTCCAACAGCGCAACTCAGGTGTTTGACCTCGGCTTCCTCAAGGTCGACAGCAGCCAGGCATACGATGTCGCGCAGCAGCACGGTGGGGACAAGCTGCTCAAGAAAGATGCCAAGCAGCCCGTATTCTTCATGCTCGACTGGGATGGCCGCAAGAACACACTCTTGTGGCACGTGGTCTATGGGACGAACCTGAACGACGCACAGCTCCGCGTGGCCGTCGACGCCACCAGCGGACAATTCGAGCGGGTGGAAGACTAGCCCGCTTCTGATTATCTGGTTGCTTCAGCAAACCCCAATAGATTGCGGTTAAGATCTCTCGCTCCCCGAATCTGCTCGTACATAGTTGATCTGCGAGCGGTTCCGAAGCCAAGTAGTGTCTGAAATGCGGCCGCCGGTGTCTTTCGACGGTTGTGCCGAAAGACGAATTCATCGAGATAAACCTGGAGTTGCTCCTTGCTCACTCCGTGGTAGGTTCCGATCAGCCACTGTTGCAGGTTTCCAATCGCCCGATCGGCAAGCGGGACAGCAGACTTCGCGCCTTGGCGCAACTGCGACCGGAGAGGTTGGTTACGGGCGACATGTTTAAAACCAGCCTCTAACAGCCCTGAGAAACTTTTGAGGCCGTCCGTATAGATAGTGGCCCCAGATGCGATGTGCTCGCTGAGAAACGACATGATGGTGACGGCCTTGAAGTCGGGAATCACGCTCATGCGGACTCGACCCGAAGCTCGGCCACGCTTTTCGACAGCCACAAGGACAAGAGCTGCCCTTCGTTGCTTGAGCTGTCGGCTCCCCCGGAGACCAGCTTGTTCACCACCAATCCACGTCTCATCCACCTCCACCTCGCCGCGCAGAGGTTCCCTCGCCGCGTTCACCATCGCCCGGCGGAGTTTGTGCAGCATCATCCATGCGGTCTCGTAGCAGGTCAGGCCCAATTGACGCTGCAGAAGTAGGGCGGACACGCCGCGCTTGTCAGTGGTCATCAGATAGGCCGCCCAGAACCAGTAGGTCAGAGGAATCTTCGTCCGATGGAGGATGGTCCCAGATGTCAACGAGACCTGGTAGCGACACTTGCAGCATTGATGGCGCCGTTGGTTCGCCAACTCATAGGCTTTTGTATGCCCGCATCGCGGACACGTGAACCCATCCGGCCACCGACAAGCTGCCAGATATCGCTGGCAGGCTTCCTCCGTGGCAAAGTCGGACTGAAACTGGCGGAGGGTCTTTGGGAATGACGGCCGGGGCACGCCTCCACACTACCTATTGGGGCTTGCTGAAGCAACCAGATAATCAGAAGCTAGCTATCCTCCAGCTTTCGCCGGCTTCCACAACTCCCAGATCGGTACGCCCTTGTTGTCCCGCAGGACCATTGTGTTATTGCCGAACACAACCTCGCGGGCGATTACCTCGGTTGCCGAATCCGCCACCTTTGCGCCGGTGACCTCCACCGAATCGCCGACTTTGACCCAACAATCGATTTCCTTCAAGTAGTCGCGCGGCGCCAGTTGAACCAATGTGGTGGTCTTGTCCGCCGCCGTGACGACCAGAACAATCGGATCTGTCGACGTAGGGGATTCTCTGACTTCAGTGACAGTCCCTTGGAACTTCACTTCTCGCGTCGTATCGTATTTCGGACCAGTCTTGCCAGTTCCTTGCGCGAAGGCGCACAGGCCTAATGCGGAAATCATCAACCAGGGCGCCAGAAATTTCGACCACGATTCAAATTTCATAGTCCTACCTCCTTCCGGCTGTAGGTGCGCAGTGTCGAAGCTGAGCCTTAGGAATTTGCTTCGGCGACCCGTTCGAGTCGCGTAACACACTGCAACACTTTAGTTTAGTGCCCCTATCCGCTTCCGGCAGTGAGCCTCGTCACCCGCTTTGGTGACGCCTGATATTCATTAGGCAACAACAAAGTGCTTGCTTAACCCACTTTAGTGTGCATAATCGTTGCAGGAAAGGGTGAGACCCTGATCTGGATTAGGAACCACCATGGTTCCGGTTACCCTCTCAAGGGCACAAATCATATGGATGACCGACCCTCAGTTCGGATTGTCGTAGCTGACGACCACACCATCTTTCGGGATGGACTGCGCCGCTTGCTGGAAGTTGAACCTGACTTTGAGGTCGTCGGCGAAGCGTGCGACGGCATCGAGGCCATGGCCCGCACGCGCGAACTCCAGCCTGACATTCTGTTGCTCGATCTTGCCATGCCCCGCAAACCGGGTATGGAGGCGATGCGCGAACTTTCCGCCGAAGGCAATGGCATTGCCACCAAGATCATCGTCCTGACGGCGGCGATCGAGCGTATTCAGATTGTCCAGGCTTTGCAGTTCGGGGCGCGTGGCGTTGTCATGAAGGATTCCACCACGCAGTTGCTCTTGAAGGCCATCCGCGCGGTGATGGCCGGTGAGTACTGGGTGGGCCGCGAGGCGGTTGGCGACATCGTCGACTTCATGCGCAACAGCTCTTCCGGCGACAAGCCGCAAAAAAACTACGGCCTCACCAAGCGCGAGATGGACATTCTGGTTAGTATCGTCACCGGTCTCAGCAATAAGGAAATTGCCCGCCGCTTCGCCCTCAGTGAAGATACGGTGAAGCATCACCTCACCAATATCTTCGACAAGGTCGGAGTGAACAGCCGGCTTGAGCTTGCCCTGTTCGCCATCAACAATCGCATGACCGACACCAACAACTAGCCGCCCAAGCTCTGCTTCTACGGATCATCCCCGTGCCTGGGTACGCTTCCTTCTGACGACTTCTCAATGCCGCGTTACCATTCTTTACACTCCACCCGCTCGCTAATGCTTGTAGTTACGGGACTTGCGGTGACTTGTCCGATACCGGCACAGCGACAAGCCAACCGTTTTCGGGTTTAAGCGTCAGTAGCAAGAAGAGGAGTTCAAAAATGCGATACAGGTCCCATTGGATTGGCACTCTTACGCTCGTCACGGCGCTACTGGTGTTCGCCGGCTGTAGCCAGACGAGCGTACGCAGTGATGCCCAGGTTGCGAGTGACGTCCAGAACAAGATCTACAGCGATGCCGCGGTGCAGAGCCGCGACATAAGCGTGCAAGCCAACAGCGGAACCGTTACCCTCAACGGCAATGTCAGCAACGATGCCGAGCGCGGCGCTGCCGCCAACGATGCTTCCGCCGTGAGCGGCGTCAAGACGGTGGTTAACAATTTGCAGGTCCAGCAGGCCCAGGTCACGCCGCCTGCCGAGACGGCTCCGGCGCCACAGAGGAGTGAGGCCAAGCGGGCTTCCACCAGGTCCGAGAGTACCGCGCACAAGAAGCGTGTCGTCGCGCACCAGAACGCGAGCGACCAGCCACTTCTCGCGCGCAACACTCCGCCCGAGTCTTCTCCCGTGATGCAGCAGCCGGCGGCAGAGCCCATGCCGCCTCCGCCTCCGCCCAAGCCGCAGAAGGTAACCATCCCGGCGGGCACGCAGCTCACGGTTCGCTTGACTGAGCCGCTCGACTCGGAGCGCAATCAGGTTGGCGACACCTTCCGCGGAAGTTTGGGCGCTCCCATTGTCATCGACGATCAAACCGTCATTCCTATTGGCACGGATGTCACCGGGCGTGTCGCCGCGGTGCAGAGTGCGGGACGCTTCGCGGGGAAATCCCTTCTGACCCTGGAGCTGACGAGCATCTCGATGAATGGCAGGACCTACAACGTTGAGACGAACCAATGGTCGCGCCAGGGAAAGGGTGAGGGCACCAATACCGCAGTTAAGGCCGGAGGTGGCGCCGCTTTGGGAGCCATTATCGGAGGCCTGGCCAGCGGAGGCCGAGGCGCCGCAATCGGTGCCGCTGCTGGTGGAGCAGCCGGAACCGGCGTAGCCGCCACCAAGAAGGGCCAGCAGATCAAGCTAGGGACGGAAGCGACATTGAACTTCCAGCTCCTCAATGCCCTGACGGTAACCCCGCAGAGCACCAACGACCGCGACTCCGGTCGCACCCCTCTCGGCTAACACCGAGTGGAATTTTCGGGCGCAGTCACAACCTGACTGCGCCTTTTTTGCTTCTATCTTCCTATCTGAGGGAATCGCGTTTAGAACCTTTTTAGCTCCTATGCCCAAGATCACCGCTCTTATCCACACTCGCAATGATGGCCTGCGCCTCGGACGAGTCCTTGATTCGCTTCGTCCCTGCGACGAGGTCCTGATCATCGATGACAATTCTGACGACGACACCGCTCGTATCGCGCACGAAAATGGCGCCAACATTAAGACCTCCATCCCCGGCGTGACCCAAGGTGCCTATGCCCTCGATGCCAGCCACGACTGGATCCTTTGTGTGTTGCCCAACGAGGCGCTTTCTGAGGAGCTGGAAGCCTCTCTGCTGGAGTGGAAAGGTCAGGACCCGGATGAAACGCTGGCCTGCTGCGGGGTCACCGTGCGCGAACAAAACGACGGTAGCTGGCATCAGCTTGAGCCAGAGGTAAGGCTCATCAACCGCACGCTGTTGAATTGGGTGGGAGAGCTTCCTCCCAAACGGCGCTGCGATATAACCTTGAAGGGAGATTTGCTGCGCTTTCAATATCCTTAGCGCAGCCTCCACAAGGATTTCTTGGACCTTCTTCTGGCATTCGTGCTGGCGGTTGCAGGACTGGTCTTTGGCAGCTTCCTGAACGTCTGCATCTCACGCATCCCGCAGGATGAATCGATCATCTCTCCCGGCTCGCATTGCCCGCATTGCGGCAGGCCCATCCCCTGGTACCACAATGTTCCGGTCTTCAGCTTCCTGTGGCTGAAAGGCCGTTGCGCCGATTGCCGCGGGCCGATTGCGCTCCGCTATCCGCTGGTCGAACTGTTGACCGCGGCCATGTTTGTCGCATGCTTCGCAAAGTTCGGCCTCAGCCTGGCGCTGCTGAAGTTTTGTATCTTTTCTTTTCTGATCGTCGGCCTGATCTTCATGGATGCGGAAACCGGCCTTTTGCCCCGTGAGTTTACTTATCCCGGAACCGCCCTGGGTTTGTTGTTGGCGTGGTATGTCCCTGGCGACAGCAGTGGAGCGCGGTTCCTCCTGCCGGCGCTGGGAATTCTCCCGGACCTTTCGCCGCGCCAGATGTCGATGGTCGATTGCCTCATCGCCGCCATCGTCGGCGCCGCATTCTTCTATTTGATCTGGGCGATCTACTACCTCATCCGCAAGCGCCACGGTCTGGGCTTTGGCGACATCGCTCTGATCGCCATGTGCGGCGCGTTTCTCGGCTTGAAGTTGACGCTCTTTGTCTTGTTCACCGCGCCCATCCTGGGCGCCGTCTATGCCGTTGTCTTGCTGGTGCGCAATGCGTCGGCCAGTCCCGAAGCGTCGCATCTCACAACCCGGGAGTTGCTGCACAGCGGCAAGGTTCCCTTCGGCGTCTTTCTCGGCACCTGTTCGTTGCTCGCCATCTTTTGGGGAGAGATGGCGTGGAGCTTCTACCTGGCGTGGGCCGGAATTTAGATCTCTTTAGGAATTGCTGTACCGGCCCGAATACCAGGTAGAGCCGAGCTTTAGAGGATGTTACGAAACTCGTGATTGAGCGACGCCGGTGGGACAAACCACTCCCCGTCCCGCAGGGACAGCATATCTAAGCCCAACAATTTATTGCTGGGAGGGCGGAAGTGGGAAATCCCGAGTCCGCTTCAGCGGACGGCACCTGTTTCGGAACAGCCTCTTTAGCTCTGCATTCGGGGGCCTTAGTAAGAGCCTGAGCCGACTTCAGCCGGCGAAACAGGAACGCACTGAGGACACAGCGACACTTAAACCGCTTTAGGGCCGACAGAAACTTTATTCGGCTCACATTTCTCCGCCTACGCCGGCACTTGTACTCGTAAGCGCTGGGCTACGCTCCGCAAAGCAGCGATCCGCCGAAGATGATGTTCGGCGTGCACGCGGTGGAAGCGCCGCCATTCTTCCGCGGTCAGAGGCCCCAGAACGGGATGATCCAGGACCCGCGTCTTTCTCCCGAAGCGGCGTTCTGCGTCATTCAAGATTGCGTCCATGGCCACCAGGGCGTCATAGAACGCGGATAAGTTGTTACTTGGCAACCCTTCTCTAGGAGTGATGCTCTTCACCGCCTTGCGCCCCCCCGGAAAGCGGCCTATCCGCAGAACATAGAATCTGCCTGCACGGTCTTTCCAGGTTGCTTCGCGGCAAAACGGTTCGCCCGCCTGCATTGTCTTCAGCATGCCCTTGGTTGTGGCCGTGAAGGTCAACAGGAGATGCTCCATGATCAGCGAGGCCGACCACTTCCCCCCACACGTACCGTGCCAGTCTTCCGGCGAAAAGCCACGAGTGAGCCGCTCCGCTTCGTGGCGGACCTTTTCTAGATGTGGCGACAATGCCGCCTCCTGGGACAGAACACTGGGGAGAGAGGTTTCTCGGTGTTTCCCGTATTATGCATCACCCACAGCGATTTTCATGAGGCACCTTAGTTGGTATGCACAAATTTCGCGATGACCCGCAGATCAGCGATGAAGAGCTGCATTTCCCGATGACGGGACTCGGCATCCGGCGCCCGCAAGATGGAGGACGGATGAACCGTGGCTGCAATCTGTATGTCATCGCCAAAGCTCATAATCCGGCCGCGTTGCTTGGTCACACGGAAGCCGCGGCCTAGCAGGGATTGCGCTGCGGTCGCGCCCAGGCAGACGATCACCTTCGGCTTGATCACCTCGATCTCGGCATCGAGCCATGCGCGGCAAGCTGAGATTTCGATCGAGTTTGGCTTTTTATGGATGCGCCGTTTGCCGCGCGGCTCCCACTTGAAGTGCTTTACTGCGTTGGTTACGTACGTCTGCCTGCGATCAATCCCTGCCTCGGCCAGCGCTTCGTCGAGCAACCCTCCCGCAGGACCAACAAACGGCTTGCCCTCGAGATCTTCTTTATCGCCCGGTTGCTCGCCGATGAACATGACCTTGGCATGGCGTGCACCCTCCCCGAATACAGTCTGAGTGCCGCGCAACCAAAGGTCGCAAGCCTTGCACTGGCATGCGCTCGCCCGAAGCTTTTCCAGGGTCGGACGAGGCGGAATCAGTTTGGCGGCGCCGCCTGCGGGTTGTGCCTTGCGCGGCATGTCCGCACCGATGCTTGTCCCGCTTCCGGAAGTTGCTTCGAAACTCTGAGGCCGACTCCTGCGCGCCGGACGAGCTTCCGGACTCCTGCTGATTTGTTATCTCGAGCCAACCCAGCAGAGTCGAGGGACCTGCATTTTCTTCTTCCGGTATATTGCAATGCAATGAAATCCGCCCTCCCTCAAACTCAGAGGCAGCCCTCGCTTTCGCGCGAGCTCGGCGGCAGCCACGCCACCGCCGTCGTCATCGGCACCATCATCGGCAGCGGCATCTTCCTGGTGCCCGCCGAGATGATGCAGGCCGTAGGCTCAGCGCGCCTGGTCTATCTGGTCTGGATCGTCGGTGGTCTGCTTTCGATGTTCGGCGCCATGACCTACGCCGAGCTTGGCGCCATGAAGCCGCAAGCCGGCGGAGAATACATCTACATCCGCGACGCCTACGGTCCATTGCCCGCCTTCCTTTATGCGTGGACGTGGTTCGCCATCGCCAAGCCGGCCTCGGTCGCCACCACCACCACGGGAATCGTCCTCATATTGGGCACCTTTCCGGGATTTGCCTTCCTCAATCAGTCCGCGATCATTTCACCATTCACCATCACCTATGGCCAGTTGGTTGCCATCCTCGCCGCCGCGCTGATCACCGGCCTGAATTACATCGGGGTGAAGAAGGCCGGCGAATTTCAGCTTGTCTTCACCGTGCTGAAGATCGCGATGATCGTGGCTATTGCCGTCCTCTGCTTCACGGCTGCAACCGGAACCTGGACGAACTTCGCTTCCGTATTTGCCGGCGCCACTGGAGGCACCGCCGGCTTCTTCGCCGCACTGGTCGCCGCGCTTTGGGCCTATGACGGATGGAACGACCTCAACATGATGAGCGGGGAAGTGAATCATCCCGAGCGCAATATCCCCATCGCGCTCATCGCCGGCGTCAGCGTCGTGGCCATCCTCTACATGCTGACCAACGCTGCGGTGCAATACGTGCTGCCGGCAGCGGCCGTCGCCGCCTCGCCGCGCCCCGCATCGCAGGCCACCGCGATCGCCGTCGGCGCCTGGGGAGCAGGCATTGTCTCTGCCGGAATGGCGCTGTCCATGCTCGTCAGCCTGAACGGCACCATCATGAGCGGAGCGCGCGTCCCCTACGCGATGGCGCGCGATGGCTATTTCTTTAAGGCGCTCGCCGACGTGAATCCGCGCTTTCATACGCCGTCTGTAGCGCTTGGCGTGCAGCTTGTGCTGTCGATCTTTCTGCTGCTGTTCGCCGGGAACTTCCGCCAGCTCTTCTCGCTGGCGATCTTTGCGGAGTGGCTCTTCTATATGATTGCCGCCAGCACAGTTTTTGTGTTGCGCAACAAAGAACCTGATTTACCGAGGCCCTATCACACCTGGGGATATCCCGTCGTACCGGCGCTCTTCGTCGTGGCTGCAGCCGTGCTGCTCTACTTCACCTTCACCGAAAACCTGCGCAACTCGGTTTGGGGATGTGCCGTCATCCTTGCCGGCGTGCCGATCTTCTGGTACTTCGCAAACTTGAAGAAGCGTCGAGCCACCTACTAATTGCGGGTGCCCCATCCGGGCGCCCTCGTTTGGCGCCAGGGTGGGAGTTACTCGCTGATCGCTATACTCTCCCCTGCCGCCTTCACCGTGTCTTCGATGTCCTGCAGTGTGTGCGCCGTGCACAAGAACGCCGCCTCAAACTGTGACGGAGGCAGCCATATTCCCGCATTCAACATCGCATTGTGGAACTTGCCGAAACGAGCGGTATCACAAGAACTCGCGCTCGCCCAATCCACAACCTGCTTATCAGTAAAGAAAAACGTAAACATTGATCCCACCCGGTTGGCCGTCATCGCCGGGTGCCCCATCCCCGCTTCTTTTGCCGGGGCGGAAGTCAAGAGTTCCCGCGCCGCCTGCAACACGCCCGCCACCAGCTTCCCCGAGTACGCATCGAGCTGCTTATAGATCCGCTCGCGTCCGGCCTTCAGCATACGCAGCGTGGTGATCCCCGCCGCCATGGCCAGCGGATTTCCGCTCAGCGTGCCCGCCTGATACACCGGACCCACCGGAGCCACCATGTCCATGATCTTGGCCGCGCCGCCGTACGCGCCCACCGGCAGCCCGCCGCCAATGATCTTGCCCAGCGTCACCAGGTCGGCCTTCACGCCGTACAGCTCCGACGCGCCGCCAAACGCCACGCGAAATCCCGTCATCACTTCGTCGAAGATCAGCAGCGCTCCCTCGCGCTGGGTGATCGCGCGTAAGCCTGCAAGATATCCATCACGCGGAGGCACGCATCCCATGTTGCCTACCACCGGCTCGACGATCACGCACGCAATCTTGCCGCTGAACTTCGGATTAGCGAACGCCTGCT
Organism: uncultured Acidobacteriaceae bacterium; assembly: GCA_963815775.1. Classification (GTDB taxonomy): domain Bacteria; phylum Acidobacteriota; class Terriglobia; order Terriglobales; family Acidobacteriaceae; genus CAVVDY01. The sequence continues at coordinate 123,075 of CAWFIB010000026.1, read as the reverse complement.
CCACCGCCTCGAGGTCGTTGTAGGGCAGCGCCAGGGTGAACTCCACAAACTCCTCCGGCACGCCCGCCGAGCCGGGAATGCCCAGGGTGGCCACGCCCGAGCCTGCCTTCACCAGCAGCGCGTCGGTATGCCCGTGGTAGCAGCCCTCAAACTTCACCACGAACTTCCGCCCGGTATAGGCGCGCGCCAGGCGAATGGCCGACATGGTCGCTTCCGTGCCCGAGCTGACGAAGCGTACCTTCTCCACCGCGGGAAAGGCCTCCGTCACCAGTTCCGCCAGTTCGGCCTCCGCCGGCGTGGAGGCGCCAAAGCTGGTGCCGTTGCGCGCCGCCTCGACGATCGCCTCCACCACCTCGGACGCGGCGTGGCCCAGGATGAGCGGGCCCCACGAGCCGACGTAGTCGATGTAGCGATTGCCGTCGGCGTCCCACACGTAGGCGCCCAGGCCGCGAACCAGAAACGGCGGATCGCCGCCCACGGACTTGAACGCGCGCACCGGCGAATTCACTCCGCCGGGAATGAGCCGCTCCGCCTTCTTCTGCAGCGCGCGGGATTTGTCGAGCTTAAGAGCCATGAATGCCTCGTGTCTTCAAAGGGCACGGCTTCAGCCGGCCGCATCTGGATGTTTTGTATCAGGGACACGGCTTTGGCCGCGCCGATTGCGCTCCCTCAATAACAGTTGAGCCCTCGGGGAGCAAACAGTCGAGTCTACCAGCGGGCAAGAGCAGCGAATTGTGAGGAAGCTCACAGGACCAGCCAAGCAATCAGCAGTTACTGGAGGCGGTCGAGCTCTACGCGACCATCGCCCGTCAGTTGCTGGAAAAGCTTGAACCGTGGATGAACGCAAATGGCGCGGATCATGAATGAAACTCGCGCCCTCCGCGCAAATCCGCGGTTAACCTTCTTTGCTGCGATTTTGTAAATGAGGCGGGTCCTGCCACGAAAGGCCCTTGTCCGCCCGCCCGCTTTCTGGTAACCCATAGCTTGCGACAGCGAGTCGGGAGGACCCATGAGCACGATCGCGCCTGCAGTCCCATCACCCATCCAGCCCCAGCGCGGACCGTTTACCATCCAGCGTGGATCGCCTCTGCCGCTGGGAGCTACACCTTTTCGCCGGGGCGTGAATTTCTCCATCTTCTCCAAGCACGCCACGTCGTGTGTGTTGGTGCTGCGCGACCCCGCGACCAACAATATTGTGGCCGAGCTGTCGTTCGATCCGCTGCACAACCGCACCGGCCAGGTGTGGCACGCGTTCATCGAGAACGTCGAGCCGGGCATGCATTACGCCTATCGCTTTGACATGCAGCCCAATCCCGACCCGGCAGTGTACCGCTTCGACCCCTCGCATCTGCTGCTCGATCCCACGGCGCGCGTCATCTCGGGCGAGACCGTGTGGGGCGGGCACACCGTGGCCGACGCACCGCAGCGCATTGGTGTGGTCACCGAGTGGGGACTGGCCGACTGGCAGCATGACCAGGCGCTGAATACTCCGCTGGTCGACAGCGTCATCTACGAACTGCACGTGCGTGGCTTCACCGTGCATGAAACTTCGATGGTCGCCCATCCCGGAACCTTCGCCGGCCTGGTGGAGAAGATTCCCTACCTCAGGCAGCTTGGCGTTACCGCGGTTGAGCTATTGCCGGTGAATGAGTTCGAAGAGGTTGAAACCGACCGCGTGAACCCGTTCACCGGGCAGCGCCTGCTCAACTTCTGGGGATACCAGTCGCGCGCCTTCTTTGCGCCCAACACGACCTATTCCTCCAAGCGTGGCGATGGCCAGCAGGTCGTCGAGTTCAAGCAGATGGTGCAGGCCTTTCACGACGCCGGCATCGAGGTCATCCTCGACATCGTCTTCAACCACACCGCCGAAGGCAACGAGCACGGCCCGACCTTCTCCTTCCGCGGCATCGACAATCCCACCTACTACATCATCAATCCGGAAACTGGCGCCTACGAGAACTTCACCGGCTGCGGCAACACCTTCAACTGCAATAACCCGGTGGTTCGCGACTTCATCATCCAGTGCCTGCGCTACTGGGTCATCACCACTCACATTGATGGCTTCCGCTTCGATCTCGCGTCGGTGCTCGGCCGCGGCCAGGACGGCTCCGTGCTTCCCAATCCGCCGCTGCTCGAGAGCATGGCCTACGATCCGGTGCTGGCCAACACCAAGCTCATCGCTGAAGCCTGGGACGCAGGCGGCCTCTATCAGGTAGGCACGTTTCCCTCATGGGGGCGTTGGGCGGAGTGGAACGGCAAGTTCCGCGACGACGTGCGTAAATTCGTGAAGAGCGATCCCGGCATGACCTCGGTGCTGGCGACCCGCATGCTGGGCAGCCCCGATCTCTACGAGACTAGCGCGCGCGAGCCTTATCACAGCATCAACTTCGTGACATGCCATGACGGCTTCACCCTGGCCGATCTGGTTTCCTACAACGAAAAGCACAACGAGGCTAATGGGGAAGGGAACAGCGACGGCGGCAACGACAACAACAGTTGGAACTGCGGCGCCGAAGGCCCGACCCATGACGCCGCCATACAGGAGCTGCGCGGCCGCCAGCGCAAGAACTTTGCCGCCATCCTTCTTATGGCGCACGGCGTGCCCATGATTCTGGCCGGCGATGAGTTCGAGCGCACCCAGCAGGGCAACAACAATGCCTACTGCCAGGACAACGAAATCAGTTGGGTCAACTGGCACATGGCAGAATCCAATGCTGACCTGGTGCGCTTCTTCCGCCTGTTAATCGACTTTCGCAAGCGCTGCCCGCTGCTGCGCCGCGCGACATTTTTGTTGGACGGGTCGGATGGCTTCCACGTGACCTGGCACGGGGTAAAGCGCATGTCGCCCGACTGGGGTTACGATTCGCGTTCCATCGCCATGCAGCTTACCCAGCTCAACTCCGATGGCTCGCGCCAGGACCTGCACTTCATCGCCAACGCCCACTGGGAGGACCATGACTTCCAGCTGCCGCAGATCGGCGAGCACGAGTGGTTCCGTTTGGTCGACACGGCGCAGCATTCGCCCAACGACATCACCGAAGACGGCCAGGAATTTCCCCTGCTCTCCCAGGAAAGCTACCTGGTGAAGGCGCGCAGCGTGGCGGTATTTGTGGGGAAGTGAGGCGGAAGACGTTGCAACTGCCGGCGAACGCAAAGGGCGCAGATTAAGAAAATAGGCTTGTCATCCTGTGCGGAGAAATCCATCGAAGGCGGAGAGCGACGTAGAGGCACGTGCTGCTCCTCATCCCCACCTCCACACATCCGAAAGCCGCGGATGCCCAGCCTGACTGAGTGAATTGCTGCCGGTTGGTTGCGGCGGATTAGACATTTCAGGCTGATCTGTCGTAATCCGGCTGAGTCTCACATTCAAAGAACCCTCGAAAGCTGGTGAGTAATCGAATTACGCGAGTCGATTTCCTCGCACCCCGATTTCCAGGATTTCGTATAGACCGTAATGGCAGCCGGAGCTGAAAGTCTCGGCCACGAATTACCGCAGCGCGAGGCCGCTGCAGCCGCCATCGCGGAGCTACACGCAGTCCCAACCTGGAAGCCTGCCTTCAATCCCTGGCTGATTGGCGTTGTGGTGGCGCTGGCGGCATTCATGGAGGTGCTGGACACCAGCATCGCCAACGTCGCGCTCCCCTATATAGGCGGCAATCTGGGAGCCAGCAACGACGAGAGCACCTGGGTACTTACTTCCTATCTGGTTTCGAATGCCATCGTGCTGCCCATTAGCGGATGGGCTTCCAGCGTGCTGGGACGCAAGCGCTTCTTCATGACTTGCCTGACAATCTTCACCGTGAGTTCCATGTTGTGCGGCTTCGCGCCGAGCCTCGGCGCCATCATCCTGTTTCGCATATTGCAGGGAGCCGGCGGCGGAGGGCTGCAACCCATGGCCCAGGCAATCCTGGCGGACACCTTTCCGCCGGATAAGCGCGGCTTGGCCTTCGCGCTCTATGGCGTTACCGTCATCGTCGCGCCTACCATCGGGCCGACGCTGGGTGGCTGGATCACCGACAACTACACCTGGCGCTGGATTTTTTTCATTAACGGCCCCATTGGAATTTTGGCGCTCTTTCTCGTGTATCGCCTGATTGACGATCCGCCCTGGGCGAAACGGGTGGCGGGAGCAATCGCCAAAATCGACTACATCGGAGTCTCGCTGCTCATCCTCGGCGTTGGTGCCTTGCAGATCATGCTGGACAAAGGCCAGGAAGACGACTGGTTTGGCTCGCACTTCATCGTTACCCTTGCCACCCTCGCCGCGGTAGCACTGATCTCGCTCGTGCTTTGGGAGTGGTTCAACAAGCACCCGGTGATTGACGTTCGCCTCTTCAAGAACCTGAACTTCCTGGGAGCGAACTTCATGATGTTCGTGCTCGGAGTCATGCTGTTCTCCAGCCTGGTCATGATGCCGCTGTTCCTGCAGTCGCTCATGGGCTATACGGCGGAATCGGCCGGCCTGGTGCTGTCCGGAGGGGGCTTGCTGCTGCTGTTCCTGATGCCCGTCACCGGCGTGCTTATATCGAAGGTGCAGGCCAAATATCTGGTGGCGTTCGGCTGGCTCACCCTGGCCATAGGAATGTACTACTCCAGCCGGCAGCTCGATCTCGATATCAGCTTCCGCAGCGCGGCCATGCTTCGACTGGTCCAGGTCTTTGGTCTGGGCTTTCTGTTTGTCCCCATCAATGTTTCCTCTTATATAGGAGTGCCCGCGGAGAAGAACAGCAGCGTCGCAGGACTGGTGAACTTCATGCGTAACATCGGCAGCAGTGTTGGGACCTCGATGGTGACGACCATCGTTGCCCGGCGCGCGCAATTTCACCAGGTCCATCTTGCGGCAAACGTCACTCCAGGCCGGCCTTCTTTTGCCGACGCCGCTGCCGCCTTATCGGCTCACCTGTTTGTCTACGGTGCCGACGCGACGTTGGCGGCGAAACAGGCTTACGCCCTGGTTTATAAAACCATGATCAGACAAGCGACGACCCTGGCTTACATCGACACCTTTCTCGTTCTCTCTTTCATAGCGGCAATCATGTTTGTTCTTTCCTTTACCCTGAAACGGAATGAATTAGGCCGAGGCAGTGTGGCGGTTGGGTAGCGGGTAATTTGGGTCATCGAATCGGATTTCCAGCCTTCCTCCGTGTTTAGCGCGCTGGCTTTCCCGAAGCCGCCTTCTGGCACTGGCACTGGCGGCAAAACAACATTCACCACCCAGGTCACGAGGATCACAGAGAAATCCTGTTCCTAATCTCTCCGTGTTTCCGGTGCCTCCGTGGTGAGCGTCTTCCCGCCAACCGCACATTCCCACGTGTCCTCCGTCACAGACGATGGTTCACGGCACTGGCTACCATTATCTGTAATTACTAAGGGGGATTCCTATGGCTGCACCGTGGGCGCATCGCTACGCCCAGCGCACCAAGTGCGCAAAAAGCTCCATCATTCGTGAACTCCTGAAACTCACCCAACGTCCCGAAGTAATTTCCTTTGCCGGCGGCATGCCCGCGCCGGAAGTCTTTCCGGTCGAAAAGTTTAAAGAAGCCTGCAACCGCGTACTCACCGACAAGCCGACGGTCGCGCTGCAGTATGGTCCCACGGAAGGGTACCTGCCGCTGCGCCAGTTCATCGTTGAGCAGATGTCGCGCTACGGCATCCTGGCCAGCGTCGACAACGTGATGATCACCTCCGGCTCGCAGCAGGCCCTCGACCTGATCTCCAAGCTGTTTATCAATCGCGGCGACCGCATCCTGGTGGAGTCGCCCAGCTACCTTGGCGCGTTGCAGGCCTTCGATCTGATGGGCGCCGAGTACGTCACCGTCCCTATCGATGATCACGGCCTCAACACCGACTATCTCGAAACCGCGCTGCGCTCCGGGCCGAAGTTCATGTACATCCTGCCAAACTTCCAGAACCCCGGTGGTGTCACATTGTCAGAGGAGCGCCGCAAGCAGATTGTGCTGCTGTCGGACAAGTACGGCATTCCGATCATCGAAGACGATCCTTACGGCCAGCTTCGCTACGAGGGTGAGCACAAAACGCCGCTCTTCGTGCTTGACCGCGCCAACCTGCAACGCGACAGCGGCTACACCCTGGGCAACGTGATCTATCTCAGCACCTTCTCCAAGCTGCTGGCGCCGGGCATGCGCATCGCCTGGATCGCCGCTCCGCCGGAAGTGATCGCGCGGCTGGTGCAGATCAAGCAAAGCTCCGACCTGCACACCTCAGGCTTCGCGCAGATGGTCACCTACGAAGTGGCACGCGACGGCTTCCTCGACGAGCACGTGAAGCTCATTCGCAAGGTCTACACCGAGCGCAAGGACGCCATGCTGCGCGCGCTCAACGACTACTTCCCCGAAGAGGTCACCTGGACCCATCCCCACGGCGGACTGTTCCTGTGGGTGACGCTGCCCACGGGCGTGAGCTCGCGGCGCCTGCTCGACGACGCGCTGCGGCATGACGTGGCTTTTGTGCCCGGCGATCCGTTCTTCGCCGACGGCGACAAGGGCTCGCACATGCGGTTGAACTTCTCCAACGCCACCCCGGAGATGATCCGCGAAGGTATCCGCCGCCTGTCCATCGCGGTAGCTCACGAACTGGAGCATGCCGGAGCGGGCATGGTTACGGTTTAGCGGGGACTTCTACCGCGGAGGAACGCGGAGGGCGCGGATCGCAAGGAAGAGCGGGTGCGCAAGGTAGCGTAGTTATCTGAGCCATGGGCCCGCCGCAGGCCGACGACTTTCGCTTTGTCATAGGAAAACTGCGGGTGAAAGAGTGTCTCCCAATCGATTACCGGAAAATCATACCAGCGGGTTTGTTCTGTGGAACCCATAGTGGCAGGCGCTTCCATTGTTTCGTTGACACTCCTCGCTTGACGGGATTATAGGTGCAAATACCTTGAAATATGCCCGATCACAGATACACCACCAAAGAGCTAACCCAGGCCACCTGGCGCGATTTTGAAGACCTCTTCTCGCGCGGCAATGGGTGGGACTTCTGCTGGTGCATGCATCATCACCGCTGCCGGCCGCTACCCAAAACTGAAAAGCTTCGCCGCGCGGAACGAAGCCAGGCGAACTGTCCCGACAAGAAGAAACTGGTCGCCGAGGCACGCTCGCACGGCATACTGGTTTACCTAGGCGATGAGCCCGTGGGTTGGTGCCAGTTCGGGCGCGCCGACGAGCTCCCGCGCATCGACGACGATCCTAACTATCCCGCCTCCGAGCCGGCAGACCGCAAGCGCCTCTGGAGGATTCCCTGTTTTGTCGTGGACAAGCGATTTCGGCGGCAGGGAATTGCGGGCCTGGCGTTGAAAGCTGCTCTGGTGTCGATCAAGGCGCAGGGCGGCGGATTGGTCGAAGGCTATCCTGTCGCGGATTGGTCAGGCGCGTCCTTCGGCAACGTCTCGACCCATGGGACAGTTTCGATGTTTCGCAAGCATGGATTCAAGGAAGTGGCGCCCTTCGGCAAGAGGAATGTCCTGATGCGGAAGAACGTGTGAAGAAGGGCGTTGGGCATCAGGTATCAGACGCCATCTGCTGGGTCTCTAAGGAAGGTCTGATTAAGTCCGGGCTTGAAGGGGACGGCCTTCACTCCGTCCGTGAGTGCCTCGAATAAAGCTGGGCTTTATCCCCTGAGGGTCTTCGATGATCGAGCTTAATCAGACTTTCCCTAACGCCCGATACCAGACGCCTGTGACCCACGATCCCCGCCCGCTGGGCCGTGCGCGCCGGAGTCCGCACATTACTCCGGCCAGGCGCCCAGCGCCTTGCGCACCAGCACCAGTTGGCCGAGGTGATACGCGTTGTGATCGGCGGCCAGCAGCGCCTCTCTCAGGAGCGTCTGTCCAGTGCCGTGAGCCAGCGGCTGGAACAGGTCGCTCGCTGGGTCCGCGATCACCTTGCGCATCGCCTCCAGATCGCCCAGGAAGGAGTCGGCGCTGTGCTTCCACGCCTTGTCGTCTGGCGGAGCTACGGTGGCAGGCCAGTAGCCTTCCGGCCATTTTGGCGACTTGTGCTGGGAGCCGCGGCTGAACTCCAGGATGTCCCGGAGAGCGATCCGCAAGTGTTCAAGCAATTGCCATGCCGAGTGCGGCAGTCCGTCTGGCACGCGGCCCTGCTGCTTGAACCCCAGGCCGGCGAGCACGGTTTGAAAGTCGATGTGTGCCTCGCCCCAATCCAGCATCTTTGCAAGCTGTTGTCGCAGAGCTTCTTCGTTTTTCATGAGTGCCTCATCTGAGTCATCGTACGTCGCTTATCAGATGCGCCAACCAGGCGAAGGATGTGTGGGGATCGCGAGCCGAGATGGGCGGCGCCAGTAACCGGCTGCAACTTGTTGCACACAAGTGGAAAGGCCGTACCGCTTGCAACAAAAAAGCACGGCGGGTTGGCCGTGCCTCATTTGGCGAGAGGTTTCTCGCTCTTGGCTTCGCGAGGGTTCATCGCGAATATCCGCGAAAGTTGTTTCGCGAACCTTCGTCAGCCGGCTTCGTCGGCGACGCGGCAACGTGCCGGCCAGCCGACTGTACTGTATCGCTTGTACATCAGGCGCGTGTGGATTTGTTGACGGCAGCGTAAATTGTCAGTTACACCTGAGGTTCTAATTTGCAGCGTTTTGCAACTGTACTTCGAGTCGTGAAGCCGCGGCAACGCATCAGTTCTGCTCAATCGTCGTAATGGGGGCCCTCATGAAAGTTCTTTCTGTCAACGTCGGCACGCCAAAGCAATACAACTGGATGGGCCAGCCCGTCACTACCTCGATCTTCAAGTTTCCAGTGGAGGGCGAGGTGCAGGTCAAGCAACTCGATCTCGCGGGCGATGAGCAGTCCGATTTAACGGTGCATGGCGGCGCGGACAAGGCGGTATATGTCTATCCTCACGAGCATTACGCCTGGTGGATCGAGCACGGCATCAAGCCGCTGGCGCCGGGAAACTTCGGCGAGAACCTCACCATCGAGGGCCTGCTGGAAAGCGAGGTTCATATCGGCGATGAGTTGGAGATCGGCTCCGCGCGCTTCGTGATCTCACAGCCGCGGCTGCCTTGCTACAAGCTGCAGGTTCGCTTCAATCGTCCGGAGATGACCAAGCTCTTCTACAGCACGCGCCGCTTTGGCTGGTACTTCAAAGTCACGCGCGAAGGAGCGTTGCAGGCCGGTGCTCCGATTACCATCGTGCAGCGCGATCCCAATGCCGTCAGCGTGGCCGACCTTATCGCGCTCTATGCGGGCGACACCGCCGACCTCGGCCTGTTGCAGCGGGCCATCGCGGTCGAAGCCCTGCCGGCGGGATGGCGGGAAGACTTGCAGCAGCGCGCGGACAAGCGGAAGGCGTCGGCTTCGAGATAGCCGAGGTCGGTTTCACCGCGGGTCCGGCGCGGAGGAACGCCGCTAGGAAACAAAGCTCGGCGAATCCATAATCCGCATCTCCATTCCACGTTCATCCGTGTAAATCCGTGGTTGATTCTTGGTTTGGCTCTTTCCACGCTGCCCATTTATCCTGAAGCGGCTCTCCATCTCTCTCTGTTCTCCCGGTGTCCATGTCTGAAGCGCGACGGCTAAAGCTCTGGCGAATGCGTGTGCTGATGCTGCTGGCCGTCATTGGCCCCGGCTTCATCACCGCCAACGTCGACAACGATGCCGGAGGAATCTACACCTACTCGGCAGCGGGCGCGCAGTTTGGCTACACCCTGCTGTGGGTGATGATTCCCATGACCATTGCGCTGGTCGTGGTGCAGGAGATGTCGGCGCGCATGGGCGCGGTCACCGGCAAGGGCCTCAGCGACCTCATCCGCGAAGAGTATGGCTTTCGCATCACCTTCTTCATGATGCTCGGGCTCATCATCACCAACTTCGGCAACGTGGTGGCCGAGTTCGCGGGCATCGCTACCAGCCTGGAACTGTTTCACATCTCGCGCTTCGTCAGTGTCCCGATTGCAGCCGCCATTGTCTGGCTGCTGGTGGTGAAGGGCAGCTACAAGAGCGTGGAGAAGGTGTTTCTGGCGGCGTCGTTCTTCTACTTCGCCTACATCATCGCCGGTGTGCTGGCCGGCCCGAGCTGGCGTGAGGCGTTTGTGGCGACCTTCAACCCGCCGCACCACCGGGCTTTCCGCGATGTGTCGTATGTCTACATGGTGATCGGGCTGGTGGGCACCACCATCGCGCCCTGGATGCAGTTCTACCTGCAATCGTCGATCGTGGAGAAGGGAATCACCGCCCACCAATACCGCACCTCGCGCTGGGACGTGATCCTGGGCTGCTTCTTCACCGACATCGTGGCCTGGTTCATCGTGGTGGCCTGCGCCGCGACCCTGTGGATGCATGGTATCCACCAGATCCGTGACGCTGCGGACGCGGCGCAAGCCCTGCGCCCGCTGGTCGGCGAGTACGCCTACATCCTCTTTGCCGCCGGATTGTTCAACGCTTCGCTGTTTGCGGCATCGATCTTGCCGCTCTCCACCGCCTACACAGTGTGCGAGGGATTGGGCTTCGAGTCCGGGCTGGACAACAAGTTCGGCGACGCCAAGGTCTTCTACTGGCTCTACACTCTGCTGCTGATTGTCGGTGGCGGCGTGATCCTGATGCCCAACATTCCGCTGGTGAAGATCAGCATCCTGTCGCAGGTGGTGAACGGAATCGTCCTGCCCTTTGTGCTGATCTTCATGTTGCTGCTCATCAACAAAAGCGAGCTGATGGGCAAGCATGTGAACGGCACCTGGTTCAACGCGATTGCCTGGGCAACGACCATCATCATGATCGTGCTGACAGTCGCGTGGCTGTGGATGGGTGGCGGAGCGGGGTAGGACAGTTGTCAGTTGCCGGTGGCCGTGAGTAGACATCTGTCAGCCATCAGTGTTCTAGAACCCTCACGTTCCCACACATCACATTTTTCTTTAGTGCTGCTCCTTTAGAATCTTTGGTATAGCTCGATTTTGCTCCTAAATTCGTCATTTCACAGCTAGTTACAGCTAAATTACTCTATTGCAAGGGGTTAGGGGAGCCGCTGTTCGCCTTGCGCTGTTCGCCAGAACGTGCGGCTCGGGGGTGGAGGTTCATGCTCCTGCACCTCCGGTGGCGGAATGGGAAGTGTTGCGCATCTCGGTGACATTCGCGGTCGCCGCAGCGGGCGGCTTTCTGCCCATGCCTTCGGCGAAGGCGCCGGCCATCTCGCGCAGCATCATGAGCTGGTCGTCGGGCCCGAGCTTCTTGCAGGTGTCGATTATGCCAGCCACGGTGTGGCAGCCGACAGCGCTGCGCCGGTGGCCCACGAGGCGCGCCGTCGGCGGAGCACCCGGCTTCGCTTTGGGCGGCGGGAAGACTTCTTCGGGATCGGCGTCGAGATCGGTGTCGGGCGGCAACCCATACTCAGCTCGCCAGTTCGGGATAGGTGGCCACGCTCTCGTGCCACTCGTCGACCTCGAATTGGCTGCGGTCTCCCCAGGCGCGCGTACTCTTGAAATTGTTTGCCGCAAGGCGGAGCGCGGTCAGCAAGGCGCGGGCGCGCTTCAGTTCGATGACGTCGGCGGCAATGGCCTCGATGACCTGCGAGACGGCGGCTTGGACGGCGCGCATGTCGTCCAGCGGAGGCAGGTCGAGCCAAATGCGCTCGCCGCGGGCGCGGGCCTGCGCGATCTTCATGCGGCGGGCGCGATAGTTGTCGTGGAAATAACAGTAGTGGTTCCGGTGCATGGCCGGAGACTGACAGAGATGGCCGTCCTCTTTAATGTGACGGCAGGTTGGATAAGGCATGTGTTCTCCTGGGTCGCTGTTCGCTATTCGCCATTCGCTCTTCGCCAGAGGGTCATCGAGCGAAGGGCGGGGTTGGCATACTCACCCATTTCAAGGCTAGTGAAGGGATGGAGTGAAGTCAGGCTTAATGTGAGGAGGAGAGGTTACGAAAGGGAATGTCCGTTAGTAACCTGCGCCGTTCCAAAATGGGAATTGATGAGTAATAAAGATTGCGCGACGGTGTGACGGGGAAAAGCAGTGACGCCCAGGTTAGCTTTGCCCAGGTTAGGCCAACCGATGGCCGAACCCTGGGGCATCGGGCAGAGACATGACATAACGTCTGTGATTTCGCAGGCTCGACCGCGTGATTTCCCACTCATTCCAAACCCGGGAATGAGTGGGGCACCCGGCAATAAGGAACTTTTGGTCATTGACAAGAACTGTGTGATGACGCACAATCCTCTCATCAAATGAGAGGCTGACAATGCAAAGGTTGGCTTGGTTGCTAGCTGTCCTTCTATTCGTTCCTGTGCTCGCGGGAGCTCAGTCCTGCACAACCCAGGCGGTTGGCGATACCGCTTACACCAATTGCACTGACGGAAGCTCGGCAACGAGCCAAAGGGTTGGCAATACCACTTACACAAATTTCAGCGACGGCACCAGCATGACGGGTCAGCAGGTCGGGAACACGACCTATCGAAACTCGACCGACGGGTCTTCAAGCACGAGCCAGAAAATTGGCAACACCACGTTCACTAACTTCAATGACGGGGCGAGCGGAACAAGTCAAAGGATCGGCGATTCCACTTTCACTAATTACAACGACGGTACTTCTGCCACAAGTCAGCGAGTAGGCAACACTACCTATACGAATATCACCGAACATGAAGACCCTCAGAACTAAGCAGGACATGCGCCGGCCAAGCGCTCTGAATCGTCAAAACACTCCAGGGTGCCCGGCCAACCTTCGGTTGGTTGGGCGGGGACTTGGGCTGATTAGATAACCGTGTCGGCTCCTTTCCTCCGAGGCTTGTTGCCGGAGTGCCCCACTCATTCCATCGGTTGGAATGAGTGGGATTTGCGAAGCGTGAATTTCCACGGGCAGGGGTCAACCTCGACCAGCCCCTGCTGGCCATGCAGGTATGCTCGAAAACTGCTCCACTCCCATTCTTCAGGCTTTTGAACCAGACCACGTTTCACCGGATTGCGGTGCATGTACCGCAGCTTCTCAACTCGCTTCTTTTCGGTACACACGTTGAAATCATAAAAGCGCTTCTGCCACACCGGGCTAGGGAATCCTTCACGTTTTCGCAGCAGCCGGGTGAAGCGCTCCTTTACGACCTTCATGACAACCGAGGGATCACCGATGGCGGGCATTGTCATGAGCAGGTGAACGTGCTCGGGCATGACCACGTATCCCAAGAGCGCGAAAGCGTAGCGCCGGCGCGCGCATTCGAGAACTCGAAGGAACAGATCGCGTCGGGAAGCCGTCGTAAGATGCGCTTGCCGCCGGTAGCAGCTAAAGGTGATGAAGTGGAGGGAGCCTTCGAGGTAGTAGCGCTTGAGACCGGCCGTCACACCAGGAGAATAAGCGGAGACATGACATAGTGTCTGTGATTTCGCAGGCTCGACCGTGTGACATCCCACTCATTCCAAACGATGGAATGAGTGGGGCACCCGGCTCGGGATGACAAACGAATTAGGTGCTCCGACGGCGCGGCTGAAGCCGCGCCCCTTCGAAACCAAATGCTAAGTGCTAAGTGCCAAATGCCTCTGGCGAAAGGCGAAGAGCGAATGGCGAACAGGCTGGTGGCCCAGGTATCAAAATTATCCTGGCGGTGCCCCAGGTTCGGCCAGCGGTTGGCCTAACCTGGGCATTCACGGACAGAGCGGCCCCGTGTGTGGATGCGCCGCAGAGCCTGCCCTGAGCGTGTCGAAGGGTTCGGCCCTCTTTTGGGCTAACCTGGGCGGCGCTCAGCCCTGCTTCGCATGAAACTTCCTGGCGATCACAAGACAGCGGTTCAGGGCGTCATCGCTGGTGAGAACGTCCCAGTTGCGGCGGACGGCAACCGCGCAGATCAGCCTATCGACTGGGCCAGCCTCGCATCCCCGGCTCCGGCATTCGTTGTACAGACGGGCGGCGTACTCGTAATCGGCGGTGTGGATTGGCTCGTCGAGAAAAGCATCGAGAGCAGCCTTGACCTTCTTGTATTGCGCCTCTTCTTTGATCCCAGACAGAAGTTCCTGCCGGATCATCCCGATCATTACGACGCGTCCGTCCTCGATGGCCTGGGCCACTTCCGGCCGGAGCCTCTGCTCCTCCGGGCTGAGGCCGGCAGCGCCTTTGCGACGCAGTGCGAGCGACCAGACGGAGGTATCGACCAGCAGCTTCACCGGTCGCTTCCTGTGCGGTCGCGGCGGCGGTTTGCCTTGTAGTCGTAGCTCTGGTGGTATTCAACCGTGCCGAACAAATCCAGGATGCGCATCTGCTTGCGGCGGCGGATGTACTCGTCCAAAGCTGCGGTCACAGCTTCCTTCTTGGTTGCGTGATGGCCAATCCGGCGAGCTGCCTCGATCAGGCGGTCGTCCAGGGCGAGGTTCGTGGGCATGGCACACTCCAATATGTGTAGATTATCACACATTGTTATGTGTAGAAAGCAGTTGGCATTTAGCCCTTAGCCAAGTGCAAGAACCAAATGCTAGCGGCCGCCAGATATGCCAGGCAAGCGAGGGATCATATGCGGCCGCAATGCATTACCTTCGTAACTTGCGCCAGTTGGCAGTAAGCACTTAGCCAAAACGAAAAGGCAAGAGCAGATCCCTCGCTTCGCTGGTGATGACAGAACAGCTAGAGAGGGTGGGGAGATGAGGTTGGAGCAAGGTCGGCGATTGCAACATTTGTCCATTTCGCGGCATCAGCTTTCTCTGGGAACTTTGGAGGATTCAGGAACAGGACGATGTTGGCCATGATTATGCTGGCGGCTGCGATGTGCTTTGCTGCTGCGCCGCTCGCTCACGCCCAGGGGAACAGCGATCATCACCCGCCCATTGGTTGAGAACTCTGCCGTCCCCGGGGGACTCGGGACCCTTACTGACACCTGACCCAGCCTTGAAAGGCTGGGCTTTCTTCTGCCGTCCCTGAAGGGACTTGTCATTTTCGTAATCGTGCGTTTCCCAGCACTCCCGTGCTGGGCTACAGGTTGTCTCGTCCTGCGGACTCGGCAAGAAGCAGCTGTCAGTGGTCAGTTGTCGGTTGTCAGCTGTCGGTTGTCGGTGGTCAGAGAGGTAGAGGATGTTGGCAGGTAGTTACTACTTGATGTGGGGACGAAAAGCAGGTCCTTCACTTCGTTCAGGATGACAAACGAAAGGTGAGGAGCACTTTCTGGCGAAAGGCGAAGAGCGAATGGCGAAAAGCGAACCTCAGGATGACACCCTGGAGGGAAAGCGGCAGTTTCCGCTTTCGCCAAATGTTCGCCTAGAGTACAATACGGTGTCTGTTCGGGACGCTGATGAGCACACCCTCTGCAATCCTGCTGCTTGTGTTGGGCGCCGTGGTTGGCGCGGTCATTGCCTGGCTGGCGGCGCGGTCCAAGACGGCCGCGCTTGCCGAGCGATCATCTGCGCTGGAAGGCGATGTTGCGACACTTCGCTCCGACCTCGCGGCCTCGCAGGCGAACCATTCGGCGCTTCTCGAATCCAAAGCCGCACTCGAAGCCACGCTCGCCTCCGAACGCCGCAATGCCGAAGAGAAGCTGCAACTGCTGACCCAGGCGTCTGAGGAGATGCGGGCGCAATTCGAGTCTCTTGCGGCCCGCGCGTTACAAAACAACAACGCCAACTTCCTCGACCTGGCGAAGGCCACGCTGGAGCGGCAGCAGACCGAGGCCAGGGGCGAACTGGAGATGCGCGAGCAGGCGGTCAAGACGCTGGTGGAGCCGATCACGCAGTCGCTGAAGCAAGTCGATGAGCAGGTGCGCGCGCTGGAAGAGAAGCGAGCGCACGCCTACGGCACGCTGTCGACGCAGGTTGAGTCTCTGCTGAAAACCCAACAAGCGCTTCAGACCGAGACCGGCAACCTGGTGAAAGCGCTGCGCGAGCCGCAGGCACGTGGCCGCTGGGGTGAGGTGCAGTTGCGGCGTGTGATCGAGTTGGCCGGCATGTCGGAGCATTGCGACTTCGATGAGCAGGTGACAGTGATTGGCGATGAGCGGCGCATCCGGCCCGATGTGGTGGTAAAGCTGCCGGGCGACAAGCAGGTCGTCATCGACTCGAAGGCACCGATCGTGGCCTACCTCGCAGCGCTGGAAGCTCCTGATGAAGCTACGCGCAATGCGTGCCTGGCGAATCACGCGCGGCAGGTGCGAGCGCACATCGACAATCTGGGATCGAAACGCTACTGGCAGCAGTTCGAGGCGACGCCGGAATTCGTCGTGCTGTTTTTGCCGGGCGAGGTCTTCTTCCGCGCGGCGATGGATGCCGATCCCGAGCTGATCGAATACGGCGTGGCGCAGAAGGTGATCCTGGCGTCGCCGACTACGCTGATTGCGCTGCTGAAAGCTGTGGCCTACGGATGGAACCAGAAGAACCTGGCAGAGAGCGCGCGCAAGATCAGCGAGGCGGGCAAGACTTTGTATGAGCGACTGTGTGCGATGACGCGGCACCTTGAGGACCTCGGCAAGAAACTTGACAGCGCGATGAACTCCTACAACGCCGCGGTCGGTTCCATGCAGAAGCGGGTCTTTCCGCTGGCACGTAAGTTTCCTGAGCTCGATAAGTCGCTGGAACTGGAAGAGCTCCCTGACCTGGAGCCACTGGAGAAGACCGCGCGCCAGCTCGATGCTCCCGATTGGCGCGACGAGGACGTGGAGAATCGCCTGCTGTTTCCGGAAGAGGCCGACAGCCCGAAGGCTTGAAGGTCACGGTGGAAGGTCGATCTGGAAGAAAAACCATCGCTCAGGGGCTGAAGCCCCATTGATTATGCAGCATTTACGGCACGGCTGAAGCCGTGCCCCTTCAAAACGAGACTTCACCACGGGCTGCTAGAGCTCACGGCGTGGTGCCGCAGGCACACCTGCGATAGGCGCCTACACCGATGCCTTCGATCGTGCAGTAGAGCCCGCGTACGGTATCAGGTGGAACCTTGGCCGCCGGGCTTGAAACGTTGTAGAGCTTCAGCCACCGTGCGCGTGCGGCATCGCTGTTGGCGATCTGCTTATAGACCTTGTCCAGGCTCGCGGGATCAATCCGTTTGACCTTCCACTCACGCGAGAAGACATATTCCTTCTTCCACTTGCCGCGCTGCCTGGCTCCGGCGGTGGTCAGATTGGTGAGGTAGTAAGTGGTGACGTCTCGCACCTCACTGCCGTCCACATCGGCGACACGAAATGCGGGGTTTTGATCATAGATCGGCGAGATGGGCGGGTCGATGAGCACGAAGGCCGCCGGCTTTTCGCCTTCGAGGACGACCTGAAAACTGTCGGTGTGAGTGTGGGCCGCAAAACTGGCTGCCACCGTGCTCTGGTAGCCGATCAAATCGCTGACGAATTTCACCGTCCACTCCGGCTCCCAGAGTGGCAGGACATTCGCCGCACACGTGCGATTGTGTCCATGGGTGGAGGCGTATCCGTCGATGCCGGTTGGAATGTGGTACATCAGCCATAGTTTCTGGTGCGCCTGCTCAGCCGCGCCCAGAGTTCGAGAGACCCAGCCAAGTTCGTGGCCGGGCGAGTTGGACTGCACTTCCTCGCACGAGTGCTGGAAGCTCCGGGTTTCGTAATTCTCCGAGAAGAATACGCTGTTGAAGGAGACAATCGTGACGCCTGGGAGTGCCGCGGGTTGCAAGGTATAGCTGCCGAGCGCCTTCCAGTCGTCAGCCGCCTTGTCATCGGCCTTAGCCAAGGCGCGCATGATCGGGGTGGTGTCGCTGAGGAAGGCGCCGCCGGCCTCGATGGTGTAATCACCGCAATCGTCGTCGTCGCTGCCGGGGGTAATGAGGATTTGTGTGTCGGGCCATCGCTGCCGCAGTTGCAGTGCAAGGAACTGCATGGTCTTCAACACAAAGGCGCGGTAGTGCTGGAGATCGTTGTCGTGCGTAATGTCGCGAAACGTCGCGGGAAAATGGTGGGCCAGCATGCCGCCGAGTATGAGGAAGACCGCCGGACGTGGCATGGTCTTGCGCATCTGGTCGAGCGACGACTGCAGCAGCCACCAGTTCGTGTCCTGCCCATAAGGGCTGAAGCTGTGCGGGGTAGTCTTGTCCAGAATCGCCGCCCACTGCGCCGGCTCTGCGCCTGCCAATTGCGTGACCAATGCGGTGTCGGCCATGGGATTGAAGTGAATGTCGGAGGCGATGAGGACCTTTTGCTTGGCGGAGTTTGCGGCGGATGCGGGATTGACCAAGGCGATGATCAGGCAAAGCATCACGACAACACGGGTACAGCGCGAGTCGTTTTCCATGGGCGTGTGGCATCTTAGCATCTGGTGGGCACTCGAACTCGAACCGCAGAGAGGCGCGAGGAATGCGGATGGAAGGGACTCTAGGGTTGGCCTGGTCCGTCAGCCGTGGTCCGCGTCATCCGCTCGAATCCGCGGTTAGCATTCCGGTTTCGCCGCATCGCAGCTCTTCGTTTAGAATCGTGGCGTCCGACGATTGCCGAACCAGCCATTCTCCGCAGTCGCAATTTCAAATTTCTAGCGGGCAGACTCAGCCCGAGGAGGTTTTGCCGTGAAGCTTACCCCTGGAAAACTAGCCGGCATCAAGAACGTATCGAACGATCGCGGCGTCATTGCCGCCGCTGCCATGGACCAGCGTGGCTCGCTCAAAAAAGCGCTTGGCCAGTACGCCACCGACGACGGTCTGGAGCAGTTCAAGATCAACGTGAGCGAGGTGCTGACCCAGCACGCCAGCGCCATCCTGCTTGATCCGGAGTGGGGACTGCCGGCCGCGAAGCGCCGCGCCAAGGGAGCGGGCCTGCTGCTCGCCTATGAGAAAACCGGCTACGACAAGACAACGCCGGGCCGGCTGCCTGATCTTCTCGACGTGTGGTCGGCGAAGCGCCTGAAAGAAGCCGGTGCCGACTGCGTGAAGATCCTGCTCTATTACACGCCGTATGATGACGACAAGATCAACGATCAGAAACATGCCTGGGTGGAGCGCATCGGCGACGAGTGCCGGTCGAATGACATTCCGTTCTTCCTTGAGCTGGTGGGATACAAAGAAGGTCTGGACGAGAAGGGTGCGGAGTATGCCAAGCTGAAGCCCGGGGTTGTGGCCAAGTCGATGGCCGAGTTTTCGAAGGACCGCTACAACGTCGATGTGTTGAAGGTGGAGATTCCGGTCAACCTGCAATTCGTGGAAGGGGCGAAATCGTTCAAGGGCCCGAAGGCGTATACCAAGGCTGAGGCGCTCGATCACTATCGCGCGGCGGCAGCGGCGACCAAGAAGCCGTTCATTTACCTGTCGGCGGGTGTGAGCAATCCGGAGTTCATCGAAGACCTGGAGTTCGCGGCGGAAGCCGGGGTGAAGTTCAATGGCGTGCTGTGCGGCCGCGCCACATGGAAGGACGGCATTCCGATCTTCGCCCAGCAGGGAGCGAAAGCTTTCCGCGCATGGCTGGAAGATGAAGGCGTGAAGAACATTCAAAATGTGAACAACGCGTTGAAGGCTGCCACTCCGTGGTACAGCATTTACGAAGTGGAGGAGCCGGCTGCCGCAGGGCGATAACGCGGGACATTCTCTAAGGGAGGCGCGCACTTAACGCTAGCGCGCCTTTCGCGTCAGTTCAGGAGAATATGGAAGCTACCGTTCAACAGGAAAAATCCAATCACCGCTTCCTCGTCAATCTTAAGGGCGCGACCGCGCTGCTCTTGTACAAAGAGGAGGGCGACACCATCTACTTCACTCACACCGAGGTTCCGCCGGAGATGGAGGGGAAGGGAATCGGGGGCCAGCTCGCCAAGGCGGGTCTCGGCTACGCGCGCGAGAACCATCTGAAGGTAGTGGCGCGTTGCCCGTTCGTGGCGTCGTACCTGAAGCGGCATCCGGAGTATCAGGACCTGGTGCGCTCCGACTAAACTCTTCCAGGCCGACTATTTTCTGCAACTGGCGCAGTAGCCGCCAATCTCAAAGCGAGCGATCAGGATGTGGAAGCGGCAATCGCGTTCAACCTGTCCTTTGACGCGATCAAACAGGTCACTCTCGAACTCCTGAACCTTTCCGCAACGCAGGCAGGTCATGTGCATATGGTCACGCTGCGGCCTCCGCTCATAGAAGTGTCCCTCGCCCTTCACGTGCAGAAGGTCCAGTTCATCGACCAGTCCCTGCCTCTTCAGTAAGGCCAGGGTGCGATAGACGGTAACGCGATTAATGGCCGAATCGACCCGGGAGGCCTTGCGCAGAATTTGGGCCGCATCCAGGTGCTGCTTTGCGGTCTCAATGATTTCCAAAATGATACGGCGCTGGCGGGTGAGGCGGATGCCGCGCGTCACCAGGGCAGTTTGCAGCGCGCCAGGCGCTTCGGTCTCGGGCAGGGGCATGGGCAGGACCTCCAGGCACGTTGCAGCATAATGCAACGGCGTTGCAACAATATCTTCTACAGCCTCTTGTAGTCGGCGCAGCGTTTGTTGCCTAATAGTACATAGACAATTGCAACTGAGTTGCAACTAGACACTATACCACAAATTGAAAGAATGTTCCATGAATTCTGCTGCGCGCTATTTCGTGCTTGTTCTAGTTCTGCTCTGGCTGGCCAGCTCCTGTGTCGCCGGGGACCGGCCGTACTTCATAACCTACGATCACACCATGGAGGAGCCGGGCAACCTGGAGATCGAAGCCTCCGGCCTCACCGGCCAGCCTAAAGGCGGCGACCTGTTTAACTCAGGTCTGATGGAGTTCGAGTATGGCGCCAAAGGCTGGTGGACGACCGAGTTTTATCTGGATGGGCAGACTACGGCCAACCAAAGCACGATTTTCACCGGCTATCGCTGGGAGAACCGCTTCCGCATGCTGATGAAGGAGCACATCATCAATCCCGTGTTCTACATCGAGTATGAGGACCTGAGCGGCGCGGACAAGACGTTGAACGAGATTGTGGGCTTCGACGGCCAGGAGGATGGGCTGGCGCCGAACAGCATCGCGAGCCGCGAGCGCGAGCACGAACTGGAGATGAAGCTCATCCTGTCGAGCAACGTTGGGGGCTGGAACATCGCCGAGAACTTCATGGCGGAAAAGAACCTCTCGGATGAGCCGTGGGAGTTCGGCTACGCGGCGGCGTTCAGCCGGCCGCTTTCGTTTCTGGCATCGGCGAACGAATGCCTGTGGTGCCGGGAGAATTTTCAGGCAGGCGCCGAATTCTATGGCGGACTGGGAACGGCGAACCAGTTCACCGTGCATGGTACGTCGCAGTACATTGCGCCGGTGCTCTCGTGGCAGGTACATGAGGCAGTGTTCAAAATTGCGCCTACCATTGGACTGACGGACGAAAGCTATCGCTTCATGCTGCGTTTCGGCATGACGTACGAGTTCAGCGGGTTCGGGCGCAAGATGAGGAAGATCTTTCACTGACCGACAGGGCTGGCGGCCGGCAGGGGAGGGCGCTTGGGCAGCAATTCGCCAATGCGGCGAACCTGCGCTCCCACCGCCTTGAGCTTCTCCTCGATGCGCTCATAACCTCGGTCGATGTGATAGACGCGGTCGATGATGGTCTCGCCGTCGGCAACCAGCGCCGCCAACACCAGAGAGGCCGAGGCGCGGAGATCGCTGGCCAGCACGGCGGCTCCGCTGAGAGGAGTCTTGCCGCGGACGATGGCACGGCGGCCGTCGATCCTGATATTGGCTCCCATGCGGAGCAGTTCCTGGGCGTGCATGAAACGGTTCTCGAAGATGTTTTCAGTCACGATGCTGGTGCCTTCCGCCTGCGTAGCCAGCGCCATGAATTGCGCCTGCATGTCGGTGGGGAAGCCGGGGAACTCTTCGGTGGTGATGTCGGCGGCGCGTAGCGGGGTGTCGCTCATGACGCGGACGGAGTCGCCGTCGACGCGCAGGGTTACGCCGCATTCTTCCAGCTTCTGAAGCAGCGCGCCCAGATGAGAAGGCTCGCAGCCGGAGACCAGGAGGTCGCCGCCGGTGAGCGCAGCGGCGACGATAAAGGTTCCCGCCTCGATGCGATCGGGAATGATGCGATGCCGCGCGCCGTGAAGCTTGTCGACTCCCTGTACGCGAATGGTATGAGTGCCGGCGCCTTCAATGCGGGCGCCCATCTTGTTCAAAAGGTTGGCCAGGTCGGCGACCTCAGGCTCTCGGGCGCAATTCTCAAGAATGGTCTCGCCTTCGGCTAGCGCGGCCGCCATCAGCAGGTCTTCCGTGCCGGTGACGGTGATCTTCTCGAAGACAACGCGTGCGCCTTTGAGCCGGTCCGCTCGGGCTTCGATGTATCCGTGCTCCTGAACGATCCTGGCACCGAGCTTCTCCAGCCCCCGGATGTGAAGATCGATGGGGCGGGCTCCGATGGCGCAGCCTCCGGGCAGGGAGACGCGCGCATGTCCCAGGCGCGCCACCAGCGGCCCCAACACCAGGGTGGAAGCACGCATCGTCTTCACCAGGTCGTAGGATGCTTCGGGCTTGGCGAGATGGCGGCAGTTGATGGTGGTGCGATGGTGAGCGCGACCGTAGCCGAGTTCGACCTCGGCGCCCATGGCGGCCAGCAGCTTGCGTTCGGTCTCAATGTCGCGGACCTGGGGAATGTTCTCCAGAATGACGTCGTCTTGGGTAAGCAGGGCGGCGGCCATGGCAGGCAGGGCAGCGTTCTTGGCGCCGCTCACGCGCACCGTGCCCAGCAGGGGACTCCCACCGCGGATGACTAACTTGTCCATGAAAGGTCCTGATCGCAGAAGCGCCAGAGGCAGGCGCAGTGTAGGAGTTATCTCATAAATGCCGAGCCAACTCCCGCAGGGGCTAAAGCCCCACACTTTTTCGGCCTTTTGCGGCACGGCTGAAGCCGTGCCCCTTCAAAACCGATTTAGGAGATAGCCTCGAACAATTGTACGTGGAAATTCAGCGACCTTCGATTGCCTCGACGATGGCATCGTGCAGCCGCGGCCGGACTGCCCGAATGCGCTGTGCGCTGCGGTCGGGCCAGGTGCGGTTCGTCAAAAGCGTAACCGACAAGCGGCGCTCCGGGTCGACCCAGAGCGAGGTGCCGGTAAAGCCGAGGTGGCCGAACGACGACGACGAAAAATGCGCTCCCGAGGAGGATGGTTGCGACGGTGTGTCCCATCCCAAAGCCCGGGAGGCGCCGCGTAGCGATCCTTCGCGGCGAGTAAACAGCGCCACGGTCGCAGGCTTCACTAGAGGAGCGCCGCCGTTCAGAAGGCATTCGGCGAACAAAGCGAGATCAGTGGCGGAGGCGAACATGCCGGCGTGTCCACTGACGCCTCCCATCACCCAGGCATTCTCGTCGTTGACCTCGCCTTGAATGATTCGCCGGCGGAAGGTGAGGTCGTTCTCGGTGGGAGGAATCTGCTGGCGCATTTTTTCCGGAAGTGCGAACCAAGTGTGCTTCAGGCCGAGGCGGTCGAAGATCTCGCGCTGCGCGAATTGATCGAGCGGTTCGCCAGCGATGCGTTCGAGAATTTCGCCGAGCAGAATGAATCCTATGTCGCTGTACTCGGCGCGAGTGCCGGGCGCGGCGGCCAGCGGGGTCGTGATTGCGGCGTGGAGCAGCTCTCGGCGGTCGTGCGCACGTTCGAACAGCTTTTCATAGGCAGGCAGTCCGCTGGAATGCGTCAGCAACATGCGGATGGTCACAGCTTTGCGCTGTGCTTTCTGGTTTGACGGGCCCAGGGTTTCGAACTCGGGCAAGGCCTCGATAACGGGCGCGTCCAGCCTGAGCGATCCGCGCTCCAACAGAATCATCGCCAGGGTGGTGGTGGCAACAGCTTTGGTAAGGGACGCGATATCGAAGACTGTCTCGGGTGCGATCGGCGGCGCGGTCTGGTCATAGGTGAAGAGGCCAAAGCCCTGCGAGGCAAGCAACTTTGCCTGGTAGCCGACTGCGAGGGCCGCTCCCGGAAAGGCGCGCTCTGCGATGGCATCCCGCAAAATGGTGAAGGCCGGCGCGAATTGCTTCTCCTGATCGTCGTGGGCGGGCTGGAGCACGATTGGAGCTTGCGAGCTTTGGTTCAAAGCAGTCACTGGATTGCGAATAACGGAATACGAATCGGGAAACTTATAATAACCTGCACGATGCGACAAGCCGCGAGGATGCGCTGCGAGGCGCTTTCAGCCAACTACAGGAATCTGATTTATCTTGACTCGACACGTTAGGTTCTCTTCCCATTTTGCTCTAATCGCCGTCTTACTGCTGTGCGCGTTGCCCGGGTTGTGCCAGCGGGGGACACTGGCAGAGCCACAGCGTGCGCCCGACCGCTTTGCCCCCCTGGATGCAATCATTCAAAAGGCGATTGACCAGGGATTGACGCCGGGAGCGGTGTGCATCGTCGGCCACAACGGAATCTTCGTTTATCGCAAGGCCTTCGGGAACCGCTCGGTCAATCCCAAGCCGGAGCCCATGACCATCGACACGGTGTTCGACATGGCGTCGCTCACCAAGGTCATTGCGACCACCGGATCGATCATGCGCATGGTGCAACTGGGGCAGATCAAGCTGAACGATCCGGTTGCCAAATATATTCCGGAATTTGCGCAGAACGGCAAGGAAGAGGTCACCATCCGGCAGCTGCTGACGCACTACTCGGGCCTGCGCGCCGATCTCGATATGAGGCCGGTATGGAGCGGTCTGGAGGAAGGCTATCGCCTCGTCAACGCCGAGAAGCTGATCAATCCGCCAGGCTCGACGTTCCTCTATAGCGATATCAACTTCATCGTACTGGGCGAGCTGGTGCAGAAAGTCAGCGGCGTGCCGCTGGACCAGTACGCGAAGACGTTTATCTTCGAGCCGCTGGGGATGAAGACAACGCAGTTTCTTCCACCGTTGGAGTGGCTAGCGCGTACTGCGCCGACGGTGGTGAATGAGAAGACGGGCGAGGTTTTACGTGCGGTCGTCCATGACCCGACGGCGCGAGCCATGGGCGGCGTAGCGGGGCACGCTGGACTGTTCTCTACCGCCGAGGATACAGCGAAGTTCGCGCAGGCCATACTCGATGGCGGTTCGCCGGTCTGGTCGCGCGCGATCCTGGAGAAGATGACCACGCCGCAGCAGCCTCCCAACATGACGATCGTGCGCGGCCTGGGCTGGGACATTGACAGTCCATTCTCGTCGAATCGCGGCGACCTGCTGCCGGTAGGATCGTTTGGCCACACCGGTTTCACCGGAACCTCGCTGTGGATCGATCCCACGACCGATTCCTACATCGTGTTGCTAACCAACGCGGCACACCTGAAAGAGGGAACTGTCATCGCGCTGCGTACCGAAGTGGCGACCGCGGTGGCGTCGATCCTTAATCTGAAGCCGTCGCAGGAGCAGAAATACCGGCTTTCGCGGATCACCGGATACAACGAAGCGGCAGCCGCGGGACGAATGATCATCACACGCAACGGGCAGGTGCTGCCGGGAATTGATCAGGTCGAAGTCAATGACTTTGAAGCATTGCGGCTGCCGGGAGTGAGCCGTCCGCGGCTTGGACTAGTGACGACCATGACTGCTGCCGACAGCCTGGGGCATCGAACCATCGATGTCCTGGCGCATGCGAATGGGTTGAAGCTGGCGGCGATCTTCAGCGCGGATGGCGGGGCGAGTCCGGAAGTTGCGGCGAGCAAGGACGGCCCGACCGGGGTCACTGTTTACAACGTTGGCGGCAAGACGGAGGCGCAGGCACGGCCATCCGCCGATGGGTTGCGCAACCTCGATCTGATCGTGGTTGATTTGCCTGACCCAGGCGCAAGGTTTGCGAGTGCC
This sequence comes from uncultured Acidobacteriaceae bacterium, assembly GCA_963815775.1. GTDB lineage: Bacteria > Acidobacteriota > Terriglobia > Terriglobales > Acidobacteriaceae > CAVVDY01. The sequence goes on along the minus strand of CAWFIB010000026.1, from coordinate 97,443 downwards.
ACGGCCACGCTGGGATATTTTCTGGAGGCAGCAGCGAAGGCGGGCAAGCCGATTGTCGTGCTGGACCGGCCGAACCTGCTCAATGGAGCTTATGTACAAGGGCCGGTCTCGGATGGAGGACAGGGAAGCGTCTTCAACTACTGGCCGCTGCCGTTGCGCCACGGTTTAACAGTTGGCGAACTGGCGAAACTATTCAATAGCGAACGGAACATTAACGCCAAGCTTACGGTCGTGCCGATGAAGGGATGGATGCGGGGCGATTGGTTTGATTCGACCGGCCTGATGTGGACGAATCCCTCGCCGGACGTCCGCACGCTGGAGGAGGCGATCCTCTACCCCGCGGTGGGGATGCTGGAGACGAGCAATGTCTCCATCGGCAAGGGAACCGACTCTCCCTTTCAGATGGTAGGCGCGCCGTGGGTAAAGGCGGTTGATCTGGCGGGCTATCTCAACGCGCGCAAAATCGAGGGTGTACGCTTTGTGCCAGTGCAGTTCACACCGACATCAGGTATGCATGTCCGCCAGCACTGCGGCGGGGTGAACATAGTGCTCACCGATCGGGAGACGATCGATGCTGCCGAGCTGGGGATTGAGCTGGCTGCGGGGCTGCAAAAACTTTATCCCAACGATTTCCAAATCGGTCACCTGTCGGACATGCTTGCCAACCAGGCAGCATTCGGGGCCTTGCGGAGCGGAGAGGACCCGCGGCGCATCGCCGACGATTGGCGTGACGGGCTAAACCAGTTCATGCAGGCAAGGACAAAGTACCTGCTGTATTGATGGATGCGGGTATGGTGCAGCGATCAGCGCGCCGAGCGCGATCATTCCATTTGCTTCCTTACCTGGGCGCGATCGATTTCGATGGTGCGTTCCAGAGTCATCTCAATCGACGCGCCAGAATCGAGCTGAATGTCGGGGCCGCGGCTGAGCAGCACGGTCGCCAACCCCACAGCGCCACCAGCGGCAGCGCCGATGCCCGCTCCCTTGCCTCCGTCGGCGATGGCACCGATTCCGGCACCCGGTATTGTCATAACGGCGATGGTCTGCGCGTCCTTGCCTTTGGATCCCGTTTGCTGAATGGTGCCTTCGGTGTCCTTCATCTCGGTGTCCTTCGAGCCCGGGGTTCCCTCAACCGCGCCGGGCAACACAACGGTATAGCCGTTGGGGAAGATCAGCGAGGAGAAGCTCAACTGCATCTGTGCGCGTCCCTTTACGCGTCCCGGCCGTACGATGCTGCGAACCGTACCCTGAACGAACGTCCCAGCGGGAATGACGATGGTGTTGTTCTGGATGATGGGAAAGGTGGTCTGCGCGTAGACCGGATCGCCGACGCGCGCATTCCGGCTGCTGATGCCCTGCTTCAGCGCCAAGGGAATCCTGGTTCCCGCCGGTACCACCAGCAAGTGCGATGGGACAGGGGTTGTGGGCTGGTCGAGGCGGGACTGCTCGGCAGTGGGCGCTACCCGCGGCGTTATCACCGGCTGATCTTGCGCGAAAACGGGAACGGAACTCAGCGCGATGGTTACCAATAACGCCAGCCTATACTTCATAACTCCCCCAAACAAAATCATATGTCACACTAAAACGCGATTCGGGCGATGAAGTCGCGGTTACTGGAGGTTATAGAGCGCATTCACGTGCGCCGTCACGGTGATCTTCTGCGGCGTGAACTCCTCGGTCGGAGGAGGCGGCGCGGCTCCGGCTCCCATGGGAGCAGCAGCCTTCATCATCATCGGACGGATGATCGGCCCCGGCTCAGAGACGTCAACCGAAGCGTAGGACAAAGTGCCTAGCGTATGGGCGCTCGACTCGGCAACTGCGTTCGCCAGCAGCTTGGTGCGGTGCATGGCATCTTGTACGGCCTTTTCCTTGGCAGCGTCCATGTCTTCCAGAATGTAGCTCACGGACTGGCTATCGGTGACGTCTAGGTTGAAGAGATCTTCGGTGAGCGGGCCAACCTTGCTGAAGTCCTTGAACTTGATGCTGATGCTGCTGTTGACGCGATAGCCCACCAGTTTGCGCTTGGGATTCTTGTAGTCATAGACGGGCGACACGACGAACTGGCCGATTTGCGCCAGCTTGGGATCGAGGCCATTTTTGCGCAGCAGTTCCCGAACCTGCTCGGCGGCGTGCTTGGCGCGGTCACTGGCTGCTTGCAGCGTCTCGTTTTGCGCCGAGATGTTGAACTGCACCAAGACGGTATCAGGATCGGCTTCGTACTTGCCATCCGCTCCAACCAGGACGGTGTTCGGGATGGGAGCGTTAGCACGCTCCTGAGCCATTGACAATGCCGCACTGAAAACGAGCATCAGGACGCACGAAATGGTTAACCAAAGATTGTGTTCGCGCATGTTGTGTTCAGACGGGCCCGCGTTGCGACAGTGAGCACCAGGGCTGCCCGTCCACCTCGAAGGCATGATAGCCGCGCAATGGCGAATTTGCCAGTTCGGCCATGTCCTTCAACGATCAGCGCACTGTGCAACTTATCGCAGCCCGGCAGCGAACTCGCTCGCTGAAACATTCTCGCGAGCGGATCGGGGGCGAGGCTCACGCGGCGCTGATCTCGTTGATCTTGCCCGCCATGCGTAGATCGCGCTGGGTGACTCCGCCGGAATCATGGGAGGTCAAAGAAAGTTTGACCTTGTTGTAGTTGATGGTTATGTCGGGATGATGATTGACCGCTTCGGCGGCCTCGGCGATCCGATTCACGAAGCCCATGGCGTCCACAAAGTTAGAAAACTCAAACACCCGCTCGATGACGTCGCCATTGAGGTTCCAGCCGGGAAGATTCTGCAGGGCCTGGAGCAATTCTGCTCCGCTCAGAACATTGCTCATGTACGTCTCCCGACACGAATCATACCGGAAGATGGAGCGAACTCACCACAGGGGCGGCTGGAAGCAGTGCCCTTGCAAGACCGATCTATGGGAGAGTGGAGAGCTTCCACGGAGAATCTGATTAAGTCCGACCGAAGACCCTCAGGGGCTAAATGCCCAGCTCTATTTCAGGCATTCACGGACGGCCTGAAGGCCGTCCCCTTCCAAAGCGGACTTAATCAGGCCTTCGCTAATTGCGGCGGCCGCGTGGGGTATTGGCGATCTGGTCTCTTAGCGTGATCCAGAATTCTTCAGGCAGGGCAAGGAACACCTTCACCACAGCGGGATCAAATTGGGTTCCAGAGTTTCGTTCAATTTCCCGGCGCGCGGATGAGATGGATTGGGCGGCACGGTAAGGACGATCGGAGGTGATGGCGTCGAAGGCATCCGCCACAGCAAATACGCGGGCGCCGAGGTGGATCTGTTCGCCACGCAGTCCTCGGGGATAGCCGCTGCCGTCGAAGTGTTCCTGGTGGGAGTACACGATCTCGGCCGGTTCATGCAGGAAGGGGATCTTACGCAGCATCTGGTAGCCGAGCAGGCAGTGGTCGCGCATGACTGCTTGCTCTTCGGCGGTCAACCGACCGGGCTTACGCAAAATTGCATCCGGTATCGCCATCTTGCCGATGTCGTGCAGGAAGGCACCACGACCGATCACCTTGCGTCGTTCGTCCGACAGGCCCAGCTTGTGGGCGATTGCCATGGTGAACGCCGTGACTCGCTTGGAGTGGCCTTCCGTCTCGGCATCTTTCAGGTCGAGCGCGTTTCCCAGCGCCTCAAGCGTGATGTCATAGGAGCGCTCGAGCTCAGTGATGGCGCGCTCCCGGTCTTCCAGGGCGGACTTCAAGTCCGCCATGGCGCTGTCGAGCAGGTCAGTCCTCGCCTTGACCAGGGCTTCCAGCTCAGTTTTATAGGCAAGATTTTCCAACTCGAGCTTGCGCTTTTCCAACGCTCGCGCCACAACGGCCAGGAGTTGCTCGCGTTGAAACGGCTTCAGCAGGTAGTCGTAGGCGCCGAGGCGAATCGCTTCCAGCGCGATGGAGATGTCGTGAACGCCCGTCACCATTACGACCGGCACCTGAGGGTGATGCTGGTGAGCGTATTCCAACAGGGCCAAACCGTTGGTGCCAGGCATGAGCAGATCCGTGAGGAGTAATGCCCAGCTATTGGTTGTCTGCAGCATGGGGATGGCCGCATCGACAGACGAAGTGTCCTCGACAGCATAGCCGGCAGACTCCAGCGCAGCCGCCATGGTTTGACGTACTGCTTCTTCATCGTCGACGACCAAAATCCGGTCCGCCATAGGCACGTTCCCCGACACAGTTCTGCCGTGCATTTTACTCTCGGTTCTCAACGTCCACACTGGCTAAATACGTCATGATCTCTGCCGTGGTTCCTGGAGCGCATCGACCGTGAAGCCGGTTGCAGCAACGAGGGATGAGCCGAAGGGCAGGAAAAGCTCCCGCCCGATGAAGGGGAAAAATGGGATGGTACGCGGGTACCAACTTAGAGCATGATGCTGCCAATTATCACCGCCGCAAGCCGTCGCCTCAAATTTCAAGTTAGTGCTAGTGCGCCGCAAGGCAGAAATCGAGACCCTTCTTGGGCCATTTGATTCAGTCACTTGAGTCAGGAAGCCAGATACCGGCGGCAATGACGCCCGAGTCGGTACGCCAATTGCACTAGGAGAGAGCGTGCGGTGATTGCAAATGATCTCAGGCAGCGTTTTGCGGCCGGGCGACAGATCCACCGCGAGCCAATCCATCAAAGGAGAGCGCAAATTGGACATGATAAGGGAAGGAAACATAAGCGGGATCGAGAGTCATTCGCGTGGTGGCTGGCTGGTCTCATCCCAGTGGCGCCAGTCCTTTGAAGGCAATCGCCATCATGTGTATGCCATTGCTTTCTGGATGACGGGCAGCGAGCTCGCAGGGGAAGCCGTGATGGCCGACGTTTTCCGGGCCGCACTTTCGCGCGACGCTGCTGCCAGCACGCAAGATGTTGATCGTGCGCTGGTCGAGGAACTGCGCGGGCTGTTCGACATCCCGGTATTTAGCCTGCATTGTGTTCCCAATAGCGAAGTCCGCAACGTACGCCTGCGTGTACTTCGGACGGAGCTGGAGTGTGCCGTATTTCAGTTGCCGGCTACTGAAAAGCTGATTTTCCTTCTGCATGACGTGGAAGGCTACGACCATGATTCCATCGCGCGACTGGTTGGCGTTACCGAGCGGGAATCGTGCCGGGGCCTGCATCAGGCGCGGCTGCGCTTGCGGGAACTGCTGTCGCAGCAGAGTTAGTTTGTTCTCTCTCCTGAACCTACCTGCGCCCCTCGAAAGAGGGGCATTTTTAGTGCTTCCAGCAGAGCATGCTGGAGTGCCTCGATCTCGGGCTTTCCGGTCAAATAGCTCACGACCATGATGCGGATTACGCTTTGGCCGGCGACCCGGGTTTCCGAGATCCAGCGCCGTCCGTCGCGGGTCACGCGCTCGACCAGTTCGATGTGGGCTTGCGCGGTCTGGTTCCCATCGCCGACACGCCGGAGCCGCAGGTTGAGAATGGGCAGCATCTGCGGCGTTGCCAGCGCGAACTGCTGGCTGGATTCGACCCACCGCGCGAACTCGCGCGCCGCCTGCATTTGCTTGTCGATTACTGCCTGATACCCAGCACGCCCGTGCATCTGCAGCGTGAGCCAAAGCTTCAGCGAATTCATGCGGCGGGTCCATTGCATCGACACCTTGAAGTTATCCAGGGGTATACCGGCAACGGCTTTCGGCATGTAAGGCGTCGTCACTCCGAAAGCAGCCTGCATCGCCTGCGGATGGCGCGTGAGGATCACTCCAGCGACAAAGGGCACAGCCAGCCATTTGTGCGGATCAATGGTCACGGAATCGCAACGGTCAATGCCTTGGACCAAATGCCGGTACGTATTGCTGAAAGTGATGGCCGCTCCGTAGGCGCCGTCGAGATGAAGCCACAGGCCTTCGCGTTGGCAGAGGTCGGCAATGGCAGGGATGTCATCGATGATGCCCGAGTTGGTAGTACCTGCCGTAGCCACGACACAGAAGGGCTTTTTGCCGGCCTGACGATCAACGGTGATCGCCTGTTCCAGCGCGGTCACGTCCATTGCGCAACGCTCATTCAGAGGAATGCGTTGCAGCGCTTTGCGTCCCAGTCCCAACAGACCAACGGACTTATCGAGCGAATGGTGAGACTCTGCGGAGGCGTAGACCATAGGCTGCGCTCCGATGGAAGAGACGCCATCTTCAACGGCCTGAGGAAAGTGAGCTGCCAGGGCCAGGGCCAGAGCGGTGAAGTTGGCTTCATTGCCGCCGCTGGTGAAGGTGCCGTCAAAGGGCTGTGACCAGCCAAAACGCTCGCCAATCCAGCGAATCGTCTCCGCTTCGATCTTGGTTGCGAGCTGCGAGCGCGCGGTCGTTGCCAGTTGCGGGTTCAGCCCGGCGACCAGCGCCTCTGCCAGCACACCGGCGTAGGTAGGAGTGGGGTTCATCAGGCCGAAATAGTTCGCGGCGCCGACATGAAAGCCGTGATCGATCATCTGCTGTGCGGTCTGGCGGAGGAAGGCGGAGAGCTGGACATGAGAGTTGCCATTCCGGCCGGAAGCCGGGGTGATCTGGTCCAGAACACCGGTCTCCGGCATGGCGTCTCGCAAAGGCTCGAATGAGCGGTCTTCAAGCGGGGCCTGCACGGGACGGGTGGACAGGGATTCGAAGTAGTCGTTGATAATGTCGATCAGCTCGTAGCCGAGGTGGCGGCGAGCGTCAAAATTCAGTTCAAAGCTGGTCTTTGGCACATTTCGATTTTATGGGATTTGGGGGGGCAATGGCGCAGGTGTGGTTTTGCCGAAGGTGACTGGCATGCAGGCTGTCTGGGTAGGAACCTCGCACCGATAGATCGCAGCGTTGCCGCGGCCTCGAGCCCAGAAATCCATCCCATTTACGCCTGACACCACGTGGGCACTGTCCAACAACTTCCAAAGCTAGGTATACTTACGGCTAGCTGGCGGTGAGGCAAGCGGTACGGCCAAGTTCTGCCAGCACCCCGCAAGGTCTGGCGGAGTTATGAAGGTGGATCCAGAGGGCGCGCCTCGTCCGGGAGGCGAGGGAACGGCCGTTTCCAGCGGCGAGAGCTCGGCGCAGCAACCAGCTGCTCTAAATTCTGCGGGAATGCCTCGGACAGAATCCGACTTGGAAGCCACCCTGCCCGAAGGTGCCGTTTCTCCGGTCCCGCAGGATCGGGTGCCACCAAAGTCACCGGCACCACAGTCATCTCCTCAGACCAAAAGCGATCCCTCCAACGACGTCACCATGGCCGAGGCCCGCAGGCCTCGCGATCCCAGCTCAGGCACAACGCAGCAGGTTTTTGCCTCCATTGGCGCGACCATCTTTGAAGTTGGCAGCGTGCTGGGCGGCCGCTACGAGATCCAGAGCCTGCTGGGCATGGGCGGCATGGGCGCGGTTTACAAAGCGCATGACATGGAGGTCGATCGTGCGGTAGGCCTGAAAGTCATTCGCCCCGACCTGGCGGGTAATCCTGCCATTCTGGCCCGCTTCAAGCAGGAGCTGATTCTGGCGCGCCAGGTGACACATAAGAACATCATCCGTATCTATGACCTGAGCGAAGCCGAGGGGGTGAAGTTCATCACCATGGAGTTCGTCGAGGGTGAGGACCTGCGCACCATCCTGACGCGCCAAGGCAAGCTCGACCCTAACGACGCCGTGGGCATCATCCGCCAGTCGTGTGCGGGACTGCAGGCGGCACACGCCGAGGGCGTGATCCACCGCGATTTGAAGCCGAGCAACATCATGCGCGATGCGGGGGGTCGCGTGGTCATCATGGATTTCGGCCTGGCCAAGACCGTGCAGAGCGACGGCATGACCCAGACCGGCATGATGATTGGCACCATGGAGTACATGTCTCCGGAACAGGCCATGGGCTCTGAGCTGGATGCGCGCTCCGACATCTTTGCCATGGGTCTGATTTTCTATGAGCTGATCACCGGCAACATGCCGTACCGGGCGGACAGTGCGATTGCCAGCCTGGTGAAGCGGACGCAGGAACGGGCGGTTCCGCTGCATGATGTCGATCCGACGGTGCCGCCGGCGATCAGCCACATTGTCTCCAAGTGCCTGGAGCGCGATCCCAAGAGCCGGTATTCGTCGGTTCAGGAGCTGATGGATGATCTGGATATCGCCCAGGGCAAGCGGCCGCGATCGGGGGCGACTGGGATGTCGGCGCTGCGGCCGGGAACCGGCGATGTCCAGACGCTGGACGCGCCGTCACCCGCTGTTCCGGTTGCAGCCCGGACCGTGGCAGGATTTCCGCGCAAGTGGCTGGTTATTGCTGCGGCTGTACTTGTCGTTGGGTTTGGTGTGGGTGGCTACGTCGTGGTCAACAACGGGCATCCACAAGGACAAAACGCGGTTGCGCCATCGGCAGTGATGTCGCTGGCCATCATTCCTTATTACAACGCTTCGGGCGACGCCAGCCTGGACTGGCTGTCGTCGAGTTTGTCGGAGACTCTGAGCACCGATATCGGAGCTTCGCCGGCGATCCGCCAGGTTTCGCAGAGCCGCCTACAACAGGTGTTGCGCGATCTGAAGATCTCTCCGCAGCAGGAGTTGGACCTGGCCACGCTCAAACGCATCGCCGACTTTACCAACGCTGACACAGTAATCACCGGCAAGTATGTGAAAATCGGCGACCAGATTCAGATCACTTCGACGGTTGACGACCTGAAGCACGATAGCCAGTCCGAAATTGGTACCAGTGTTGCGGGCGAAAAGGAGCTGCTGGCGTCGATTACCAAGCTTGCCGATCAAATGCGGGAGAAGCTGGCGGCATCCAGCGGAGTGAAGGACCTGCAGTTGCGCACGCCGTTCGTTCTGACGCAGTCGGTGCCGGCGCTGCGCGCCTATAACGAAGGCTTGCAGCTCGCCCAGGACAACAAGGACAGCGAAGCCGCCAAGAAATTTGAAGAGGCCACGAGGGACGATCCCAGTTTCGCGCTCGCGTTCTCGGAGTTAGCGCAGGCATACAAGGCGCAGGGCTTTGATGACAAGGCGGAGCTGGCGTCACGGCAGTCGGTGACCCTGAGCAATAACCTCCCGGACAACGAGAAGTTCCTGATTCAGGCGAAGAATGCGGTCGTCACCAACGATACGGACAAGGCGATCGCCTCTTACGAGAAGCTGACGGCGGTTAATCCCGACGACACGGATGCCCAGTTTGAGCTGGCAAAGCTCTACGAGAAAGCGGCCAATTATGACGCCGCGCGCAAGCGCCTGGCCATGGTGAGGGCTGCGGACAAAAATAATCCCGACGTTCTTCTGGTCAGCGGGCGGGTGGAAATCAGGGCGGGGAATCCGCAGGCAGGACTGGAGTATCTGGGCTCGGCGTACAACCTGGCGACGCAGAGCAGCAATGACGCGCTGAAAGCCTCCATCCTGCAGGCCGAGGGCATCGCCTACAAGATGCTGCAGCAGCCGAAGGAGGCGTTGAAGAACTTCCAGGAGTCACTGGCCATCAGCCGGTCGCTGAATCTACAACGCACCATGGGCGCTAACCTGAATGAGATTGCCGGCATGCAGGACCAGTTGGGCGATAGCGCCGCAGCGCTTGCCAGCTACCAGGAGTCGCTGGAGATCCGCAAGCGCATCGGCGACAAGAACGGAGTCGCCACGGTGTTGCTTAACCTGGGCTCGTTCTATGACGATCACGCGAAATACGACGAGGCGCTTAAGGTGCTCAACGAGGCGCTCAGCCAGTTCCGCGATCTTGGGGACCAGGCGTCACAGGCGGTTTGCCTGAACAACATTGGCACCGCCGAGGATAGCCTGGGCAATTTCCAGGCGGCCCTGACGTATTATCAGCAGTCGCTCGACCTCCGCGAGAAACTTAAGGACGCGGGCGGAATTGCCCAGTCGCTTCACAATCTGGCGGATATCAACGTCAAGCTGGGCCAGTACGATGTCGCGCTAACACAGTATCTCAAAGCGCTTGACAGCGCTCGCGCGGCGGGCGATCAGAACAGCGTGGCGCTGGTCTCGACCAGTCTGGGCCAACTGTTTGCCATCCAGGGACAGTACGGCCGGGCCCTGAAGTCGTATCAGGACGCGGTCAATGGATTCCAGGGTACGAACAACCGCACCTACCTGATGGTGGCGGCGCTTGCAGGCTACGGAAACGTGCTCTCCATGGTGGGAAGGGAAGAGGAAGGCCAGCAGAAGCTGCAGGAGGCCATGACCTTGGCCAACGAGGTCAAGAGCGACACCTACATTGCCGAAACGATCAACTGGCTGGGCGACAGCTACATGTATGCCGGGGCCTTCAGTGACGCGCGGCAGCAATACGACAAGGCGGCTGCGGTGGCAGCGCGGGCCAAGGTGCGCGAGCAGGCGGCGCTGTCGCGTTTCGGCATAGCCCGGCTGGACGTGATGCAGGGCCATGGCGGCACGGCAAGCCCGGTGCTGCAGAAGCTGGTAGCGGAAACCGATTCGATGGGCTTGAAAGCGCTTTCGGTACAGGCTTCCGTGTACCTGGCGCAGGCGCAGATTACTGCCAATAAGCCAGGGCCAGCCCAGCAGGAGCTGGACGGCGCCTTGAATCGCGCCGACAAGCTGGGCCTCATTATTGAGCAGGCCCAGGCGCATTATCTGCTTGGAAAACTAGCCGACGCAGCAGGACAGAAGGCTCAGTCGGTTGCGCAATATCGGCAGACGGTGCAACTGCTGGAGACGGCCAGCAAGGAACCCGGGGTGGGGCATCTGCTGGATCGCGCCGACCTGAAGAGCCTGTATCAGGATGCGCTCAAGGCATACCAGGGCGGAGGTAAAGAGTAGGGTCAGCGGATTTTACATAAGAAGAAAGCCCCGGCGTTGGCCCGGGGCTTTGTCGTTCAGAGGGAACTGCCGACTAACGTGCGTTGCCGCCGTGAGGTTTGAAGGTGGCCACGAAGTCAGAAAAGTCGTTTCCCTTGCCTGACGTTGTGGGATCGATGTCGTTCTGCTGGAACCCGGTAAAGATGGAGATCCAGTCGTTTTGTCCGATGGTGGCTTTGAGGAAGTCGGCGTTTTGCGCCGTCACGTTGTCAGCAGTGGTGTAGGTGGTCAACACGTCGATCAACTGGTTGTTGTCCGGATTGGGGCAAGGCACGTTCTGCTGGTTCTGGTCCTGACAGGTCACGCGGTAGATCACGCAGTTGCCGCCCGTCTGAAGATAGGTAAGGCACTGCTCGTTGGAGAATTGCGTGCCCACCAGACGGGTCAGATAGAAGGTCTGTTTGTTGATCGGGATGGCATCGACTGTCATGAGGATCTTGTCGACGTTGATGAAGTCCTGGGGATAGGTCACGCCATACAGGTGGCCACCGTAGGTAAAGGTGGTCTGCGTGCCGCCATCCTGAATCAGCTCCTGAATCTTCGTGTCCTCGTGAGGGGTGAGTTCCCAAGCCAGCAGGTCCAGGGTTTGGCTGGCGTTGGCTTGCGACGCGGTGAAACCGACGTAAGCCGAACCGCCATTCAGCGAGATGGTGTTGCCGATGGTGAACGGCAGATTGATTTGTGGAATCGCGTTCGGGACCGGCGTATGGGTGCCCGGAATGAACTGGGGATCGACGTAAATCTTGATCGTTCCAGAGCCGTCCTTAATTTTGTTGGTGGGCGGGCCCGCATATTCCACGACTACCTGGTGGACTGCACCATCCTGGCAGCCGCCCTGGCCGCAGACCACTCCAAGATGCGGCAGATCATTGCCGGAATCGATGGCATTGGGATCGAGCAGACAACTGCCGATGTTGTACTGTCCGCCGCAGATGGGGAACGAACCCATGATGTGCGCCGAACTATTGGCCCGCGTTCCACAGCTCTGCATCGCAATGTGGTTGGCGTTGGGGTCCCAGCTATCTTGTGAGGTATCGAACTCGATGGCCAGGCTGTTGCGAATGCCGGTGTAGCCCACTCCACCGCTGGGCACACCCAGGGCTGTGGTTCCGGCGCCGGTCGCGCAGTAATCCGTGCCGTCGGCGTTCTGGATCACGAAGGCAAAGCCGTCACCCGGCGCGCTCGGCGTACAGCAACCGACGGGATTGTGGACCTGGAAGGCAAAGTAGCTGGTGAAGCCGGCCTGCATCGGCTGCTGCAGGTCGAACCAGACAGAGCTGGGCAGGGTACGGGCGCCCATCCTGAGGCCATCCGTCATGCGCAAAACTTGCTGGCCATTCCATGTTGCCTGATGGGCCCGCCCATTGAGGTCGAGGTTCTGGAGGCTCGAAAAATCTTCGTACCTGATTTGCTGGGCGGCGGCGGAGGCAATCAGAAACATAACCGCCACAAGAATCGGGAGTTTCGACAGCTTTGCCAAATGCATGAGTTGCGCTTCCTTCTCTCGTCCGTTTGCGGGACGTCCTGAATTCCGACTCCGTTACCGGAGCGTGCCTGGCTCGGGGGAGGACATGAACGACCAAGGCGAGGGCCTATAGTACTTGCAGGCATTCTGGGGTTCCTTGCCGTCCGGTGTCAAGCAAATTGACCAACCGGCATCTCTAGTGCCTCCGATGTAAAAAGGGCCGCCGACTTTCGGTAAACGCCAGAATTGCTGGGGGTAGCGTTTTATGGACGGCTGTGACCGGCATCACAGCCATTGGAGAAAGCGATCCCTGAGGATAGTATTTCGGATAGTGACTGATCGCGAGGTTTTGCATGGGCTGGATTTACAACCGGTTTGAGAAGAACTTTCTGGTGACCACGGTCGATTACGTCTTCAACTGGGCGCGCAAGTCAGCAATCTGGCCCATGACCTTCGGGTTGGCCTGCTGTGCCATCGAGATGATTGCCGCTTCGACGGCGCGCTTCGACATCGCACGCTTCGGCTCTGAGGTGTTTCGCCCCAGCCCGCGCCAAAGCGACCTCATGATTGTTGCCGGCACCGTCACCCTGAAGATGGCCCCGGTGGTGAAGCGCATCTACGACCAGATGCCCGATCCCAAGTGGGTGATCTCGATGGGGGCGTGCTCGTCGGTTGGTGGCCCGTTCAACACCTATGCCGTGTTACAGGGGGTGGACCGCATCGTCCCCGTGGACGTGTACATCGTCGGTTGCCCGCCTCGTCCGGAAAATCTCTTTTATGGGCTGCTGCGCCTGCAGGACAAGATCGACCAGATGAGCATCGCCAAGAGGCCAACGGAAGTCCGGCTGAAGGAGGACATGGTCGAGAACTTCAAGCAGCAGATTCGGATTGCCCAGGCCAACTTCGCCAACCCGGAGCAACTGGTGCAGCCGGCCGGGAACGATGTCGTGATTCCTCGCTGAGCTTGCAAGCCAGCACTGTTGATATTTCTTCAATCAAAACGCCGCGCGCCCTCCGGTCGCTCCTACAGAGTGGGAGTGCCAAGATCACGCCCGAGCAGGCGCAGCAGGTTTCTTCCCGAAGCAGTGCAGCATTTGGCGGCCGGCGCCGAGCAACACGACCCCTCGATCATCGACACGGCAGGCCAGTTCTATGAGCAGCAGGCGGCCTTATTCGAAGATCAGAATCGCGGCTGCAATCACCGTAGTCCACAGGCCGCGCTTGTCGCCCACGGCCGATTGGGTGATGTTCATGGTGCGGACGATCTTGTTCGACATGCGATAGATTTGCTTTTTCTCGTCCCACGACTTGTCAGCGTCGAATTCCACGTCGAGCGTGGTAGCGAGCATCTCGGCGGCCAGTTCTTCGGCGTAGTCGCCGGCAACGTCATCGGTCTCGCCAAAGGAATGGTGCTCGCTGAGGTAGCCGTAGGTGCTGCGATCGGAAGGGATCGCCAGGCCGATGCTCGCGGCGGTCAAGCGATGCGGCTCGCGGGTAGAGTTCTCAGCCACGACAGCAAACGTGACTTCGCCCGGTGACAGATAAGGAAGTCCTTCCTTGCGCGGGATGAGTTTGCAGTTGGGCGGAAAAATAGAAGACACGCGCACCAGGTTCTGTGCGGCGATGCCGGCGTCGCGTAGCGCCAGCTCGAACGAGGTCAGGCGCTCCTTGTGTTTCCCCACACCCTTGGTGAGGAAAACACGCTTAGGAACCATGTCCTTGGCCAATGTGAATTCTCCGGAGAAAGATAAGCGATGGGTGTCAGAAAGAAACCATAACACATGGGTGGACACGCAGGCGAGATGGTCGATCGAGACGTTAACAGACTTTTAATCTGCGCTGAGGGCACCCGCAGGAGTCCTCGTCGCGCAGGCTGAATCCTGCGGTGTCCGCACCAGGTACCTACGTCGGCTAGCATCTCAGCGGTGTTGTTATCCAGAATGTGCCGGCCTCACCGATGTCGCTGACGCGCTGTGCCAGGTTAGTGCCGCCACCTGCCACATTTCGGTTGGCGTTGATGCCGGCGATCCGGTATACAAGTTCTGTGTGGATGCCATGCGCATCATCCCTCGTAATCTCCTCCGGCTACTTATCTTATTTCCTGGCATCGCATACCACATCCGCTCACTCACTTGAGCCGATGCTTGCTAGCTTTACTTCTGTAAGAACATCTTCACCGCGATTCCGGCGAGGCAGATGGCGAAGATGCGCCGGAGTTGAAGGCCAGTCGCAAACTGCGCAATTGACCCTCCAAAATACCCACCAACAAAGAAGCCTGCCGCCAGCAGTCCAGCCAGCTTGAGATCCACGTGCCCTGCGCTGTAGTACTTCCAGAACGCAAGAGCACCGATCGGCAGCAACATAGTGGCTAGTGAGGTGCCTTGCGCAAGCTTTTGATCCATGCCATACCCGTACACTAATACCGGGATGAGGAAGATCGCGCCTCCCAGTCCGATCACTCCTGAGATGGTTCCGATCAGCGCCCCGATAGCCAGCGAAGTCAGAAGACTCATGCTCGCCTCCATTTTTCTCTTGACTAACTCCGTAAACGGTCGTATATATCGTGTAACGTACTAATACAACGAACGGCGACGTATTGTAAAGAATTCCGTGACGGACGTGGGTGCAAGTTGTTCGAACTGCGCTCGCACCAGGAAGCGAAGAGCAAATCTCTTGGGCAAAAAACCAATCATCGAATCGTATCTACCGCTAACGCCAGCGGTATTTCATGTCCTGCTGGCCTTGGCTGACGGGGAGAAACACGGCTACATCATCAGCAAGGAGATCGTCCGCCGCACTGCCGGGGAAGTCCGGCTGAGTGCGGGAACTCTGTACGGAATCATCAAGCGACTGCTGGACGACCATCTGATTGAAGAATCGGAAGATCGTCCCGACTTCAGTCTGGATGACCAGCGGCGACGCTACTACCGGCTGACTAAATTGGGCCACGCGGTGGCCGAAGCCGAAGCCGACCGGATGCAACGCGTGCTGGCCATGGCTCGCGCCAAGCACGTGCTGGGACCGGAGACGGCATAGTACGAGGGGTGTGATGGCTTCTATGAGCAATGCCAACCGGCCCTTTTCGGAGCGCGTGTTCCGCTGGCTTCTGCGGCTCTTGCCGTCAGACTTCCGCGAGCAGTTCGCGGGCGAGATGGAAACCGTCTTGCGCGATCAACACCGGGATGCACGGACCGCCGGGCCAGGATCGCATGCGCGTTTCTGGTGGGAGACCTATAGCGGTCTTGTCCTTACGGCCTTTCGTGAGCATCAGCAGATCCTCTTCCAGGACACTGACTATGCGTTGCGCATGATGCGCAAGGAACTCGGATTCACACTGGTCGTAATTGTCATTCTCGGGCTCGCGATTGGCGCAAGCACTGCGGCATTTATCGCCGCCAACGCAATTCTCATCCAGCCGTTGCCATTTTCCGGCGGTAACCATCTGGTTCATCTGCGGCAGCAGCAGCCAGCCGTAGGTGTCGATGATATGGCGTTCTCAGTAAAGGAGATTGAAGACTATCGAAGCCAGAACCACACTCTGGATTCGGTGGTCGAGTTCCATGCTATGACGTTCAGCCTGCTCGGCGGCCGGGAGCCGGAGCGGGTCGATACCGGAGTAGTCTCGGCCAACTTCTTCCAGATCCTGGGTATTAGTCCACTTTACGGCAGGACGTTCATGGAAGAGGACGACAAGCCTAGCTCGCATCCTGTGCTGATTCTTAGCTACAACTTCTGGAAGCGGAGCTTTGGGGGCGATCCAACGGTTGTCGGCCGGAAGTATTCGATGAACGACAAGCAGCATGTTGTCATCGGCGTGCTCCCTCCCATGCCTCAATTTCCTGAACCGGTCGACGTGTACATGCCGACCGCAGCGTGTCCTACCCGCTCCGGTGAGCATGCCCTGCACGACCGCAACTGGCACATGATGCAGGTATTCGCAACCTTGAAACCGGGTGTCACGCTGGCGCAGGCTCAGGCCGATGTAGGCCAGGTTGCGGAAAGGTTGCGAGACAAGTATCCGAAGGACTATCCCGCAGCCAAGGGATACGACGTTAGGCTCGAGCCGGTGCACCGGGAATTGACCCGAGCCATACGTCCAGTACTCATAGTGCTTTCGGCTGCGGTCGGCTTGCTGTTGCTCCTTGGGTGCAGCAATGTGGCCAACATAATGCTGTCGCGCATGATCGCTCGCACGCGAGAGTTGAGCCTGCGCACGATCCTGGGAGCCAGCCGGGCTCGCATTGTTCGAAGCCTGGTGACCGAAGCCGTGTTGCTCGCCCTGATAGCAGGTGGGCTTGGATTCGTGCTCGCTGCCTCCAGCCTCGGTACCATGGTGC
Organism: uncultured Acidobacteriaceae bacterium; assembly: GCA_963815775.1. Taxonomy (GTDB): domain Bacteria; phylum Acidobacteriota; class Terriglobia; order Terriglobales; family Acidobacteriaceae; genus CAVVDY01. The sequence goes on along the minus strand of CAWFIB010000026.1, from coordinate 80,869 downwards.
ACTTTACGGCAAGGTTCACCAGCCTTGCATCACAATTGCAAATCACTCCTGAGGTGATCGCATTCTGCGTGGTGTTGTCGGTGGCCTGCGGATTCGTCGTGGGCCTGGTGCCGGCTTTGGCTGTGCGCTATACGGCTTTATTTGCTGAAGAGTCCTGGGGAAATGTCAATCTAGCGAGTCGTTCCAGCAGAAAAGCGCGCGGACTTCTGCTGGTGGTGCAGCTAACTCTATCAGTGGTGTTGCTGGTGGGAGCGGGCCTCACCCTGCGTAGCCTCATTCAACTGGAGAACCTCGATGCCGGCTTCACCACAAGTGGAGTCCTCACGGCACGCATCTATGTCCTAAATGCCAATCATCCTGCCTTTTTCCATGACCTGCTGGAACGGGCGCGCAAGCTGCCTGGTGTGGAGTCGGCGGCCCTGGCAAGCGGTTTTCCGCTCTACGCGCGCGACACGGAAGGAAGCGCGCTTGTTGAAATTCGCGACACACCGGTGAGCGATCGTAGTCCCATTAACGGCCGGGTCGTGACGCCCGACTACTTCGGCACCATTGGTATGCGAATAAAGGAGGGCCGCGGATTCACCGAGCTCGATAACGGTCACCCATTTCCGGTCGTAATCGTTAATCAACACATGGCCAGCCATTATTGGCCGAACCAAAGTCCACTGGGCAAGCAGATTTCAGTCTCCCCCGGGGAGTGGCTCACGATCGTTGGTGTGGCGAGCGATGTTCGCCAGCAAAGTCTCGATAAGGAACCGGTTGACGAGGTGTACGGATCACTGGCAGAAGCGCATCGCAATGTGATGAGCCTTCTTCTTCGTAGTTCGCAGAGCTCGCCAGAGTTGGCGCAGGAGATTGAATGGATTGCGCACGACCTCGATCCTGACGCAGTGGTTAGCGACGTACAGCCTATGGCGCAAGTCCGCACGCAATCCCTGGCGGCCCGACGCATGACGACAGTGTTGTTTTCTATTTTCGCCATTGTCGCCTTGTGTATCACGGCGTCCGGCATCAGTGGAATGATGGCTCTATCGGTCGGCGAACGGCGTCACGAGATTGGGGTTCGCCTCGCTATGGGTGCTACGGCCACGGGAGTGATGGGCTCAATGATGGGCCAGGCCATGACGCTGATCGGCGCGGGGCTGGGCGCCGGCTTTGCCATGGCATGGCTGTTTTCAAGCATGATGTCGAGCGTTATCTTTGGCGTCGCGCCGCGGGACTCCATGACGTTCGCGGCGTCGGCGGCTCTCTTGCTGGCGGTCGCAGCCATATCGTCGTTTGTTCCCCTGACCCGGGTGGCGAAGCTCGATCCGTCGGTGTTACTGAGAGCTGAATGATGCACGCCAGAGAGGCAGAAGAAATGCTGAAAGCGGCAGCGGCAAGAGCCGCGATTGCGCTCCTTGGGGCGACAGTGCTCGCTCCGGGTTTGCGCGCAACCGAGTCAAGTGATGCGACCGCTCTGTCCCCAGCGGTGCGCACTGAAATGCTGGTGTCTACTTCCTGGTTGCAGCAGCATCTCACCGACCGCGATCTTGTGGTGCTCTATGTAGGCCAGCACCGAACCCGGTTCGACGAAGGCCATATACCCGGCTCTCGTTTCCTGGAGCTCAACCAACTGGTGGAACAAAAGAAAGGTTCGTTGAATGAGTTGCCGCCGGTGGCCGGCCTCGCAGCGCTCTTTTCGGCTCTCGGGGTTGGTGACAAAACGCGAGTAATTCTTCTGGGCGATCGAGGCGGACTCTACGCTGCTCGCGCTTATTTCACACTTGATTATCTCGGCCACGGAGACCGGACCGCATTGCTCGATGGCGGATTGGAGAAGTGGGCGGCGGAAGGCAGGCCGCTGTCGCGCGACCCGGTACATCCGGTGCCCGAGGTTTTTACCCCGCATCTTCAGCCTGACATTCTGGTCAGCACCTCGGAGATGCGCGAACTCAGCCAGTCGTCGTTCGGATCAGGTCGATCCTCCTATGCCCTGCTTGACGCGCGACCGGTCAACGAGTTTCAGGGAGCCGTCAAGTCGGAGGGTGTAGCGAAAGCTGGTCACATCTACGGCGCACAAAGCCTGTTCTGGAAGAAGCTGATTCATTCGGAAAATGATCCGGAATTGTTGACTCCGCCAGACCTTGAGCAGTTGTTCGCGAGCGCGAAGATACATCCGGGACAGAAAGTAATTACATATTGCCGCACCGGCATGCAGTCGTCCTTTGCGTACTTTGTTGCGAAGTACCTGGGATATAAGACGGCGATGTACGACGGCTCAGTCTATGAGTGGGTGAATCGCGGCAATAGTTTGGTGCTGTCACCAGAAAAACGCAATGCGAGCTCAGCTAATCCGTAAAGAGAGCGCTATTCCAGGGAGCCGGATTGTTCGTAATCGGTAAGTATTTGGAGCTTGAAAATGAAACGATGTCTAGCTAGCAGCATGTTGTTTGCCGTCGTCATCCTGACTACGTTGGCAGGTTCTGCTGCCAACGATACTTCTGCTGCCACCGGTGCGGCACATCCGGAACTCGTAGTTTCAACCCAATGGCTTGCTGACCACCTCAACGATCCCAAGCTTGTAATCGTGCACATCGGCCACGATGAAGGAGCATACCGGGCATCGCATATCCCCGGAGCGCGGTTCTTGCTCATGGATAAGTTCGTTGATCATCACACCCCACCGGAAGTGGAGTTGCTCGCGCCGGACCAGTTGAAAAAGAATCTTGAGGACATCGGCATCAGCGACGACTCCCGCGTGGTTTATTACGCGCCGGATTGGGACCCGATGGCGACCCGGCTGTTCTTCACCATGGACTATCTTGGCCACGGTGATCAGGCGGCGCTGCTCGATGGTGGCCTCGACCAATGGGTACGCGAGAAGCGGCCAACCTCGACGCAAACTCCATCCGTGACGCGCGGAACTCTGACCGTCCATCTGCATCCCGAGATTGTCGCGAAGATGGACTACATGAAGAAACTTGTCGAGAGTCCCGATAAAGACGTCGTGATACTTGATGCTCGTCCTTCCAAGCGCTATCGATCCGGACACTTGAGCGGCGCAGAGTCGTTTTACTGGGAGAACGCGCTGGTCAGCGAGAAAGAACCGCTATTGAAGTCGCCTGAACAACTGCGACAACTCTTCGCCGCCGCCGGCGTAACCGGAAACAAGAAAGAAGTTTCGTATTGCGAGGTCGGATTGCAGGCTTCGTACACTTATTTTCTCGCCAGGTATTTGGGCATAGACGCCGCCATGTACGATGGCTCTTTTAGCGAGTGGAGCGCCGCTAAACAGCCGGTAGTGCGGGGAGATTTGCCGCGCTAAGACGACACCGCTGACGACCCGGCACATACCATTCCCCGGGCGTGGAGGTACTTGGCCGTGCGTCCCGACGACACCCTGCGCGCTCAAGATAGGCAATCGCTTTTTCCTTGCGCCCATGTTTCTCCCAAATGCGCGCCAGAAAATAGAGCGCCGATGGATACTCCGGACGGAGTTTCAACGCCTTGTCAAAGGCCCTGGGCACGCATCATCCGCGGAGAACTGGCCTTCTTCTGAAAGGCGATTGCCTAAGTTATCCCAGAAACGGGCCGTCGCATTGCGAATTCGCCGCGGCGGCGCGGGTCTTGGCTAAGCTGCCCCGCGTCTCTGGCGCTCGGAATCAGAGATTGCGGGGTTATTTTTCGGCTGAGCGATCCAGGTTTCGAAACGCGTCTGGCCAAGTCGCGCACTATCGCCGGGAATCAGTGTCTTGTCGGTCAGCTTGATGCCGTAGTAGCGCGCGTCCGGGTCAGCGACGACCTCGCGCGGATCCTTCCACACGGCTAAACCCTTCCGAACCAGCTCATCAAGACGAAACTTCTCCGGCCCCCCAACTTCAACGGTGCCATTCACCGGCGGGCCCATCGCGACCTGGACTAGCGCGCTGGCGACATCGTCGGCCGCCATGGGCTGAATGAGCGCAGATGGCAGGCGTACCTTGTTGCCGTCCGTGGAGAAATCGGCGATGCCCTTAACGAACTCGAAGAACTGTGTCGCACGGACGATCGAGTAGGGCATGGATGAGCCCTTGATCAAGTTTTCCTGGGCGATTTTTGCCCGGAAGTAGCCGCTGTCGAGCATGCGCTCCGATCCTACGACCGACAATGCAACGTGATGCCGCACGCCTGCCGCCGCTTCAGCGGCGAGAAGATTACGGGTTGATGTTTCGAAGAACTTCATCACAGCCGCGTCTTCCCACGAGGGAGCGTTCGATACGTCAACCACCACCGAGGCACCTTTCAGCGCTTTCTCCAGTCCCTCGCCGGTGACGGTGTTGACGCCAGAGTCGGGTGATGCTGCGATCGCTTCGTGCCCGTGCTCACGCAATTTGGGGACGAGCTTCGATCCAATCAGTCCACTGCCCCCGATGACAACGATTTTCATGATTGTCTCCTTTGATTTTGGATCTCTGTATTTTGAACCTGCCGGTTCTACTCGCTTAGACACGACACCCGTGCGTTTGGTGACAAGAAATATGCTGAGGAGATTGTGAATTCATGCCAGAGATTGCTGCGGAGCCGATGAACGACCGCATAGGCATTGAGCTGTGAGAGTGTTTGTTCTTTACACCCGAGCAGTTTGCCGACAAACCGGCAAACTGTCCGGAAACACCTCGTAGCACGAAACGCGACGAGACGAGATCTCGGACAAGAGAGTGACGACTTCAGTCAGTGCCATCCCGCAAAAGACCAAATGGTGAGCGCCGACACCATACTCCGCTCCACTGAAAGCTGAAAGGCCGAAGGTTCGCCCGTACCAAAGTTTCGCAGGACGACGAGAATCTTCTCCTGCCAGTGACGAATCTGTCTAAAAGCCCTGCATCTCTGCGGAGTCAAATTCCTGAAAGGTGGACTAACATGTAGCCGCGCGCTTGGGGCGAGGACTTACGAAATGAACGAACCATTCTGCAGCGTCGTTGGTGCCCGGAAATGGGGGCCAAAGGATGCTCGGGCCCGGACACCCTAGCTAGCAGCGCTTCCGCCTTTTGCGCTAGCCACCCACAGCAAAGGAGTGCTTAGCCCTTAACTGAGGAGACACCGATGTCATATCAACCCATCGAAAACTACGGGATCATCGGCAACATGCGCACGGTCGCTCTTGTGGGCATGAACGGTTCCATCGACTGGTACTGTTACCCGCACTTTGACTCGCCCAGTGTGTTTGGAGCGCTGTTGGATGACCAAAAGGGAGGACGATTCCAGATTTCCCCGATCGGCGCTGACGTGCGCTACAAGCAATTTTATTGGCCTTCGACGAATATTCTGATAACGCGCTTCTTGCTTGCCGAGGGGATTGCCGAGTTGGAAGACTTCATGCCTGCAGGTCTTTCTCCTGACTCGTTGTGGTATCACCATCTTTTCCGTCGCATTCGTTGCGTGCGGGGCGCAGTGCGTATTTCCCTCCGTTGTTGCCCGGCTTTCGATTATGGGCGACAGACCCACCAAATACTGCAGCAGCCCAACGGTGTGGTCTTCAAGTCCAGTGGCTTGAGCCTTGCGCTTTCCGGCGCTGTGCCCCTCAGGCAGGGGGAACAGGGCAGCGTAACCACCGAGTTTTTGCTCGAGGAAGGCAAATCAGCGACGTTCCTCTTGAGGGGGCACCTTGGCGATGAAGTCATCCCGAGCCTTCCAGTTCAAGAAGAAGTCGAGCAACTGTTCCAGGAGACAGTCAGGTTTTGGCAGAAATGGCTCTCGGCCTGTACTTACCGCGGCCGCTGGCGCGAGCAGGTACAAAGATCGGCGTTAGCTCTAAAGCTGCTTACCTTCGGGCCCACGGGAGCAATTGTCGCCGCTCCCACCGCCAGCCTTCCTGAGGTCATCGGCGGCACTCGCAATTGGGATTACCGCTACACCTGGCTCCGCGATGCAGCCTTTACGATTTACGGTTTTCTGCGCATCGGGTTCCGAGAGGAGGCGGCGGGGTTTATGAACTGGATTGAGACCCACGCGTCAAAGCACATCCAACCCAAATTGCCGATGCCGCCGCTCTTTACCATCGAGGGAGACAGCGAGCTTCCCGAGTTGACGTTGGATCATTGGGAGGGATACCGCGGATCCCGGCCCGTACGCATCGGTAATGCCGCCGTTTCACAGCTTCAACTCGACCTCTATGGCGAGTTGATGGATTCGTTTTACCTCTACAACAAATATGTCAGCCCGATCTCTTATGACATGTGGCTAAAGCTCCGCGGCCGAATTGATTGGATCTGCGAGCAATGGCAAAAGCCGGATGCAGGAATCTGGGAGATGCGGAATCGCGATCAGCACTTCGTCTATTCGAAGATTATGAACTGGGTGGCGTTGGACCGTGGCATCAGACTTGCAGAAAAGCGCGCGTTTCCTGCCGACCGGACGAAGTGGATTTCCGAGCGTGACTGCATCTACGAAGAAGTGATGACTCGTGGATGGAATGAAAAACGATCGGCATTCACCCAGTTCTACGGCAGCGACGACCTGGATGCGTCGCTGTTGATCATGCCTCTGGTCTTCTTCATGGCCCCCAACGATCCGCGGATGGTGAAGACGATCTCCGCGATTTTGCAGAATCCTCGCGAAGGAGGTTTGGTCAGTGACAGTCTGGTATACCGTTATCCGCCAGACCCCCTCATGGACGGACTTCCGGGCGAGGAAGGCACGTTTAACATGTGCTCGTTTTGGCTGGTGGAAGCGTTGACCCGTGCAGGTCAGGCGATTCCTGAAAAGCTGGACCAAGCGCGGCTGCTGTTCGAGCGCATGCTGGGCTATGCGAACCATCTCGGGCTCTATGCCGAGCAAACCGGACGGCAGGGCGAGGCACTGGGCAATTTCCCGCAAGCATTTACCCATCTTGCACTCATCAGTGCGGCATTTAATCTGGATCGTGTGCTGGGCACGCGGAGTTGAAGACTAACCCAACTGCATAACGATGTCTCATCGATCTTGTTCTAAGACTCAACCGCCCGCCCGCAGCAATGCGGAGCACCGGTCGCTGCGACTCATCGATCCGTTGGCGGTAGGGCCGCTTGCGACGGAATCGATAAGGGCGCAACAATTGAAGCACTTGAATGCCATGAGCGGTTTCGCCTGAGCCTTACATGAAGACGACCACCAATACAGATGGAGAACGCTTCCAGAGTGGTGCGCACAAGTACGCCGCCTACCTCCAGACGCCCGAGGGCCGCTTGCGCACGGACCTGGCGCTTGCCAACCTGCAAGACCATCTTCCTTCGCCGCTAGCGAAGAAGCCGCTGTATGCGCTGGATATAGGATGCGGCACGGGAGAGGCAGCGGTTCGGCTTGCGCGGCTCGGTTTTCACGTCACCCAACTGGATTCCTCGCCGGCGATGCTCGACATCGCGAGACACAGTGCGGAAGAAGCAGGGGTTACAAACGCCGTTACACTCCAGCACGGCGACGCTGCCCAGTTAATAAACCTGTTCGATGCGGCCTCGTTCGATGTCGTGCTTTGCCACAACATACTCGAATACGTCGACGACCCGACTGCTGTGGTACGGGCTGCGGCTCGCGTTCTGCGAGGCGCATCGGCGATACTGTCAATGGTTGTGCGCAACCAGGCGGGCGAAGTCTTCAAAGCTGCGATCCAGGCGGGCGACCTGGCGGCTGCCGATGCGAATCTCACGGCTGAATGGGGATTTGAGTCTCTGTACGGAGGCAGAGTGCGGCTGTTTACCTCAGCCGGCTTACACGCCATGTTGAAGGCGGAGTCGCTGGCATTGATCGCCGAGCGCGGTGTACGCGTGCTGGCGGATTACTTGCCTGCTAGCGTCTCTCGTAGCTCTGAATATGCGCGAATCCTGCAACTGGAGAGCAAGCTGGGCAGCCGGCCGGAATATGCGAGGGTGGCCCGCTACACCCATTGCCTGGCACGTCGCACGGAGAATGGCACGTGAAGAATCTCGCAACAGGTTCACAAATTTCACCCGTCGCGAGCACGCCTGGTGCGATTTCGCTTGGGCTGGGACTCACCAATGAATGCAATCTCTCCTGTGCTTTCTGTTATCGCGATCCCGCCCGTACCGATCGCCTTACTCTGGAGCAGGTCCAGTCCGTGATGGAGCGACTGCCTGTCCGCTCGGTAAATTTGGGGACCGGCGAGAACGGAATGCATCCTGATTTCCGGGCGATTCTGGCGTACCTGCGTACTCAGCCCGTCAAGCTCACCATCACTTCCAACGGCCACAGCGTTGCCGTCCTGGAGGACAGCGAACTACGGGCTTTTCATGACATCGAATTCTCTCTCGATTACCCCACGCAAGTGGAGCAGGATATGCAACGCGGGCTGGGGAACTGGACGCTCATTCATCAACAGGCAGCACGCTGTGTGAAGCTGGGCGTGCCCGTAACTATCATCGCAGTCATGATGAAGTCGAATTACTTGCGTCTGGCTGAAATAGCGCGGGTGGCTAAGCAGTTCGATGCTCCTCTGCGGGTGAACGTGTACCAGGCGGTGCGATCTGATATCTATGCGTTGTCCTACGAAGAGTATTGGGATGGATTCCGGAGCCTGTTTGCAGAAACTGATGTGATCGCCATCGGCGAGCCGCTGGTGCGAGCGATGGCAGGGTTGCCGCCGCTTCCTGGGGGATGTGGCGTAAGCACGGTACGGGTGACGCCGCGCGCGACGACGCAGCCCTGCGTATATTGGCCGGGACCGGGCGAGCCGCTGTCGGGGTTGATCTCGACGGGCACTGGTGTTCTGAACTCGGCACCCTTCGAGCAAGCACGAACGCTTCCAGTCGCTTGCGAACCCTGCGAGTTCCGCGAGTCGTGCCACGGTGGATGCGCCGGACGGCGACAGTTACAGGGCGCCGTTCTGCAGCCGGACTCTTACTGCCCGATTCTTCGCGGAGAGCGGCCAGAGTTCGAGATCCGGATGGCCGCTAACCGCGATCTACCCAAGTTGAGCAGCTCCTGCACTACTGTAGTAATCGCCGGCTAGAGATCCGCTGCTTATTTCGCATTTACCCAGGTGCTTGCCCCCACCAGCTTGACTGCCACATTCGTGAAGGAGATGTGCAGCGCTCCGCCGTCAGCGGTGCCGCGGTGCTCGGTTGAGACCAGCAGAGGACCTGCCTTCTTGTAACCTGTCCACGATGCGATGACGAGGCTTGGCTTTTTGGGTCCGCCGCGGTGATAGACCATTACTTCGATGCGGTTGTCTTTACCGATGTAGAGGTCCCATGTATCACCCGGTGTATAGCCACCATTGTTGGGATACTTCACCACGACCTTGTCAGCGGAACCGGTCCCTAGCGGCAGTTTCTGCATGCCTTGGTCAGTTACGGTGGCGCTCGTGTCCCAGTAAACGTGGAAGGGAAGCAAGAACCAATAGTTGTCGTTGATGAAACCCGGATCGATTTCGTCCCTTACGTCGGCCGGAGCGCTACTCATCTCGGTGCGCTTGTAGGTGACCTTGACCGGCTTGCCTTCCTTATCTTTTCCCTCGAAGGTAACCTGGTTCGTCTTCGGCTCCCAGGTCCATGATCGAGAAGCTTTGACTCCGGGGATATCCAGGTTGAAGGTGTAGCGGACCGCCTCGACTTGATCCCACGAATCAAGACCGTAGGCCTTCGCGAGCTTTTGAATGACGGGCGGGCGTTGCTGTGCCCAGCAACTTGCAGCAACGACTAGTACCCCAAAGATCGTCAGAAGACGAATCGTCGCACTAAAGCGCAGATTGTTCACGGAGATCCTCCCTGTTGAATTCAATGATGGGGTGTTGGATGACGGGTAGCGGCTTGAGGATACGGAGACTGTGTTGGCAACACCTCGATTGCCACGCCCGACGCTGCTCGATTGAGCGCTATGGAGCGGCCGGTCGAGTGAGCCGGCGCACAAGCACGAATGCGGCAGCCACGGCCACGGCTCCATACTCCAGCAGCATCACCCAGGCAGGAAGCACGAACGGCCGTCCAATGGTGCGCAGATGCCAGACGATGTACGTCGGAATGATGCTCACAGTCCAGATGATGATCGGCAATGTTGAAACCGATCGCACGAACGGCAGCAACCAGAGCAGATACCACGGAAAGACGACTGGCGCACATAGAAGCGACGCCGCCATTGGCCATGCAAAGGCGTCCGCAGACCACGTCTCCAATCTGGTTCTGAACCAAATTGCAACCAGAACGCCGGCCAAAACTGCAAGTCCCACCACAAGCTGGGGAGCAGCCACCCGGCGCAGCGCCGCGAACACTGGATCATTAAATCCGAAGCTCTCGATGTAGGTGCCGAGCGAGCCGATTGGAATTCGCCCATGGTTGAGAAACGGTACGTACAGAAGTGCAAACACGATTGCACCCAGCACAGCATCGCGCACGCGAACCCGCCGCCAGTAGAGCGGCAAAAGCACAATAGGAAGAAACTTTACGGCGACCGCCAACGCAAACGCCACTGCCGCAATCGCGCGCCAGCGACGTATCAGCGCTGCGGCGGACACCACCAGCAATAGAACGCCGACAATGTCGATGTGACCACTGCCAACCACCTCCGTCGCCAGCAGCGGATGCCATGCGTAAGCCAGAACCCAGTGCGCTCCTTGCCCATGGCGGCGCAAGATATCGAGCAAGACGAGGACCACGGCAAGGTCGCAAATCGCAAATGCTAATCGCATCGCCCGCGCGGACTCTTCAATCGCTGTGACCGCGCGAAAGAAAAGCTGAGCGCCCGGCGGATAGATGCTGGGCAGATCCGGATTATTCAGCGCGCGCGTCTCGGCTGTGTGCAACGCGGCAAACGCGGGATCGTCAGGAACCACCAGGTAAGGGTTATACCCAAGTCGCTGCAAGCGGCCATCCCAAACATAACGGCGAACGTCGTCATCGGAACCCGTTGGTATCGCCAGAAATGCGACGTGCCACACCGCAGCCAACGCCAGACCGATGACGATCACGTGCTTTGGGAAGTTTGGGGTGCAGAAGAACTCGCGGATAGCGAGAAGATACGCGACGCCGGCCACCAACAAGGGAAGGATGGGAAAGGCTTCACCTTGACCCCCGAACTTGCGCGAGCAGATGGTGAGCGCTACGAGCATAGTGGCGCCGAGCGCGTAAACCCTGTGAGACGCAGTGAGCTTCACGGTTTCCCATCGGCGGATCGCGCCCGCTCCAACTGTGGCCATTGCTTCAGCCACGCCGCTGTTCGCGGCGCCCGCGCTGGAGCAAGCCGTAGTTCTTCGGCAAGCCGAGTCAGATCGCTCTTCACGTCAATGTCGTAGAAGGGATCGGTGAAGCCCACAGAAAGCCGCAGCTTGCCGGCCCGCGCCAGCAATGCGTCGAGTGCGCTATTGGTCCCCATGCCATCGCCGTGAAAAAGAGCGTCATAGCGGGCCTTCGCTCCAACCAGATAATAGCCGCCGTCATAGGTCGGTCCAACAACTATGTCGTGTCCCGTGAGCGTCTCGAAGGCGCTGGCGAGGACCGACGCCGGAAGATGGGGGCTGTCGCTGTTGAACGCAATCACCCGGTTCCCTCCGTGCGCCGCGAATTCTGCAAACACCGAGGTCAGCGCTGCGGCAAGGCCCTCTCCTTGCTGTGCCAGCACCTGTATGTCAGGGCCGGCGATCTTGGCCAGTTCATCGACATCTGAAACGGGGCACATGATGGCAAGGTTAACGCTGCGCAGCGAGTGTGCCAGCGAAATCGTGTCATTGAGGAGGCAGCGATAGAGTTCGGTTACGGCTTCCGCGGGAAGGCTGTGGGCCAGCCGGGTCTTCACCATTCCGGCCCGCGGGGCTTTCGCCATGATAACGAGCGTCCGGTCGCTGGTGCGCGGATGCTGAATGGTCTCGCTGCGTTCCATGCCTGTCATCTGTGCTGGGCAGCATCCTGCCTTTGGCGCCCGAAGCGATAGAGCACGATCCGGCTGAGGATAAACCACGCCGCTCCTAGAGTGCCCTTCAACGTACCACTGATCTTCGATTTCCCGATGCGCGGATAGTAGCTGACCGGCACCTCGACGATTCGAAATCCCCCGAGCGCGCCTTTCAGAATCATCTCAACTGCCCAGCCGTACGTGGCCTCTTCCAGCGCCATTTGTTGCAGCACATCGGCACGCGCCGCACGAAACGGACCGAGGTCGGTGATCTGCACACCATACAAGAACCTGATCAGAGCCGCCGCGAGGTGGTTACCAAACTCTTGATGCCAGGGCAGCGCGTCGGAATGTCTTTTGGCCGCAAGGCGCGCGCCCAGCGTGATGTCAGCCCGGCCTTCGCTGATGGGCGCAAGCAGCAGCGGCAGCTCATTGGGTCGATCACTGTAGTCTCCATCGAGGAACACGACCACATCGGGCTCATGGGCTGCGGCCAGCCCGGTCAAACAGGCGCGCCCATATCCGCGGCGTGGTTCGCGCAGGACACGTGCTCCCATGCGTTCGGCAATCTCGGCTGTTCCATCGGTGGAATTGCTATCGACCACCAAGACTTCCGTCACAAGTTCGGCCGGAAGATCGGCGAGGACGCGTCCGATAGCCTCCGCTTCATTATGTGTGGGAATGATGACGGATACGCGCACTGGATCTTGGCTCAGATCACCACCAGGGCGCGTCTGGCCAGCGTTTTGCCAGCCACCCGTCGATGCCCCAGCTTCGGCCGGCGCCGCCTATCGCTAGCGCAAGCGACGCCAGGACAGGAACCAGCAGTTCCCATATCCATGCCGTGCCCCACTCCGACATCCAAAGGCTGCCAAGGTACAGAAATGCCAAAAAAGCCGCGGGACGGGTGAGCAGACCGAGTAGCAGCAGAATGCCGAACGAGATCTCAGCCACCGCCTGCATGGGAGCTGCCATGGCAGCATGACTCGCGGCCAGACCCATGATGGCCTTCCACGCAGCCGGCGAGTGGCCTTTCTCAATGTAATAATGGATCAATCCTGCATAGCCAGCCGGCGTGTAAAGTCCTTTACTCAGATTCTCGAAGAACACCCAAACAAACATCGCGCCGATCGTTATGCGAACCAATGCCAGTCCGTCTGCGGCCCGCGTGGCAGTGTAGCGTTTCGGCAATCCTGCTCTTTCTGGGGTCAAGACAGTTCTCTCGCGGTAATCTCGTATTCGAAAGTCTTTGGATCAAGAGGATCGAGTGTCCCCTCCGCCGTGTGCGCCTGCGGATACAGGAAGAAGGGAAGCGGTGCAAGCCTGGATCCTGGCAGCTCGACATCGTGGCCAAAGTTATACGCCATCCAGTTCATCTCCCACGATCCGAAAAGGCGCGTGCGCGCGCTGGCTACCATCTCGTCGTTCAGCGGACGGTTCCCTGGTGGCTCCTCCAGAACTACCTTGCGTACGTCCGCGGGATCGACCGGCACCCAGCCAAATTGTGTTAAGTACACCTCAGCCCGGCAGTGCTGGGCCTTGGTGACGTTCTCCGAGGAAACACCCAGACTCTTGTAGCCCAGTTCCGACTTCGCTACGCGAATGCCATATACATCGCGGGCCGGGAGGCCGGCCGCACGGGCCAGTCCGACGTAGAGGGCATTGAGGTCGGCACACTTGCCGCCCAAATCACCCGTTTCGAGCATGAACCGGATATCGCCGCGGCCGCAGCCGCGCACCTTCGGATCGCGAAATGTGTTGTCGACGACCCACTCGTAGATTGCCCGTGCTTTTTCCACATCCGTCGTTGCACCCTTTGTGATCTTGGTTGCGGTGGCCTTCACGATTCCATCGGTAGGAATGTATGTGGTCGACTGCAAGAAAGCCGCTGACTCGGCGCTGGTGAGGGGGCGCACGTGGTCAGGCTTGGACAGGTTTACCGAGAAATCTTTGAGCGCCACCCGGCTGGTCAGGGTAACAACCGGCTTCACTCCTGAAGGGAATGTTGCAACCACGATACCCAGACCCTCGGGTTTGATTTCGACCATCCTTGCCTTCCCGCCGTCAGCGTCGAACCGGTTGGATAATGTTCTCTGAAACACCGTGTTCTGTATCAGCGCCGCCGGCAACCATACCTCGGTTTCTCCGGCGGGCTTAAGCACCTCTACCCGCGTCGTCACTTCGAATTTGCGCCAAACGTCAGAGGACGGCTCCTTCGCAAACGAGAGTTTTGCATTCGCCAGAGCGAGGCCGGCGAACGAAGCGCCGCTGGATTGCAAGAATTCACGCCGATTCATGAATCACCTCAAACAGTATGAAGATTGGTTGCACTTACGCTGGCTGGCATGCCGTGCCTGACGCTGTTTTGCGCTTCGACTGGGGCACACCACTATGCACCGCATCGGGATGCTGCGAGCTAAGATGCGTCGGGGGACGTAAAGGACTCGACGAATTGCCGGATGCCGGAAAGATGAAGATGCACCAGAGATCAGGCCTCCGGGGCCCGCTATCCGGCCCCGATTCCCCCAGATCATCATTGATATTATGATGTAGTTCCTTTTGAGACCATCTATGACATCATGCATTCACGTAGTTCCTTCTCCCGCCCAGCAACAGCCTTTGGCGTATGATCCGCTGCTCGACGACATTGGATACATGACCTGCATGACCCTGGTGCTGCTGGGAAATTACGCGCAGACCGGGCATCTCGGCGGACCGCTCGCCTACACACCATACAATGTTGCGGCGCATTTGACCGGTCCTGAAAACGGCGGACTCCGTTTCGACTACCGCCGGCCGAAACATCCTTATTCCGACAAATTCATGCTGGCGGCGGGCCACTCGATCCCCACCTGCTACGCCCTGTGGATGATCATGGGCCAGGCGCTGTATCGCAAATATCAGCAGACCGGCGATCCGCGTTATCGCGTCGATCCGCAGGTCGCGATGCTGCCGATCGACGCGTTGGGATTCCGGCGGGGTGCGGGCGCGCTGAAGACGCTGCTGCACGAAACGAATTTGGAAGACCATCCGCTGTTCGCGCAAGCCAAGGGCCGCGGCATTCGTGCGCTCTCGGGACATGCCGAAAGTACCGACGTCACTAACGACGTGAACGGCGGACCCTCGGGCATCGGCATTGCGACGGCCGCGGGCAAAGCGGCGTTCTGGGATGTGGCAGGCGCGCCGGAGTCGCCCAAAGTGATCGCGCTGGAAGGCGAATTCGCGCTCACCGAAGGTCACGCACAGGAGTTGAAGACGCAGGCGCTCGCCCTGCAAGTGGGAAAGCGTTTGCGGGTGATGATTTCCGACAACAACGCGGGCATCGATGATTGCCTGATTGGCGGGGCGATTGGCGGCGTGATCGCCGCCTGCTTCGACGGCTACGAACTCGTGAATCAATGGACGTCGTATGGATGGAACGTCTTCACGCTTTCGAATGGAAACGATTACGGCGAAGTGGCCGCGGCACTGAAGGCAATGGACGAAGTGGATCCCCATGACCGCCGTCCCATCGTCGCCATCGGCAAAACCATCAAGGGCTGGTGGCCCGCGGCGGTCGACGGAAAAATCCCCGGCTACGGCGGCGATCAATTGGTGAGTTACAAAAGCCATCCCTACGCGCTGAAGATGAACTCGGAGTATTTTGTCGCGCTGGCGCAGACCTTCGAGAAGCAATACGGCGTGGAGTTCGAAGGAATTCGCAAGGGCCCGGTGAGTAACAATCGCGAGCGATTGATCCAGTTCAAGACCAACATCGACGTGGTGATGTCGCTGCTCGACCGCAACGGATTGGGCGATCGCCTCGTTGATCGCCTGGTGGAAATCGGCGACACCGTGCGCGACGACGTGAAGTTGCGCATCTCCGCTTCGAGCGATCCGTTCCTCGACGATCGCCTGCGCGTCGCAGCGCTACCGGAGGAGCCACAAAAGGTCTCGATTCGCAATGGGATTTCCGGTGCGGAGAAGCAAGTTGGCATCGCGCTGTTCAAGAAACCGGGAGAGGTCGCCGGAGCCCGGCGCGCGATTTCCGAAATCATCAAGTGGATGAATTACGTCACAGACGGACGATTCTTTACCGTAGCCGCCGATCTGTCAGAGTCGATCAACGTGGAGCACGGCAGTTTGTGGGGACACTACAGCCCCACGGCGAATCCGCTGGGCACGCGCTTGAAAGCGCCCATTCAAGAAGCGGGCAATGTGTCTACCGCCATCGGGCTGGTGAGTCAGAGCGCTTCCGTCGATCCCGAAAAATTCGCCGGCGTGTGGGCTTTGAGCGGCACCTACGGAGCATTCACGCCGCTGATGTACACTCCGGCGCGCGTCTGGAGTCAACAAAATCAGGACAGCAAATTCCGCATGGGTGTGCTGCATATTCTCACCGCGCACTCCGGTCCTGAAACCGCGGCCGACGCGCGCACCCACTTCGGCATCTTCGCACCGCAAGTGTGGAAGCTGTTCCCGCGCGGCCAGGTAATCAATTTGAGTTTTTGGGATTACAACGACGTCGCGCCGGGCTATTTCGCGGCGGCGGAAATCGCGGCCCGCGATCCGCGTGTCGGCATCATCACGCTGGAAGTGGCGCGTCCCGATTTCGCGGTCGCGGACCGCAGCCATTTCGCCGACTCCGATCTGCGGGCTGCGGCAAAAGGTCTGTACGTGATCCGCGATTTCGCGCCGGACCAGCCGCGCCACGGTTACGTGATCGCGCAAGGATCGAGTTCCACGGTGAATCTGTTGAAAGTGCTGCCCAAACTCGAAGCCGCCGGGGTGAACGTGAAGGTGATCGCGGCGATCAGTGAGGAGTTGTTCGATCGCCAGCCGCAGGCATACCGCAATTCCGTGCTGCCGCCTGAGGCTCGCTACGATTTGATGGTGGTATCAACGGGTACGCGACGCATGTGGCCGCTGCGCAACCTCGGTCCGTTGACCGATGAGTATTCACTCACCTCCGACTTCGACAATTGCTGGAGAAGTGGCGGCCTCGAACTGGAAGTGATCGCGGAAGCGCATCTCGATCCCGATTCGATTTTCGCAGGCGTGGAGCGATTCGCCAACGAACGCGAGCACCGCATCGGCGATCAACGCAAGATGATCGGGTAGGGTGACTAGAAAGTTTGAATTGCCGTTGAGACTCGTCGTGACACCGTTGTGCCGAGCCGCGGCGGCCCACTGAAAGTGCCTGAAGACATGGAACGGCAAAAACGTGCCATAAATTATCACCGAAGAGAGGTACTTCTCAATAGCCCATTGGTGCCGCAGCACCGGGAGCCTTAGCAAAGCGTAGCTCGCTCCCACCTCCACCGAATTGATGGTCGCCGCATCGACGCTTGCGCGCGGCACTAACAGCTCTCCGACAATGCCACGGCTCTATCGACCGGTGTCTCCGCAGACCTGCCCTCGTACCCCTATGCTTCGAGCGGGTGGGACTCTACAACTCGTCGCTGGAGTTCGAGACAATTTTCCAGAATGATTCCAAGCGGTTCGGCGAAAATGGCAAACTGCTCCTCATCATCTTTGGAGAAGCTTTCTGCACCCTGCCGGTTGATCAGTTGTGCCACAGCCAGGATTTCACCATCCCGCTTGTGGACTGGCATGCAGAGAATGCTTTTTGTTACATAGCCGCTCGCCTGATCAAATCCCGGATTGAAGTACTCGGATTCACGGGCATCCGGAATATTAAGTGGCTTTTCCGTGCTGACGACGCGGCCGGCGATGCTGTTGCCAATGCCCACTTCGATGGAAATTCTTTCTTCGTTCGCCCCCGTTGCGATCCGGCTGCGCAACACTCCTGCCGGTTTATCGATGAGATAGATAGTTCCCCGGTCTGCACCCATGATCTCCACCATCTTGACCGTGGTCGCCTCGAGCACCGCATCAAACAAGGTTTGCACTGCGTGGCGGCTCTCCATTTCAAAGACGCGAACATACTGCCGGAACTCCGTTGTCATGTTGTCCAGGAGTTCCAGGAAGTGTCTGGAGGAGAGAGAGCGAATGTGTTTCAGCAGATCTCCGGATTGTTGCAAATGAGCAAAGGCATGAAGTACATTTCCGGTGCTGGTAGCGATCGAACTGGCAAACGAAATCAGCCGTCCGTCGTCCAGGGTAACGATGCGGTCGGCGATATCGAGAATTCGTGTGTCATGCGTGACCAGTAGGACCGCGCTATTGCTGCGGACGGCAAGGGAGCGGATCAAGTCGATGACTTCGCGGCCAGACTTTCTATCGAGGGATGCGGTGGGCTCGTCCGCCAAAACGACTTGCGGCTGGCGTACCAGAGCCCGCGCAATGGCCGCGCGCTGTTTTTGGCCACCCGAAAGTTGGTCAGGGTAATGGTCAAAGTGCTTGTCCAGACTAACTGCTTCCAACATCCTCCTGGCGCGGGAAGTGCGCTCTGATGCCCGCATACCAGTTTCAAGTCCAAGGGGGAGTGCAACGTTCTGAGTCGCGGTAAGGCCGCCCAGGAGATTGTGCCCCTGGAAGATGATGCCTACTTGCTCGCGTATTCTTTGCATCGCCGAAGGCGTCGCTCCCTTGAGTTCGCAGCCCAGGGTCCGAACGCTGCCGGCCTGGACGGATCGAAGGGCGCCGCAGAGAGTGAGTAACGTCGTCTTACCTGAGCCGGAAGGACCGGTGAGAATCACCACCTCGCCTGGCAGGATGTCGAGGGAAACTCCTTGCAGAGTACGTCTCGCGAGCTCCCCGGTACCATAAGAGTGGTCCACATTCCGGAGCGAAACGAGCGGTTCGGCCTGAGTCTTCATTCCGGTCAGTACAGTAGTCGCCATCAGAAGATCTCGGCGGGATCCGCGCGTCTAAGCGCAAGCATCGCTATGGCACCGGCGATTCCGCACATGGTGAGTGTGAGTAGATACACCTCGCAAGAACGTTCTAACGTCATGGCAAATGGAAGCGAGGTCGCCCTCTCCAGCAGAACAAAGATTGCCTGCGCGATGATTGCGCCTGGCAAGAATCCAATCAAGGAGAGGTAAACAGCCTGCAGCATTACGAGTTGAAAAAGCTTGCCATCGGAATAACCCATGGCCTTCATCGTGGCGTATTCGGGAAGGTGGCTTGTCACATCGCTGTACAGGATCTGATAGACAACAACGGAACCAATGATCAGCCCCAGGATCAGAATGGCCGAGAAGAGAATGCCGACCGGCGTCTGGGTCAGCCAGTATTGCTTTTCCTGCTCAAGAAATTGAGCTCGTGTAGCGAAGCGTATATCGTTGGGCATCATTCGCTTCAATTCGCGCAGGGCTTGCTGGAGGTCCGCCCCTGGTTTCAGCTGGATCACGCCTATTACCGGGAGTGCGCTACTGGTCGTCGCCGATAGTCCGTCATAGGTGGCATCACTCGAGAACATGTAGCCGTCATTATTGAATCCCGGTCCGAGAGGAATTAAGCCAACGACATCGACCTGCTGTTTGGCCAGGATGATTGGAACAGGGTTTCTTGCAGCAAACATTTGCACCACGGGTCCCAAAAGAGCTCGCGATTTCTCATCGAACAGGACCGTTCCCTGAGTCTTGAGCGAGTCAAAACTACGCATATCGGTGAAGTCCCAGACCCTATCGGAGGGGTTAAACCCAACCAAAACGATAGGGTGCTCCTGATCGTCCTTGGGGTTCCTCAGAAGGAAGGGCCCGATTTGTACGGGGAAGCAGCTGTCCACTCCCTCTACGCCAAGCACCTCGGCGAAGCGGTGCAGCGCAACGGGGGGGATGCCACGCTGCGAGTGATACTCCCAACTCGTCATGATGATGTCACCGCGCATGTGCTGATACAGCCGGATACTGGCATCCACGAGCGAATCGCGCAGGCCAAATTGGCTAAACATCAAGGTGACGGCGAAGGCAACACCTGAAAGCGCGGCGGCAAAATGTCCCCGCTGCTGAATAAGCTGAAGCCACGCGAGCTTTGGTCCGGCCCTCATTGGTGGATCACGACATTCACTTTGCCGTTGATGCGCTTCGCGAGAACACTTTGCTCCCCTACATCGATCCTTACCTTGAAGATCCGGGCATCCGCCGGGGCGCCTGGGTCTGCAGACAGCGGTTCCTGGCGTGCAATCTCTGAGCCAATCAATACGACTGCCCCTGTAAGCGGATGGGGCAACAAATCAGAAGTGATGGTTGCTTTCTGCCCGACATTCACGCGTGCAATGTCTGATTCGTAGACTTCCGCAACCACCTGCATTTTTCCGGTCGCGGCAAGTTCCGCTATACCCTGGGGACCGACCGACTCACCGGGATACGCCATGATCTGGAGTACACGTGCATCAGCGGGAGAACGGACAATGCTGGAAGAAGCATCTTGCCGAGCGCGGCCCAGCTCAGCACGAGCTGCCTCCAGTTGTGCCTTCGCAATAACGACGTCTTCGGGCCTCTCTGCGGAGATTCCACGGAGGTGCTCGCGGGCCTGGGCCAGCAGGGCTTCAGACTCCCCTAGCCGGGATTGAAGGCTTTCGATCTGCGATTTGGACAGAAAATCTTTGTCATACAGAGGTTTATTCCGCGCATAGTCCGCGGCCGCCGTGTCCCGCTGCAGTTGCAGTCGCGCGATTTCCGCCTTGGCGACCGCTATCTCTTCCGATTGTGCTGCTCGCGTCTTTGCCAGGCGTGCCTCGGAAAGTGCAACTTGCGCCTCTGCCGATAACACTGCCTGGTTGAGAAATGAACGGGAGCTAAGGGTCGCGATCTCCTGGCCCTTCATCACCCAGTCACCCGGTTTGACAAGCAACTCCTCGACTACCGGAGCCCCACCGCCTTCCGAATAGGGTGCGATAGAGACGATTCCGCTCTCCGGCAGGATTCTTCCCATGCAACCGACGCCGTTGCGGTTCGTGCCGCCTGCGTCGGGTGAAGCTGTCGCCTTGGCGTTAGACCGGTCCCGGCATCCGGTCAGGGCCAGGAGAGCCATCGCGATCATCGCTATCTGTCGGACGTAGTTCATGGTATTCGGTGGAACCTCTCTCTTCGCCTTGACATAAAGGTTCGATCCCGCGCTCACCACTGCAACGACGAGACGTTTCCGGTTGTCTCGGCGAGCGATAGACGAGCCTGAGCCTGCTGATATAGAGCTTCGCTTTGACCGTCCTCCGCAATCGCATAACGGTTCTCTGTCTGCCGCAGATCAAGTCCGCTGATCGTGCCCGCAGCATATTTCTGTTTGGCTTCGGTCAGGTCCTGGCCCGCTTCTTCCAGATTTTGCTTCGCAAGAGCCAATTGATCTTCAGCTTCCTGAAGAGATGCGAACGCCAGGCGTGTCTGGAGTTCGATTTGCCGCCGCATGTCGCGTTCGGCATTCTGTTGCTGAAGACTCTCCGAGAGAATGGCGGCGTGTTCGATTGCACGGCGATGGCCGTCCAGCAAGGGAATCTTGAGTTCCAGGCCCGCGTCATAAGTGAACGAGGCAGAGAAAGCGCCGACGCCGGATGGGTCAGGCGCTACCATGGTTCCTCCAAAGTCGCCGAAAGCGAGGAATACTGGCAACTTCTCCGCGTCGACAGCGGAACTTCTCAATCGCAAGGTTTGATCGTGGGCCTGAATCGCGGCTAGCCTGGGATTATTTCGCAATGCATCAGCGATTGCTTCGTCGAGCGTCTTGCTCACCGGCCGATCTTCGAAGCCATCGGAGACTTCCAGGACGTCACCCATGGCTTGGCCGGTGAGATACATGAGCTGGAGTACCGCGCGCTGCAATGCCAGCCTTGCGGAAGACAACTTCTGGCGTTCGGAATTGGTGTTCATTTGCGACTGACGAAGGGCGCTTGCGGGATCGAGTTTTTGTTTGTAGCGCTCCTCGGTAAACTCTTGCATCAGCTCTGCCATCGCGACATTGCGCTTCTCCAGCTCGAATAGCTGAGATGTTCGGACGACTTCGAAATAATCTCGTGCCACTTCCGCGGCTATCTTTTCTCGCTCCTCCTGTAGCGATAGATCTGCTTCCTCGATCCCGGCTTTGGCGACTTCAATATTCCTCTTGGCATTTTTGTCAATCAACATCTTGACCGCCTTTATGCGGGGGGACAGCAGCGCGTACGGTCCATTCACGCCCACGTATTGGGGTGGATTGGTGGGCGGATAGCGCGGTATGACGATGCCCAGCGAACGCAAGTCGATGCGCAGACTGCGAGCATAGAGGTCAAAGTCTGCTCGGTAGGCAGTAGCTGCCTTTGCATTGTTTACCTCGCGGCGAGCAGTCCGCACTTCCATATCCGCGGTCGCGAGGGAGGGGGCAGAGCCGGCGCCAAGGGCCAGATCAATCGCCTGCCTGAGAGTCAGATGAGTGACCGTGGGCGAGCCCGCCGCATTCTCTGGATGCAAGAAGCAAAGACAGCCTACGAGGAAGCAAAGAAAATAGCCGCAACGAGCCATCATGCTGTCCCGAGTTCATTCATTTCGGCGCCAACTTGCAAGGAATACCCTGTCCGATGCACCAGCGCATCGACATGTTTCCGTCGTGTTCGATCCGCACGTTCTGGCGCCAACCCAAGGTGGCAGGAAGCTTCTGCACCACTGCCGCCAATGGGCGACGAACAAGGTGCAATATCCCTAAAGCACTTTTCCGCTGCAGCGCATGCCCCCATTTACTAATGGAGAACCACTGGGAGGTGGTCAGAAGCACCGACAATACAACCACAATTAGGATTTCGAAATGAAGAAAGGTTCCACAAAAATACCATCGCGCAATCCGCCTTTCAAGACACTTTCGTGCTGGCTCTCTACCGCAGACTACTTGCCAATTGGCTACGCGGATCGGGTGACTATTATCCTGAGATAGCCTCGCGCTTTCGACCGCGCCCTAGTTACCTGTCGCTTCGATAGTAACGACACATATAGGCCATTGACACTATTGTCTGCGCAGAGGAATATCTTCGCGAATTATCTCCCAAAAAATGTGACATAGTTGGGTTGGCCGCCAACAGGGGTCTGCGGATGGGTTGAGCTGCCAGGTGGTGGGGGGGACCGGCTTGCAGGATATTTTGGCCAACAACAAGCTCTTCACAGGGATAAGTTCCTCTGCAGTAGCTTCTTTTGCCATGCACGCCCAGCAACTCGACTTCGCTCCCGGCGAAGTCGTGATTCGCGAGGGCGACAAGGGTAACAGCCTGTTTCTGGTGCTATCCGGACATCTAAAGGTGCTGATCGCTAGACCCGGTCGTGAGCCCGCAATAGTAGCAGAGCTTGAGGCGGGAGAGACCGTGGGCGAAATCGCTGTTCTCACCGGTGATCATCGCGCAGCGAGCGTTATTGCCGGGCAGCATTCCAGACTGCTCGAGCTTCCGCGCAAGGCTTTCGAAGAGACACTGATCGATCACCCGTCGGAAGTTGCAAAGGTCTTATCGCGGGTGCTGGAAACTGTCGAACGCAGACAGCTTTCAACCGCGCTACATCGTAATCTAATTTTTGGCTCGTTGCCTCGGCAGGTTCTGCGCGATCTGGCTGACGAGTTGCAGGATCGCTTTCTCGCTGGCGGCGAGGTTCTTTTTCATCAGGGAGATTTGGGGGATGCGCTCTATTTGGTGGTGAGTGGCCGCTTACAAATCCTCCGCGAAACTTCCGGTGGAACGCAGAGAATCGGTGAATTGGGTCCAGGAGAGACGGTTGGTGAGATAGCAATTCTGGGCGGAGAGAGAAGGCTAGCGACGGCTGTCGCTGTCCGCGACACACAGCTCGCATCGCTTCGCAAAGAAAGCTTCCATCGCATCCTGGCAAAGCACCCGCTCATTGCAGCGCCATTCTTTACTCGTCAACTAGTCGCCATTGCAGGCAAGTCCCCACCATCAGAATCGTCCTCGCGAGCACGCAGTGTTGCTGTCGTGGCAGTGTCACCTAAGCTCGACCTGAGTGCATTCGCCGTTGCTCTCGCCACAGCGCTTGGCCGCCAGAACCGCGTCCTGCACCTCACCAGCTGCGCCGTCGATGCGGCTCTGGGTGAAGGCGTGGCGCAGATGCTCGACTGGGACCCGCGCCACCGGAATTTGCTGGTCTGGCTGAGCAATAAAGAACAGGAGTATGACTGCGTCCTCTATCAGACCGACCTTACCCAAACGCCGTGGACGGAACGGTGTTTACGGCAGGCTGATCGGATATTACTGGTCGCCGACGCGGCAGCGACGGAGGAGCTGTCGCCCGCGGACATGTATCGTACACCGAGCGGCAGGCAGCTCCTGAGCCTCGCCCTGGTCCATGCCGAAGGCCAGGAACCTTCCAATACGGCAGAGTGGCTGCGCAGGTATCCGGTAACACAGCATCACCATCTTCGCCTGAAGTGCGAGCCCGATTTCGAGCGTCTCGCCCGTTTCTTAACCGGGCGGGCGATTGGCGTCGCGCTGGGTGGAGGCTTCGCCCGAGGGGTCGCGCACGCCGGCGTCCTGCGTGCGATGCGCGAGTTGCAAATCCCAATTGATGCGATCGGGGGCACGAGCATGGGGTCACTGATCGCCATGCAATACGTCTATGGCTACACCTGGGAACAGATGGTTGATATGACGTGTCAAGGTGGCATCGAATCGCTGCACGATTGGACTCTGCCGCTGGTCGCGCTGTTTCACGGGAAACGAGTTCGGAAAGTTGTCTCCAGCCGTACCTTTGGCAAGCGCATAGAGGATCTCTGGTTGCCCTGCTTTGCGGTTGCCACAAACTTGACGACCGCCACCATTGAAATTCTGAGCGACGGGCCGGTGGATGAGGCCATCCTGGCGAGCTCGCGGGTTCCCGGCATGTTGCCGCCCATCGTGAGAGGCAGAGACCTTCTGGTAGACGGCGGCCTGATGAGCAATGTGCCGGCGGACGTGATGAAATCGTTTGGGGCGGGCACGATCATATCCGTGGATGTCTCCAGCAGCGTCGACTTTGCTGCATTCCGATGTGAGCACAGTGATATTTCGGGTTGGAAGGTGCTTTTCGACCGGCTGCGTGGTGGTATCGAATCGGAGCCAACGCCGACCATCATCTCGGTGTTGATGCGCGCCATGGAGCTTGATACGGAATCTTACCGGCAAAGGATGCAGTCTCTTTCCGACCTTTACTTGATGCCGCCGGTTCAGCAATACCGCTTCAATGATTTCAAGCGGGGACGTCAAATCGCCGAGGAAGCCTACCGTTACTCTCATCCGGAGCTAGAACGTTGGAATTCACGTCGCATCAACACGACGGGCACCAACGCGGTCGCCACAGAGGAGGTCATGGTAGGACAGGTCGAAGCAAGCGCCAGCCAGATCTGAGTCCGCTTGCTGCGGACGGCAATAAATCTTTCAGACATCGCTGGCGCCCTGGGATGTGATAGCTCTCTCAACCACAATTTCCTAAATGGCAACACGGCAGGGATGTTCATATCCCAGATACGCCTACTCTTGGCGACGGCATGAAATTGTTGGCGACGCTGAACAATAACCGAGGTTATACTTTGGCGAACTCTACCTTGGCCTGCTTGAATATCGGGATGTCGGGGTCGGCTTCATTCCAGAGGTTTAGGAACTCCAAATATGATTCGCGAGCCTTGCCTCGTGCGGACGGGTTGTTGCCCGCTTCGATGGCTTGAGCTCGAGCCATTTGCAGGCGCGCAAGGCTTGCCCAGGGAAAGTTCGCCACCAAGCCACGATAGTCAATGAACTTTTGAAATTCACCCGCCGCCGCTCTGCCGTCGCGCATCATGAGATAAGACTGTCCGCGTAGATACACGGGGATAAGAAACACGTTTGCCTGGGTAGGTTGACTCAGTTCGAACGGCACTGTCACTTTCAAAAGTTCAATCGCCCGCTCAGGCTCTTTATGCTGCAGCGCAATCGCTGCGCGAATCGACGGCAGCCAATATTTTTGGACGAGCGTGCTGAGAGGATGAGCTTTATCCAGTTCTCCGGCGAGCTTGTCGGCCTGCTGCGTATCGCCCGCGCATGCCAATGCCAGAGCGGAAATCGAGCGTACATCCTGATTGGAGCTCGTGTGCAACGCGGCCTTGGCATCCGCTCGTGCTTCGTCTGTGTCTCCCGCCCCGGCCTCACGCAGCGCTCCGGCTGCTCGATAAATCGCGGCTGTTTCCTTCGAGCCATTTTGGTCAGCCATTAGACTTGCTCGTTGGGTGAGAGTTCGAGCATCCTTGTATTTTCCGTACCACGCGGCCGTGTCTGACTGCGCGAACAATAGGGTATGTTCCATGCCGCGCGTTCCGGTTGCACTCGCCGCGAGCTGGGCCATCTGTGCCGGATCGTTTTTAAGGAAAGCTAGCAGATATCTATTCCATAACAAGATCTCTGCCTTCAATCCTCGTTTTTCTGCTTCGTTGTAGGCAGCCGCCGCATCGTCGAGGCGGTTGAAATTGACATGTGCCACGCCGAGGTTCGCATAGTTGACCCCATTGTCGGGATTCAATCTCGTCGCCTCGCGGTCTGCATCCAGCGCCTTTTCGCGGTCCCCCAAAACGCTATAAACGAATCCCAGATCTTCGTATGGCACAGGATCGCGTGGATAGGTTTGGCCCCACTGTCGATAGGCTTGCTCTGCTTTCTCGAGCTCCCCTGTGGCCATGAGATAATAGCCGGCTTCGATGGCGAACCTCTCCCGCTCACTAACCTTGTCGCGTAGCTCGTACGCCTTGCGCGTGTTCTCGGCGGCCAGACCCGGTTGGTTCACGTCCTCATAACTCAATCCAAGCGCTAGATACGCCCTGGCAAACTTCGGATCGAGCTCGACGGCGCCCTTGTAGAAAGGCAGAGAAGCATTGATACCTTGCGCAAGGCTGATCTTTTTTCCCATGCTGAAGGCTTGCAGCGCCTCAAGTGAAGGGGTTGTAGCCTGCTCCAATGACGTGCCATATTTCTTCAGCGAGCTAACTGATTCGCCCAACTTGCCGCGCATCGTATTGGTTGCTTGATTGAGTGCCCTGAGCACGGCGTCCTTGCCTGCGGCCTCTTGCTGCGTCTCAGCTACCACTTCTCCTGAAGCACAATTTACCGCCTGAAGTCCGACCACGTAGTCCTTGCCGAGTCCGCTGATCGAGCCTGTCAGCATTATGGTGCTTCCCGTTCGCTGGCAGACCTCCCGTGTTACCGCCGGAGTGAGACGATCCTCGGGTGAGCGCCCCATCATCTTTAACGTGTCATTCACCTTGTGTTCGGAAATCAGCGAGAGAAAGGGTGACTGCTCAAGCTGGACCGCCAGACCCTGCTTGAGAGCGTCATCGAACAACGGGTCCCCGGTCGTATTGGTGAAGTCCGACAGTACAATCGTGTCCCTATCGGTGAGTTGATGCCCTCGCTGTGTAAGCAGATAGAGTCCTATCCCGCCGGCAACCATCAACACAGCAGTGACGATCGCCAAGGCGGCCTTGAATCGTGCAGAGCGATGCGCCATCCCTGCGCTTCGCGAAGCAGTCACAGCTGGCGCTGCTGCTGCTCTATGGCTTGCCGAGCGATATTGTTTGCGCCGCCGGCTCTCCAGCTTCTTGAGGGCTTCTTTGCTGGCGTCAGAGAACAGCAGGGAGCTTAACGCTTCCAGGTCATGGTGCATCAAGTGTGCCGACTGGTAGCGATCTTCCGGCCGCTTTTGCAGGGCCCTTTCGATGACGTCCTGCAGCGCCAGCGGCACCTCCGGATTCCGTTCCACGATGTCGACTGGAACACGGTTCATGATTCCGTCGGTGATCACCGCGGGCGTGTCCCCTGGAAACGGTGATTTGCCTGTCAGCAGCTCGTACAAAACCATGCCAACGGAAAACAAGTCGCTTCTGGCGTCGACCGCCTCGCCCCGTGCTTGTTCAGGCGACATATAGGCAATCGTGCCCAATTGCATACCGGGCTGCGTCAGCTCCGTGGCGCGCTCGTCAGTCGACCCGCTCTGCGCCAGTGTGATCTTTGCCAGGCCGAAGTCCAGAATCTTCACATCATCGCGGAAGGTCACAAATATGTTCGTGGGCTTGAGGTCGCGGTGTACGATCCCTTTGTCATGAGCAGTTGCCAGGGCGTCAGTAATCTGGACTCCCCACCGCACCACGCGTTTCAAGGTCGCCGCACGTTGCTGGATGATCGATCGCACCGTGGAGCCTTCCAGTAACTCCATCGCGATGTAGTACAGGCGGTCATGCTCGCCGACGTCATACACCGTGCAGATGTTGGGATGATTCAAAGCCGAAGCAGCGCGAGCCTCGCGCTGAAATCTCTCGATCGCCTGGGGATCTTCCAGCAAATGTTCAGGGAGAAACTTGAGTGCGACGCGGCGGCCCAAGCGCACGTCCTCGGCTTCATAAACCACGCCCATTCCACCGCCACCGACGCGTTGTGTTATTCGGTAATGCGCAATTAGCAAACCGGGATCCAGCGACGTGGGTCGCCCCGAGGACTCGCTGAGACGTCTTGCGGCCGGGCGGCCTGAAGAGCCGCTTAACCGGGTTGGGATATTGGGGTTTCCTGCCGTCTCGGTATACAGGTTGTAGAGATGAACGTGCGCCCCATGCTTGACCTCGGCCTCACCTAAATCGTGAAGCCGCTCTCGCCACGTGCTTACCTCAGATAACATCTCAGCCACTGTCTTCGAGACCAGAATGTGGCCCGCGTCCCCCACGTCCATCACACGCTGTGCGATGTTGATGCCCCCGCCCGCCACGTTGCGATTGGCGTTAATGTCGGCCACGCGATAAACAGGCCCGGTATGGATGCCCATGCGCACTCGCAGCTGGGCATCGCTTTGTAATCGTGCCGCCAGTTCGATCGCGCAGCGCACGGGAGCTTCGACGTCTCGAAAAAACACCAGGGCTGCGCCATCGCCCGTCGGCAAAACAATGAGTTGATCGCGTGGCAGAAATCGGCCGTAGTCGCTGGTCCCGGTTATGGCTTCCTGCAGATGGCGAACCGCCTTCCTCTGCTTGTCCACCGGAAGGGCGGAGTAGGCCACGATGTCGGTGAACAACACGTGTGCGATCTCGAGGATAGGGGCCTGTGAAGCTTCGACGTCCATAGCACAACCACAGATCTTGGTGAAGGTGAGATCTAGAGGTGAAACAACGTCTCTGGGCTCCTCGGCGCCGCTTTTCTGAAGCAATTCGGTTGCTGGTTAAGTTGCGAAATGTATTAACGGAAAGATGTTTGTTGTTTTGCCTATTGCAATCAAGAAAGCCATTTTGCAGCAGCGCGATCCTTTTGCAGTCGTGTGTTGGCCGCCCAACGCACCTGCTTCAGGGGCTTTCCCTGAGAGTTGGCGATGATATTCCCTTGCTCACACAACGGTGTCAATGGCCTATACGTGTTGTTACCGTTACAGCGACCCGTAACTAAGGAGCATTGCCAATGACTTAGAGCGAATACAGACTCAAATCTTGATTCCCAAAACGGACGCTGTCGTCATGATCGTGCCTTCTTGGAACCGGCCACCAGGTCGCCAATGATCTGCACAACTGCTCGGACGCGAGAGGGCACCAATGAAGTTCCGTCAAAACTGCCCCCTGGTCCCGGGGAGGTGATCTTTTCTGACAAAGGCCATGTGGTCACTCCCACACAATCTCTCGGTCAAGTGGCCGATGCGCAGGGAACCAAAATGAAGGAACACCTCGTCTTTAAGAAGTCCGTGAGTAACCATCAAAGGGAAGTAGCGCTCTCTGGAAACGGCATCGCGGAGCCAACCCTCGGCCGTTCGAAGTGTTAAATCACCTCCGCTTGTGACTTGAATCACTTGTTTCTGGTGTAATCTGGCCATAGACTCTTCCCATGCGACGTTCCGCCGGCTTAGCGTTTGCATTCCTGGTGCTCTATTGGACCGTTGCTCCGCTGTCGGCATGCATCACCTCAGCGGGGACAGCCTCCACAGAGCCCGAATGCTGCCGGCACATGACCGGAATCTGCGCGTCCTCAGGCCAGATGCCTTGGTCGCTGGCCTGCTGCAACAGCGGGGCCCGCACGACCGCCACAATGGTCGTGACAGGTACACAGCGTCCTCATCCCGAGTTGCAGGTTACAGCCACCTCCCTTCCGCACTTGGCGATTCCCGAATTCTCCACCTTGCACTATTCCTCCCCTGCAATCCATCCACCCGGCGAGTCTCTGCCCGGCATTACAGTCCTCAGGATTTAAGAGCTCTCTGTCCCTTCGTGTTTTCAGGCGCACGCCTGAAGTGTCTTTGTTCCGAATGATGGAGAGAAGTGATGAAGTTCCTATGCGCATTGCTCACGGCGTGTCTATGTACGCTCGCGGCAGCGGAGGATAACAGCCTTCTTGCGACAGAAGCGTTATTGTCAGCAGCTTCGCATCGAGCGCAAGCTGGGCCCGCCCTTACGCTCGAGGAAATCGAGAAGATCGCCCTGTCCAATAATCCTGAGATCCGGGTCGCTGCCCGGCAGGTCGAGGTTTTGCAAGCGAGGGTGCCTGCGGCGGGCGCGCTCGACGATCCCTTCCTCAAGTATCAAGGCTGGGGCATACCTCTCGAGCAGCCCTGGAATTACAACGCCGCCCAGAACATGTTTATGGTGGGGCAGACTTTCCCATGGAAAGGAAAGCGGGGCCTGCGCACCGACATCGCCCGCTCCGACGTGGATGAGGGGAAGGCTGCCCTGGAAAACACAAGGCTCGCGATACGTATTCGCGTTCGCAAAGCGTTCTACGATCTGCTGCGCACGCAGGACGAGCTGCGTATTCACGATGAGCACGTCGCCATTGCGCGGCAGGCGATCGAGGCAGCCAGGATCAAGTACACAGTGGGGAAAGTGCCGCAGCAGGACATCCTCAAGGCGCAGATCGCGCTGACCCGCCTGGCGGAACACCTGATCCACTTCGAGCAGGATGCCGATGTCGCGCGCGCCCGGCTGAATACCTTGCTGGGACGCGATCCCACGACTCCCATTAGCGCGCGCGGGGAATATGACGTTCCGGCGCATTTGCCCACGACCGACGCTCTGGAGAAATTGGCGCTGGCATCGCGGCCCGATTTGGCCGAGGCGCAGGCGGCCATCCAGAGAAGCCAGCAAGAACAAGCTCTGGCCGCCAAAGCGTACAAGCCGGACTTCACGGTTTCGGGCGGCTACATGCTGATGCCGGGCGGCACCGACATGCGTAACCGCTACATGATCGAAGGCTCCATCAACCTGCCCTGGCTGAATCATCGCAAGCATGACGCCGAGATCGTGGAGGCCAAGGCCAAGGTCAGCGAGCAGGACGCCGAACTTGCCGCCATGCGCAATGCCGCCTTCGGGCAGATTGAGGAGGCGCTGGCGCTGGCGAGGGCGTCGAAAAAGCTGGCCGATGTATACCGAAGCGCGCTGCAGCCACAAGCCGAAGCCACGCTGCGATCCACGGTTATTGCTTACGAAAACGACCGCACTGATTTTCTCAACTTGCTCGATAGCCAAACCAGCGTGATCGATATTGACCTGGCCTATTTCCAGTCTCTGGCGGACTTCGAAACCCGGTTTGCTGACCTGGAGCTGGCGGTTGGCACAACGGTCCCTCGCGACGACCATCCTGCAAAGGCGGAGGTGATGCCATGAAAGAACGAACTTATAAATATGCTTTCTTCATTGCCTTAGCCCTCTGCCTGGCGCTGGCCGGAGCACTGAGCTATATCGCATGGGGCCGCTATCGTCCTGCCACCGAAAAGACCGGCATTGTGGCAGCGAAGGGCCCGGACCGGTTGAGTCCGCCGGCGCAGGCTGCGGTTGCTGCTTCCACGCCGAACCCTCCGCTTGCGCCGTTGCAGTTGTCGCCGCAACGTATGCAGGCCATCGGCGTGACCTTTGCGGTTGTCACTATGGAGAACGTCAGCAATGAGCTGCGCGTTCCCGGCAATGTGGACGTAAACGAGCGGAAGCTCTCGTATGTGCAAACGAGGTTTCCCGGCTGGATCCAGAAAGTCTTTGTCAACGCGAGCTATCAGTACGTGCGCCAGGGCCAGCCGATGTTCACCATCTACAGTCCGGAGTTGGTCAGCACCGAGCAGGAATACCTGCTTGCGAAACACAACCGGCAGACCTTCACCGCGAGCGACGAGGGGGGCGGTGCGAAGGAGAGCGGCTGGCTGCTGGAAGCGGCCGCCGACCGCCTGCGGCAATTCGGCGTGCCCAGCAGTGAGATCGCCAGGCTGGAGAGAACCAGTGCCGTCGAGCACGACATCACCATCGAGTCGCCGGCTTCGGGATACGTTGTGGACTTTAACGCCCTTCCCAATCAGTTCGCACAGGCGGAGACCAAGCTCTACACCATCGCTGATCTTTCCAGTGTGTGGGTGTATGCCAACGTTTATCAGACGGACGTTGGCCAGCTCCGGCCTGGCACTTCGGCCGTTGTGACCGTTGACGCCTACCCGGGACGGAAGTTCTGGGGAAGGATCGACCAAATCCTGCCGCAGGTGGATCCCACCACGCGCACGGTTCGCGTGCGGTTCGTCTTCAACAATCCCGGTCTCTTACTGAAGCCGGGCATGTTTGTGAATGTAAGCATCAACGTTCCGCTGGGACGCCAACTGGTGCTTCCAGATTCGGGTGTGCTGCAAACCGGGACCAGGAGCATCGCGTTTCTTGATCGTGGAAACGGATATCTCGAACCCCGCGAGATCGAAACTGGGCCGCGGCTCGACGATCACGTGATTGTCCTGAAAGGCTTGCAAGCCGGCGACCGCATCGTCAGTTCGGCGAATTTCCTGGTCGATTCGGAGTCGCAGCTTCAGGCGGCGATTGGATCATTCGCGCCTCCTCCGCCCGGAGCAGGAGTTGCCGCCTCGATGAACCAACCGGTCGAGCACGTTGCCCTCGAGTTTGCCACCGAGCCCTCGCCTCCAGGCAGGGGAAACAACACCTTGCGGGTGAAACTCACCCGTAGCGACGGCAAGCCGGTGACTTCGGCGCAGGTGATCGTGATCCTCTACATGCCTGCCATGCCTGCCATGGGTATGGCAGCGATTAAGAAATCCGCGACCCTCACCAGCAAAGGCGACGGAACCTTCGAAGGTTCGGTGGATCTGCCGAGCGGCGGCTCCTACCAGGTGACCATCACCGCAGTAAGCAATGGGCAGACGATTGCCTCGAGGCAACTCACCGTAAACGCCACAGGAGGTATGAGATGATCGCCCGAATCATTGAGTGGTGCGAGCGCAATCCGTTCCTCGTACTGACCGGCGTTGTGTTTCTCGTTGTGGCCGGCGTGTGGTGCTTGCGCCACATTCCCCTCGATGCTCTGCCGGATATTAGCGACGTGCAGGTGGTGATTCACACCGAATGGGCAGGCGAGCCGCCCGACATCATCGAGGACCAGGTCACCTATCCCATCGTAACGGCCCTGCTCTCGGCCCCGCACGTCAAGGCGGTTCGCGCGCAAACCATGTTCGGCGACTCGTACGTCTTTGTCGTTTTTGAAGACGGTACCGACCTGTATTGGGCGCGCTCCCGCGTGACCGAGTATCTGCAGGAGATCGCCGGCCGTCTGCCGCCCGACGTGCATCCTGCCATTGGGCCGGACGCTACCGGCGCCGGCTGGGTCTATGAGTATGCCGTGGTTGATCGCAGTCATACCCAGAACCTGGCTGATCTGCGCGCCTTGCAGGACTGGTACCTGCGTTACCAGTTGGAAACCGTTCCCGGCGTTGCGGAGGTGGCGACGATTGGAGGTTATGTCCGGCAGTACCAGGTAAAGCTCGATCCCAACAAGCTGTTTTCTTACGGTATTCCTGTTTCGACAGTGATTGACCGGGTGCGTGAGAGCACAAACGAGGTGGGAGGCAACGTCATTGAAATGAGCGGTGCTGAATACATGGTGCGGGGACTGGGCTATTTGCGCTCACTCTCCGACCTGGAGAATGTCCCGCTGGCCACAAAAAACGGGACGCCGGTGCTGATTCGGGATGTCGGCACGGTAAGCTTCGGGCCGGACGTGCGCCGGGGCGCAGCCGACTGGCAGGGTGAAGGAGAAACGGTCGGCGGCATCGTCATCATGCGCTATGGCATGAATGCCCTGGATGTTATCAAGGGAGTCAAGGCGAAGCTGCACGAGATTGGACCCTCACTGCCTCCCGGCGTCGAGGTTGTGACCGCATACGACCGCTCCTGGCTGATTGACGAATCGATCAAGACCCTCAAGCGGGACCTGATCGAAGAGGCCATCATCGTGAGCTTCGTGGCCATCACCTTCCTGTTTCACTTCCGCTCGGCCATGGTGGTCATCATCACCTTGCCGATTGCGGTTCTGGCGGCTTTCATTCCCATGTACTTTCTGCACGTCAGCTCCAACGTAATGTCGCTGGGCGGGCTGGCGCTGGCGATTGGAGTACTGGTCGACGCGGCCATTGTGATGGTGGAGAACGGCTACAAGCATCTTGCCGAGCGGCATGGCCTGGCTCCGGGGGAGCAACTCACCGAGAGCCAGCGGCGGACCGTATTGTTGCGAGCCGCCAAGCAGGTCGGGCCAGCGCTCTTCTATTCGCTCATCATCATCTTGGTTTCGTTCCTTCCTGTGTTCCTGCTGGAAGCGCAGGAAGGACGCATGTTCCGGCCTCTGGCGTGGACCAAGACGATGGCGCTTGTCTTTTCTTCGCTGCTGTCCATCACCCTGGTTCCAGTGCTGATGCCGCTCTTCATTCGTGGGCGTCTGCGACCGGAATCGGAGAATCCCGCCGCTCGGGCGACCCAGGCCATCTACCTTCCGGTATTGCGCTGGTGCCTGCGACACTGGAAGTGGTTGATCGCCATCAATGTCATCTTTCTCGTAGTTACCATCCCTTTGTATTTCAAGCTTGGCAGCCAGTTTATGCCCCCATTATATGAAGGCTCGTCGCTCTACATGCCGAGCGCGCTGCCCGGCATCTCAATAACTCAGGCGACGGCCCTGATGCAGGAACAGGACCGCATCATTCGCTCCTTTCCCGAGGTTTCCACCGTGTTCGGGACGGTTGGCCGCTCCGACAGCGCCACCGACAACGCCCCACTCGATATGTTTGACACGACCATCATGCTGAAGCCACGCGAGCAATGGCGCCCGGGCATGACTTACGAGAAACTCATCCAGCAGATGGACGAGAAGCTGCAATTTCCCGGCCTGACCAACACCTGGACGATGCCGGTTGCCAGCCGCCTGGACATGGAGCTTACCGGCATTAAGACACCGGTGGGGCTGAAGATCGAAGGTCCGGACTTGAACCAGATTCAGCAGATCGGAGCGCAAATCCAGCAGTTGATGTCTACCATGCCGGACGTTAACTCAGTATTTGCTGAGCGCGTGTCGCAGGGCTTCTACCTGAACATCGACGTGAACCGGCCCGAAGCCGCCCGTTACGGGCTCACTGTCGCTGACGTGCAACAGGTGGTGCGCTCCGCCATCGGTGGCGCTGACGTCACTGAGAATGTCGAAGGACGCGAACGCTTTCCAGTCAACGTTCGTTATGAACGGGATTTTCGCGATGATCCGGCGGCGTTGAATCGCGTCCTTATTGGCACCCCGACCGGCCAGCAAATTCCGATCAACGAGATAGCTCGCGTCTCCTTCTCGCGCGGCCCGGCGATGATTCGCGATGAAGGCGGCACTCTTACCGGTTACGTGTATGTCGATCTGAAGACCAAGAACTACGGCGGATTCGTGCAGCAAGCGGACAAGTTGCTACGCAGCAAGCTGGCACTGCCTGCCGGCTATACCTACCATTGGGCTGGGGAATACGAATTCGAAGTGCGCGCCAAAGAAAGGCTTAAGATCATCCTGCCAATTGTGTTCTTCGTCATCTTCCTGCTTCTGTATGTCGTCTTCAAATCGGCAGCCGAGGCGGCGGTGCTGATCATTCCCACGCTCTATGCTATGTCCGGAGGGCTGATCCTGCAGTGGATTCTGGGATACAACTTCAGTGTCGCTGTGTGGGTCGGGTATATCGCGCTGTTCGGCATCGCTGTCGAGACGGGCGTGGTCATGGTCATCTACCTGCACGAAGCCCTGGAGCAACGGATCGCAACCGGCCAGCCTTTGACGGAAGCGGACATTGAGCAGGCCACGATCGAGGGAGCCGTCCAGAGGCTGCGCCCCAAGCTGATGACGGTCACGGCCGTGATTCTCAGCCTGGGGCCGATACTTTGGGAATCGGGCATCGGCTCCGACGTCATGAAACCGATTGCCGCCCCGATTGTCGGCGGCATGATCACCTCCACCATCCACGTTCTAATTCTGGTTCCGGTGTTCTTTTTGCTGATGAAACGGCATGCGCTTCGCAAGGGGACTTTTTGATTCAATTGATTGCAAGCCGAATGATTTTGTAGATGGCGTTGCACCGTCTGCCAGTCAAGAAGTGCAGTGTTTATGCGGGTCGGAGGAGTGGAGCACCGGGTGACATCTGGGCCGAAACCAGGCTCGCCGGTTTTGAGGGCTTTTGTCGAGGCAGTAAGTTATTGGAAAAGATTGGTCGGGGAGAGAGGATTTGAACCTCCGCCCCCCTGGGTCCCGAACCAGATTTCGCACCCTGGTGAAATCTGGTGAAATTGAGTGATTCCAAGTGATTGTTGATGTGCTAGTGCCACCCCCTTGTTGAAAGCTGTTGAAATTTGGTGATCGTTCGAGGCGTGACCGCTACAGAATCGACTACAGTCAGAGCACGAACAAACAGCGAAACCCAGGCTTTGCTCAAAGACGGTCTCGTCAAGTAGTGCCGACTTGCTGTATCGCTCATACGCCGGCGGGCCGACTGCAGGGCACTATTCCAGCGAAGTCTGCTTCCTGTAAGCGTCGAGTCATCTACGTATCACATTTGGGGTTTCGGTTCTTCCAGTGCGTGGCTGCCAACGTCGCTGAAAGCGATCAACTTGAGAGTGCTGGGAGGCCAGCACGCCTCGATGGCAGAGGTAATGCTGGCAGGGGCCGCCTTCCCGGGTTTCTGCGCCTTTGATGTCCAGCCCTCCGATCCCCAGATCGCAAGCCCCACCTCTGCTGATCATTTGATTGCCGCGACCTGTTGTTCGAATTTGGCTGGGTGTGACTCACTCTGGCCAGTGATTTAGATCACAGAGAGATGGGTTGCCGAGGACGTATTGTAGCGAAGCCCCGAGAAGCGAGCGTCGGCACATTTGTAGCAGTTGAGGGATTAACCACTTGTCGTCAATACTAGGTGGCTATGGATATCGTCTAGTTGCTTCTGCTCAGCCGCTGGAGAGATACGAATTCCAGGCAGCCGATCCGCAGTTCGATGAGGTGTTGGTGGAGGTGGCCGGCTGCGGTGTTTGCCATACCGATGTCGGATTTGCCTGCGATGGCGTTCCTACGCGCGCGCCGCTGCCGCTCACGCTAGGGCACGAAATCTCCGGGCGAGTGGTTGCGGCCGGAGAACGCGCCCGAGAGTGGGAAGGACGCGACATCGTCATCCCCGCCGTGATTCCCTGTGGGGACTGCGCTGCTTGCCGCGCCGGTCAGCCAAGTATCTGCCGCCGGCAATTTATGCCGGGCAATGATGGCGATGGTGGCTTCGCGACCCATGTTCGCGTTCCAGCGCGGGGGCTCTGTCCAGTTCCGCAAGATCTGCCGGTTGGGATAACGCTGGATCTTCTGTCCGTCGTGGCCGACGCCGTTACCACTCCCTATGAAGCGATCCGCCGCTCCGGGCTGGGGGCCGAGGATGTCGCGGTGTTTGTTGGTGTCGGTGGCGTAGGCGGATTCGGAGTGCAAATTGCGGCAGCGTTCGGCGCGGCCGTCGTGGCTATCGATGTCGATCAGAGCAGGCTCGAACTGGCTGTGCAGCACGGTGCCTCGCTTGCTCTCGATGCCAGATCCCAAAACGAGAAGGACCTGAAGGCCGCGGTGCGGGCGTTTGCTAAGGAAGCGGGCCGCAAAGGTATTGGGCTAAAGATCTTTGAGACCAGCGGCACCCCGGCCGGCCAGACTACGGCATTCGGGCTGCTCGATCCCGGCGGCTACCTGGCTGTGGTCGGCTTTACACCCAAGAAAGTCGAGCTGCGGCTGTCGAATCTGATGGCCCTCGACGCCACAGCGCGCGGCAACTGGGGCTGTCCTCCAGAGCACTATCCCAATGCGCTGGCCCTCGTGCTGAACGGGAAGCTAGCTCTCGAGCCTTACGTTGAACGGCATTCTCTGAACGAAGCCCCAGCCGTGCTGGAAGCCATAGCGCGGCATGAAATTCGAAAGCGCGCGATTCTTGTTCCCGAAGAGAAAGTGGCGCGGTAACAAGGCAATACAAGGGAGATAAGCGTGCACGATCACAACCTGGTTGAATCATTTCCCACGCGCTCGATCCTGGTGGAGCAGCGAGCGGTGAAGGACCGTGCCGGCACGCCGGTTGAGGGTCTGCATAACGTCTGGATAACCCTGAACAATCCGTCGGAGCTCAATGCCTATACGACGGACATGGTGAAGGAGATCATCCTGGCGCTGCGGGCGGCGAGCAATGATCGCGCGGCCGTCGCCGTGGTCCTGACGGGCGCGGGTTCGCGGGCATTCTGTGCCGGTGGCAACACCCGCGAATACGCCGAGAATTATGCTGGCCATCCCGGCGAGTATCGCCAATACATGCGGCTGTTCAACGACATGGTTACCGCGGTGCTGCAATGCGACAAGCCGGTGGTATGCCGCGTCAACGGTATGCGCGTAGGCGGCGGCCAGGAAGTCGGAATGGCATGCGACTTCTCGGTTGCCAGCGACTTGGCGGTCTTCAGCCAGGCAGGACCGCGACACGGCTCTGCACCTGATGGCGGTTCGACCGACTTCCTGCCGCTGTTCGTCGGTATGGAACGGGCCATGTTCAGTGGCACCCTATGCCAGCAGTGGAGCGCTCATCGCTTCTATTGGCTGGGCGGCTTGACGCAGATTGTCCCGGTGCTGAAGGTGGACGGGAAGTGGATGGCGAATCCGCTCGTCACCACTGATCGGATTCTTGACGAGTACGGGCGGCTGGTCATTGGAGAGTACAAAGGCGGAGCAGAGCGCGACGAAGGAAAGTCACTGCTGGCAAAAGGTGCTGTCGATTTGAGTTTGCTGGATGAGGCGGTGGACGCTTTATGCACTCATTTGCTCTATACCATGCCGGATTGCCTGATCAAGACCATCGAGAGCCTTCGCAAACACAAGCTGGAACACTGGGACCAGAACCGCGAAACCAATCGCGCCTGGCTCTCGCTCAACATGATGACCGAAGCCCGCGCCGGTTTCCGCGCCTTCCACTACGGCACAAAGGAGCAGCGGGAGGTGGATTTCATCCGGCTGCGGCAAAGACTGGCGGAAGGCGCCGCGTGGAGCGAGAAGCTGATCGAGGAGATTGCCCCCTGGACCGCGCAAGCCTCGGGCAAGGAAAAATGACGGACGTTGGCAACAAGGCTGGGACGGGAGTAGAGCCGAGGGAAATGCCGACGTCTGACCTGTCCAGCCTGATCGAGCACGCCCAGGAGTTGATCGACGACCTCGATCTGAGAGCCGTGCGAACCTGGAAAGAAGCATCACCTGGCCGCAAAGCCATCGGCCACATGCCGATCTATGTTCCTCGCGAGTTGATTCATGCTGCGGGCATGTTGCCGGTCGGGATCATGGGCGCCGGCGAGCGGTTGGAAATTATTCGCGGAGACGCCTACTTCCAAAGCTACATCTGCCATATTCCGCGCAGTACCATCGAGCTTGCACTCAGCCGCCGCCTCGATGTGCTGGATGGAATGCTGTTTCCGTCCATCTGCGACGTGATCCGAAACCTGTCTGGCATGTGGCGGTTGTTGTTTCCGGAGCGCTACGTCCGTTATGTGGACCTGCCGCAGAACTTCGCGTCCGGTGTGGGCGGGCTGTTTTGGCGACAGGAGTTGGAATCGCTGCGCGATGACTTTGCGCGGCTGACAGGCCAGGCGATTTCCGATGACAACCTGCGCAACAGCATTGCCGTTTACAACGAAAACCGCGCGGCGATTCGCGAACTCTATCGTGCTCGTAGCCGGCAGCCGTGGTGCTTTCCGATATCGGAAGTTTACCCGGTATTGCGTGCGGGCAATGTGCTCCCTCCGGAGGAGCACACCAAGCTGCTGCGGCAATATCTGCGATCCGCGCAGATGCAAGCCGACCGGCGTGAACGCGATCAGAGCCGTGTAGTGCTGGTGGGAATGTTCTGCGAGCAGCCTCCGCTAGGACTGCTGCTCACGCTGGAGCGTGCGGGTTGCTGGATCGTAGACGACGATCTGCTCCTTGGATTGCGGTGGATCACGGGTGAGGTTTCAACAGACGGCGATCCATTGCAGGCGCTGGCCGACGCGTTTTGTACCCAAAGCGCGGAAACTGCCGCCCGTTATCTTCCGGAAGGCCAGCGCGGGCGGTCGTTGGTGGAGTCCGTG
This sequence comes from uncultured Acidobacteriaceae bacterium, assembly GCA_963815775.1. Lineage (GTDB taxonomy): Bacteria > Acidobacteriota > Terriglobia > Terriglobales > Acidobacteriaceae > CAVVDY01. The sequence goes on along the minus strand of CAWFIB010000026.1, from coordinate 40,774 downwards.
CGTCGCAATCATGCCGACGGCGTAGTCTTTTGCGCGCCCAGTTTCTGCGACCCCGCCCTGCTGGAGCAGCCCATGCTCGTGACGCAGCTCGATCGCGAAGGGATTCCGCACACGCAATTCAAGTACAGCGAGGACACTGGCCAATTCGCCGTCATTCGCGAGCAGGTAGGTACGTTCTCCGATTCCATTCGATTGTGGAGTGAAGCATGACGGTCGCGCCCCATCGCATCGCCGAAGAGGTCAGCAAGGAACGGAGCATGCTGCTGCAAAAGCAGATGATTGCCGGCCACTACACCGAACTTGCGCGCGCTCCACAGACGGGCCGCAAGGTGGTGTACACGTTCGTTCCGGGAAACCTTACAGAACTGTTGCGGGCGTTCGAGCTCCTCCCGGTCTTGCCCGAAATCAACGCGCTGCAATCCGGTATGAGGAAGTTGTCGGGGGACTACATCGCGGAAGCCGAAAAGCACGGACACAGCGAAGATGTCTGCACCTACGTTAAGTGCGACATCGGCATGCTGAAGAAAGGGAATATCGGCCCCACCGGCGAGCGGCTGCCTCCACCTGACCTGTTGCTGCTGTCCTACACCGGTTGCTTCACCTTCATGAAGTGGTTTGAGCTGCTGCGCCAGGAATACGACTGCCCGGTTGCGATGCTGCATGTGCCATATCAGTCGGAGGGCCGCATATTGCCGCATCATGTCGACTACATCGTGCAGCAGCTGCGCACGGAGGTGATCCCCAAGCTCGAACAAGTGAGCGGACGTCGTTATGACGAAGACCGGCTGCGACAGGCGCTGCAACTTTCGGCGCAGGCGGAAGATGATCTGGTTTGGGTGCTGGAGTCGGCGAAGCATGTTCCTTCTCCCATCGACGCCTACTTCGGAGGCGTGTACTACATCGGGCCCATGTTCACGGCGTTCCGCGGCACGCCGGAAGGCGTCTCGTACTACCGCACGTTGCGCGAAGAAATCGAGGGCCGTCTACGCGACGGATTGGGACCGTTGACTCCCGACGGAACGCTGGAGAAGGAACGCTATCGGCTGGTGATGGAGGGTCCGCCGAATTGGACCAGCTTTCGTGAGTTCTGGAAGATGTTCTACGAGGAAGGCGCAGTGGTCGTGGCCAGCAGCTACACGAAGGTCGGAGGTCTATACGATCTGGGCTTTCGTCACGATGCTGCTCGCCCGCTGGAGACGCTGGCGGAGTACTGTCTGGGGTGCTACACGAACCTTGGACTGCCCACGCGCGTCGATCTGCTGGAGCGCTACATCCGCGACTATCGGGCAGATGGCTTCATGATCAACAGCATCAAGAGCTGCAACTCCTTCAGTGTGGGACAGCTTCTCATGCTGCGCCAGCTCGAACAACGCACCGGAGTACCCGGCGGCTTTATCGAAAGCGACCTGGTCGATCCGCGCTACTTCTCCGCCGCCAACATCAAGAACCGAATCGAAAGCTATCTGCAAATGCTGGACCAAAGGCGCAAGGGAGCGAACGCATGAGTGCGCTGCGCATCCATATCGGCATTGACCTGGGCTCCACCACAACAAAGGCGGTGGTGTTGGATGAGGCCGGCGAGATCATCGGCCGCGGCATCACCAACACACGCAGCAATTACGACGTGGCCTGTCAGGTGGTACGTGAAGAAGCGCTGGTACGCACCCGCTTCACGCTTATACAGAAGGCCGTCAGCGGCGACCCCGGTCTGGCCGAAGTGGAGAAGCCTTTCCTGTCGTCGCTGTCCCGCAATTCTCGACTTCGCCAGCATCTCGATCAGCTCGCCAACTTGCGCGACGCTCTGCATCAGATTGCGCAGGAGATACGCCATCGCGCTTACGCGAAAGAATTGAACGCTATCGTTGACAGCATTGTGGATGCGATGGTCGAGAAGGCCAGCGGCCATTTCAGCGAACTGGCGGTTCGCAAGAGCGACTTCTTTCGTGACGTTGCAACAGCCGATTACATGCAGCTGGCAGAACAGCACGGCGATCCGGGCGGCATATCCTTTGACCTGCTCTGTGGATTGTTTGACGCCGCCATCCTCGTAGTCGAGAACGCACCCGCGCGCAGCGACTTCGATACCCAGCTACAGGACGCTTTGGAACGTACCCTTGCAGGCGGAACGCCCGTTTTGCGAGCACGCACCTCGCAGCTGCGCACCGCTGTCAAAAAAACTTGTGCCACCGAGATTGTCGAAGCCAACACTGTCGGCACAGGGTATGGCCGGCAGCGGTTGCCTTTTCCCAAGGAACAGATTCGTAGTGAGATTCTCTGTCACGGCCTCGGCGCTCACGCAATGTTTCCCAACACCCGCACGGTACTGGATATCGGGGGGCAGGACACCAAGGCGATCCAGGTGGATGCCGGCGGGCTGGTGGTAAGTTTTCAGATGAACGATCGCTGCGCGGCGGGATGCGGGCGCTACCTCGGCTATATTGCAGACGAAATGAATCTCGCCTTGCACGAGTTGGGGCCCCTGGCGCAGCAGAGCCAGTGCCGGGTGAAGATCAACAGCACATGCACAGTTTTCGCCGGCGCCGAACTGCGCGAGCGTCTCTCGCTAGGCCAGCGACGTGAGGACATTCTTGCCGGGCTGCATCGGGCTGTCATCCTGCGGGCCATGTCCCTGCTGGCGCGGTCCGGGGGCGTGAAGGACGAGTTCACCTTCACCGGCGGTGTCGCGCGAAATCCGGCGGCAGTGGCCGCACTGCGGGAGTTGGTGAAGGAGAACTACGGCGAGCGGGTGCTGAATATTTCCGCGGATTCGATTTACACCGGTGCCCTGGGGGCTGCATTGTTTGCTTTACGCGGAGCGGAGGCCAGCGCATGACGCCGACGGCCGTGCTTGCGAAAAATCGAACGGCTGAGCAGCAGATTACCGCCGGAGTTGACGTTGGCTCCAGCGCCGTCAAGATCGCAGTCGTGCTTTCCAACCGCGGTGGAGAGCCTGAAGTGCTTTCTGTGGTTACGGAACGCATTCGGCGCCGTGAGCTGCACAAGGTCGTCAATGAGGGATATGAGGAAGCTCTGCGCCAGGCGGAGGTGACCGGCGAAGACGTCTGCTATGTCGCCAGCACCGGCGAGGGAGAGTTGGTGGACTTTCGCCGAGGGCACTTCTATGGCATGACGACCCACGCGCGCGGCGCGATCTTCCTGATGCCGGAAGTGCGCGCTGTCCTTGATGTCGGTGCGCTGCACGCGCGCGCCATGCGTATTGACGCACGCAGCCGTGTTCTTGCCTATCGCATGACCAGCCAATGCGCTTCCGGCTCCGGGCAGTTTCTGGAAAACGTGGCTCGCTACATGGGCATCACGCTGGAAGATGTCGGCCCCTTGTCGAGCAAAGCCGCCAACCCACAGGCGGTAAGCAGCATCTGCGCGGTGTTGGCGGAGACAGATGTGATTAACATGGTCAGCCGCGGCATCTCACCGCCCGACATACTTAAGGGCATCCATATCTCCATGGCGGGCCGCTATCTTAAACTGCTGCGCGCCATCGACGTCCATGGGCCGGTGGCAATCACAGGTGGACTGTCAGCCGACATTGGTTTGGCGCAAGCGTTACGAGAGAAGGCAGCGGAAGACGGGTTAGACATCGAGGTTCGGACTCACCCGAATGCCATCTACGCCGGCGCCCTGGGAGCCGCCCTGTGGGGAGCGTACCGGCATCACATGCTGTCGAACGGCGCCGAGGTTACAGCATGACGGGCAGTAACGAATTAGCCGGGAAGACCGCTCTGGTAACCGGCGGCTCCGGCGGGATCGGCAGCGCGATTCTTCGCAGTTTGCAACAGGCCGGCGCCACTGCGGCCTCTCTCGACCTATCAGCACCGCCGGACAACGACCTTCCCTGGTTGCAGTGCGATGTGCGCAATGACGAATCGGTTCGGTCCGCCATGCAGCAGTTCTTTGGGAAGCATGGACGGCTCGACGTTGTGGTTCACGCCGCCGGCATCTCACGTGAAGCCGTGGTGTGGAAGCTTCCCGTCGAAGACTGGGACAGGACCCAGGCTGTGAATTTGCGTGGAGCTTTCCTGCTGCTGCGGCATGCGATTCCCCTGATGCGCCAGGGCGAAGACGGCGGGCGAATCGTGCTGATCGGCTCCATCAACGGATCGCGAGGCAAGTTCGGCACCGCGGCATATTCCGCGAGCAAGGCAGGACTGCTCGGTCTGGCCAAGACCGTGGCCCGCGAGACAGGCCGCTTTGGGATTACGGTAAATGTGATTGAGCCGGGCTGGGTGCGCACGCCCCTTACGGAGGCGTTGCCGGCCGACATCCGAAAGACCGCAGAAGTCGAGAGCCTGCTGGGGACCCTGCTCGATGTTTCCGATATATCGGCAGCCGCCATGTTCCTATGCGGTCCCGGCGGCAGACGGATCACCGGCCAAATTCTGCGCGTCGATGCGGGCCAATTTCTGGGAGGAGTGTAAGCGGGAGGGCGACCATGCTGACAAGGAATTCGGACGAAGCGGGCGTGCTGGAAACGGATGCCGTGCTGGTACGCACTATGCGCGAGGACGACCTCAAGGCAGTCGTGGCGATTGACGCCGCTGCCACCGGCCGTTGGCGTCCCCGATACTTCGAAATCATGTTGCAGCGCGCCGTTACTCAGGCGAGCTTGCAGATCTCGCTGGTGGCGGAACTGGAAAATCAGGTTGTAGGCTTTGTCATCGGATCGCTTTACTACGGCGAATACGGGGTAGTCGAGCCGTCAGCTTCCATCGACGCGGTCACGGTTGACCCGCGCTGGCGCGGGAAGAACGTCGGCAAAGCACTCATGCGTCAATTACGCCTGAACCTGGCGGCCTTGCGCATTAACACCATAAGGACTGAGGTTTCCTGGGATGACTTCGATCTGCTGGGGTTTTTCCGCAGTCAGGGATTCCGCCCCTCGAGCAGACTCTGTCTGGAATGTGCGTTGGACCCGACGCAGTCGGAAGGCTGAGGAATTTTTATGAAGAAGCTTGCCATCAGTAAAAAGACGCCGGTTCGCAAGGCGAAAAAAGCGGCTGGGCGCAAGTCCGTTGTGCTGACCTACCTGCGGTGTTCGCGTTGCGGACGAAAAGCAGCAGCAGAAGACAAGTTCTGTGCTGAATGCGGACTCTTCCTGCGCGATGCCTTCCTCGATCACCGGATACTGCATGCGCTTACCGAGGAAAAAGACGGTCATAGCCGCGAGGCGCGTCAACAACTGGAACGCCTCTTGCAGACCGAGCCGGACAACGTGCTGGCCAACCACATATTAGGTACGTTCTACTTTCACCAGGGCATGCTTGAGCTGGCGATCGAACGCTATCAGAAGACCATTGCCGCGTCCCCTACCTTTCTGCTCGCGCACTACGACCTGGGAGTTGCCTGGTACCATCGCGGAAACATGCCGCAGGCCATCCGGGCTTTCCGGCAATGTCTGAAGATCGATCCGAACTACAACGCAGCGCATTATCGTCTGGCGGTGTCACTGTTCCACGCCGGCGAACTGGAAGAAGCTCTCAATCACTTTCAGCAGTCGATCGCGCTCACTCCGGAATACCTGATGGCGCACTATCACATCGGGGTCATTCACGAGCGTCGGGGTGAAACTGCCGCCGCCGAGCGCGAGTTCCGTCGCAGCCTCGATGAAAGCATTGGAGAAGTGAGCAGTCTGTTCCACCTGGCATTGATTCGCCGCAGCGCCGGCGACATTGCAGGCGCAGAAGAACTTCTGCAGCGTGCGCGCGAGTTCGGCAAAGCTCAAAGCGCCATCTCTTAACCGTGGGAGGACAGCATGAGCTCAGGCGAACAAAACGCTCTCATTTACGACTGGGCTGAGGCCGGCCCGCGCAACCCCCACTATCCGGATCACGTCATGCTCGATGATGAGACCCTGCGCGATGGTTTGCAGAGCCCTTCCGTCACCGACCCCTCCCTGGAGACCAAAGTCCAAATCCTCCACCTAATGGAAAGCCTGGGCATTGAGACCGCTGACGTCGGCCTGCCAGGCGCGGGCCCGCACCAGCGCGAGGCGGTGCTGCGCTTGTGCCGTGAGATTTCCGAGCAGCGGCTGCGCATCCGTCCCAACTGCGCCGCGCGAACGCTGATGGTGGATATTCAGCCGATCGCCGAGGTCTCACAACTCACGGGCGTGCCCATAGAAGCCTGCGTCTTTATCGGCAGCAGCCCCATTCGACAGTATGCGGAGGAATGGGAGTTGTCAGACATCCTCCGTTACACGCGGGAAGCCATTCGCTTCGCGGTGCGTGAAGGGCTGGAGGTGATGTACGTTACCGAAGACACAGTGCGTTCCTCTCCCGAACATCTGCGCGTCCTGCTCACGGCCGCGATTGAAGCGGGTGCCAAGCGGCTGTGCCTGTGCGATACCTGTGGCGCTGCCATCCCGCAAGGCGTGTGGAACCTGGTCTCATGGGTGAAGGCGCTGCTGAAGGAGCTCGGCGTTGATGTCGGTATCGACTGGCACGGACACCGTGATCGAGGCCTCGACCTGGCCAATAGCCTGGCAGCGGCTGAGGCCGGTGCTACGCGCGTTCACGGAACGGCACTCGGGGTTGGCGAGCGTGTTGGCAACACTCCGGTCGAGCAGCTTCTGGTCAACATGAAGCTGCTGGGAATGCGTGACGACGATCTTTCGCGCCTTCCCGAATATGTCCAAGTGGTCTCGGAGGCAACCGGAGTCCCCATGCCCATCAACATGCCAATTGTGGGCCGCGACGCGTTTCGCACCGCTACCGGCGTACACGCCTCCGCCGTCATCAAGGCCAAGAAGAAAGGCGAATCATGGCTAGCCGACCGCGTCTATTCCGGAGTGCCGGCGGGATGGATCGGCAGGACGCAAGAGATCGAAATTGGACACATGTCGGGCAACTCCAACGTGATTCACTACCTCAGCTCTCGGGGTCTTCCGACCAGCACCGAAATCATTACGGCCGTCTTGGATTTGGCTAAACGATCCAGCCGTGTTCTTACTGAGTCGGAGATTCTGGAACTGGTGGGTGAAATGAGGGAACACTAATGCTGGAGCCGACGAGAACCCTCTGGAGCGTTTTAAGCGCGCAGCAGGTGTTGGGGTTACGCAGCGGTGCTAGCCAATGCAGGAACTGGTGTTGCTCGCCGAGATTTGCTGCACCTTGTGTGAGCAGGCTCACTTACAGCCTCCAGACGCTGCAATAGACTCGTCCTTGGCGTGCTATGGACGAAGGACGCGAAAACGCTCGGACAACCGAACCGGAATCCTGGAAGCGGCAAGAAACGATTTTCTGCATTCTGCAGCTCATCGTGCTTGCGGTACTCTTGCTGGTCCATACCCTGTTTGCTGCCCACTTCGGCATCCCCTCGCGCCGCTTGCTAACCCTGCTGGCTGGGGCTTTCCTGTTGCGGGTTCTGCAATTGCTATGGATACAGTGGTTCAGCGAGGCTCCGTCAAGGCGCACTGAGATGTTGCTTTCTGGGTCGTCGGTGCTCCTGAACCTCGGGCTTGCGTTCATCGCCGCCTTCCTGACCGACCGTGCCGATTCGCAGTACTTTGTTCTGTTAGTAATGCCCGTCATCGAATCGGCCTTTCGCTTTACCCTGCCGTTCACTCTGGGCATTCTCGCCATTACCGCAGTCCTTAATTTTGCATGGATTCTGCACTACGCTCAGGAGCATGGCCCGGTACCGGCGAGCGAATATTTCGAGGCGGGTTCCATGTCCATGATCTTCGCTTTCGTCGGGATCTTGGTCTGGAGCCTGGTGAACAATCTCCGATCCAACGAAACTGAGATGGCAAAGAACCTGTTGGTTTTGAAGCGCACGCAAGACGAACTCGTGCGCGAGCAAAAATTGGCCGCTATCGGGCGGCTCTCTGCCGCGATAGCCCATGAGATCAGAAACCCGGTCGCCATGATCTCAAGTTCCCTTGCCACTGCAATTCGCGGCCAACTGGCTCTCGATCAACGGGAGCGCATGTTTGCAATAGCCTCCGCGCAGGCGGAGCGCCTGGAGAGATTAACCAATGATTTTCTTGCCTATGCCCGGCCGCGGCCCTTGGTGCTGGAGCACAATAATGTGGCCCGGCTGATTTCCTGCGTCGGGGAGTTGTCGCAGGCACGCGCAGAACAGCGCAAGCTGAAGATCGAGGTTGATTCTCCGGGCGAACTGTACTGTCAATGTGATCCCACGGTAGTGCAGCAGGCGCTGCTGAATCTCGTCATGAATGCGATTGATGCGTCACCGCCAGGCTCTGCGATTCGGATAACTGGGCGCAATTCGGATTCCGTTGTCAACATCGACGTCGAGAACAGTGGTCCGGAGATCGCTCGGGAGGCGATGGAGCACATGTTCGAGCCCTTCTTCACGACTAAGCCCGAGGGCACGGGGTTGGGACTGGCCATCGCGAGGAGTGGGGCCCGGAGCCACGGCGGAGACCTAACACTCAGCTCCACGGGAAGCCCGGTGGTCAGGTTCACCTTGACGCTGCCGGTCCGTAACTTAATTCTCTCTCCAACTGCAGGTTAAGGTATGGCCAGAATCATCGTAGTAGATGACGAACCTCACATGCGCGCTATTTTGGCCGCAAACCTTCAACAGGACGGTCATGTTGTCATCGAAGCCGGGGGTGTGGGCGAGGCAACGAAGGCGATTGCGGGGAACGATTACGACGTTCTTATTACCGATCACAAAATGCCGGACGGCTCCGGCATCGACGTTCTCAAGCTTGTCCGCCAGGACGATGCCACCGCCTCGGTGATCTTTCTGACCGCGGTGGGTTCGATCGAATTGGCAGTCGAGAGCATGCGAGGCGGAGCCTTCGATTTCCTGACCAAGCCGTTCCTTCCGGAAGTGGTGCGCGCGTCCGCTGCACGTGCTGCGGAGCATACCCGATTACTCCGCGAGAACAGCCGGTTGAAAGAGACGGTCTCGCGATTGGAAGGCTCCTCCGAGATCATCGGCGAATGTGCGGGAATTCTCCGCGTCCGTGAGGACATCGCTCGCGTGGCGCCCACCAACGCAACGGTTCTGATAACAGGCGAAACCGGTACGGGCAAGGAACTGGTGGCTCGAAGCATACACAAGAGTAGTGTGCGCGCGGACAAACCTTTCATTGCTATCAATTGTGCTGCCTTGCCGGAACCCCTGGTGGAAAGCGAGTTGTTCGGCCACGAGCGCGGAGCTTTTACCGGAGCGGATCGTGCCCGCGAAGGACTCTTCGAGGCGGCCCATCAAGGCACGCTTTTCCTGGACGAAGTAGCGGAATTAAGTGCCGCCACCCAGGCCAAGCTGCTAAGGGTCCTCAATGACGGACAACTCACACGGATCGGTTCGAGCCGGCCGCGAACTGTCGACGTCCGAGTACTGACGGCTACCCACCGCAATCTGCAGGAGCGTGTACGCGAAGGCCTGTTTCGAGAAGATCTTTATTACCGGCTGGCGGTCTTTCCCATTGCGATTCCACCTCTCCGCGAGCGGAAGCAGGACATCCCTCAACTCTCTCGCGAGTTCCTACGCAGGGCGGCGAGCGACCTTAAGGTTCCGGAACCGCAGATTTCTGACCATGCTCTTCAGCAGCTAATGTCCTACGACTTTCCCGGGAATATCCGGGAGCTGCGGAACCTTATTGAACGGGCGTGCATACTTGCGGGCGGCAACGAGATCTCAGCCGAAATGTTCCCGGCCATCGCGGACACCAATTCCTCGAACCAGAGGCTATCTTCAGCGCAAGCGATGGAAGAGGAATGGATATCACATCTGCCGGAGACAATTGATCTGCGAGGCTTGCTGAGCTGGTTGGAGCGGAGACTGATTGAGAGGGCACTGAGCAGCACTGGTGGAGCGCAGGCTGAAGCGGCACGTCGGCTCGGGCTGTCCCGCAGCGACCTTGGTTACAAGCTGGGTAAGCACGAAATCAAGCTCGCCGCGGAATGACACTTAGTCTTGGTCAGTATTTTGGGGGCCGCGACTTGTGGCCTCGTCAGGCACCGGTCCGCTCGAAGGGCCCATCATTGCCCTGACCCCAAGCTCGTGCACCAACCTTCCTCCATTGTGCGCCGTGTTGGCCAACAGCAGCGTGCCGGCTCCATAGAACAGCAGGAACAAAAGAGGCAGAACGGTAGTCACCATCCGTCCTGAAAGCTTTCGAGACAACCTGGGGGCAAAGACGATCGCCGCAAAGATAATAGTTAAGCCGCTGAACACAGCCCTTGTCGCATCCGCCAGCTCTTCATGTCTCTCGAGGACGGCGTCGACCTGCGGAGTTCACTCGGCCAGTTCCGGGAGGGCACCGACGTTTCCCAACTGTCAAAGAAGGAGCTGTTTGCTGCCGGGATCGGAATCTTTTTCGGCTACTATCCTTCACGAAAGGCATCGCATCTGGATCCCATTGAAGCGATTCGGTACGAATAAGCTGCAACTGGCGCTTCCGACGAGTTTGGTGTCTTTGGAACACAAGGTATGTGCACGGCTCTTCGATTCAACAGCTTACGCACGAATTGGGCACCTGGGTTTTCCGTCACAGCACTGTGGTCGATTTTGTAGACGGCGCAGTATCGTCCGAAGCGAGACTATGCAGTATTTATGCGGGTCGGAATGCTAGGACACCTGGGCTAAAACCATGTGGATGGCTCTTGCGCGCCAACGGGGCTTGTAAGTCGTTGGAAATAATTGGTCGGGGAGAGAGGATTTGAACCTCCGACCCCCTGGTCCCGAACCAGGTGCTCTACCAGGCTGAGCCACTCCCCGAATATCTGTCGATGCCCACGAAGAAGCCAGAGGAACCCCAGCTTTTCTCGTGCCTTTTAAACCGAATGTGTCGTCCTCTTCCAGCCCTGGCAAGGACTGACACAAGAAAAGTATAGCAGACTTTAGCCGCCACAATGGCTGGGCCGGTTCCGATTCCTGTCTCAACGGGCCGCCCTTCGAAGTCTTGCAAGGTACCGGCAAAGGCAACACTGGCATGCGGTTTCCCACAGCCTTCGCGGTATAGGTTTGACGCTGCCGATTTTGCTTTTCTATAATAGGGAATCCGCACCGCCGAATCTTCCGGTCGGGAGTGTGTGAGTGCGCGGTTATCGCGCTCCGTTTCTGGCCGCCGTGTGAGAGTCGAGGCAGACTGCCTGCGGCTGGAACGTCTGAGGAATTCCCGGAGCATCTCAAGGAGTCACAGCAAAACCAATGAAGCGCACATACATAGGCCTCGCCATCTTGACCTGCTCGATGGCGATGATGGCCCAATCCGGCTCGGCAACTCCTGCAGCGTCGCCTGCCGCATCTACGACCACAACTACAGCGTCCAACCTCCCGTCCAAAGTCGGGATCATCGACATTCAACAGGCCATTGTCGGGACCAACGAAGGTGCCCGCGATTTTGAAGCCCTGGGCAAGAAGTTCGAGCCCAAGCGTACCGAGTTGCAGGGCCTGAATACCGAGATCGACAACCTCAAGAAGCAGCTCAATACCCAGGGCGACAAGATGAACGAGCAAGCCCGCGCCGAACTCGTAAAGTCGATTGAGACCAAGCAAAAGAGCATGCAGCGCTCGGCCGAGGATGCCCAGAACGACTTCCAACAGCAGCAGAACGAAATTGCCCAGCGCATTCTTCAGAAGATGGCGCCCATGATTGATAAGTACGCCAAGGAAAACGGATTCACCCTGCTGCTCGATTCCTCGAATCCCTGGCCCCAAGGTCCGTTACTCTGGGCGAGCTCCGGAGTGGATGTGACCAAGCCGATTGTCGACGCCTACAACGCGCAGTCCGGAGTACCGGCGCCTCCAAGGCCAGCGGGGGGCACTACCGGCGCACCAACCCACCCCGCGACGCCCGGTACTGCCGCTAAGCCGCCGGCGCCCACCACACCGAAGAAGTAGCCAGTCGAATACACTTTGTTCTAGCCGTCTCCACCAGGGGGCGGCTTTTTTTGAGTTGGTTGTCCCGAGAGGACTGTGGAAATACCTGTGGAAGAAGTGGTCCTGACCCTTGAGTTCTCAGTTGTTTCCCGCACAACGCCGCTTTGCCCAGCGGATGGGTCACACATAAGTGCTTACATCTAATAGGCTTCTGCCATATTTTGGCTGACAGGCGACGCGGCAAAAAAATTCTCAAGGAAATGCGCAACCCTTTGAGTTTTGCACATTCGTTAATCCCTCGGAGTGGTAGGGTCTGACTCCACGGAAGTGGGGCATGGCCTCGTAGAGAAGTGGTAGGACTAGCTCTCGCCGACTCGCAGCACTGCTAGAAACGCTTCCTGGGGTATGTCCACGCGTCCTATTCGCTTCATGCGCTTCTTGCCTTCTTTCTGCTTTTCAAGCAGCTTGCGCTTGCGCGAGATGTCACCACCGTAGCATTTGGCAATCACGTTCTTGCGCAGGGCAGCGACGGTTTCGCGGGCGATGACCTTGGCCCCGATGGCCGCCTGGATCGCCACCTCGAACATCTGCCGCGGAATCAACTCCCGCATCTTCGAGACCAGTGCGCGGCCGCGGTCGTAAGCAAAGTCGCGGTGCACGATGATCGAAAGCGCATCCACAGGATCGCCTGACACCAGAATGTCGAGCTTCACCATCGGCGACTCCCAGGTACCTGTAAGGTGGTAGTCGAGCGAAGCGTAGCCGCGCGACACCGACTTCAGGCGATCGTAAAAGTCGAGCACGATCTCATTCAGCGGCAGCTCATAGGTCAACATCACGCGAGTCGGGCTGACATACTCAAACGCCTTCTGCTTGCCGCGCTTCTCTTCGACCAGCTTCAGGATTCCGCCAACGAATTCTTCATTGGTCAGGATCGTCGCGGTGATGATCGGCTCCTGGATCTTCGCGATCTCGCTGGGATCGGGCCAGCGAAAAGGGTTGTCCACCTCCAGCACCCTGCCGTCGGTCATGCTGATCTGATAGCGCACGCTGGGGGCCGTGGTGATGAGGTCAAGGTTGTATTCCCGCTCCAGCCGCTCCTGGATGATCTCCATATGCAGCAGGCCGAGAAAGCCGCAGCGGAACCCGAAGCCCAACGCCACTGAGCTTTCCGGCTCGAAGAAGAACGATGAGTCGTTCAGCCGGAGCTTTTCCAGCGCCTCGCGCAACAGAGTATGCTCGTGCGCGTCCACCGTATAAAGCCCGGCGAACACCATGGGCTTGAGCTCTTCGAATCCGGGCAAGGGCTCAATCGCAGGATGCGTATTGTCGGTGATGGTGTCGCCAATCTTGGTGTCAGCGACATTTTTCATGTTCGCGACCAGGAATCCCACTTCGCCTGCCGATAGCTCTTCCACTTCCACCGGCTTCGGCGTCAGTACCCCAAGCGTCTCCACCTCGAAGCTGCGCCCGTTCGACATCAGGCGAATGTGCTGGCCCTTTTTCATCGTGCCTTGCACCACCCGCGCCAGCACCACCACACCACGATAGGAATCGAACCAGGAATCGAAAATGAGCGCCTGAAGCTGGTGGTTGGCGCGCCCCTTCGGAGGAGGAATCTTCTGCACGATGGCTTCCAGCACCGCAGGCACGCCCTGGCCCGTCTTCGCGCTGATGAGCAGCGCGTGCGAAGCGTCCAGCCCGACTGCGCCCTCGATCATTTCCTTGGTGCGTTCGATATCGGCGCTGGGCAAGTCGATCTTATTGATAACGGGAATAATTTCCAGGCCGTTATTGATCGCGATATATGCATTGGCCAGCGTCTGTGCCTCGACACCTTGCGAAGCGTCGACCACCAGTAGCGTACCTTCGCACGATGCCAGCGAGCGCGACACCTCGTAGCTGAAGTCGACGTGCCCCGGTGTGTCGATCAGGTTGAGCTGATATGTCTTGCCGTCGGCCGCGGGGTACATCATGCGCACCGAATGTGCCTTGATGGTGATGCCGCGCTCGCGCTCCAGGTCCATTGCGTCGAGCACCTGCTCCTGCATCTCCCGTGCCGTCAGCGAACCCGTCAGCTCCAGCAGACGGTCGGCAAGCGTGCTCTTCCCATGATCGATATGGGCGATGATGGCAAAATTGCGGATGAGTGAAGGATCCATCGGATGTACTAGGGGCCAACTCGATTCTAACAGGGGATAGCGCGATGATTCTGCGCGCGCCGCATTAAGAGCCTCAGCTCTATAGGCCGCTGAAAACTGCGCGTAAGGCGTTTTGCAAGGGGCGGCTTCACCTGCGCCGACCGGATCTGCTTTGAAGGGGCGCAGCTTTAGCTGCGCCGCAATACCGCCCCAAGCTTGTCATCCCGAGCGGGCTTTAGCCCGCGAAGGAGCTGCCTCTTACCCGCGTTGCGAACCGGGCGCGGTGCCGCTTCAGAACACGCCTCAGTCATACCGCTCAAACACGATCTGCTTGCGGTCCCAACCCAACTCCTCTTTCAATAGCTTGCGATTGGCGTCGACCATCTGATGCAAACCGCAGATGTATGCCTGCATGTCTTTGCGCTCGCCGACGATCTCACGCACGTGGTCCTGCACGTAGCCCTGGCAGCCCGTCCAAAGCTCGCCGCAGCGGCTGAGCGTAGGAACGTAATGAAAGTTGGCGTGCTCGCGCGCGATCCTCTCGAACTCCTCGCGGTAATAGATGTTCTCTTCGTAGCGCGTTCCAAACACCAGCCAGAACTCATGGCCCTGGTGGCGCTCAAGTTTTTCGAAGAGCCAGTGAATCATCCCGCGGATGGGCGCAATGCCGGTGCCGGTTGCGATGAACACCGAATCGCGATGCGGCTCGCGGATGGTGAACAAACCATGCGGGCCGTGGAACTCGACCGTCGCTCCCACTTCCAGATCACAGAGCCAATTGGAGAGGAAACCATCGTCGACCCGGTTCAGACAGAGGTCAAACGTATTGTCATCGCGCGGCGCCGAGGCCAGCGAGTACGCGCGCGTGTGCTCCTTGCCATCCGGCTTGCGCTGCTTGATCGAGACAAACTGGCCGGGAATGAAGTTGAACTCGTTTACTCCTTCAATGACAAACTCCAAATGCTTGGTCGCGTCGGACAACAAGACGGAGCGATTCAATCGCGCGGTAAGCGTTGGGCGCTCAAACGTCCGCGATGCCGTGACTGTGTTGGTGGAAGTGCTCACACAAATTAGATGATGCGGAAGTCGTTGGGGAAGCGTGGACTCCCTGGTTCAAACCGTTTTGATATTGTCATTCCGAGCGCTTTTGGCGCGAGGAACCTGCTCTCGTTTCAAGCGCAAGCCCGTTTCCTCTGCGGGCTATGATGAACCTTATGCATGGGCTGTTAATGACGGTCAAGGAAGCGATTACTCGGGTTCGTGAGAGGCTGATGGTGCGGCAGCAAATCCAAGCTTTTCGTAAGACCGAGCCCCCTTACCGGAACAGCTATCGCGATCTCGCGAAGTAGAGCCCGCCGCCCTCGTAATGACGAGACTCTTGACGGCGCGTCCACGATTAAGGCGTGCCCCGGCCTGCCTACTCCACCGTCACCGACTTCGCCAGATTTCTCGGCTGGTCGACGTCGCAGCCCCGGCGCACTGCGATGTGATACGCCAGCAGTTGCAGCGGAACGACTTCTAAGATCGG
Organism: uncultured Acidobacteriaceae bacterium; assembly: GCA_963815775.1. Lineage (GTDB taxonomy): Bacteria > Acidobacteriota > Terriglobia > Terriglobales > Acidobacteriaceae > CAVVDY01. The sequence goes on along the minus strand of CAWFIB010000026.1, from coordinate 25,285 downwards.
CGACAGCAGTTCCGGAGCCTCTGGCACGTAGATCACGTGGTCGGCGGCTTCCTTGATCTCCTCGTCGCCCTCGGTGGCGACGGCGATCACCGTGCCGGACCGCGCCTTTACTTCCTTCAGGTTCGACAGCGTCTTCTCGTAGCGCAGCACCGAGCCCGGATCATTCACATCACGCGTTGCCAGAATCACTACCGGCAGCTCCTCATCGATCAGCGCGTTCGGTCCGTGTTTCATCTCGCCCGCGGGATAGCCTTCGGCGTGGATGTAGGAAATTTCTTTCAGCTTTAGCGCGCCTTCCAGCGCGATGGGGTAATGAATGCCTCGCCCCAGGAAAAGAAAATCCGATGCCTTGTGATACTCCTTGGCCAGCTCTTCCGTGACGTCCTCGCCGCCAAGCAGCGACTCCAGCTTGCCCGGAATGAGCGTCAACTCAGTCAGCAGCTTCTTCGATTCCTCGGCCGTCAGCGTCCCTCGTACCTGCGCGAGATAGACGGCGAACAGAAACACCGCCGTAAGCTGCGCGGTGAACGCCTTGGTCGAAGCGACGCCAATCTCCGGCCCGGCGTGCGTGTAGACCGTGCCGTTGGACTCGCGCGCGATCATCGAGCCCACCACGTTACAGACGCCCAGCGTCTTCGAGCCTTTAGCGCGTGATTCGCGCATAGCGGCGATGGTGTCGGCGGTCTCGCCCGACTGCGTGATCAGGATCGTAAGGTCACCGGCCGCGGTCAGCGGGTCGCGATAGCGAAATTCGCTGGCGTAATCGACTTCCACCGGCACCTTCGCCAGCCGCTCGATCATGAACTTGCCCGCCAGCCCTGCATGCCAGCTTGTGCCGCACGCCGCGATGTAAATCTTGTTCAGCTTGCGGAACTCTTCCTCGCTGATGTCCATCTCGTCGAGGAAGACCTTGCCGGTATCGAGGGAAACCCGGCCCAGCGTGGTATCGCGGACGGCGCGCGGCTGCTCGAAGATTTCCTTCAGCATGAAATGCTTGAAGCCGCCCTTCTCCGCCATGATCGGGTCCCAGGTGATGTGCTGCACCTGGCGCGAGATGGGATGGCCGTCGAAGTCGGTCAACTGCACGCCGGAAGGAGTGATGGTTGCCAGGTCGCCGTCGCCGAGAAAAAACAGGTCGCGCGTGTGAAACAGAATCGCAGGCACGTCGCTCGCCACAAAGTATTCATGGTCGCCCAATCCGATCACCGCGGGCGGGCCATTGCGTCCCGCGACAATCTTGTCGGGCTCATCGGAGGAGATCACAGCAATGGCGAACACCCCAGTCAACTGCTTCACGGTTTCGCGCACTGCTTCTTCCAGCGACTTGCGTCCGTCGCCCGTTCCCATATTCTTTTCGATCAGATGAGCGATGACTTCCGTGTCGGTTTCCGTCGTGAACTTGTGGCCTTCGGCGATCAGCTGCTTCTTCAGCGCGACATAGTTCTCGACAATGCCGTTGTGCACCACGACGATCTTGCCAGTGCAGTCGCGATGGGGGTGAGCGTTTTCTTCGGTCGGCCGACCGTGCGTGGCCCAGCGCGTGTGGCCGATGCCGTAGGTGCCGTCCAGCGGCTTGAGGCGGATGACCTCTTCCAGGTTGCGCAGCTTACCCTCGGCCCGGCGCACCTGCAATCCACCGCCATTGCCGGCGACCGCGATTCCGGCCGAGTCGTAGCCGCGATACTCCAACCGCCGCAGGCCATCGATGATGACCGGCACCACCCGCTTCTTACCAACGTAACCAACGATTCCACACATGATGGACTCCCCGCACCAACACCGCTGCTGCTCTGACCTGAAACGCCCTCAGGCCCTGAAAAGACGAATCGAATGTCTGAATGTTAGCTGATTTGATGGTCAACAGCGAGCAACGATGCGCCCGCAATGAGTGACCAAAGTAACGACGACTAAACAAGCGGTCGGAATAGAGCTGCGGATTGGGCGGAGTACTGCTTCAGGCGCACATTGATGCAACCGCTAGCTCGCCCACCCAGTACAGGAAACAATTCCAGCCCAGCGCGGGAGTGCTGTGAGACAGAGCGTTACAAAATCCAAGCCACTTCAGGGGCGGCGGCATTCCGCACGCTCTCATCCTTCCAGCGTGTACCTGTATTCCTCGATCACCGGATTGGTGAGCACTTCACGGGCGATGCGCTCAATCTCCGCCTGTGCTTCTTCCTGGCTCACGCCATCGAGCGCGATTTCGAAGTACTTGCCCTGGCGGACATCATCGATGCCCTTGTAGCCCATCTTCTTGAGCGCGCCATGGATGGTTTTGCCCTGAGGATCGAGCACAGTTTTCTTCAGCGAAACGTAAACGTAAGCTTTCATAGGAAAAGCTGATTATAACGGCATATCCGAAAAAGGCTGCGCCTTGCGCGTAAAACAGGGCGTCGCCCAGCTGATTCTATTTCCCCTACTATCGTAAGATCATCATGTCCGACCTTCCCAGGAGTTCCAATGCAGAGCCGCATCACCGGCACCACCATGCCTGTCCTTGAGTTTGCCCTTGATCCCAATGACTCCATCATCTCTGAGGCGGGAGAGCTGTCATGGATGAGCAGCTCCATCCAGATGACCACGCACACCCAATTTGCCGGTGGCGGTGGTTTGTTTGGCGTATTGAAGCGCGTCGCCGGCGGTGGTTCCATGTTCATGACCGAGTACCGCGCCGTCGGCGCTGCCGCCGAGTTGGCCTTCGCCACCAAACTCCCCGGCCACATCGTGCCCGTCGAAGTTGGGCCGGGAAACGAATACATGATCCATCGCCACGGTTTTCTGTGTGCCACGCCGCAGGTGCGCATCAGCGTCGGCTTCCAGCAGTCTCTGGGTGCGGGCATCTTCGGCGGCGATGGCTTTCTGTTGCAGCATCTCGGCGGGCAGGGAACTGCCTGGCTGGAGCTTTCCGGCGAGTTGATCGTCCGCGATCTGCAGGCCGGTCAGACGCTATTCGTGCATCCCGGACACGTGGGCGCGTTTCAGTCCAGCGTGTCGTTTCAGATCACGACCGTGCCGGGCATCAAGAACATGATCTTCGGTGGCGACGGAATCTTTCTGGTATCGCTTACCGGCCCGGGAAGAATCTGGCTGCAAACCCTTCCCATCGCCAAGTTGGCCCACGCTATTGAGCGGTATCTGCCGCGCGACAGTTCGAAGGCGGCGGTGGGCGGCGGAGTGGTCGGCGGCATTGTAGGCTCGATCCTCGACGATATGCGCTAAACCGTGGACGCCGGCGTTACGTTCCGTACAGTTCCGTTTCGCTAACCACAGCGTCTCCACCTGGCGGTTGTCCCGCACGATGCGCCGCGCCAAACATCGCGCCCCGCGCTACCTTGGTTGGCGCAAACTTCATCATGCCGATGGGCTGCGGTATATCGTCGTAGATCGCCTCGATTCCGCCCTGCATCAGATACGTCTCATGCCAGAACCCGGTCCCCCCGGAGTCGCGCAGAAAATTCTTCCACCACTCGCGATGCGGTTCCGAGCGCGACCATGCCAGTAGCGAATCCATGTCCCGCCAGTACTGCCTCATGCCAACGTGGGCAGGGAAGAGCGAATAGACGACCGTCTCGTGCAGCAGCAAGCCATCGGGTTGGGCATCTACCGAATTAGAAATCTTTGGTCCGAATCCTAATAGGGTTTTGATCCCGGTGATCCGGTTGACCCTCATACCCAAATAGATGACGACCAACTCGGGGAATCCGGACAAGTCGACGGTGTGGCGCTCAACTTTGGTTGTCACGGCAGAACCTCCATTGCAGAAAGGATCGGCAGAGCAAATGAAACGTAATTACTGAGATTCTGCATGCCGGCGGAACGCCGCATCGCTCAGTGCACTTCTTTCTGCAAGTCGTCTCAAAGTTGGGGCTTGAAAGGACGCGACTTCAGCTCCTCTCTAGGCCAGGTAACGATTGTGCTTCAGCCCCTGAGGAATTATTTTCGCCCGTCAGATATGGACTCGCTAGGCGCACCAATAGTCTCTGGCCCGGCGGGTGCGGCATGCCACTTGGAGCGCGGCACCACAATATTGTCCTGTGGCTGCAACATGAAGTGCGGCGACATGATCTGCACGCCGTATTCGTTGAAGGCGTCCTGAATATTGCCGTGCAGGTCGGAAACCGTTTCGATTCGTAGCTTCTCGGCCTGCAGATGCACGATTAGCGTGTACTCGACGTAGAAGTCAGACAGCGCGCGCTGTACCACGTAGGGTGCTGGAGTTTTGCGCAGATTGCTGGTGCGCTCCGCTCCCATCAGTAGAAGTGCGTGCACCTGCCGCCAGGGCGCGTCATAGCCGATCGTAACCGTAACATCGGCGACCGGCCCCTCGACCTCTCCCAGCCGCGTGTAATTCGTAGTCGTTGTATTCACAATTACCGAATTCGGCAGCGTCACCTCCTGCTGCTCGATGGTCCTTATCTTCACCGCCAGCAAGCCCACCTCTAATACTTCTCCTTCTTTGTCGTTGACTACCACCCAGTCACCGGTCTTGAGCGCCTTGGAATAGACCACAAACAAGCCGCTCATAATCTGATTAATGATGCCGGTAGAGCCCAGCGATACCACCACGCCGAAGAAGACGCTGATTCCCTTGAAGGCGTCCGTACTCGATCCTGGTATGTATGGATATGCAACCACGATCGCGAAAACCCACGCCACAAAGGTGAAGATTCGCTCCGTGGCATGCGCTACGTCCGGATCCATCCACGACAGGCTTAGCGCTCCGCTGGATACCTGGCGGAAAAACGCCTTGCCCAGGCGCACCAGCCAGCGCGTAATCAGGAAGATGACGATGCAGGAGAAGATGCCGGGCAGCGAATCGATCGCCGAAAGCCCCAGACTGCTGAAGAAATGAAGGACGTACCCGCCCAGTTGCCGTCCCCATGGCTGGGTATAAGGGAAGTGCGCCAGTGACACCGTCAGCCAGGTGTACAAGGCGCCCAGCGTAAGCATCCACGCGCCGACGCGCAGCAGTGTGTAGAGGAGTCCGGCGAGATGAGGAACCAGGTCGACTCCGGAGACGCGCAACTGGAAGCCGAGGTTCCGCTCTTTGTCGTGGAGGTAGTCAAAGATTGCATGGAAGGCCCGCCACACCAGCCACCAGAACCCGATCAACAGCGCCAGTCCAATCAGCGTGTAGAGGATGCCGCGGCGAATCACCGGCCAGTGCCGCACCGCCTCCCTGGCTTGGAGCGCATCCTGCAGGTTCTGCTTCGCCGACTGCGCGACCGAAAGTAAAGTCTGCCCGCTCTCCTTGTCGACGTCCCCTTCGCTCAGGAAAAACAGGACCCTGCCCTGGTACGTGAACCCGATGCCTTCCAGGTCTGCGACCTTGATGGGATGCTCTTCGATTTCATCGATTGTCGCCGACACGGGCAGCTCATTCAGCCGCTGCATGGCGCGGTCCGCGCGGTCCTCGGGAGAGGAACCCGCCAAAGTGACGCGCATCGTCGCGATAGGCCGGTTCCAGAAGTCGATGGTGGCGGGTTCGTCGGAAGGTCCGGCGGATTGTGCCTTGCCCCGATCCGCCGTCTGGCCCGGCGCGACCGCCGAAAGCGCGATCAGGAAGAAAAGAAGGACAGCGAGAATTCGACCGGGCTGGTTCGACAGCGTAGTCCGCGTTCCTGGCAGAATGAGCATCGCGATCTGAATAGCTGATTCGTGCCCCCAGTTTGCGCTAATTCAGGGCAGGGAAGCAAGAGTTGTGCTCGGGCTGACACTCTCAACAAAACAGGCGCCGATTCACTCGGCGCCCAGGCGGTTTAGCTTCGAACTTCCGTTAGCTCTTGGTGACCTTGATGTCTCCCACGTCAGCGTTGATGACGACTTTACCTGCGCCGTTCCCAATGGTTCCGGTAGCCGTCGACGTCCCGCCGCCGCGCTCATCAACCTTCACGCTGCCAAAGTCAGAAGAAATGTCGCCCTTGCGCGTGGTGGCATCTAGCTGGAACCCGGCATTCGGAGGCAGTGTCAGCGTCACATCACCTTTTCTGCCGGTGATGGTCATGTTGCCCAGCGGCAACTTGTTCGAGGCATGGACCTCAATATCGCCGTTGGTCGACTCCAGTTGCAGATCGCCGCTCACGTTATCCAGATACACCTCTTTCGAACGCAGCACCAGCCGTGACGGGCCGGTCATGTCCGCCCCGCGCAGCGAGTCGCCGGAGATTTCCAGATCGCCGGGAACCGACGCCACCGTAATGTCCGAATGCGTCGACTTGAAGGTGACCGTCTTCGTGATCTTCGACAAACGAATGTTGTCGAAGTAGTCGCCATTCAATTTCACCCCGCCGTTTACATTGTCCACGCTCGCGTCATCGATGCGTCCGTCAATATCGACATCCCCCGTGACGTTCGACACCCGAACCGAGCCCCTTTCCAGATTGATCTTTACCGCGCCCGTAACATCGTTGAGCGCCACGTCCCCACGCTGCCCCGATATCTTGACGTCCGCCTTGCGGTCAGTGACGTTCAGGTCTCCGCGCCGGCTCGCCACATCGACGGCCGCTTTGCGTGGGACGTACACCTCCATGTCGGTGGACACGCCATGGTCGCCCGCACCATTGGTGTTGGCGTTCAGTAGCACCGACGTCCCGCTGACGGTGACGATCGGCTTGCTGCCCTGGTTGTACTTGTCAGCATCACGCTGGTTATTCGCGTACAGCTTCTTGTGGATGACCACCTTCAGCGAATCGCCGTCGCTCGGCTGGACCGTAATCGACCCGCGATCGCTCACCACGCGAAGCGAGCCGTCGGCCGGAAATGTCTGCTCGATGGTATCGTCGTAGGTATAGGGAGTGCCGAACATTCCCCCCAGATCGTCGTCGATCTGGATCTGGTCGCGCACCCCACCCCAATTCACATCGTGGCTGTAGTGCGCACCCAGCCCAAAGATAATGATCACCACCAGCAGCACGACGCTGCCCGCTCCGATCCCTGCCGCCCGATAACCCTGGCGGTTCGCGGTGGCATGCTCGATCAGCTTGATCACACCCCACAGAATCAGCAGTAGCGGCCAGTAGCGCCCGAACGCGTGCCAGATCGGAAGACGCACTCCGAAGTTGTGCAGCAGGAACAGGCAGCCGATCACAATCAGCACAATCGGTCCGGCCAGCGACCGGCGATACCGGTACGGCGGCGGTGGAGTCGGCGTCATCGGTGGTTGTGTATAGCTGCTAGCCATGGTGCACCCCCGTGTCGCTCGGATTGTTACCACTTTGTCCGTAGGGCCCCGCAGGCAAACTGCCTCCCGGCTGCGCCGGTGGTGGCGTCACCACCACGCCCGGTGCTCCGGGGCCAGGGGCCGCCGGCCGTGGCGGATAAGCCGCAGTGGCCGGCGGCGCCACGTACTCGCGCGCAACATGTCCGTTGGCGGGTGCGCTGTGCCTCAGGAAAGAAACCAATCCAATCACGATCAGCAACGCCGGCCAGGTGCGGTCGAAGTTCAGCCAGTAGTTCGAGGTCACCTGCGCCAGCAGGAACAGCACGCCCAGGGTGATCAGCACCGCCGGTCCCATGTATCCATGGGCGCGGCACCGGGGGCAGGAGCAGTAAGGATTGTATCTGTATCGCATGACGCCTCCTTAGTACCCCATCCGGTTGCGCCGCACCAGCACGCGAATGCCGACGGCGATCAGGATGATTGGCCAAAAGCGCCATAACCAGTCAAAGTGCATCCAGCCAAAGGTGTTCAGCAGGAACAGAACGCCCAGCCCGATCAGCACAAACGCGCCCACTGGTATCTGATGATTGTCAGCCGTCTCCTCTTCGAGCGGCATTCCCTCAGCGGGAGCCACGGGGGCAGCCCCGGGAACCGCCGAGACAGTCACCGCAGGCCGGCTGCCGAGCAGGTTGTTGAACCCGAATGGGTCAGGCCCGGGCAATCCCATCTGATGGGCCTTCGCCGTCTGATACGCCTCGATCGGCATATACAAGACGAATGCCGCAATCGCCAGCCCGAACAGCGGGCTGATGTTGTTCGCCGCCCAGATGAGCGTGGCGAAGATCAGCACATGAATAAAGCCCTTGGCATATTCGCCGTTGTACATGGCGCCGACGCCGGGTATGAATCCCAGCAGCGCAGCCAACCCAGGGCTGCCGCCGCTAGTCGTCGTTGCACCTTCGGCCACAACGCCGGGTTGTGCCGGAGGCGGCATGGCGCCGCTTACCTGTGACGCGAGACAATCCTCGCAATAAATAACGCCACGCACGTCCCGTGCACAGATTGCGCACACCGGTTTACCACAGGTGCGGCAATAGGCCGTTGCGGGAGTATCGACATGATTGGCGCAGTTCATAAAGTCTTCCTGTTCTGCCGGGCCCGATTCATTTCCAGTTCCACCGCGGCGTGGGCATTGGCCAGCACTGGCTCCCGTGCCCCGTCGCTGTAGTGCCTGTACTTCTGCTGGTTTTCACTCTTGTTAGGGTTCTTTGGCGTCTGAGGTTCCTCCGGCTTCTGCTCGGGCCGGGCGGCGCGGCGCAAATCGCGCACCCGCGACTCGATCTCGTACACCAGGCGGAGGTTCTCGTAATACCGCACCACACGCGCCTGGGTCGTGTAGTACGTTCTTTCAATCCCTTTCGCGCTCAGATCCACGTGCTTCAGATCGCTGACGTGGAAGCCGGCCACATTCAGGATCATGGTGATGGAGAAGAACGCCATGCCGAACGACATGGCAAACCGGGGCGTAGCCAGCGGAGCAAATACCGGAGCCAGGCGGCCCTTCAGCCGTCCCCACCAGCCCTCGCCCGCTACCGCCACCTTCTCCCGCGGAACCGGCAACGCCCCCACCGTATGCACCATGATGTTGTGCACCAGGTTGCGGGGGACCTCGACTTCCTCCAACTCCTTCAGCCAGTGCATTCCGGCCGCGGCTTCCTGGTACTGGCTACCGCACCGCGGACACGTCTGCTGGTGCGCCTCAAAGCTCGCCAGCTTGGCCCCATGCAGCATTCCGTCGAGGGCGTCGGCCAGCATGGCCTCCCACTCTACGCACTGCATTCCGGGTTGGAGTTTGTCCGTCATTTTCTATCCGGCCTGCCCATAGGTACGTTGCAACAGTCTCGCCAGTTCCGTTCGTCCCCGATTTATGCGACTTTTCACAGTTCCCTCGGGGACATGCAGGACTTTGGCAATCTCCTTGTAGTCCATATCCTGCAAATCTCGCAATATAACCGCTTCTCGCAATTCCGGTGACAGCTTCTGCAGCGCCCCCTGGACCATCTTCTGCGTCTCATGGCTCTGCACCCGTTGCTCTGGAGTTGACCCCTGGTCTTCCAGTTGCTCCCCGATTGAGAGCCCATCTTCCTGGTTCCCAGGAGTCGCATCCAGAGAATCCGTCACCCGGTCATATTTACCTTTGCGGAAGTGGTCGACCAGAAGGTTGCGGGTTACTGTGGTAACCCACGTCATGAAGGCGGCCCGCGTCCCGTCAAAGGTGCTCAAGGTGCGGTAGATCTTAATGAACACTTCTTGGGTCAGGTCAGCCGCATCATCTGCCGAGCCGCAGAACCGGTAGCAGATGTTGTAGATGCGCCGGTTATATTGCTGAACGATCTCCTGCCATGCCGCAGCATCGCCGGCCACACAGCGGCGAACCAGTGCATTTACGGCTTGGCTGTCGTCCAAACGGCGCTCCCAAAGGGCTTTTACTCCTGGCCTAAGTTACCGTTAAGGCTAGTAGAAGATACGCAGTTGCGCGGCCAGAAGTTCGGCTCGTCTCTCCGGCAGGACGCCGGTTTCGTGACGAATTGTAACAGGCTAGCGATGACACTTATTGCAAAACCGGCGCCGCGAAGAACGACCGAACCCGCTTTGGAACTGGCCGCCATCTACTCGTGTACGTGCGGTTCTACTTGGCAACCGCACATTGGGGTTGCTTGCCGATTTCGTCCCCCAGTTTGTCCAGCGCAAAGTGGCTGGTAACCGGCATCCCGGTGAGGAAAGGCTTGAACTTGACAGCCAGCGACTTGGACTTCTCCAGCAGTTGAACGAATGCCAGGCGTTCCGCTTCCGTCTTGCCGTAATAGGCAAAGGTGGTGCTGTCTCCATAAGGCATCCAGCCCGTTTCTTCCGGCGGATGATCATCCATGACCACGGTGATGACCTGTAAGCCACCTTTGTCGCTGTCTTCTGCCAGCGCCGTACCCGGCTGGAATAGCACGATGTGCCCTGCCTTCTTGCCCTTTTGGACGCACTCGACACTCAGCACCGGAAGCTTCGGCTGACCCGGCATCAATTGATACGGTTGTTGCGCGGTGATGCTCAACTCGACATGGTCCTTCAGCTGTGCCACGTGTACCTCTTGCGCGAGGCAAGCGACCCCTGCGAGGACCGCCGTCGCACCCAGGAAGTGAATAAGTGCGTTTCGCATCGTCCGACCTTCAGGATACCCGCCGGCGAGACATGACGATAGTAAAAATCCCCGCCCACCAGGAAATCCGCTTCTTCATTTCGAGGCAACTCCGCCGAGAGTTGCTGAATCTTAACTTTGGGCTCTGTCCTCTCGATCGCCCCAACTCGACAAAGAACTTGTTGGGTTCGACAATCTCGAGTGAATTCCAAGTGTTCGCCAGATCACAGGCAGGTCACCTATGTCCAGGCTGCGCATCGCTTCGAGTTTGGTATTGCTGTTGTCTGTATGGGCTGTCGCCGGATTCGGCAGTGCTTCTAACGCCTCCGCAAAAGCAGCAAGCCATGGAGGCGGGACTGGCGGAAGCGGCACATCGCCGGCGCCGGTCGTGTCCAGCTTCACGGTGTCTCCTGCTTTGGCTGCGCCCGGGCAGTTCGTGAACTTCTCCTGGGCGTCGACCAATGCAAAGTCCTTCAATGTCACGCCGGAAATCGTGCAGGATGACATGACTCTCCCGCTGACGGCGACCGCCTACTCTTACAACACGGGTGGGCTTTCACAAACGACGACCTTCCGGGCCACCGCGGTCTCTGGCTCAACCGCGTCGAGACCCGTCACCGCAATGCTGACCATCGTCCCTGTGACAGTGAGCGCAGCCGCCACCAGCATTCTCGCCGGCCAATTTGTGACGCTCCGCTACAGCGGGCCGAACAATAACAGCACATGGGTGCTGAATGTTAGCGGCAGGGATACTCCGATACCGTTGAGTCCCGGTTGCAGTGGCAATACCTGCTCAGGCACCTATCAAACGAGTCCGCTCGCCGCCACCACCAGGTTTTCGGTCTCGATCACCGGCCCTGCTCCTACGCGCGGTCAGGCGTTCTCGCCGAATGTGATCGTGAATGTCCAGCACCCGACGACCTTGACTTTTAAGTCGCAACCACAAAACGCACAGTCGGCTGGCGGAGTCGCTCTGTTGTGGACAACGACGAACGCTTCCTCTGTCACTATCGATCATGGCGTTGGCCAGCTACAGCCGGTGGGCGGTGGTGTCTATTGCTGCGTTCATCCCACGGCGACGACCACTTACACCGCGACCGCAGTCCCGGTTTACCCAGGTGCGCCTCCAATTACCGCGACGGCCATGGTCACGGTGAGCACGGGAGACCTTTCCAACCTGAACCACATCATCTTCATGCTCCAGGAGAATCGCAGCTTCGATAACTACTTCGGTGAGTTGGCCGAGTATCGTGTCAACCACCAGCCACCCATCCAGGGCGCGCAGCTGAGCGACGTGAACGATCTTCACACCCTGCCTCCGGATTTCCAGTTATGCAATCCGGACAGCCAATGTTTCCCGCTTTTTCACGCCCGCACCGAGTGTACCGACAACATGCCTCCCGGGTGGGATCTGAGTCACTTTGACATGGATCTGGTGGGCAGGGATTGGTTGAACATCACACAGAACTCGACGTTCCTCATGGATGACTTTCTCTACTCCACCTCGTCGGAGCAAGACGATCCTACGCGGACGCGCCCGCTAGGAATTTACGATCAGACGGATTTGCCGTTCTACTATGAACTGGCGACACAGTTCACCACCGATGACAACTGGTACTCTCCAGTGACGGCCGCTACGGTGCCGAGTCGCATGTATCTCTTCGCTGGAACATCGTACGGTCACGCGTTCTCGCCTTCGGATCCAAGCGATCCGGCCTGGCAGCGGCCGACGATTTTCCGCGCGCTGACCGACGCGGGAATCACCTGGCGCTACTATTACCAGGACAATAGTGTGTTCCTGGCGCAATGGGCAGATTGGAACGATCCGCGGATCCAGGGAAATGTCCGCAACATTCAGGAGTTCTATGACTACCTCGCCAGCCCCGATGCGGACCAGCTACTGCCCCAGGTAGTTTTCATCGAGCGCGCTACCTACACCGGACTGGATGAGCATCCGTTGAACAACGTGCAGACTGGGTCGGCCGTTGTTGCCAACATGATTAGCGCTTTGTTCCACAGTGCTGCGTGGCCGGATTCGGCATTCATCCTCACCTACGACGAAGGCGGAGGTCTCTTCGACCACGTGCCCCCGATCCTGGTCACCCCGCCCGACGATCTGACAGCTCCCACCGACCTGAAACCGGGTGATACTCAAGCACTGTTCAATACCACCGGGTTCCGCGTGCCTGTGGTTGTAGTCTCGCCTTGGTCGAGGCCGCAAACCGTGATCCACTTAAAGACCGACTACACCTCAATCCTGAAGCTGATCGAGGACCGTTACAATCTGCCTCCTCTGACGCAGCGCGACGCGACCACGCAAGATATGGCCGATCCCGTGAACGGTTTCTTCGACTTCAGCTTTCCACATCTATTGCAAGTGCCGCCGCTGCCGACGCAGCCGACGAATGGGGTCTGCGACCCAAGATTTAGTGGATATAAAGAGGTGCAGATCTATTAGGCCTGGCGCCCAAGATTCGGCCTTCGGTTGGCCTAATCGAATCTGGGAATCATCCTATCCGCTGGGTGCCCCATCCTTTTTCCATCCGTTGGAAAAAGGATGGGATGAAGGTGCTTCTGTAACCGATTCTCTTCCGTGACTTCACAGGTAGATCAAGGAGTTCAAGTTACGACACCCGGAGGCGGCGACATCATTGCCTGGCGCCCCCAGCTTCGCGTCCTTCGGCTGGACGCTAACCTGGACCCTCCATGATCCACAACCTACCTTCTGCAACCATCCTTATAGCTGGTCAGCGTGCCGCCGTTGGCTTTGACCGTACGGTCCCAGCAGGTGCGGTTCGAGTCGAAGTAAGTAAATCGCTCGCTGTTCGTCTGGTCCATCGGCGTAGCCACGCCGTTCGGATCGATGAGCAGTGTATCGCCGGGATTTTCCGACACGTCCATCGAGCTGAAGTAAACCGGCCATCCATTCTGAATGGTGATCTGGTTCTCGCTCAACCCCTGTGTAATGGACGCAACCTGTTTCTGCGAGTTGTCGCTGTAAAGGTTGTACGCATAATTCAGCGTCAGCGGCCAGGCGTTAAGCCTGTTGTCGAGCCCCAGTCCTGCCGACGACCTGGTCTTCGTTTGTGCGGCGATGCTGGTATTTTGCTTCACCGTCTGGTCATACACCGTCCCATCGATATAGACGTTGTACTTCTGCGCGTTCGAGAAGGTGATACTCTGCGCCACGTCGGTCTGCACCCTGCCGTGCGAGGTATTCACGTATCCCGATACGGCGAAGCCACGCTTCGATGACACCGAAACCGTTCCGTAGTAGGCGGTGCCGTTGGTGTGGATGTTTTCCTTCACCGTCGGGTCCGGCTCGCCGAGCGTATCCTTCAGTAGCGCTCCAGTGACCTTCTGCGAACCGTGATCGAGATACAACAGCAGAGTTGCAGTCGCAGAGAAGTACCCGTTGGCGTTGTACACGCTGACCGCCACCGTGTGCTGCGTGCCATCGCTCAGGATGGACGCGAACGGAGTGAGATCGACACGGTACGGTTCAAAGTTCAGCGCCTGAATACCCGGGATCGGACGCCACAGGTAGGGATCGATACCTCCGGTGTAAATCCATGGGTAAACCGGAGCGATACCGGCAGGCTTGCCGTCGATGGAAACTTCGCCTTCGCGGAATGCGGTGTTGCCGCAGTTATAGAGTTCCCCCGAGACATCGTTCGGCGCGCAGGTGTACCAGAATTCGTCGCCGCTTTGGCTCTGCGCGAAGACATCGAGATACGCTCGTTCCACGTTGGTCGGCAGGTCGAAAGTCTTTGCCAGTTGGTCGCTGCCGGTGTTCAGCGTAACTGTTCCGCCGGTTGCATCCGCCGCCATCGGCAACACCACGTCGGCTACCGCGGGCGGTTGGTGATGCTTGGCCACGGGGTAAAACTGGATGTACGCGCTGCCATGCAGATGGCTGGTATAGGTGTTGTTCACCAGGTTCCCCAGATCCACCCGTCCATCTTGCGCGGTGGTGAGCAACGTACTGTAGTCAGTTAGGTCAACCTCCGTGTGCCATGAGCGCTCCACGTCTTTCGATGGCTCCGCGGTGGTGCCGAAATAAACGTTGGTCCCGCCAATCCAAATCTCTGCCGTGCGATCGAACTGACGGCCGGCATCCACCGACCAGTCGGCGTTCAACACCACCTTCGCCCACGGGCCCGCACAGTCCGGCGAGTAGGAAAAGAATTTCGGATTGAAGTCGGCGAAATCAAGATTGGTGAAGAGCTGCACCGTGCAGGGTTGTCCTGCAGGGCGCGGTACCACGGGATCGGCAGTTACAGTGTTGGCCGATCCCACTTGCGGCATGCTCGGGGCCGTGTATTTCTGAGCCAAAGCCGGCACACTGATGAGAGCAGTAAGGGCGAGCACCGGAACCATCCGGCGCAGGTGCGGCATGCTGGGCATCTCTATTCTCCTTCAAGCACGCGCACGAGAGGTCGTGCGTAGATATTAAAACGAGCATAGTTCCGCTACCGCGCGCGTTTCAAGCGCCCGGGCGTGCGAAGACAACAATGTTTTGAAATTGGACATTTCGCGCGACGGCGTGGGACTCGCCTTGCGGCCGGTTAGCTTCCCTGCCACTCTCAGCATTGCCGGTGTAGATCACTTCCGAATGCGCCAGTCCCGCTTGCGGGACGAAATAGCTTAGCCCAGCACGGAAGCCTTCTTTTGGCCGGAGTGCTGGGTAGGCCGGTTTCATAAGTCACGAGCCCCATAGGGGCGACAGGTCTTACTCGGCTCATCCAAGCAGCGGGTGCCCATCTGTCGGAAAAGTCCGGGTGAAGCGTACAGATCCGCAAAAACAAATTGCTCCCGCACCACCCTCTCCCCGACCGATACCGGAATATCTTCGCTGAGCATGGGGCCCGCATATACAAAGGTGTGAAACTCGCCTCTCTCGCCGCAAGGGTCGACTCCATCCGGCAGATCGCCAAGCAGCTTCGTATCAAAGTCGCGTCCTGCAAAGGAAGCGTCGAGTTGTGCGGTGTCAATGCAGGTCAATTTTGCCCGCAAGCCGGAAGCGATCATCGCCTTGGCAAGCTCCCGCGTGGGCTGCTTCCATAATGGAAATATCGGCTCCAGGCCGGTCTCTTCCAGTTGTTTTTCCCGGTAGGCGCGCACATCTTCCAAAAACAGGTCGCCAAATGCGATGCCTTCGATTCCAGCCGCCACGGCCCTGGCACAAGTCTCAGCCATAAGCCTTTCGTACTGCTGGTTCGAACAAGGCCACGGCAGCGGGACACTCCAAAGCGGCAGACCCGCGGCCTCGGCTTGTCGTTCGACCAGTTCGCGCCGCACGCCGTGCATCGCTGCACGGTCGGCTGCTTCATTAAACGTGGTCAGCAGCCCGGCAACTTCATACTCACCCTGTCGGCGGAGAACGTGTAATGCCCATGCACTATCTTTGCCGCTGCTCCACGAAAGAAGAATGCGCTTCATCGTCCCTTCCACCCCCAGCCTACCCGGCCGCCGCACGGGCGACAACTTTGGCCCTCCTAAACCGGTTTTGAAAGGGCACCAACTGTGCAGTACTGACCAGACGTAGTTGCCTACACCCTGCAAACATCCCAAATAGTGCCGCCTGCAAGCCAGGTTTTCATGGCAGGTGACAATGCGCTCGTGAAGGTCCAGCTCACCCCTGGGACTCAATCAGTCCGGATTCACACACCAAGGAGATCCAACGTCATGACGAAGACAATAACTGGAATCAGCTTTCTTGTTCTGCTGCTCAGCGGATCGTTCGCTCTGGCCCAAGCGAACGGCGGAATGATGAATGGTCAGGGGAGAAGCATGCCTAATGGCCAAATGAGCCAACACGGCGGCATGATGGAGCACGGTCAGATGATGGGCGGCATGATGGGCATGTCAAATCAGATGTCCGCGATGATGGGCAAGATGTCAGTCATGATGAAGGACGTGCCGCCAGACAAGATGAAAAGGATGTCCAGTGTCATGAAGGATATGTCGCATCAGATGCTGGAAATGTCCACGGCCATGGCTAGTGGAAAAGTCTCTGCACAAGAGATGAAGGAAATGCAGGATCGAATGATGGAGATACAGAAAGAAACGTCAGGGATGGAAATGCGCTGATAGCGGAAGGCGCCCCGGCAGTATTGCGATGTAATCAACCGGGTTTACAAAGCCACGGAGAATCTTATGAGTAGCACCACTGTTGTGAAAGACCCTGTATGTTGCATGGAAATAGAAACGGCTGAAGCCGCCGAACAGACCACCATATACAGGGGCCAAACCTATTACTTTTGCGGCTCCAAATGCAAGGAGAAGTTTGATCTTAGCCCGGCGCAATATCTGGGCAAGTCCGCTGCGGCGCCGAAGAGTGGCCATGGCTGCTGCGGCTAGGCTGAACTCTTTATAGTGAACAATCGGAGCCAATGAGCCTGATGCTGCGCCATTGTCGCAGGCTGTACCTTCGGAGGATGCTTTATGAACGGTTATAACATGAGGATGTACGGCTGGAATTCAGGTTGGGTATGGGTAGTCGGGATTATGGCAATTTTCGCGCTGGTCCTGATACTCCGTAGGCGCAAGTGAAATCTGTGTGCTCGCTCATGGGCGGGTGGCCCGGGGTGCCCCGTCCAACCTTTGGTTGGTTGGGCCGGATTTTTCTCTTACTCTCATCTGCGGAATGATGCCTGATTAGATAACCGTCGGGTGGCCCATAATTGCCTTCGTTTGGCAATTATGGGATAGGAAAGCTGTATGTCCTGCCGGGTGCCCCACTCATTCCATCGGTTGGAATGAGTGGGATATCACACGGTTGACGCTGCGAAATCGCAGACCTCCTATCCCACAGCCGCATAGTCTCACGATATGACAGCAGGTCCCAAGCGCTATTATCTCGAAGGGTCGATTCACTTCATCACCTTCAGTTGTTATCGGCGGATGCCACATCTGGGAACGGCGCCGCGCCGCGATCTATTTCTCCGCGTCCTGGAACCCGCCTGCCGGCGCTACGGCTTCGCGCTTCTGGGATACGTTGTCATGCCGGAACACGTTCATCTGCTGATGATCATGCCCACGGTTGGTGACCCGTCGGTGGTCATGAAGGTAGTCAAAGAACGCTTTACCCGGCTCCTCCGCCAGCGCGATGCATGGATGGATCGGGTCTGGCAGAAGCGTTTCTACGACTTCAATGTTTGTACCGAGAAGAAGCGGGTTGAGAAGCTGCGATACATGCATCGCAATCCAGTGAAGCGGGGACTGGTCGCGACTCCCGAAGAGTGGGATTGGAGTAGTTTTCGCGCTTATCTCCATGGTGAGAAAGGACTCGTAGAAGTCAATCCTTGTCCCTGGAGGTTCCAGCTTCGTGAATCCCACTCATTCCAACCGATGGAATGAGTGGGGCACCCGGCTTTCGCTCGGTGGTCACGAAGCCGATGCCATCGGCTCGGCTCCAGCGGTTGAACTCCTTCACCGTGACCATCTGCGGACCCTTCAGCCTGCGCCCGTGCTCCAGCATGTGCAGGCGCGCGCGATTCGCCAGCACCAGCCCCAGCACGAACACGCCCAGCGCGCCCATCCAGGCCGGTCGCATCAGGTCGTTGGGCGATTGATGCTCATAAATCCACTCCGAGAGCATCGCGTGCATTTGCTGGCTCGGGTAGCGCACCGTGTCCACCACCAGCTCGACCGCTCCCGCTTGCCGCGCCTGCGGCGACAGCTCAAACGGGATCAGTTGCCGCCCCAGAGTTCGCGTGGGCACCACGTCGGCTTCGACGGCCATGCGCTGCTGCCCGTGCCGGTCCACCTTCGCCAGCAGGCGATAGTGGCCGTGCGGATCGCTGGGCCGTGTCGGGAACACCTCCGTGTTCAGGTATTGCCCCCAGTACCAGCGCTGCAACGGCGTCCACATCACCCCGTTCTGCACGGTGAAGATGCCGATGCCTGCGACGACCGCTAGCAACAGCGCTCCCAGACTCCCGACCGGCCACCTCGTCGGCCAACCTCGATACTCTCCGCGACCCAACAACCGACTCACCCCCTCACCCCACTACCTGCCGCCTGCTCCAGCCGTGCCTGGGCCTTCTTGAGTTTGTCCGCGTCGGCACGCTCGATCACCGCCCGCATCTCTTCCGCTGTGATTCGCTCCCCATTGGCCAGCTTGAAGAACAGGTTCAGCAAGATCGTGCGCAAGCCCACGACCTCGGCCAGCAAGGTCTGCTCGGCAGCGGTATGGCCGTGGCCGTCGGGAGTGGCGATCTGCTCCAACACAACCGTGCGCATCCACTCGCTGAGAGTTTGCCCGCGCGCGGAAGCTAGCGCCTCCAGCCGCGCCTATTCACCGTCGCTGACTTTGGTTCCGAGAGACTTGGTGCGAAGCGGCGGCTTTACCACACAACACCGCCAGGGAGAAGAGAACTCCAGGAAGGAAACCGCAACTGCGACTGCGACAACATGGGACCCCGAAAAAATTCAGCGAGTTACCGCAGAGGAGTTCGAAGTTCCTATATGGTAACCCGCTCGGCCTTGCTCGTCCTAAGTTTCTTTCTTCTAAACAGGTTCGCCTGCCGCAACCTGCGTTACTCTACGGCACCCATTCGGGGGTGACGTGTCTCTCTCACATCTCACATCTGCCACCTTCCTTTGACATCCGGTCCTAGCGAATCTGTGCAGTGGTTGATTTCGAAATCAGCCTCCGAGCCGCTCGATACAGTACGATAAGGAGCCATCCCGCACAGATAAACAACAGTGCGTTCACTGTCCCAAACGCGATGGTACGTCGCACAAACTTGCTGAGTAGATCACCAGAGGAAGTTATGTGAATGCAAACGGGGCAGATCCACTGGTTCCCAGGATACAAGCCAATCAACCCCGAGTAGAAGCTCGCTGCGCCTGCATATCCCAAGAAGGCAAGCAGTGCAGTTATTGTCAGCGCTGTGCGTCGGGTTATGTTCAACATGGCCTCACATCTCTCAATCTGTCTGTTCACGATGTTAGGGACGCCGGGTGCCCCACTCATTCCATCGGTTGGAATGAGTGGGATATCACACGGTTGACGCTGCGAAATCACAGACCTCCATCCCACAGCCGCATAGTCTCACGATATGACAGCAGGTCCCAAGCGCTATTATCTCGAAGGGTCGATTCACTTCATCACCTTCAGTTGTTATCGGCGGATGCCACATCTGGGAACGGCGCCGCGCCGCGATCTATTTCTCCGCGTCCTGGAACCCGCCCGCCGGCGCTACGGCTTCGCGCTTCTGGGATACGTTGTCATGCCGGAACACGTTCATCTGCTGATGATCATGCCCACGGTTGGTGACCCGTCGGTGGTCATGAAGGTAGTCAAAGAACGCTTTACCCGGCTCCTGCGCCAGCGCGAAGCATGGATGGATCGAGTCTGGCAGAAGCGTTTCTACGACTTCAATGTTTGTACCGAGAAGAAGCGGGTTGAGAAGCTGCGATATATGCATCGCAATCCAGTGAAGCGGGGACTGGTCGCGACTCCCGAAGAGTGGGATTGGAGTAGTTTTCGCGCTTATCTCCATGGTGAGAAAGGACTCGTAGAAGTCAATCCTTGTCCCTGGAGGTTCCAGCTTCGTGAATCCCACTCATTCCAACCGATGGAATGAGTGGGGCACCCGGCGAACTGTGTCCACCACCAGCTCAACCGCTCCCGCTTGCCGGGCCTGCGCGGAAAGCGCAAACGGAATCAGTTGCCGCCCTAGAGTTCGCGTGGGCACCACGTCGGCATCGACGGCCATGCGCTGCTGCCCGTGCCGGTCCACTTTCGCCAGCAGGCGATAGTTGCCGTGTGGACTCGTCGCCCGCGTCGGGAAGATTTCCGTGTTCAGATATTGACCCCAGTACCAGCGCTGCAACGGCGTCCACATCACCCCGTTCTGCACGGTGAAGATGCCGATGCCCACGACGACCGCTAGCAACAGCGCTCCCAGACTCCCGACCGGCCACCTCGTCGGCCAGCCCCGATACTGCGTTCGTCCCCACATCGATACAGCTTTGCCCGAAGGCACTCCCTGCTTACATATGGAACCACCAGCAAGGGGAAAGTCTCACCCCTCCGCAGGATTTTTTTTCGCGGCCTGCTCCAGCCGTTCCCGTGCGTTCCTCATCTTGCCCGCGTCTGCCCGGTCGATGATTTCTTGCATGGCCTCTGCCGTGATCGGCTCGCCCTTGGCTATCCGGAAGTGCAGGTTCAACAGGATGGTCCGCAGCGCCACCAGTTCGGCCATGAGAGCCTGCGCTTCGGCAACCCCCGTCTGAGCCTTCGGCGGCTGCCCGTTGGCGCTGGCCAGCATGACCTCGCGGCACCACTCCCCCAGCGTCAGACCACGCGTCCGCGCCGCCGCTTCCAGCTGCGCGTATTCTTGCTCGCTGACTTTGGTGCCGATGGATTTCGTGCGCAGCGGAGGCTTCACCATTGGATTTCTTCCTATCCTGGATTAGAAGCCACAGAATGGCAGGCAGGTTATAAAAATCAACAAGTTCGCTGGCGCTAACTTCGTGGTTGCCGGACGGCAACCGGAGGGAACAGATTTTTCCTTTAGCTGCTCGCCTTCAACAAGTTCCTGTGCGGTAACTGGAAGTTACCGCACAGCTCCCATTCGGGGGTGTCGTGTCGAAGCGCCAACAAAAGCCGGCGAGATGTAGCGAATGCAAGAGTCGTACGGTAAAGGATTAGCGACCCACACCGGCTCCGAGTCATGCGGACCTGGCCGCAAGGCCAGATACGAAGCGTTGACATGAGGAACGGCGGGCCAAGGAGAACGAGCCGCGAAATACCCCAAACTCCAAGACGCCGACGCATTGACACGATGCGGAAGGCCACATCCGGCACAGCGCCATCGCGAGCTGTACCGGAGTCTTATCTGTGCGGGGGCGGTTAGCAATGGCCGTCCCTACTGCGACTCTCGCTCTCTCAACCTCCCTGCTTCTCTGGATCGCTGCGATGTCTACTGGTGACGGTGTAGCGCCGAAAGGCATTCCGAAGCAACCGGAAGCCGATGTAGCCGCAGAGTATCATGTACCCTAGCAAGGGCCAGAACTTGGCATAAGCTAGGTATGCCCAAAGACAACTGAAGATCACGAACACCGCACCGAAGAGACACATTCCTACCCTCTGTACACGAGTCGTCTGAGGTGAACCGTGCCATAGAAACTGATCGAAGCGAATGCCGTTTCTGAGAGTATCCGGCCAGACCGTATTCCTTTGTCGTGCGGCAACGTCTCTCGACATTGGATCGTCGCGTTGCCTTCCGAAACTTCTTGCGTTAGTCCGCATCAACTTCCATTGACCTTCATCTGACGAAAGTAGCTCTTCTCCCGCACGAGATGCAATAGAAGAGCTCCGGCTGCATAAGCCAGAGTCATGTATAGATATATTGTGCTTTGTAGCTGCTCCCGACAACTTGGGTAAGCACATTCAGGACCGAAGAAATGTAGAAGCGAGGTTGCAAGACTGTCACCCTGGAGTCTTGCCCA
This sequence comes from uncultured Acidobacteriaceae bacterium, assembly GCA_963815775.1. Classification (GTDB taxonomy): domain Bacteria; phylum Acidobacteriota; class Terriglobia; order Terriglobales; family Acidobacteriaceae; genus CAVVDY01. Next base: position 3,470 of record CAWFIB010000026.1, on the reverse strand, counting down.
GGCCGATACTTCATAAGCGGTATACAGCGCTGAAGGTAACCAAACCCAGTACGATGTGTCAGTTCTATACTTCCAGCGACTAAGCGCACCTCCTATGAGCGCAGCAATGACTGGAAGAGGATAGTAAGGCTGGAGAACTAGCCTGGTGCGGCAAGTAGGGCTCAGGACTGAATGAATGAAGGGTAGGTAAACAAACAGCCCGACTGTCACGCCAGCCCCGAGTGTCGCGAGAATCCACTCTCGAATAAATACCAAGAGCAACCGCGAATGGCTTCTTAGTATAACGATCTTACCCACCCATCAAAACTTGTACGACCAGCAATGAAGTGCGTCCGCGACATACCCAACAATCATCGCCAAAAAATCAGCGACTGTTGCCCCTTGCGGGTCTGCCATGGGATCCGGTCTGAACTCGGCTTCATGGCCAGGATCACCCGTGTTCGTCGGAACCGCGTCTCCTGGATCAATAACGCACTCAATTGCACTTGGGTTAGGTGTGTGCACGGCGCTGATTTTTACCTCTTCAGGTCCGCGGAAACACGGCTGTTTTGTGCAATCAATCGGTTGTGGGTTCGGTGTGGGGGGCGGCTGCAATCCGGTGCATTGCCAACCACCATTTGCGGTCCTGGTGCACTGCCATTTGCCATTCTTGAACAGATAGGGATTCAGCCCCCCGGGTTGTGCAGGGGCAGGCCCAATACCTCCCCAGTACACGGCTATCGGTTCTTGTGTGCCATTGCCCCCAGAAGCGCCTGTCCTTGCGGGCGGCTGCGATCGATCGTTATAGTTTTGTAGATCATCTGTACAGTTCGTCTGGACATTGCCGTTAATATCAAGGCAATCCCTCAGCCCTAGCGGGTCAACCCTGCTGAGCGGGTTGTTGCCCACGTAGGCATAACGGTTCCAGGTCTGGGGGTTGGTGAGATCGACGGCGGCCAGGCCTGCCGGATCGGGCACCAGCCAGCGGCCCTGGTTCGACGCCTGCTGGCGGAACAGGAAGTCGTAAATCCCTGTCGTCCCTTTGATCACATCCTGCGTCTGCCCGGTGAAGACGCGCTCCGGGCTTCCCGTCTGATCATAGGTCTCGCCATACGGCGCATAGGCCATCCCGCCGAGAAGGTTCCCGCTTGCGTCGATTTGCAAGCGCGAGGAGCCCAACCAGTCTGCGTGCCGATAGTACTTCAGTCCGGTAGAGTCGTACACCGCCTGCACGCCCGCCACCAGCGGCAGGTAATAATGTTGCACCGACTGGCCACTCATCAACGCAAACCTGCCCCCATTCGGGTCGTACAGAATCTGCGTGTACGTGCCATTCGTATTGATTGTAACCGCTCTTCCGAAGGCGTCATAGTAGATCACGGTGCCGTTGTTGCCACTCTTATCGATCCCGGTCGGCCTTCTCTCAGCATCGTAGCTGTAGGTGTGCGAGCCGTCGTTCGTTACATTCCCCATGCCGTCATAACTGAAACCCAGGTTAGGCCAACCGAAGGCCGAACCTGGGGCACGCCCACTTTAATTTCTGCTACCCGGGCCACCAGCCGGCATGGAGCCGACACGGTTATCTAATCAGGCCAGCTTGAAGAACAGGTTCAGCAAGATCGTGCGCAAGCCCACGACCTCGGCCAGCAAGGTCTGCTCGGCAGCGGTATGGCCGTGGCCGTCGGGAGTGGCGATCTGCTCCAACACAACCGTGCGCATCCACTCGCTGAGAGTTTGCCCGCGCGCGGAAGCTAGCGCCTCCAGCCGCGCCTATTCACCGTCGCTGACTTTGGTTCCGAGAGACTTGGTGCGAAGCGGCGGCTTTACCACACAACACCGCCAGGGAGAAGAGAACTCCAGGAAGGAAACCGCAACTGCGACTGCGACAACATGGGACCCCGAAAAAATTCAGCGAGTTACCGCAGAGGAGTTCGAAGTTCCTATATGGTAACCCGCTCGGCCTTGCTCGTCCTAAGTTTCTTTCTTCTAAACAGGTTCGCCTGCCGCAACCTGCGTTACTCTACGGCACCCATTCGGGGGTGACGTATCACTCTCTCTCACCTCTCACACCACCGCAACCACTCTCACACTTCTTCAAGAACCGGTTCTCAACCAGCGCGAGCACATTCGAGCTACTTATGCATTGCATTGGAACTGGTATGGTTCGCAGGAACCTCACACTTCTTTGGATCGCTGATGCAGATATCGCGTGCATGCAGCAGAAAGTTTCCAAGACTCGGGGAAAAAAGCTGCTTTGCCTGTAGCTGATCGTATTCCTTGACGATGGCTCCCTTTGCTACGTCAACCTCGTATAGGACGAATGTCCCAAAGCTGTCGCAGATGCTATGGTTTACGATCTGAGCAGCAACCAAGAGATTGCCGTTAGATGGCCAGCTGACGGCAGCGACGTTCGGCGGCTCAGGGTATGCGCATGCAACAGGATGACCGAAAGTCTTCCGGATGAGTGGAGTTAAGTTGCTTTTCTTTACGTGTCCCTGATCCAACAAGATTACATAAGTGTCGAATATCCCATTTCGCCCACCGTTGCTGGTCGTCACTGCTAACGCCTTAGAATCGGGAGACCATAGCAGCTCCGCGCCGATTCCCCACCCGATATCGAGTGAAGTCCCTTCACCGGCGTCTTTAAATCTCAGAATCAGGTGTTTGTTCTCGCCGCTAGGCACATACTCGGCTGTGACAGCATTCTTGCCGTCGGGTGCAGGCACAGTTATTGGCTTCGAGTAGTTGTCCCACACTTCAGTAGCTTTTGCTGCAAACGCACCTTCATCAGCGTGGGCGAGAACTGTCAGGAACAGTAGTACTGAGAGTGCCTTCACCATGCCCTCCCGGTCTCCGTTGTGAAACTCGGGCACGAAATTTCCGGAGGTACGTGCAGATTGATATCAACGATGACATCTTGCGGATTGAATGCCGTGGAGTCCTGTCCGTTAACAAGCTCTAGAATCACAGCATTGGGATACTTATTCTGGAGATACGTTTGAACATCAGGCACGTCAGTACTTCCGACGGTATCGGAGATTCCATGGAATGTCTGTGCCGCATTTCCTGTACCAGCAGTGCCACCAATGAGGAGAAGCGAACCCCTGAGATTCTTTGCTCCACCCCATTGAGCAGGAATCACCGCAGCAGAGTTTGCTTGTACGGTACTGCCGAAGCCGCCCGTTTTACCTACTGTATCCGGGTTCCCCTGTAGTACACGAGCTGATCCTGAGCATAGCCTTGGGGCCAAGTTCGAAGGCGGCTTAGGGGGATTCATTGCTGGCGGCTTAGGCCCGGGTGGAATGGACGGCACACCGTTACTGCGTGCGGCGCGGTCAGGCGGTTCGATCTGGTGTTCCCAGGCCAACAGGCCTGCAAGCGGTTGACGAAGACCTCCCCAGGCGTTCCACCACAAGTCCCATCGATAGGTCGGTGCACTCAGGTACAGCCCCAGCGGATCTACATTGCTGAGCGGGTTGTTGCCAACATAG